>JACZWC010000052.1 GCA_022572355.1 Bacteroidota bacterium | reverse complement strand
CTCCACAATGATCTTTGAAAATGGCATGGGAATTCTCTTGCCGTCCCAGGTGAAACCAACGGTCCAGGCTACAGGTGTTACTATTTTGAAAGGAACCACCTCCACTTCAGATTCTGCACTCATATCGAGCACACCCTGCTTTAACTCTTTCAATGGCCCCGAAGGTCCATCTGGGGTGATCAATGTGTTGTAACCCAACCTCAAATGTTCAATCACTTCCTTCAGCGCTTCCTTTCCAGAATTACCTGAAGATCCCAATGCGAGCTTTTTAGTACCTGTAAAAAAGAGAATCAGATGAACGGGTTTCATGTACCAGGCTGGGTGATTCAACCAAATATATTTTTTTGAGTAACGAACGTTGACGACAAAATAAGGCAGCAGATTGTCGTGCCACATGCAATAAATATAGTTTTTATTGGGATCGAGATGCTCAGTACCTCGATACTCAACTCTACACAAGACACGCCAGATGACGAATAAGAGATAAGTAGATAGCGCGAGCAATATGGAAATAGCCATATAAAAAGGCCAAATCAGCATTGGTACATTATCTACATTGTATTTAGCCATCCTGATTAGTACTTCACTACCATCAATATATAGTTGGACTATGGTTTTGCAATGACCAGCCTGCGCTTCAGGCGCGCCTCGAAGAAAGCATGAGCAGGGAAGATCAACGCGGCAATACCAGCGTTAAATAGCAATTTGAATCCAGGTGCACCTGAAGACCATTGTTCTATATATGGATCGGCAAGTACCAGTAAGAACTCAAACAATATAAGAAAGGAGAAGAAAATAATTCCTTCCGCCATCCTGAGGCTTACTTTAACAAACCCCAAAGAGAGTACACCACCAAACAGAACGAGTATGGCGATGAGGATGATCGAGTATTGTAGATTATCTCTTCTCGAAGTAACTTCAGCTGCTAAGCGGGCTACCTCTTTTTCTTCCTGTTCCTTGATCAATTGTGCTTTCTCAAACTCGTACTTGGTTTGTTGGCGAATGGTGGCCTTCTGCGTTTTTTCGTTGTTAATGCTGTCGCGCATTATTATATGAAGTTCATACATATTCAACGCTTTCTCATAGTCACCTTCTTCCTTCGCGATCCGGTTCAACATACGTGCACCATGACTTATCAGTCTTGGGTTACCCAATTCCTGAGATATTTCCATCATCCTAATCATACGAATTTTAGCTTGTTGTACATCCCCTTGTTCTAGGAGAATCCCTGCGATATTATTCAGAGAAATGGCTATTCCATGTTTATCTTCTATTTTCTCTCTAATTTTTAAGCTCTTAAAAAGGAAATCTAGACCCTTTTCAGTTTCTCCCTGATCATCATACGCATTCCCAATATTGCTTAAAGATCCAGCTACTCTTCTCTTATCTCCTGTTTCTTCATAAATGGTCAAAGCCTTAAAATAGTATTCCAATGCTCTTTCTGCATCTCCCTGGTCATCATAAATGCCTCCGATGTTTTGCAAGCAAACACCTACTCCATGATTATCTCCCATCTCTTCTTTAATCTTGAAGCTCATTAAAACATATTCCAGCGCCATTTCAAGGTCTCCTTGACTACGATAAGTCATACCAATGTTATTATAACAAATGGCCACTCCTAATTTCCACCCAAGCTGTTCTCTGATCTTCAAACTTTTGAAATAATGTTCCAGTGCCTTCTCAATGTCCCCTTGATCTTCATATATGGCCCCAATGTTATTTAAACACGCGGCAACTCCCTTTTTACCTGACTCTGCTACGGCCTCATCCGGCAATTTTCCTAACTCTTCAAAAATCTCTAGGCTCTGAAAATAGTATTCCAAGGCTTCTTGAATTTCTCCTTTATTATCTAAGATGTACCCGATATTATTCAAGGCCTCAGCCAGAGCATTTAAGTACTTTTTTAGGGGAATTGAGCTTGGGTTATTTGAGAGATTCACTTCTGCCATTTCTTGAGCTTTTTGCCAAAGAGCCACTGCTGTATCCGGATCACTTCGGTAAAGTTGATCTCCCCATCTTACATAGGCAATACAAGTGGAAGTATCATGCTTTGCCGCACCTATGATCCTTCTAAGAGAATCAATTACTCCGTAATCTTGTGAGTAGCTGGAAAAGGTCGATAGCAGCAGGAGCAACGGTATCGCATATAGTTTCGCCATGTCCCGAAATTATCTAAATTTAGAGTTTAAGACACATTACTACGAAATTCTTATTTATAAATCCAAATGGACAACCCTAAACCTGAATCTGGAGAATTAAAAAGAACCCTGGGGCCCATCATGCTGTGGGGCTTGGGCGTTGGATATGTAATCTCCGGTAATTACTTTGGCTGGAACCTGGGCCTGGCTGAAGGAGGTACTTTGGGATTGGCCATCGCCACCTTCTTTGTGATTATCATGTACGTGACTTTCACCTTCGGGTATACAGAGCTCGCATGTGCGATTCCAAAGGCGGGAGGGCTCTTTGATTACGCCACCCGTGCATTGGGTAAAAAGTGGGGATTCATCGGGGGTATGGCACAGATCATCGAGTTCACTTTCGCTCCTCCAGCCATTGCCTTTGCCATAGGAGCCTATCTAAACATATTTATGCCCGGCGTTCCAATACTAGCGATAGCCATAGTCGCCTATTTCATTTTTACCGGGTTGAATATATATGGTGTGGAGATGGCTGCCATGTTTGAACTGTTTGTGACAGTGGTGGCAGTATTGGGCCTCATCTTATTTGCAGGTGTTACATTGCCGCACTTTGAAATGGAAAATCTAACGATCAATTCCTTACCAAATGGCTATGCTGGGGTATTTGCCGCAATACCTTTTGCTATCTGGTTCTTCCTGGCCATCGAAGGAGTGGCCAATGTAGCGGAGGAAACCATCAATCCGCAGAGAAACGTGTTAATTGGATTCGGATCTGCTATTGTGACGCTGGTGGTTCTATGTATTTTTACCTTCTCCAGTTCTGTTGGCGTGGCTGGATGGGAGGGTGTTGTTTACCCTGAGGGTAGCACTACTCCATCTGATTCACCCTTGCCACTGGCCATAGCCAATACGGTGGGCAGTGACCATATCTTGTACCAGGTAATCTCGGTTATTGCCCTCTTTGGATTGGTAGCCTCTTTTCATGGAATAATACTCGCAGCAGGCAGGGTCACGTTTCAATTTGGCAGAACTGGTTATGCACCCAAACAACTTGGAGTTGTTCACAGCAAATTCAAGACGCCATCAAAAGCGCTCTTGGTTAATATGGGTATTGGAATTGTTGCTCTGCTCACTGGAAAGACCGGAGAGATTATCACCATCGCCTGCTTTGGGGCGCTCACACTGTACATCATAGCAATGATCTCACTTTTTGCATTAAGACAAAAGGAACCTGATATGGAAAGGCCATTCAAAGTGCCCATGTATCCTATCTTCCCAGCGGTGGCTCTGTTAATCTCAAGCATTTGCCTGGTTGCCATCAGCATATACAATGTCAAACTGGCAATTATCTATTTCGGAATCATCGGTTTAAGCTATGTTTGGTTTCAGTTTATTGCTAAAAAATAATTTTCATGACGAAAGAGCAGATAATAAAGAAGGTTAACTCATACTCAGGAGCAAAAGTAAAAGTCGCTATAACAGATATAGATGGTATTCTGCGGGGTAAGGTAATGTCCAGGGATAAATTCCTGGGTATTCTGGAGAATGGATTCGGATTTTGTGATGTGGTCTTTGGTTGGGACATGGCAGACGAACTCTATGACAAGGCAAAGTTTACCGGCTGGCACACAGGTTTTCCGGATGTCAACGCCAAGATAGATCTGAGCACTTTCAGACAAGTTCCCTGGGACAACGACATTCCTTTCTTTCTCGGTGATTTCAGAGATGAGAAGGATGTTCCTCTGGGTATCTGTCCCAGAAACCTCCTTAGAAAAATTGATTCACAAGCCAGAGACGCGGGGTATGTGCCTTTCTTCTCGCAAGAGTTCGAGTGGTTCAATTTTAAAGAGACTCCACAATCGCTTTACAAGAAAAATTTTAAGAACATGAGGCCCCTAACTCCTGGAATGTTTGGTTACTCCATCCTTAGATCCTCATTTCCAATTTTGGAAATCCAGGCCAAGCCAAAAAGTAAAGGAGCCTCAAACAAAAATAAAAAGCCCAGGCACACGTTTTTCAGTAACCTTTTTGATTGGTTGAATTCCTACGATATCCCGCTGGAAGGGTTACACACTGAAACTGGTCCCGGTGTTTACGAAGCCGCTATTTTGTATTCTGAAATCCTGGAAGCTGCTGACCGTGCCACACTTTTCAAAACAGGCGTGAAAGAAATCGCCTATCAACACAAATTGGTAGCCAGTTTTATGGCAAAATGGAATGCCGACTTACCAGGGTGCAGTGGCCATGTACATCAAAGCTTGTGGAACAAAAAGAAGACTAGCAACCTATTTTACAATAGATCAGATAAGAATGGCATGAGTGACCTCATGAAGAGTTATGTTGCAGGACAGCTTCATTGTTTGCCGCATATTCTTCCCATGTACGCGCCAACAATCAACAGCTTTAAGCGATTGGTTGAAGGAGCCTGGGCGCCAACAACCCTGACCTGGGGAATGGACAATCGTACAACGGCTCTTCGGGTCCTCACGGGCAGCAGCAAGGCTGCACGACTTGAAACGCGCGTTCCTGGATCTGATACCAATCCGTATATAACGATGGCTGCTTGTCTGGCCAGTGGGCTCTATGGTATTAAGAAAAAAATGAAGCTAAAGCAACCCAATACTGTTGGAAATGGATATCGTGAATTTGCATATGGCAAGCTCCCCAATTCTCTGGAAGTAGCCACAAAGGCAATGAGAAAATCAAAGCTCGCAAATGAACTCTTCGGCAGTGAATTTGTTGATCATTTCCTGATTACAAGGGAATGGGAATACAATCGCTACAACAAACACGTGAAGAAAAGGAGTAAAACAGCAATTAGCAGTTGGGAGCTCAAACGATACTTTGAAATTATCTAGACATTGGACACATGCCAAATATATTCGTTCAGCTTCCCGACAGATGTAAGATTTGGCGCAGGTGCCGTAAAGGAATTAAGCGCTTATCTTAAATCGAATAACCTATCAGCACCACTTGTTGCCACTGACTCAAACGTAGCTGACCTCGAATTCTTTAAGTCCGTTATTGAAGATTTGAAGAACGCCAATCTGAATCCAACGGTTTTTTCAGATATTCATCCTAATCCGGTAAAATCGGATGTGATCCTGGGTATTGAACAATATGAAGCAGCCTCTTGTGATTCAATAATTGGAATTGGAGGAGGTGCGGGAATGGACGTCGCGAGAGCAATTGCATTGGGCGTCAACAACAAAAGAGATCTGTTTGATTACGATGACCTGATTGGTGGAGAAAAATATGTAACAGAACCTATTCCCCACTTCATTACAATACCTACCACAGCGGGAACGGGAAGCGAAGTTGGCAGAAGTGCTATTATATCAGAAGATGAGACCAAGAAAAAGAGAATCCTGTTCCACCCTACCCTCCTGGCAAAAATGGTATTCGCCGATCCGGAGTTGACCTATGATCTTCCGGCAAAGATCACAGCTGCCACGGGCATGGATGCTCTCACTCACAATATGGAAGCATATCTGGCCAAAGGATTTAATCCACTCTGTGAAGGAATTGCCTTGGAGGGTATGAGATTGATAAAAGAATCTCTTGAAACAGCAGTAAACAAACCAGATGAGGAATCGAGGGCCAAGATGTTGATTGGATCTTTAATGGGTGCGATTGCCTTTCAAAAGGGATTGGGGATTGTGCACTCTTTGGCTCATCCACTATCTTCATTAGTTGATATGCATCATGGATTGGCCAATGCCATCTGCATCAGCAAAGGACTGGAGTTCAATATTCCAGGACAAGAAAGAAAGTTCAAAAAGATGGCCCAGGTGATGAGTTTAGAAGACCAGTCTCCTGAAGGAGTGATCAATGCATTGAATGAACTTAAATCTGCTATTGGTATACCAGAAGATTTGGGAAGTCAGGGTGTAACATCAGCTCACATTGAGGAATTATCGGATTTGGCGATTGATGATTTTTGTCATCCGAATAATCCGATAGAAGTAAAACGGGATGATTTTAAACGGATTTATGAATCTCTATTGTAAACGTCATTGCGAGCCCGACCGAAGGGAGGGAGAAGCAATCCCCCAAATTTGAGCACCATGCGAATTAAAAAGGGGGGTTACGTTTACTTGAGAACAAATGATTATAACACGACCATTTACACTGGCGTTACCTCAGATTTAGCCAAGCGGAATTGGGAGCACAAAGTCAAGAAATATCCTAAGGCATTTACTGCGAAGTATAATTTGAGTAAACTTGTTTATTACGAAGAATGCCCTTCAATTGGAGATGCTATTACTAGAGAAAAACAAATAAAGGCGGGATCGCGTAAGAAGAAGGAAGAATTAATCAGGGCTATGAATCCAGAATGGAAAGACTTAAGTGATGAAGTGCAATAATGGGGGGATTGCTTCGGTCGTTCGCCAACTGGCGAACGACCTCGCAATGACGTTATGGTAAAGAAAATAGGTGTAGCATCTGCATTCATGTACCCCGAACCAGAACGACTGGTGTTTGGTAAAAAAACCCTGTGCTATCTGGAAAAAGACATGGGTCGTTACCTATCTCAGGCAGGTGCGATGGCAATTCTCATTCCTGACCTTAAAGACAAGGAGTTAAATGAGTTTATGGCTGAATTAGATGGCTTTGTATTTCAAGGAGGTACGGATATCGCACCTGAAACTTATGGCGAAGAACCCATCAAAGATGGAAAATGGAAAGGTGACCCAATTCGTGATGCTCACGAGCTTAAGATTATGGAATATGCTATCGAGCATGACAAACCGGTCTTTGGAATCTGCAGAGGATTTCAATTGATGAACGTTCACTTTGGAGGAACACTATATCAGGATATCAATACCCAGCTACCCGATTCGATAATTCACCGCGATGCTGAGTTATATGACCAGCACACTCATCAAATTGAATTAAACGATGGCCAACTTTTACACACACTGTATGGGGATAGACTCGGTGGTAACGTAAATTCTGTACATCATCAAGGCATTAAGGATATCGCCACCGATCTTGAGGTGTTGGCTACTTGTCCTGAAGATGGTTTGGTAGAGGCGTTTTCATGGAAAGGAACTGAGAAAGGGAAGGTTATGGGCGTGCAGTGGCATCCGGAATTCTTTTACAATTCTAAGAAGCCTTTGATAGACGCGAATTCGATTTATCATCAATTTTTAGATTTTTGTTAAATGGAAATAATTAACCCGGCAACAGAAGAAGTGATCAGCACCCTGACTGAGGATAGCAAAGAGGGGATTCAGGCTAAATTTGAATCGTTGTCAAAGGGACAAATTGAATGGGAAGCCAAACCCTTGTCAGATCGGATTGAGGTGATTGAAAAATTCAGTGAGTTACTTAAAACCAACATAGATAAATTGGCTTCCGTTCTTTCTGAAGAGATGGGCAAACCATTGGCGCAATCTATTGGAGAGATCAAAGGAGCATGTAAGAGAATCAAATTTTTTCTGGAAAATTCTGAGAAGTGGTTGAGTAATGAGGTGGTTCATGCCGAAGATGAATTACAGGAAGTGATCAAATATGAACCACTGGGTGTCATTGCCAATATCTCGGCATGGAATTATCCCTACTTGGTAGGAGTGAATGTGTTCATTCCGGCATTAATTGGCGGAAACACGGTATTATACAAGCCATCTGAACTTACCTCTCTTACTGGTTTAGAAATCCAGAGACTAATGTTCGAAGCAGGAGTTCCAGAAAATGTCTTTCAAACCATTATTGGCGGCAAAGAGGTGGGGAAGGTTCTACTGGAATTGCCCCTGGATGGATACTTCTTTACCGGCTCTTACAATACCGGTAAATATATCTATGAACAGGTAGCGCCTAAAATGGTTCCTTGTCAGATGGAATTAGGTGGAAAGGACCCGTTGTATGCAGCTGATGATGTAGACAGTGTAAAAGACGTTGCCAAAGCTGCCGCAGAAGGAGCATTTTACAATGCCGGACAAAGCTGTTGTTCAGTAGAACGCATTTATGTTCATGAGAAAATAATTGATGAGTTCATCGAACAGTTTGTCAAAGAAGTCGAATCCTACCAAATAGGTAATCCGATAGAGCCAGGTATATTCATCGGCCCGCTCGCCAGAAAGCCACAGTTGGATTTCCTAAAATCCCAGGTAGACCAAGCTATTGAGCGTGGCGCGGAGCTAAGAACCGGCGGAAATATTATGGATCGAAGTGGTTATTACTTTGAGCCAACCGTATTGTCAAACGTTTCGCATGATATGAGCATAATGAAAGAAGAGTCATTTGGCCCGCTTATAGGAATTCAAAGCGTAGCGGATGATAAGGAGGCGATTTCACTTATGCAAGACACTGTTTATGGATTAACGGCTTCAGTGTATACCAGAAGTAAGGAGAGAGCAGATTCAATTATGAACAAAATGAATACAGGCTCTGTTTATTGGAATTGTTGCGATCGCGTAAGTGCCAATCTGCCCTGGTCTGGAAGAGGTAATTCGGGTATTGGAGCTACCTTATCCCATATTGGAATCCGGGCATTTGTGCAACCCAAAGCCTACCACTTCAATGGGCCTCAATAAATTATAATCTGGTATATCCTGTCTGTTGGAACAGGTCGTTGGCAATATCGGGGTAATCAGTAATGAGTCCATCCACTCCTGCATTTAGCAATTCTACCATAGATCCTTTGTCATTAACCGTCCAGGGAATAACCTTCATGTCATTCTCTGCTGCGAACTGCATCAGTTCGGCATTGACGAGGAAGAAATTCGGACTGTAGATCTCAGGAATGAAGCCAAGTAACTTTAGGTTTTCTTCATACTCAGCACTCTCAGCAATTAAGAATGCCAACGTTATATCCGGATAGTCTTTATGGGCGACCATCAACGTCCGTGGATCAAAAGATTGGATCGTAGCTACGTTTTCAATCTTCCCAGATTTGATAACTGATACCAGTAAATCCACAAATTCTTTAGGGTTGGGATGAAAATTTCCATCCGATCCGGGCAGACACTTGGTCTCTATATTATAGTACACTGTAGGCAGAGATTTTCCCGTTCGATATTTCTCTACGGCAGCAATTACATCAGATAGCAGAGGCTTATAAGCCACAACCTTTTGTTGATTTGGAAATCGCTCATTGACTTTAGATCCGCAATCACACTTTGCAATATCCTCATAGTTCATCTTGTAAATATTGAACGAATCTTCCATGTTCTCACCTATCTCCTGCCCAGTGGAATCGAAACATATTTCTGGAGAAAGAAAAGGTTCGTGGGATAGCAATACTTGATTGTCCTTGGAAATTACCACGTCCATTTCCAGCGTAGTAACGCCAATATCCAATGCCCTGATAAATCCTACAATGGTGTTTTCCGGCATTAACCCTCTACAACCCCTATGCCCTTGTAAGTCTATTTTCTTTTGCTCTTTCATTTCGTCTGAACAACTTGAGATCAATACGCTGACAAACAGCAATAGCAAGATATTAACGGACCACTTATGCATTCGCAGGTTCATCTATATTAAGTGCTGCGGTGTGCTCCACAATCCACGAATTCCAGCATTCCAATACTTTCTCTTTTTCAGGATCATTGTGTGGTTCATGAGGCATTCCCTCCCAAATCTGGAATGTGGCATTGGCCCCTGCTTTATCGGCAAATTCTTTGGAAGCTTCAGCAGAAGTAAGTTTATCAATACTTCCATGTGTTACCAAGACTGGAATGTTCAGCTTGTCAGCGTTTTCCAGCGCCCAATAACCCGCTTCATAAACATGAAAAAACATGGAAGCCGATATTTTGGAATGTACAAGCGGATCATCTTCATATGCTCGTACTACCGCTGGGTCCCTGCTAAGATCATTTGCGTCCAGTTCATTATCCTGAGTAAAAGCTGGATAAATTCCCGACATAAGCTTACCCAACGCAACTTTAAAAGCTGGTGGTTCGAATGCGAGCTTGAACCAGGTAGATGAAAGAATGGCGCCCGCGAATGGCTGGCTATCATGCCGAAGAATATAATTCGCAACCAAATTGCCGCCCATACTATGTCCGTAAATAATAATTGGAACACCCGGAAATTGATTGGTTGCATTTTCAACTGATAGCTTCACATCAGCCATGAGTACGTCATAATTAAGTGCGTGCCCTCTTTTGCCATCTGATTTACCATGACCCCGGGCATCTGTTCCCAGAACTGCAGTATTTCTCGCATTGAAGTAGGCTGCTACATGTTGGTATCTGCCAATATGTTCGCCCAATCCATGAACTAATAACAACACACGTTCAACATTTTCAGGGACCCAGCAGGTTCCCCTCAATAATGTGCCATCCTCGGCGGTAATCTCGTAATTATTTTGACTCATAGGATAGTAAAATGGGATTAAGCGGCAAAGATAACAAAGGGAGGATTATATTTAGCCAACTCTTCCAAGTTCTTAAACTATAATATAAAATAAAAAAAACTCTTCCAAAGTTTAGAACTTGGAAGAGTTGGCTAGGCTATTATTGGCTATGGCAACTGGCTCTTGGGCTATTTTTGGTTTATACAGCTGCTAACGTTCGATTATCAATTTGCTTGTGTACACACTATTTTTAGCAGTGTACCTAAGGAAATAAAATCCCTCGTCCAATGCAGAGAAGTTCACCTTCACAATTTTATTGGAGCTGGAAACATGGTTTGAAAAAACTTCCTGTCCCAGGTAATTGAGCAATTGCAAATTATAGGATTCACCGGAAAATGGCGACTCCATCTCAAATTGACCGGTACTCGGATTGGGATAAATAAGGAGCTCTCTATCTTCCCTATCAGACAGATCATCTGTACCGAGATTTAACAACAGATTACCTATGTCAGCCATCATATCCTTTGGAGCTTTGTTGAACCAGCCATGTTTCACATAAACAGAGCCATCCGTATTGATCAGGTAGGCATTGTTCGGTGCATAGGCCATGTTTATCCAATACTCATTGCATGGGCCATCAATTAAAACAGGAACATCAATAGTAATAGCACTTAACATGGCAGATGCAACAGCTTTCCTTTCACCGTATGTTGTTGGTTGTCGGTACAGTATTCCTTCACTTACATTGGCTGATGTAGTCCAAACATTACCACTATATGGGCTGACATCAATATCCGGATGCGGCTCTACGACGTATATAATAAATGTAGAGAGCTGGCTGCCATATGTTGCCTGAATTTGATTGATTGTAGGAATCTTGTCTCGGTACACCGGACAAGTATAACTACCGCTGATCAGGAGTAAAGGTTTTCCCTTTAAGAGTTCCGACAAAATATCAGTTCCAACTCCATTGATATCATAGAAATTGAAGTGAAGCAAAGTGTCACCTACCTGAATTCCAGGTGTATCAAATTCTCCATTTGGATCCAGATATAAAGGAATAGTACAGATTGGGTCGCTATCAGCTGGTAGGGAACTCACTCCAATCGTGGGACCCAGAGTAATTTGGGCAGAAGTAAGCTGGCAAATTACCAGGGCTAGAACAGTAAATATTATTTTGATTTTCATGAAGAGCGGTTTAGGGGGTTTTCTATTTCGTTGTGTTGGACATTTGCTAAACTCAAAGGTTTAATGATTATTATCTTTTGTTCAAAATAATTGAATTGCCGATGCTCTAAGTTACGAATTAATGAACTATTTAAAATTAACTTAATTTTGCCATCCGCTAAAAAGGAGTAAACTCTTCCAAAGTTTTCCGAAGAAAAACTCTTCCAAAGTTTTGAACTTTGGAAGAGTTTACTCCAGTTAATAATCAGAGATGTACATACCACTAGAGCCCGATAAATACTACCACATCTACAATCACGCGAACGGTAGCGAGAATCTATTTGTTAATGATGGTAACTACTACTTCTTTTTGAAGAGATATGCTCATTTTATATCTCCGGTAGTCCAAACGTTTGCATATTGTCTGATGCCCAATCATTTTCATTTATTGATTAAAATCAATTCGGAAGAAAAATTGGCGAATTACTTCAACTCCTTGGATGAGTCAAACACAAATTATTCATCACCGTATGAGAAATTGATCAGTAAGCAGTTTTCTAATTTTTTTAGTTCTTATACGCAGGCTTTCAACAAACAGCAGCATAGAATGGGTAGTCTATTTATTAAGAATTTTAAGAGAAAATACATTTCAGATCGGGACTACCTTCTTAAAATGGTGAACTACATACATCTCAATCCTGTTAGACATGGGTTTTGCGAGAGTCCAAGAGATTGGGAATTTTCTTCTTACAACTCGCTACTGTCAGAACAAGAATCAGACTTAGTCAATAAAGAGGTGATAATGTGGTTTGAAGACCGGGAGAACTTTATCTGCTGCAATGAATCACTGGCCGCAGATGTTGAGGATGAATTGCAAATCGAAACTTTATGAATCTTGTAAACAACAGATACGAAATTGGAGGCGTTGACCTGCTTAATATAGCGAAGGAATTCGGTACACCCGTTTATGTGTACGATGCCCAGAAGATCAGGGATCAATATGCGCTCCTCACCTCCTCATTCTCCGACGTGAACGTAAAAATTCGCTACGCCTGCAAAGCGCTGACCAATCAGAATATTCTCAGATTGTTGAAAGGATTGGGATCGGGGCTGGATACCGTTTCTATCGAAGAAGTTCAGCTGGGAATAAAAGCTGGCTATCTACCCGATGAGATCATATTCACTCCCAACGGCGTTTCAATTGAAGAGATCAACCAGGCAGTTAAAATTGGTGTGACCATCAACATCGACAACATTAGTATTCTCGAGCAATTTGGAAATATCCACGGGGATAAGGTGCCTATCTGTGTCAGGTTGAATCCGCATATTTTAGCCGGGGGCAACTACCAAATCTCAACAGGACATATAGACTCAAAATTTGGTATTTCTATTCACCAGTTACGGCACGTGGAGCGAATCGTCAAATCCACCGGATTGAAGGTTAATGGATTGCATATGCACACCGGTTCAGAAATAAAGAACATAGACGTTTTCCTGAGAGGGGTTGATATTTTGTTGGAGGCTACCAGTTATTTTAAGGAGCTGGACTTCATTGACCTTGGCAGCGGATTTAAAGTAGCCTCAACTCCGGATGGCGACGCCACAGATATTGTAGCACTCGGGAAGGCGCTGTCGCAACGATTCAATGAGTTTTGCAAAGAATATGGTAAAGCACTTGAGCTTTGGTTCGAACCGGGTAAATTCTTGGTGAGTGAGGCAGGAACTTTCCTGGCAAAAGTGAACGTGGTAAAACAAACTACCGCCACGGTATTTGCAGGCGTTGATTCGGGCTTCAATCATTTGATTCGCCCCATGTTTTACAATGCATACCATCATATATTGAATATCTCTAACGCCTCAGGAGTTGAACGAATCTACACGGTGTCGGGCTATATTTGTGAAACCGACAATTTTGCCTGGGACAGAAAAATTACGGAGATAAAAGAAGGCGATATTCTGGCTTTTAAAAACGCTGGTGCCTACGGTTTTGTCATGGCATCGAACTACAATTCCAGGCTGCGTCCCCCGGAGGTGATGATAAACAATGGCAAAGCTCATCTTATTAGAAAAAGAGAAAAGTTGGATGACCGCCTTCAGAATCAAATATTGATAGAAATATAAAAATGCAGATCTCAATATTTTCTTGGTGCTTGATCATAACATTGAGTATCACTTCTTTCATCAGTAGTGCGCAACCAGTAGAAGTAGCGCCTCCATCTGATGATGAGGAAGATATCGTCAGTAAAGTTGCGCCCAAAGTTTATATGGACTGCGATTTTTGCGATCTGAACTTTTTAAGACAAGAAGTAAACTTTATTAATTATGTAAGAGATCCTAAACTGGCTGATATACATGTACTGGTAACAAGGCAATTTACAGGTGGTGGTGGCAAAGAGCACGCCATATTGTTTATAGGACTCAATGAATTTGAAGGTATGAATGATACCCTGACGTATGTAACAGGGCCAGATGACACAGAAGATGAAATTGGCAGTGCCGGAGCCCAAACGCTGAAAATAGGATTGATGTATTATATCGGCAAAACACCCTTGGGTAAATACATCAAGATTTCATATGATAGGGCTGTTGTTCCATTAATGGTTGAAGACAAATGGGACAACTGGGTTTTCGAAATTGATTTGGGAACATGGTTTAGCGGAGAGGAGTCTTATAGCAACACAAGCCTCTGGGCATCAGTAAACGCAAGCCGTATAACAGACAATTGGAAAATAGAGTTAGATGCCAGTGCAAATTATCGGGAAGAAAAATTCAAATTCGGAGGTGAAACCATAACAAGTATAAAACAATCACAGGCATTTGACTTTTTAGCCGTTAAGAGTTTAAGCGAGCATTTTTCAACCGGTTTATTTGGGAGGGTTAATTCATCACTTTACAAGAACATCAGCCTCAGATACGTTGCAGCACCTGCACTGGAATATAATTTCTTTGCTTACGCGCATTCCTCTCGAAAACAACTTCGAATAATATATAAAGTAGAATTGGGTTATGTATTTTATAACGATACCACCATTTATGAAAAGATTGAAGAGGAATTATATCAGGAATCATTGGGATTGGCGCTCGAGCTAAAGCAAAAATGGGGTTCTGTACGTACCTATGTCATGGGATCTCACTATTTAGACGATATTAATAAAAACAGACTCAAATTATTTACTCGGGTAAGCGTACGGCTTTTTAAAGGATTTACTTTACGGGTGATGGGAAGTGTTGAGATAATTCATGATCAACTATCTCTGGCCAAGGAAAGCGGCGCTTCGCGGGAGGATGTATTGCTAAGACAAAGTCAGCAAGCTACCCAATATGATTATTGGGGTAACGTAGGAATCACCTATACATTCGGTTCCATTTATAATAATGTCGTAAACCCAAGGTTCGGTAATTAGAGTAAAAGTTCAGCGGTAGTTTAGTCCAGCGAATTCGTTGTAACCCAATATCGCCAACCGATTATTGCATAATCCAATTTACTGAGCTTGTTCAGGTCCTTGTGGCTGTAACGTGGCAGAATTACCTTATTAATTTTGGCGAGTATTTTAAAAATGGGCTTCATAGATGGTCTTATTGAACGCGAATATAACCTGAATTTGGGTTTAGTTTAAAGTTGTAGGTTTAAAAAGTATTGAGTTTCGAACTTTCAAATAAAAGGTAGATAGTAGAAAGTATCAGGTATCAATCCTTCTACTTTATACTTTTTACCGAGTAAACCCTACATTTTTACCTTTTTCACTTTGCCTTTTGCCTTCCACTATTTCATCTCTAAATCACATTAATAAATGGCCCTTCTTCCGATCTAGCTAATGTACTGCCGATAGAAGTTAATTCATACCCCTGTGTACGGGCAAACTCTACAAACTCATTTTCGCAGCCTTCTTTGATGGCCACCAATAATCCACCGCTCGTTTGAGGATCACAGAGCACATTTCTCTGCTCATCTGTCAATTCGCCAATTTTGCTGCCGTAGCTGTCCCAATTTCGGTTGGTGCCCCCTGGAATACACTTCAGGCCCAGGTATTTGTGAATTTTATCGATGGTTGGTATGGCCTTATAATCCAGCTCGGCATTAATTGAAGCTCCTTCACATACCTCCAGCAAATGCCCCAGCAAACCAAAACCGGTAACATCCGTCATGGCCATAACATATTCGAGCTTAGAGAATTCGGCGCCCACGGAATTTAACTTCAACATGATATCCCTGGCAATATCTTTATCCTCAGGTTCCAACATTCCTTTTTTCTGAGCAGTAGAAAGTATTCCAATGCCCAGTGGTTTGGTGAGAAACAGGCTGCAACCGGCCGTTGCCTCTGAATTTCTTTTGATATTGACGATATCTACGATGCCCGTCACAGCCAGGCCGAATAAAGGCTCGGGGTTATCAATGCTGTGCCCTCCAGACAGGGTAATGCCCGCCTCCACACAAATCGATCGGCTGCCCTCTATCACCTGATTGGCTATATCCGCAGAAATTTCATTGATGGGCCATCCGAGTACCGCAATAGCAGTGATTGGTACGCCACCCATTGCATACACATCGCTTATGGCATTTACAGAGGCAATTCTACCAAAATCAAAGGCATCATCAACAATAGGCATAAAGAAATCCGTGGTGCTGATGATAGCCTTTCCATTTCCAATATCAACTACCGCTGCATCATCCCTGGTGTCGTTGCCAACAATCAGTCGTGGATCTGCAGGGGCCTGGCTGCCACTGACAAGAATTTCTTCCAACACAGAAGGGGCCATTTTACAACCACATCCAGCTCCATGACTGTATTTTGTAAGTTTTATGCTTTCCATAATTTCATTTTATTCTCCTGAAAATACTGGTCAACCAGTTGGGCATTTGTGCTGGGGTCATCTGTTTTTACAGGCAAAGCATGAACTTGCGCAGATTCTCTTTTGTCAAGGCCAAAGCTATATGCTTTGTCGTAATATCTCAATGCAATTTTGACAAATTCTAAATAATCCCCTGATTCAATCGCCTTAACTGCCTTCTGGGCATTTAATCCTCCCAGCCGCTTTCTAATTCTAAGCACGCCTTCTTTCAGTTGCTCATCAGGGAAGTTTGTGTATTCTTTTGCAAGGCGAGCTGCTCGATGATCCAAGTTCATCTCAATGGCCATGACAGGGCTCGAACGCATTTGTGCGAATAGATGATCCGGAATTCTAACCGCTCCAATGGCCTGGCTCTCATCCTCAAGAATAACCGGTTTAGAAATATCATAATCCTTCCAGGCTTCCCAAAGATCATTTTGAAATTGTTCAGTAGTTGGCTGGTCCTTCTGTCCCAATGCTCCAAAGGAGGATCCCTTATGACAAGCGAGCATTTCCAGATCAATAACCTGATGCCCCTTCTCAGACAGATGCTTCAGAATATCCGTTTTCCCACTTCCCGTCATTCCACCGATGATCAACAACTTCCATTTCTTATTGAAACAATCATAAACCACATTTCGATAGGCCTTATAACCATTAACCAGCACGCTCACATTGTGCCCATTATCCGATAAGTACTCAGAGAAGCGGGCACTTCTCATACCACCTCGCCAACAGTGAACAAGTATATTTTCATTGTCATCAATTCGGGCTACATCACTCAGGAATCCGTGAATTTTGGGTTGAACTATGTCTAGCGCCATCCCAATCGCTGGCTCTCTACCAGCCTGCTTGTAATGCGTACCAACTGCAGCCCGTTCTTCATTGTTCAGTATTGGGATATTGACAGCTCCGGGAATGCACCCACCTTCAAATTCCTTTGGTGAGCGCACGTCTATCACCTGAATGGTCTTCTTCAATTCTAGAAATTTTTCTATATCAACTTTTGAAATCACATGCATATTTATTTAAGCAAATCAAAAGTAGAAACATTACCGTTTGTGAAAGACGTTAAAAACAATCTCGTTTATTCCTTAATTATTTACTTTTGCGACCCTAACCAAATATTTGACCGATGAAAGCAATCAAAAAAATCATAATAGCGCTAATAGCGTTGGTGGCGCTGGTGGTGATAATTTCACTGTTTCTGCCATCTGAGGTAACTGTTACCAGGACAGGTGAAATCAATGCTCCGGCAGAAGTTGTTTTTGGACAAGTGAATGACTTCCACAATTGGGTTAACTGGGATCCATGGCAAGGGAAAGACCCTGATATGAAAGCTAGCTATGAAGGACCCGAATCCGGAGCCGGTAGTAAACGTTGCTGGGAGAGTGACAACGAAGAGGTTGGCACAGGTTGCCTCACAATTATGGAAAGTGTGCCAAATACCTCCATCAAAACTAAATTGGAATTTGAGGGAATGAGCCCTGGTACTGGAAACTGGTCTTTTATAGAGAATGAGGGTGTGACTACTGTATCATGGGGAATGAAAATGGACATGGGATTGAATCCTATGGGTAAGTTTATTGGCCTTACGATGGATGGCATGCTCGGGCCGGATTTTGAGAAGGGTTTGGCAAACTTAAAAGAACTCTGTGAAAACATGCCGGTAGTAGAACCGAAACCCACTATTGACGCAAAAGTAGTTACTGTAGAATCTCTTCCTATATACTCCATCAAAGATTCAGTATTGGTTCAGGATCTCGAAGCAAGGATGAATGAAATGTATGCTTCCTTAGCCGCTCACGTAGCGGAGTCTGGCGCCGAGGTGACAGGACAGATACTGTGCATTTGGCACAAATGGAATCCAGAGGGATACAGCACTTTAGAATGTGCTATTCCAGTTGTTGAAACCGGCGAGGGTACAGATGTGATTATGGCTGCTGCTACACATACCGGTAATGCTGTAACAACCACACATTTGGGCTCATATGAAAGTTCAGAAGCAACTTATTTTGGCTTAGAGGATTACATCAAAGCTAACGAGCATACTATCATTGGCCCACCATGGGAAGTTTATACGGTAGGACCAAAAGACGATCCGGATACAGCTAATTGGGTTACGCAAATTTATTTTCCGGTAGAATAGTAAATCTGCGGTCCATATATGAGGAAGCCTTCTCGAGAAATTGAGAGGGCTTTTTTAATGCTCGTCATTCGCTCGCAATGACGTTCCATATATTAGAACGAGTTATCTTCCACTCAAAACATTCCCGAGTCCACCGAGAATACTGCCCTCACCTTTGCGCTTCCCTCCCATTCTAGGAGCCGATGATATGATCCTATCAGCCAGGCGGCTGAACGGAAGTGATTGAATCCATATCCTGCCATGTCCGGAAAGTGTGGCAAAGAAAAGTCCCTCACCTCCAAAAAGGGTATTCTTGATGCCTCCCACAAACTCTATGTCGTAATTCACAGTTTGCTCAAATGCAACAAGGCAACCAGTATCTACTTTTTGCACCTGACCGGGCTCCAGTGTTTTTTCAATTATTGTTCCTCCTGCGTGCACAAAAGCCATTCCGTCACCTTCCAGCTTTTGCATAATAAAACCTTCACCACCAAACAACCCTACTCCAATTTTCCTTTGAAATTCGATGCCAATGCTCACACCTTTTGCAGCACATAAGAAGGCATCCTTCTGGCATATGATCTTTCCATTCATCTCACTAAGATCCATAGCGATGATCTTTCCCGGATAGGGAGATGCCAGGGACACATGTTTCTTGCCACGTCCAACATTGGTATAGACTGTTAAAAACAAACTCTCTCCCGTAAGTACTCTTTTCCCTGCGGAAAATAGCTTATCCATTATTCCCTCATTTTGCTTGGCTCCATCTCCAAAAATTGTTTCCATCTCAATTTCACCGTCCATCATCATCAAGCTACCCGCCTCAGCTATCACCGATTCGTTGGGATCCAGCTCCAGCTCAACGCATTGCATCTCCTCTCCGATGATCTTATAGTCTATTTCGTGATTGTTCATGATCTTAAATATTTGTTGTTACCAATCGCTTTTTTTATTTGATTCTACGTATGCCATTCCCTTTTTAAGATTTTCTATAAGCTCTTTCACACCTTCTACCGACAATTCTTTGATTCCCTTCCACATTTCCGCACTCATTACCTCATAACCACAAAATGGCTCTTCTCTCTCAAGCTTTCCTCCGGTACCAATCGTATTGGTTTTATCTGAATGTTTCAAAGAATTAATTGTGTACCTGTATCTTCCTTGTTTTATTTCCAGGTTGAGAATATAGTGAACAAACCCTCCCTTATCCGTTCCTCCGGGCTTGGACATTATCTTAAACATAGATTTGGCATTGATCTTTCCGTCCATTGCATCTTCCGATTTAATAACATTGGGCGATTTGTAATTGGAAGCAAACCACGCCTTTGCATTGGCGTAGAGTTCAGCTTTTGAAAGACCTGAAACCTCAACGACCTCCGTAAATTCTACCAGTCCACTTTTTCCTTTGGGAAGCTCTTCTTGAGCAAATAATGTGGAACTGAACAGTAACAAAAGAAAAATATATCTCATAGTATTTGTATTTAAGTCAAGTGTCAAATATAAAAAACCTATGCGTTTAATTTCAAGAAGTATGCATGCATTTATAAACCTAAACCACATTTGATTATCTTAGCCATCCTTCAAAATAAAAACCTAAAAACATGCGACTTTATTTATCTCTTTTGATATTGCCATTATTGATTGTTACGTCTGATGTGCTTGCCCAAAAATCTAAGAAAAGTGATAGCAAAGGGAAATATAATAGCGCCACATTCAGCGGACTTAAGCTGAGAAGTATTGGACCCGCATTGATGTCCGGAAGAATCGCCGACATAGCTGTTAATCCGAAGAAAACCAGCGAATATTATGTGGCAGTTGCTTCTGGTGGAGTATGGAAAACGAGCAATTCAGGAAATACCTACACCCCCATATTTGATGAACAGGGAAGCTATTCCATTGGTTGCGTGACCATAGATCCCAACAACCCACACATTATTTGGGTGGGAACCGGTGAGAACAACAACCAGCGAAGTGTTGCTTATGGCGATGGCGTGTATAAATCAGAAGACGGTGGCAAATCGTGGAAGAATATGGGTCTTAAAACTTCTGAGCATATAGGCAAGATTATAGTTAAGCCAGGAAACTCAAATGTGATTTATGTTGCCGCCATGGGCCCGCTTTGGAATGCTGGTGGAGAGCGCGGAGTTTATAAGAGCAACAACGGTGGAGAGACATGGAAGCGCATATTGGAAATTGACGAGCATACAGGTGCCACCGATCTGGTAATGGACCCAAGAAATCCAGATGTTCTCTACGCTTCCTTCCAGCAGAGAAGGCGGCATGTGTTTACCTATATTGGGGGCGGACCAGGGTCAGGAATACACAAGACAACTGACGGTGGGCAAACGTGGAAGAAGTTAAGCGAAGGCTTACCCAGCGTAGATGTGGGAAGGATTGGGTTGGCGATCTCACCGGTAAATCCAGATTATATATTTGCCATTATCGAAGCATCTGATAAAAAGGGTGGCTTCTACAGAAGCACGAATCGCGGTGCAAGTTGGTATAAGATGAGTGATTATTCTACCAGCGGTAATTATTACCAGGAAATTATCTGCGATCCCAAGGATGTGGATAAGATATTTTCAATGAATACATGGTTGCACCATACTGAAGATGGTGGCAAAAACTTCAAAAAGACGGGAGAAAAAAGCAAGCACGTGGACAATCACACTATTTGGATAGACCCTGACGACACAGATCACTGGCTGGTTGGATGTGACGGTGGAATTTATGAAACATGGGATCATGCAGAGAACTGGCAATACAAGGCCAATTTACCCGTCACGCAGTTTTATAAACTGGCAATAGATAATGCGACACCATTTTATAATGTGTATGGCGGAACACAGGATAACAATACTCAGGGAGGCCCTTCGAGGACCACCAACATTTCGGGAATCGTAAATTCAGATTGGTACATAACCCTTGGTGGAGATGGATTTGAAGCTGCAATTGATCCTGAGGATCCGAACATAGTTTACTCGCAGGCTCAGTATGGCTGGTTGGCCAGGTACGATAAGAAAAGTGGTGAAAAGTTGGGAATAAAACCCATGCCGGGCAAAGGCGAGCCCGGATTGAGATGGAATTGGGATGCACCATTGATGATCAGTCCTCACAATCACAAACGGTTGTACTTTGCAGCCAATATCTTATTCCGAAGTGAAGACAGGGGTAGCAGCTGGAAAGCCATTAGTGGAGACCTCACCAGGCAGATAGACCGGAACAAGCTCAAAGTTATGGGTAAGGTATGGAGTATGGATGCAGTGATGAAAAGCAGGTCCACTACCATATACGGGAACTGCGTTGCATTGGATGAATCGCCGATACAGGAAAATCTCATTTACGTAGGTACAGATGACGGCCTGATACAAATAACAGAAAATGCCGGTACCTCCTGGACCAAAGTAGCCAAGTTCCCAGGGATTCCGGAAATGACATATGTGAATGACATCGTCGCTTCTCAACACAGCGCGAATGTTGTGTATGCAACCTTTAACAATCATAAAAGAGGTGACTTCAAACCGTATATCCTGAAAAGCTCCGATAAGGGCAAGTCATGGACTTCCATTCAGGGTAATTTACCTGAGAGGGGTTCGGTATATGCAATTGCCGAAGATCATGTAAATCCCAAGTTGCTTTTTGCAGGAACTGAATTCGGACTGTTCTTCAGTATTAGCGGAGGCAACGAATGGACCCAACTGAAAAGTGGCTTGCCCATTATTGCAGTGAGAGACATTGAAATTCAAAAGAGAGAAAATGACCTGGTGTTGGGAACATTTGGAAGAGGCTTTTACATCCTGGATGACTATTCGGCATTGCGAACTTATTCCGATGAGCTCATGAAAAAGGATGCTCATATTTTTCCAATAAAAGATGCACTGATGTACGTGGATTCCAGGCCATTGGGAAACAGAGGTAAATCCAGCCAGGGTGAATCGTTTTACACGGCAGAAAACCCACCACTTGGAGCGGTATTTACTTTTTTAACGACCGATACGCTCAGGACTCTAAAAGAAACCCGACAGAAAAAAGAAACAAAGCTGAAGAAGGCAGGTACAGCGATCCCCTTCCCGTCACCAGCGGAAATTCGTGCTGAAGACAGTGAAGAAAAACCATATCTACTCTTTACGGTTAGAGATGACAAGGGCAATGTGATTAGAAAAATTAAATCAGATCCGATGAACGGAATAAGCAGGGTTGTTTGGGATTTTAGATACACTGCCACCACACCTATCAAGCTGAAGGAGGGTAAGGTGGGCCGTTACAGTCAAAGACCCTCCGGACCTCTGGCTTTACCAGGAAATTATACGGTCTCCATGTCCAAAAGCATTAATGGCGTAATCACAGAATTGGTGGGACCACAAAAGTTTGTTTGTGTGAAACTCGATAATACATCCCTTCCGGCGAAAGATAATGCAGCGTTATTGGAATTTGAAAACAAGGTCAATGAGTTGAGGAGAGCGGTACTTGCAGCAGGAAAGGTTAAAAACGAATCAGATAACCGACTAAAGTATATTAAAGTTGCTGTGAGGTCTGCTCCTGAGGTACCCATTCAAATGATGGAGCAAATCAAAGCACTCGAGAGTGAATTGCTGGAAATCAACATAAAGTTAAATGGAGACCACAGTCTGAGAAAACGAGAATTTGAAATTCCCTCCTCCATTAAGGATCGGGTTGAGGTTATCATCTGGAGCATGTGGCGTGCTACTACATCGCCAACACAAACAAATATTGATGGCTATAACATAGCGGCTGAAGAATTCGGGCCACTTCTGGAGCAATTGAAAGGAGTGGTAGGTAAAATTGAAGAGATTGAAGCCAAACTTGAGAATTTCAAGGCTCCTTTTACGCCGGGAAGAATTCCAAATTGGAAAATTGACTGAGCAGATTAATTTTCTACCAGGTGCTTTCTTTCAGCTAACCATCTTGTTGCATCCTCTATTTTATTGAATATCCTCGCTTCTCTTGCTGGTTTTTTTACCCTTAGATAAAAGGTAGCTAATATCCTAAGAGGCAAATTATCCACCACGATCGCCTGAGCCATACGCCGCTTGGTTAACTCTTTATCCCTGGCAAAAAAGTTCATTGCGTCAGGTGCTATTGTACCAAAGATTCCAGTGGCGTCGATGAGCGCTAGAAATTTTTTCTCAGGGAAGAGTACCATAGATTTGTCGCGTATCTCGATCGCTTCATCGAGCCTTACATTGGCGCCATCCTTAAACTTGATCAAGACGGTTTCCTCGTCAAACTTGGAGATAGACGCTCCATCGCTATCTAGTACAGGGGAAATGGACATTGGGAATTGATGAGTGAGTGATTGACAATTACTAATTTATAAATAATCAATCTTCCTTTTCCAGGGCGTAAAGCACTCCCTCTCCAGTGTGGCCCTCTTCATCGTCGTCTTCGGCGGGAATTTCAAAATATTTAACAAAGGTCATGCCCAGCTTTTCAATGACGTTGATTGAAGCTTTATTCTCAGCCATTGTAGAAGCGACAATTCTTTTCAAACCCAGTTCTTCAAACCCATATTTCAAACAGGCCTTTGCAGCCTCCGTGGCGAAGCCTTGGCCCCAGTTTTTTCTATAAAGTCGAAAGCCGAGGTCTACATCACCAGATTCCTCTGTTATCAGGCCACACCAGCCTATCCACTCATTATTCTCTTTTATAATGCAAGCCCATCTGCCCATGCCTTCCTTTTTATAGCGATCATAGCCTTCCAAAAATACCCTTGCGTCGTCAATCGATTCAAATGGACTGTTCTTCACGTATTTAACCACCTCAGGATCCTGGTTGAGGTTATACATATCCCGAGCATCTTCCACTGTCAATTCTCTAAGAATCAATCTTTCTGTTTCGATTATAGCACTCATTCTATATCAGTTTAATTTCCATTTCAAATTTTGGTCAATTTCCATTTCCCCTTTCGAAACTCAATTATGCACATGGCGGCTAACAATGTCTGCGCTATAGCAATGGCTATAAAAGCTCCCTTGGGCCCCATTTCAAGGGTAATAGCCAGATAATAGGCCAATGGAATTTGAATAATCCAGAACCCTATAAAATTCAGTATTGTTGGGGTCCGTGTGTCACCAGCACCGTTGAACGCCTGGTTGATAACCATTCCGTATGCGAAGGCAATATACCCAAAACAGACTATCTGCAAGCATTGGCTTCCATAATATATGGCAAGCGCATTATCGGTAAAGATCATTACCAAAGGTTCTGCCATGAAAAAGAAGATCACAGCAATTGTCCCAAGAAATACCATACACATCAATGCCGCCTTCCAAACCGATTTTTCAGCCCGATCTGGTTGTTGTGCGCCCAGATTTTGTCCTACCAAGGTTGCTGCCGCATTGGAAAGCCCCCAAGCCGGAAGAATGGTAAATATGATTATTCGAATCGCTATCGTATAGCCCGCAAGGGCTTCACTTTCAAACATGGAGATGATTCTCATAAGGAAGATCCAGCTTGCTGAGGAAATCAGAAATTGCCCTGTTCCTCCGATTGAAACATTGAGAAGTCTTTTGATAATCGACCAATTGACTGCAAGCTTATTGCGAACAATTTTTAGAACGCTCTTCCCTCCAAACAAGTGATACAACTGATAAATTACACCTATTCCTCTTCCAATATTGGTGGCGATTGCTGCGCCAGCTATTCCCATTTCCGGGAAGGGGCCGATCCCGAATATCAGCATTGGATCCAGGATTATGTTGAGGCCGTTCGATAACCACAATGTTCTCATGGCGATATTTGCATCACCAGCACCTCTGAAAATAGCATTGATGAGAAAGATCATCATAATGACAATATTTCCGCCGAACATCCATTTGGTGTATATCGCTCCATCTGAAATAACCAGATCGGAAGCGCCCATTAGCATTAGAATATCCTCGGCAAAAATTAATCCTAATACACTTATTATCAAGGAGAGTCCAACGCCAATATAAATGGCTTGCAATGCCGCGACTGCTGCATCTTTCTCTTTCCTCTCCCCTATTCTTCTGGCTACCATTGCGGTAGCAGCCATGCTGAGCCCAATAGCAATAGAGTACACTAGCGTCATCAGCGATTCGGTTAAGCCAACGGCTGCAACCATCTCAACACCTAGCCTGCTCACAAAAAAAACATCCACAACCGCAAATAGGGCTTCCATGACCATTTCGAGTATCATGGGAACCGCAAGGAAAAATATTGCCCGGTTTATACTGAGCGCTGTATAATCCTGGGGTTTGGATACTAGCGCCTCCCTGAATAATGCAATAACTTTACCAATACGCGACATTTTCTACAACAATCTTTCGGCGCTAAATATCGGGAAATATATCATTTGTGTAATTGGTGCCATTTCTCCCTGAAGAAGCTAACCATCATCAGATTTAGTAGATTTGGCCCTGTTTATATTTACCTATGAAGTTTATTGTAAAAACATTTCAGGGACTCGAAGAGGTTCTCGCGGAAGAGCTGAGAGCACTGGGAGCGAAAAAAGTTGAGCCCATTAAGCGGGCTGTATCCTGCGAAGGTGATTTGAAGCTTTTGTACAAGGCAAATCTTCATTTGAGAACGGCCTTGCGGGTCTTGCTCACCATTTCGAAGTTTGAAGCCAAAGATGAGGAGACATTGTACAAGAGTATCCATGAGTTTGACTGGACTCAATACATAGATAAAAACAGCACTATCGCCGTGGATGGCGTGGTCTTTTCAGATTATTTTAAACACTCCAAATACGTTGCACTTAAAGTCAAGGATGCCATAGTTGACAAATTCCGAGAATCGACCGGAGAAAGGCCATCTGTCGATGTTAACAACCCCGATTTGCGAATTAATGTTCACATATTTCAAGAGAAGGTTACTGTATCATTAGACAGTTCCGGAAGTTCGCTGCACATGAGAGGTTACAGGGCGAGCAACCAGGAGGCACCATTGAACGAGGTGCTCGCGGCCGGTATGTTGTTGGTGGCTGGATGGAATCCGAGTATCCCACTCATTGATCCTATGTGTGGGTCTGGAACAATCCTGATGGAAGCCGGTATGATGGCCTATAACATGGCACCAGCCATTAAAAAGAAGCACTTTGGATTTATGAAATGGCGTGATTATGATGAAAAATTATGGGAACGTATCCGCAAGAAGGCAAAAGAATCAATTGCCACACCAAAAACCACAATTTACGGATCCGATATTTCAGGTGAAGTATTGGACGTTGCCAAAATTGCCACTCTCGACTTTAAACTCAATTTTGGGATACGGCTCATGAAAATGCCCTTTAACAGATTGTATCCCAAGACTGACCATGGAATGCTAATCCTAAACCCGCCTTACGGAAAGAGAATCAAACCAGAAGATATTAACGCATTGTACAAAGACATTGGCAACACCTTAAAAAGATCCTTTGCCGGGTTCGAAGCCTGGATTTTAAGTCCGAATGTGGAAGCCCTAAAGCAAATAGGCTTGCACCCCTCCAAAAAGCATACGCTGTTTAACGGCCCACTGGAATGCAAATTCCAGAAATTCGAGATGTATGACGGGAGTAAGAAAGCTGCTAAGAACTAGCCGTTTATTGAGCCAATCTGGCCTTAATCTTCTCCTCAAAAAAGGAATGTAAAGGAAAGATCATTCCCGCCAGCACCGCATTAAAGGCCAGTTTTATCGCAGGTGCACCAGAACTGTATTGTTCGATGTAAGGATCCAGTAAAACCAATGTAAATTCAAAGAACAGTAGGAATGTAAAGAAGATCAGGCCTTCAGCCAGTTTGACGGGTATGGCAAGTTTCCCTACAGCGGACAGTGTTGCCCCCAACACGACCAGAAAAATCAAGATACCTGAGTACTGCAAATTATCTCGCCTACTCTGGGCTTCGGCGAGCAGGCTCTCCTGTTCTTTTGCAAGCCGCTTTTCTTGCTCTATCTGTTTTTCCATCTCGTAGTTTGCCTCCAGCTTTCCAATTTCTTTGCTCTTGTCCTCGTTGAACATAGAATCTGTCATTAGTGTGGACAGTTGGTGGTACTCATGGGCATCTTTATAGTTCCCCATTTCAGCAAAAACAATCGAAAGGTTTTTAGCCGCATTTTGAATACTATACTTCGTCCCGATTTCCTGGGCAATGGCCAAACTTTTATTAAAAAAATCCACCGCTTCCCGGAGTTCACCTCTTATTTGGTGAACCTCGCCAAGATTGGAATAAGCCATACTCATAGTTTCCCTATCGTCAAATTCCACACTTAACGACAACGATTTATTGTAATACCCCAATGCCAATCCATAATTTTTCATTTCCAGATAAAGAGCACCTAGGTTTAGATAAGAACCGACAAGGCTACTTCTCTCATTGAGACTCTCTTTTATTCTAATCGTTTCCTCAAAGTTTTTAGATGCTTCATAATAATTCTCAAGTTCATAATACAAGGAGGCGATATTGTGGTATGAAGTGGCCATCCCTGAAGAATCTCCGTTCTCTTTTTCAATTTCCAGCGATCTAAAGAAATAATCAATTGATCGTGGGTAGTCACCTTGGTAATAATAAATAGCGCCAATATTGTTGTAAGCAGCATTCATCTTATTTCTCAAGCCAAGCGATTCATGTATCTTAAGCACTTTCAGTTGATAATCCAGCGCTATTGCATAATCACCTCTATCCAGAAATACATTACCGATGGTGGTATAAGAATACGCGATCCCCAACCGGTCATTGATCTCCTGCCTTATCTTCAGCGCGATGTCATAATACTTCATTGCATCGTCAAATTTTCCTCTGTTGTGACTAAGAATCCCTATGTTGGCATAGGCGGTAGCCAAGCCTCTTTTGAAATCTAGCTTCTCCGCTATTTTCACAGCATGTTCAGCGTAGATGAGTGCTTCTTTTGGATGGTCATCTCCGTATTTGAATGACGAGTTATTGAGCAACTTAACCTTGTTTGTGTCTTCTGCTGAAGATTCAATTAATTGTTGAATTGAATCCAGAGTGCTTTGACCTGATATTGCAGGAGAAATCAAGGCGCAAAAGCAATAACAAATCAGAACTGGTAAAATTCTATTCATCTTTAGGCTAAGAAATTATCTTATCCCAATAAATATAATATATTTGGATTTTGTCATTGCCTAAATATGTTGACCGAATCGGAGTTACAAATTCAACCAAAAAGGAGGTCACATGGCAACAATACAAAGTTATAAGCAATTAACTATAAAAGAGCGTCAGTATCGTTATTTTAGTGAA
>JACZWC010000051.1 GCA_022572355.1 Bacteroidota bacterium | reverse complement strand
GATGGACAGGCCGTGGTAGGAGCTGCTGGAGGAACCACTGCCTATACTTATCAGTGGGCAGCCACTGCAGGAAGTCAGACAACAGCCACAGCAACAGGACTGGGTGTGGGTACCTATGATGTTACTGTTACAGATGCCAATGGCTGTACAGCTACGATCACAGCCACAATTAATCAACTGCCAGTTGTAGCTGGAACTATTACTGGAACAGATGTACTGTGTAACGGAGCCAATACCGGTGCTGCAGACCTTACGCCAGCTGGTGGAGATGGAAGTTATATTTTCTCATGGACAGGGCCTGGAGCATTTACTGCAACAACAGAAGATATATCTGCCCTGCTTGCAGGCACTTACGATGTAACAATAACTGATGGCAATGGATGTACTGGAACAGCACAGATCATAATTACCGAGCCAGTAATTATAGGATTAACTCCTGGATCAGTCAACTCCAACTGTGGTCAAAGTGATGGAGAAGTATCAGTAGCAGTTACAGGAGGAACGGGAACATATACTTACGCATGGGAGAACAGCGTACCAGTTTCTGTAGGAACAACTGCAACTGTTGTAGGATTACCTGCCGGCACTTACTCAGTTACAGTAACAGATGGCAATGGTTGTACGCAGATAATAACTTCAACCATTAGCAATACAGCTGGAGGAACATTGACGGAAATCATAATAGATGTGGATTGTAATGGAAGCTTTACCGGAGAGATTGCCATTACTGTTACCGGAGCAACACCAACGCTTACTTACAGTTGGACAGGACCAAACTCATATACAGCTAGTACAGAAGATATCACTGGATTGGAAGCGGGTACCTATACGCTAACTGTTACTGATGGAGTAGGATGTATTATCAATGGAGTTTATATCATAAATGAACCAGCAGCACTCGTCTTGGTTACCACCCCGGTGAATGTACTTTGTAACGGAGACTTTAATGGCTCTATTGATCTGGCAGTTTCAGGAGGTACTGTCATTTACACCTACAGCTGGACTGGGCCCAATGCATTTACAGCAACTACTGAAGACATATCCGCATTAGAGGCAGGAACTTATGATGTAACTGTGACAGATGGAAACAACTGTACAGCGATAACTTCAGTTGTGATCACAGAACCTGCTGTTGTTGCAGGAACGATCGTGGGTACCAACGTACAATGTAATGCAGGCACTGATGGCGCTGCAGACCTCACTCCAACTGGCGGCGATGGAAGCTATATATTCTCATGGACAGGCCCTAACTCTTTTACTGCGACCACTGAAGATATTTCAACGCTGGAAGCTGGAACTTATGATGTTACCATCACAGATGGCAATGGATGTACAGGAACAGCACAGATCATTATTACTGAGCCAATTGTCATAGGATTAACTCCTGGTTCAGTCACCTCTAATTGTGGACAAACTGACGGAGAAGTATCCGTTGTTGCTACAGGCGGAACTGGAACTTATACGTATGCATGGGAGAACGCTGTACCTGTTTCTGTTGGAACGACTGCCACTGTTGTAGGATTACCTTCAGGCACTTATTCGGTTACAGTAACCGATGGCAATGGATGTACCCAAATAACAACTTCAACTATAAGTGATGCGTCAGGAGGAACCCTGGCTGAGGTCATAACAGATGTGGATTGCAATGGAAACTTTACAGGGGCAATTGACATTACCGTTACTGGAGGTTCAGCTCCTCTAACTTACAACTGGACAGGTCCCAATGCCTATACATCTACTACCGAAGATATCACCGGACTTGAAGCAGGCACCTATACCTTAAATGTTACTGACGGAGTAGGGTGTGTTATCAATGGAGTTTACGTTGTCAATGAACCGGCAGCACTGGTCTTGGTTACCACCCCAGTAAATGTACTATGTAACGGAGACTTTAATGGCTCTATCGATCTGGCGGTGTCAGGAGGTACTGTAGTTTATACCTACAGCTGGACAGGGCCCAATGCCTTTACAGCTACAACAGAAGATATATCAGCATTAGAAGCAGGTACTTATGATGTTACAGTGACTGATGGTAATGGATGTGTGCAAAACACATCTGTGATTATTACAGAACCCGCTGTTGTGGCTGGAGCTATTGCAGGAACAAACGCATTGTGTAATGGAGGCAATAGCGGTGCAGCTGACCTCACTCCAACTGGAGGTAATGGCACTTATATTTTCTCATGGACAGGGCCTAACTCCTTTACCGCGACCACTGAAGATATTTCGGCACTGGAAGCGGGAACATATGATGTTACCATCACAGATGGAAATGGATGTACGGGAACAGCGCAAATCGTTATAACCGAGCCTGTAATAATCGGCTTAACTCCAGGTTCTGCTACTTCTAATTGTGGTCAGAGTGACGGAGAAGTATCAGTTGTGGTAACTGGAGGGACAGGAGCATATACTTACGCATGGGAAAACAGCGTACCGGTTTCTGTTGGAACATCTGCCACTGTTGTAGGATTGCCTTCCGGCACTTACTCAGTTACAGTAACCGATGGCAATGGATGTACCCAAATAACAACTTCAACTATTAGCGATGCATCAGGAGGATCCTTATCTGAGGTCATAACAGATGTGGATTGTAATGGAAACTTCACAGGAGCGATTGACATTACCGTTACTGGAGGTTCAGCTCCTCTAACCTACAACTGGACAGGTCCCAATGCCTATACATCTACTACCGAAGACATCACCGGCCTGGAGGCGGGTACCTATACTTTAAATGTGACGGATGGTGTAGGATGTATTATAAATGGTGTTTATGTAATTGCCGAACCACCAGCATTGGTCTTGACTACCACACCTGTTAACGTACTTTGTAACGGCGACTTCAATGGATCAATTGATTTGGGAGTATCCGGAGGAACGCTTGCTTATACATTCAGCTGGACAGGACCCAACTCTTTCACTGCAACTACTGAAGACATCTCAGCATTGGAGGCAGGAACTTATGATGTCACTTTGACCGATGGAAACAGTTGTACAGCAACAACTTCAGTTGTGATAACCGAACCGGCAGTTGTAGCAGGCACTATTATAGGAACAAATGCATTGTGTAATGGCGACAATAGTGGTGCTGCTGACCTCACACCAACTGGTGGTGATGGAAGCTATTTGTTCTCATGGACTGGGCCAGGAGGTTTTACCTCAGGCTTGGAGGATATATCTTCGCTCATTGCAGGAATTTATGACGTAACAATAACAGATGGTAACGGATGTACGGGAACAGCACAGATCATTATTACAGATCCTGCACCAATAGTGCTCACTCCATCAGCAGTGGATGCTAACTGCGGACAATCCGATGGTTCAGCCATTGTATCCGTGGCAGGGGGCACGCCAACTTATACTTATCAGTGGGATGGTACAGGTTCACAAACCAATGCAACTGCAACTGGATTGGCAACTGGAACATATAATGTAACTGTTACAGACGCGAATGGTTGCACAGCTATTACTTCTCAATTTGTTGCAGATATACCAGGTGGAACAGCCACAGCTGTGATAGACAACAACACATCTGGATTTAATGTCTGTGATGGTCAGGCTTCAGTTACCATGACGGGAGGAACATCCCCATTCACCTATTTATGGGATGATCCGGGAGCGCAAACAAATGCTACTGCGACAGGGCTATGTGATGATACGGTGTGCGTAACAGTTATCGATGCAAATGGATGTGTATCCACGGACTGTGTTATTATCACAGAGCCGGGAGCAATTGTGCTCACATTAACACCGACAGTTCTTCTGTGTTTTGGTGACTGCGACGGACAGATTGAGCTTACCGTTTCTGGTGGTGTTCAGCCCTATACTTACTCGTGGTCACCCGGAGGAATGACCGCAGAAGACATTATCAATCAATGTGCGGATACGTATACAGTAACTGTTACCGACTCCAATGGAATAGTCACAGTAGGCTCGGCCACAATCTTACAACCCGCTGCGCCTCTTGCAACAACAATAGTTGGAACAGATATTCCTTGTAATGGAGACTCCACCGGAACTGTTGATTTAAGTGTAACTGGAGGTACAGCTCCTTATGCTTATTCCTGGTCTCCGGGAGGAGAGACTACACAAGACCTGATAAACTTACTGGCGGGAACGTACACTGCAACGATAACTGATACAAACGGTTGCACCACTACTGCGGCCTATACCGTGATAGAACCACCAGCCGTGGTTGCAACGGGTTCTGGAAACGATGCCAACTGCGGTCAAACGGATGGTGATGCCACAGCTTTCGGATCTGGTGGAACTGGCACCTTTACCTATAATTGGGATCCGCTAGCTGGCGGGCAAACTACCGCCACAGCTACAGGACTAGGTGCTGGATCCTACAATGTGACCGTAACCGATGCCAATGGATGTACGGATCAAACTACTGTGAATATCTCTGATCTTGGAGGGGGCACAGCTACTATTGTGGTTGATAATAACACTTCTTGTAATGGAACATGCGACGGACAAGCCACTGCTAACATGGCTGGAGGAACAGCACCCTACACTTATGTCTGGGATGATCCAGGAACCCAGACCAACGCAACTGCTGCAGGTTTGTGTGCTGGAACTTTTAATGTTGCAATAACGGATGCTGTTGGTTGTATCGCCACGGCATCAACAATTATAACAGAGCCAATTGTAGTTACTGCCGCCATAGCAGGCAATGATGCACTATGTAACGGCTCCTGTGACGGAGATGCAACTGCTACTCCATCAGGAGGAACCCTACCCTACACTTACCTATGGGACGATTTGGGTACTCAAACAACTGCGACTGCTGCAGGGTTATGTCAAGGAACATACAATGTAATAGTAACAGATGTCAATGGATGCGACACAATTGTGAGTGTTGTAATCAATGAGCCGTTGGCGATTCTGGTAACAACCACATCTTTAACATCACACTGCGGCCAGGCAGATGGTGAAGCCATTGCATCTGCACTTAATGGAACATTACCTTATACCTACGCCTGGAGTAGTATACCATCACAAACAAATGCCAATGCCACAGGACTGCTGGCCGGAGGATACACTGTAACAGTAACTGATGCCAGCGGATGTTTCTCAACCGGAACAGCAACGGTGAGTGATACGGCAGGGCCTACTGCCAGTATTATTGTCAATATATCATTGAGTTGTCCAGGTACAACCGATGGTCTCCTAACCGTAGATCCTTCAGATGGACAACCTCCATACACCTTTTTATGGGATGATCCATTGACTCAAAACACAGCAACAGCAGACAGCCTAGGGGCAGGAACATATACGGTTATAATTACGGATAGTACCGGTTGTGTAACCACTGCAATCGCTGTAATTTCTGCACCGCCTGCCTTGATAATCGGTATTACGGGTAGTACTAATGCAAGTTGTAACAATGCCTGTGATGGAAATGCTACAGCTTCAGCTGTTGGAGGAACCGGAGTATATACTTACGATTGGGATGACCCAGCAACGCAAACAAATACAACCGCTGCAGCATTGTGTGTAGGAACATATAATGTAATTGTAACGGATGGCAATGGATGCACCGATATTACTTCAATAATCATAACAGAACCTCTACCCCTTACCTCTCCGGTTAGCCAGGTGGCTGTTACCTGTACAGGTGGCTGCGATGGAAGCGCAACCGTAAGCCCTCTTGGTGGAACCACACCTTATACATATAGCTGGAATGATCCCGGGACACAGACTAACGCCATCGCCACAGGATTGTGTGTAGGAACATATATTGCCCAGGTAGAAGATGCCAACGGATGTGTTTCGAGCTCTACAATAATTGTAACAGAACCACTCGCTCTGTCTTCTTCTATAAGTGCGGTGAGTGTTGATTGTAGTGGAGACTGCGACGGAACAGCTGATATGACAGCTACCGACGGAACCTCACCCTATACTTACCTGTGGAGTGATGGCCAGACTGCCTCTTTGGCTATTAACCTCTGCGCAGGAACCTATTATGTAACTGTAACAGATAACAATGGATGTACACTCATTGACTCTGCTCTAATTGCTCAACCACTTGCTCTTGCCAACCTGTTCTCTTCAACTGATGTGCTTTGCAATGGTGACTCAACGGGAGTAGCAACAGCGGGTATCAGTGGAGGAACAACAACTTATATCTATCAGTGGAACGACATTAACTTGCAGACCAACACATCTGCCACAGGATTAACAGCAAACAGCTACACGGTACTTGTTACCGATGCCAATGGATGTTCACTCTCTGATGTTATTGTAATCACAGAGCCACCGGCCATCACCTTGGTTGTTGACACCAATGGAGCCAACTGCGGATTGGACGATGGATCAGCCTGTGTAACAGTATCCAGTGGAGTATCTCCATATACTTACGACTGGGATGATAGTGGAACACAGACAACGGCCTGCGCTACTGGATTGTTCTCTGGTATATACAACATAACTGTAACAGACAATACAGGATGTACAGCCACAGCCATAGCAGTGGTCAATGATCTGGGAGCACCAACACTTGTTATATCGGCTTTTTCAGATCCAAGTTGTAATGGTGGATGTGATGGATTTGCTACCGTGGCAATTACCAACGGAATGCCACCCTATACATACGCATGGGATGACATTATCCTACAAACCACTGCTTTGGCAAGCGGACTTTGTGTCGGAACCTACGCAGTGAGTATAATTGACTCCAATGGATGCACTGGAAGTATCTCACAGATATTGGGAGAACCTTCCGCTGTGAATGTCACCATTTCCACTCAAACTGATGCTACTTGTAACGGCGACTGTGACGGAACAGCCACAGGACTGGCTTCAGGTGGAACCGGAGCATATACCTATAACTGGAATGACCCTGGAACACAGACTACCCAAATAGCCACAGGATTGTGTGCAGGTTCTTACGGATTAACGGTAATAGACAACAATGGCTGTACAGATACTACCTCGGTGGTTATACTGCAGCCGCTTGTGATCACATTAACCATATCGGCAGTGGATGCACACTGTAGCCTGGCAGATGGAAGTGCCTGTGTAACTGCTACTGGTGGAAATGGTTTGTTCGGCTATTCCTGGGATGATCCGGGAACACAAAATACCTCCTGTGCCACTGGAATAGATTCAGGAACCTATTGTATAGTTGTAACAGATATCTTGGGATGTGTTGCCAATGCATGTGTAGTTGTCAATGACCTGCCTGCAGGAACACCCACTATTTCCACAACTATCAATGTGAGTTGTTTTGGAGGAAATGATGGCGAGGCCACAGTATCCATGGCAGGAGGCACATTGCCATTTACTTACCAATGGGATGACAGCGGCACCCAAACCACGATCACTGCAACGGGATTGATACAGGGAACTTACAATGTGGCTGTTACAGACTCCAATGGATGTATAGTAAATGCCATAGCTGTTATAACAGAACCCACACTACTGGTGGTAACCACCACTTCTGACAGTGTTAGCTGCAACGGCCTTTGTGACGGAACAGCCACAGCCACTGTGAGTGGTGGAACAACGCCTTATATATATGGGTGGAGTGATCCGCTTTTACAGAGTACATCCGTTGCCACAGGATTATGCGCTGGGACATTTACCGTCACAGTAACAGATAATAAAGGGTGTACTATAGTAACTGGCCAAAATGTGGATGCCCCATTATCGATGACTTTAACAGAGTCTCATGGAGATGCCAACTGTGGCCAGCCAGATGGAATAGCGACAGTAACCGTTATCGGCGGAACCTCACCATACAGTTATCTTTGGTCGACTACGGCAACTACACCCTTTATCAATAACATAATAGCAGGTACTTACACCGTTACGGTCACCGATGTGAATGGTTGTTCTGAATCTCTTTCAATTACTATAGCGGATTTAGCCGGACCGGTGGCAATAATTGTTGCATCGGATAGTGTAAGTTGTTATGGAGGAGACAATGGCATGGCAACTGTCACTGTAACAGGAGGAACATTACCATATACTTACACCTGGAACGACCCACTGGGACAGTCTACTCCGACTGCAGCTAATTTACCAGCGAACACGTGGACCGTTACAATAAAAGACTCCAACAATTGTGTGGCCACAGCTATCGTGACTATCTTCCAACCGGATTCCATTATATATAGCACCAATTCCTCTGACCCAGTTTGTTTTGGCTACTGCGATGGCACGGTAGGCGTAACTGTCGTAGGAGGCATTGTTCCCTATACTTATCTGTGGGATGACTCAGGAAATCAGACAAATGCCACTGCTGTGGGACTCTGTGATGGTGTCTACTCAGTCGCAATTTCCGACGCAAATTCCTGTAACCAATTTGCAACTATTACTATTGTGGATCCATTGCCGGTTACTGCAACTGCTTCTGCTACTGATGTGACTTGCTTTGGTGATTGCGACGGAACAGCTATCGCTTTTCCATCGAACGGAACCATCCCATTCACTTTCGCATGGGATGATACTTTCAACCAGGGAACTCAAACCGCCACCAATCTATGTGAGGGAACGTATAATGTAACATTGACAGATAACAACGGCTGTTTCACAACTACACTCGCGATTGTGGGAACTCCTCCTTTGCTAACTACAGCTATCGCATCGAGTGGTAATGTGAGCTGTAATGGGTACAGCGATGGTTATGCCCAATCTACTGTCACTGGAGGAATTGCACCTTATACCTATATATGGACTGATTTCCAAACAGGCGCCCAGGCAATTAATTTATCTGCGGGAACATATGGACTAACTGTAACTGATACGAATGGATGTACGGCCACCACATCTATACTTATCACGGAACCTCAGGGAATGGGTTCAACAACATCTCAGAATGATGTGAGTTGCTATGGTGCCTGTGATGGAGACGCCACGGTGAGTGTAGGCGGTGGAACTCCGCCTTACACTTACTTGTGGAATGATCCATCCTTTCAAACAACCCCCACAGCAAACGGATTGTGTAATGGGCCATTTGGTGTAACTATAACTGACTTGAATAGCTGTATTGAAACTGCATCTGTTATTCTTTCACAACCCCAGCAACTAGGTTTGTTTGAGACCATAACGGCTTCAACTTGTGGTTTTGCCAATGGTGGCGCTTGTGTAAATGTGATAGGCGGTGTTGCTCCGTTCGTCATCGTTTGGAACGATCCGCTTACGACAAATGGCGCTTGCATTATTAACGTGACGGCTGGTATTTATAATCCGGTTGTATTTGATGGCAACGGATGCTTCTTTACTATGCCAGTAGCTATTAATGATGTAACGGGGCCAATAATTGACAGTCTCAACAATAACAATGTAACATGCAATGGCGACAGCAACGGTACCGCAACTGTTTTTGCCACCGGTGTTACTCCACCACTAACTTATGTGTGGAAAGATGGAGGTGACACCATCGCATCAGGAGTTGGTTTTACTACGGTATTTGATTTGTGGGGAGGGGTATTCTCAGTTACAATTATCGATGGAAATGGCTGTATTGCAGCAACAACTGTTCTTATTAATGAGCCGGTACAATTAAATTCTGCCATTATTTCATACAGCGATGCTAGCTGCAATGGTACATGTGACGGAGATGCCACTGTATTTGTTGGAGGAGGAACGACACCCTATGATTATTTCTGGCCAAATACTGGCGATACACTTGCTTCCGTAAATGCACTTTGTGCTGGAACGCATAATGTAATTATAACGGATGATAACAATTGTTCTACAAACCAATCCGTTAATATAGGTGAGCCGCAGCCTTTGGTCATACTTGATTCGGTGATTGATGTGAGTTGTAATGGTGGAAATGATGGTGCCATTTACGTAACTGTTCAAGGCGGAACTCCTTTTTATTCTTATGGATGGCTACCTGCGGGTACGGGAAATTCCAATATAGTAACCAATTTAACAGCCCAATCCTATACGGTGACCGTTCAAGATTTGAACAGTTGTATAGAAAGCAGCACAATTACAGTCAGTGAGCCTACTCCTCTTATTGCCAGCGGACTGAGTTTTCCATCTACATGCGGAGACTATAATGGAACCGCCATCGTCTCTCCAATAGGAGGAACGCCTCCCTACTCCTATCAATGGGATGACCCACTGGGCACAACCAACGATACGGTAACAGACTTACTCGCGAGAGATCCATACTATGTTCTGATCACAGATGCGAATGGATGTACCTTCACCTATCAAATTTCAGTTTGGGATGATCCAGGACCTGTAATCGATTCAATAGTCACAGTTGACCTGCTTTGTTTTAATGACGGAATGGGAAGCGCCACGGCGTACATCAATGAGGGTCAGGCTCCGTTTACATATTTATGGAGTGATCCTGGCACGCAATCTACGTTGACGGCCACTGGGTTAGGTGCCGGAACGTATCTGTTCACAGTTACGGATAATAATAATTGCGTGGACAACCTGTTTATAGAAATATTCCAGCCAGATTCTCTGGAGATCTTTGTGAGCGATGACACCACGCTTTGCATCGGGCAAAATGTTAATATATATGCAACGCCAAGCGGTGGCACTTTCCCGCCCTATACATATGATTGGAATAACGGTTTAGGCAATACGCAATTGCATAATGTAAATCCGACAACAACTACAATCTATACAATAACGGTAACGGATGCCAATGGTTGTACGAGTGCCCAAGCGACCATCACAGTAACTGTCTTGGCGCCAATTACGCCTACCCCAATCGGTGCAACAATTTGTGATGGCGATGACGCCACTATTGGTGTCTGGCCGGTAACGGGAGGGTCACCCGCCTACAATTACATTTGGAGCAATATATCTACAGACTCGGTACAGACGATTTCAGGTATCACGGCTAATACCACCTTTTTTGTAACAATAAGTGACAAAGGAAGTTGTTCACCTGATACCGTTGTTCAAATGGATGTGATTGTAAATCCTAATCCTGATGTTGATTTCACCATATCTGGCGCAGGATGTGAACCTTCGGTTTTAGCAGTGTATGTATCGCCTGGCGCTAATCCAGTCACACTGGTGAACTGGTTATGGGATTTTGGGGACGGAAGCACTTCTAATGATGCTGATTCTACCACGCACATCTATACAGCTGCGGGAACGTATACGGTAATGCTGGCTGTAGTGTCAGACCAGGGATGTGTGGATACAGTCATTCAGGTAGATGCCATTGAGGCTTATGCTACGCCTACGGCAGGCTTTGTTATTCAGCAGGATGGAATACCGATATTGCCGCATTCTCCTCATGAGACCTCTATTTTATCTCCAACCGTGGACTTTCAAAATACTGCTTCTGCGGATGCGGATTCCATTATGTGGGATTTTGGTGATGGAACAGTGATCGGGCCTGCTTTGGGAGGTTCCACGGTATCGGGTTCATCTACATCTGGTACGTATTATGTACCAAGTCATACATATGGTGATACAGGAGTCTATTATATCACGCAGTGGGTTTACACTCCGGACGGTTGTATGAACAGCATTACGGATACCTTACATATATACGGACAATATATCTTGTTCACTCCCAGCGCCTTCAGTCCTAATGGAGATGGTAAAAACGATTATTTCTTTCCCAAAGGCTATGGTGTAATTGGAGAAGAATTTGAACTCCTTATCTATGACCGTTGGGGTGATAAGGTAGCCACGGTTAAAGGAGTGTGGAGCGATGATATCAGTATAGGATGGGATGGCCATGTGAACAACGGAAAAAAAGTGGCTCAAATGGACGTGTTTGTTTGGCTCATAAGAACCACAGACACAAGAGGAGAGGATCATGAATACATTGGCCACGTCACGCTTCTGAAGTAAGCATCTCTGTTCCTGCTTGCTTGCATAAACCAGTTCTGTCCAGAATAATTCGACTGGCAAATACTTGCTAACTTTATACTTACATTATTCATTGGTCGTTTTACAGGCATGAACAGCCTAAAACTCAATATATCACTAGCATTGTTGCTTGTTACTGTGCTCTGCACTGCGCAGGATTACATCAATAAAAGCGCAACTGACTCCATCAGGGCAAGCCAGGAGAAAAAATTTGATTGGAACAAGGTTTATACAGGTGGTGGACTGGGTTTCCAGTTTGGGAATTATACTTTTATCGATATCGCACCAGTCGTTGGGTACAGATTTACGCCCGATATTTCTGCCGGCATTGGTTTGACCTATAAATTCTTTCAGGATAATAGACCTGGAGGCTATAAGACCCATATTTATGGCGGAAGTATATTCGGGAATTATGCATTCACCAAGAACTTCTTTGCCCATGTGGAATATGAACTGTTAAACCTGGATGTACCCGAACAGAGTGGCAATACATTCAGGTTAAAACGCCGCGACCTCCACTATCTGTGGATCGGCGGTGGCTACCGGCAGCCTGTAGGTGATAATTCATTTTTGATATTGACAATATTATACAACGTATTGGATACGAAGGGATTCTTCTATCCCAATCCAATATATAGGATCGGATTTAACATTGGATTCTAGGGTGTCCCTAATATTGGTAGAATAGACGGAGTATTTCATAACTTCGCTTATCATTCCCCCTATGATGCAAAAATCTGTTTTAAGTATTCTCTTTGCTTTACTGACTTTTCTATGTTTGGGCCAAACCCAGTTAAAGAGCAATTACCAACAGTTTTTTAAGGCCACCTACAAGAGTTACAACACCTTGCCCGAAGGTGTGTTAGAAGCAGTTTCCTATTCCAAAACTCGTTTTAAGAATATTAATCCCGCTACGGATTTGCAATCCTGTACTGGTATGCCACTCTACGTAGGTGTAATGGGACTGATACAAGACGGCAAGGGATATTTTAAGAATACCCTTAAACTGGTTTCCACAAAATCAGGAATATCTGAGGCAAATATCATCTCCAACCAGGAGATGGCCATTCTGGCCTATGCCAAGGCCTTCGCCAAAGTACAGGTTGAAATGGGAATTACGAGTACACAGATAGAAGACAATATTGCTGTTTTGAAATACCTGAGCGAATTGCCCGACAGCAGCAATGGGCAACAATTTGCGCTGGATGCAGAGATTTATTCAATCTTGAAGCTGATGAACGATGCCGACTTTATGGGGAGCCTAGGGTTTCTAAATTCTAAGACTCAGCTGAATAAAGTATTTGGATTGGCGAACTTCAACGTATTGTCCTCCAGTAAAATCTCATTTTCTTCTCAAAAGATCCAAGGGAATAATAGCTCATATCAGGGAAAATTCCAGAAGCTCTGCCTGGATTATCCCACAGCCATTTGGACAGCCGCTGATGCCTCCAATTATTCATCGCGAAGCGGAACAGCGATTTCTGCGGTTACCATACATACAGTACAGGGATCTTATGCGGGATGTATTTCCTGGTTCCAAAATTCCAGTGCCAATGTGTCGGCGCACTATGTGCTCAGGTCATCAGACGGACAAGTGACACAAATGGTGTGTGAATCTGACAAAGCCTGGCATGTTGGGTCTGCCAATCCATATACAATTGGTCTTGAACACGAGGGTTTTGTAAACGATCCGGCATGGTACACGGTCGCCATGTATACCAGTTCTGCAAATGTGTGCAAAGACATTGCCAACAGCGGATATGGGATTGATCAACTTAGAACAGCATTCTGGCCCTGGACTGCGGCCACGAACTACAATGTATCCAGCATTCCAGGTTCTTGCACCAGAATCAAAGGGCATCAGCATTTCCCCAGCCAGACCCACACAGATCCTGGCGCCAATTGGGACTGGGATTACTTCTTCAAACTGATCAATGATCCACCTCCAACAACAACCGAAGTTGGATGCACCGGTTCATTTTATGATTCAGGAGGGAGTGGAGCCAACTATGGCAATGATGAACGAAGCTTAACTGTCATTGCGCCGACCAATGCTTCTAGCGTCACCCTCACATTTTCGGCATTTGACCTCGAATCCACCTGGGACTACCTGTACATCTACGATGGAAATTCTGTTTGGGCTCCACTCATTGGATATTATACGGGAACCAATAATCCGGGTACAGTAACGTCCAGTGGAAGTTCCCTGGCAGTGGAATTCAGATCTGACTGCTCAGCCAACAATGCAGGTTGGGAAGCAACCTGGACGTGTACCACAACAGCCAACACACCCAACAATCTTACAACTGATGCCTCAGGGTGCTCCAACAGCAATTATAGCATCAATTTAAGTTGGGCCAATGCTGATGCAGGCTGGTGGCTTGACATTTCTTTAGATCCGGCTTTTGCCACCTACTGGAACAAACCCATTGACTGGCTGACCACCACACCCGCCCCTACAGGGTTTCAGGATCCATTTAGTTTAGGTACTCTGACTCTTCAACCTGATTCTGTTTACTATTGGAGAATTTGGGATGGTACAACGTGGGTGAATGGACCTAGCTTTTCCATTCCCTTTTGCCCTGATATGATCGCACCTACAACTAGTATCAGCAATCCCAATCTGTGGGAAACCATGGACTTTGCGGGTACGTTTACGGATGACGATTTAGGTGGAAGCGGGATGGACACTGTGTTCTACCAGGTGCTGGATTTCGACGGAACTGAATGGAGGGCAAATAACGGAAACGGATTTTACAATGATAATTTTGATAACGCCATACATTCCGAATGGACAATTGCTACGGGAACCTGGGCTATTAGTGGTGGATACCTCAATCAGAGCGATGAAGGACTCAATCAAACGAATATCTACACATCTCTCACTCAAACAAATACGGAAATCTATCTATATCACTGGCAAGCGAATACCCAATCCGGCGTAAGTTCCAGCAGGAGACAAGGATTGCACTTTTTCTGCGATAACGGGGCATTACCAAATGGTGGAAACGGTTATTTTGTGTATTTCCGGGCCGATAATAATAAATGTCAGATCTACAAGGTTGCTTCCGATGTATGGACGATTCAGCTAGACACAGCGCTGGTAGTGAATGAAAACACTTGGTATGATTACAAAATCCTCTTTGATCCTGCAACTGGCTCCATTAAAGCCTACCAGGACAATATTTTTGTAGGTGAGTGGATTGACAGTTCCCCCTATACTTCAGGAAATTCTGCATTTCTAAGAACCGGAAACGCGGATGTATTGTTCAATGATTTTAAAGTTTATCGAGCTCGAACCAGCACAGAAACCATATCAGTTGGCCCGGCAGCTACCAATGATGTTCGTTTTCAAAATCCAAATCCGTCCACGCCGTCCTGCAGGATAAAGTCTATCGTTAAGGATAACGCCGAAAATTGGTCTGCATTGGCAACACTTAATGTAAACATTGATTGGACTCCGCCATCTGATGTTGTTGTGAATGATGGACTTAGCGCTGATGTGGATACGGTGTGCAGCACTACTGAACTCTCAGCTAATTGGACTGCGTCAGCAGATCCACATTCGGCGGTGGTACGTTATTGGTATGCAATTGGTACAACGCCTGGTGGAACGGATATTATCAATTGGTTGGACAATGGCACCAATACAAGTGTTACGCAGACCAACCTTGGTTTAAACACTGGAACAATTTATTATGTTTCTGTTCGTGTTGAAAATGGTGCCGGACTATTTTCAAATGATATATCCTCAGACGGACAAGTGCCTAACTCCCTTACGATTCTCGCTTCGGCTGATACCACACAAATCACCTTACCAGATAGCATTATTGTGTTTACTGATTCAACAATTGGAGCTGTTCAGTGGCTTTGGTCATTTCCTGGAGGAAACCCAGCCAGCTCTACCAACCAGGTGCAATCCGTGGTCTATGACTCATCAGGGATTTATGATGTTTCTCTGACAGTGACGGATGCTTATGGATGTACAGCCAGTTATACGGCAAATTCTTATATAAGCGTTTCTGTCCCTCCGCCAGCGATACCTGTAGCAGGATTTACGAGCAATGTGATCTCGGGTTGTGGCTCTCTAACAGTGAACTTTACGGATGTATCGACCAACGTACCTGATGATTGGCTTTGGGATTTCCCCGGAGGAGATACGGTAGCATCAACGGATCAAAATCCCACAATTACCTACCTAAACCCTGGAACATATACGGTGACGCTCACTGCCTCCAACTTTTTTGGCAGCAACACAGTGGTTATGGTGAATTACATAATAGTTTATGCGGATCCAATAGCAAGTGTTAGCCCCAATCAGAATATTTGCAGTGGTGAAGATGTTACCTTAACTGCGAATGGTGGTACGACCTATCTCTGGAGCACAGGTGCAACGAGTGATTCAATCACTGTCTCCCCTACTTCAACTACAACTTATACCGTTACTGCTTTTGAAAATGGTTGCAGCAGTCAGCCAGTGAGCGTGACGGTTTCTGTGTCTAATTTACCTGCGACTACAATTTCCGCCGATGAAACCATTTGTATCAATGATTCAACAACACTTACAGCCACCGGAGGTGACAATTATACCTGGAGTACCGGTGATACGACTGCTTCGATAACTGTAGAGGCAACCACTATCCCTGCGACTTACATGGTTGTGATCTCTTCTGATGCTTGTATTGATGTAGACACGCAATACGTTACGATAACTTCAGCTCAGCAACCCATAGCAGATTTTACGGCTACGCCCTTGGTTACGACACTGCAAAATGCAACCATCAATTTTGCAAATACCTCTTCGTCGGCAACACAATATTTTTGGAGTTTCGGTGATGGTAATACTTCGACAAGTATCAATCCAACCAATACCTACGCAGATACGGGATGGTACTCCGTATATCTGGCCAGCAACAACGATTACTGTCCTGGAGACACGCTGGTGAAGACGCAATATATTCACATTATGTCGAATTCACCCGTGGCTAATTTCACCAACAATAATGACTCTGTTTGCATCGGTGATTCCATCTACTTTACCAACCAATCTTCGGATGCAGATACCTACCTGTGGTTAATTCCAGGTGGCAATCCAGCTTCGAGTAACCTGATGAGTCCTGCGGTGAAATTTGATACCAGTGGAACCTATGAGGTAACCCTAATTTCTTCGGGCCCTGGAGGTGCGGACACAAGTATTCAGTCTATAAACATAGTAGTTGCTCAAAGCCCGATTGCCGCATTCGGCGCCACTGATTCGACGCTCATTCTTCCCAACACTACCGCCACCTTTGTAAACAGCTCCGCTAATGCCGATTCATATTCCTGGGATTTTGGAGATGGGAATAGTGCTACCGGAACCAATCCGTGGAATGTATATCCCACGAATGTTGCAGTTTACACAGTGACATTGATTGCTGAGAGTAATGTTTGTCCCAATGATACATTGGTTGTTACAGATATGATTAGCGTTGAAACTGGGGTTGGCGTTGAGAAACACAATTTCGGAGAAGTTGTTATTTATCCAAATCCTGCAGAGAACTTATTGGTGGTAGAAAGTTCAACGAATACTTTGATGTTTATCTCAATATATGATGCATTGGGAAAATTGATCTACACCAAAGAAAAATTGGAAAAGAAAGAGCGTATCAACCTATCTGAATTATCTCCGGGCAGTTACCTCGTAAAACTGACAACATCGACTTCAATTTACGCTGAGAAACTGATCATTATCAGGTAGTTTTTGGCGTAACCAATTGCGAATTTTCCCTTATACTTAATGTTATCACCATACCTCTGGTAAAATGAGGGCATTGAGCCGCACTTTTCTTTCAATTCTTCTATTCCTTTGTATTGGAATATCTCCAGTACAAGCCACCGACTTTTATTGGGTAGGTGGAAGTGGTGATTGGTCAGATCATCCCAACCATTGGGCAACAACTTCAGGAGGTTCGGTTTTTCATGTAACGATTCCTTCTCCATTTGACAATGTGATTTTCGATGCCAATTCATTTAATTCTCCCTCCCAATCTGTAAACATCGACCCCACGATAATTACCTGCAACACCATGGACTGGAGTGCAGCTACAAACAATCCAACTTTTACTACTGCCCTTGGTTTTACTACTCTTAAATTGTATGGTTCACTTATGCTGACCTCAAATATGAGTTGGAATCTTGGTACCCAGAAAATAGATTTTGAATCTTCAGGTGTCGGCAACCTAATCTCAACGACTGGTAATGTTCTAGATAATCTATACTTTAATGGAATTGGAGGAGAATGGAATATTGTGGATGAACTGAATGTTACCAGTGTAGTAGTTAACAAAGGATCCTTTATTTCAAATGGTTTTACCCTAAACTGTAGTAATGCTTTTATCTCCAATTCTAGCTCTGTCAGAAGTGTGTACCTGGATACATCAACAATCAATTGCGGTGCATGGACCATTCAGAATGATAATAATTTAACCATGGATGCAGATAGCGCATTGATTGTTTGCAATGGCTGGTTTTATGGCGGATCGTCACAGACATATTTCAATATTATTTGCTATGATCAAATTATTTCAACGCAATTCTGCACTTTTAACAGCGTTACATTTCCTACTTATGCCTTTATTATCTCTTCATCTAATAATACTTTTTTGAATGACGTGTTATTTCAAGGTGGAGGTATAATCTCTTCAAGTGACAACAACAGCTTTGACAATGTTTTGTTCCAAGGTATAGCACAACTTTCCTCCAATAATAACACCTTTGTCAAGGCTGAATTTACTGGTAATACCCAGATACTTGGAAACAACTCGTTTGATACCTTGTTCTTCAACAATCCGGGTAGCACCGTTACCCTGCAAGGTGGTTCAACTCAAATTGTATCGGGTGCACTGCTAGTTGGTGCCCAATCCGCATTTCCAATTGCTTTTGAAAGTTCAATTTTTGGTATACAGGCCACATTATTGAAAACTACAGATAGTGTTTGTTGGAATTACGTACAGATGATTGACATGATTGCGAGTGGAGGTGCATTATTCTATGCTGGAGATTTAAGTGCTGATGTCAGCAATAACACTGGCTGGATATTCGACAAATGTAATATACCGACATCAATCCTTAAGGAGAATATAACGAATTTAAACGTAATCGTGTTCCCCAACCCCAATCAGGGAATATTCAATATTAATATTGAATCCGAAAATAGTCAGGAATTGAACTTGATCGTTAGAAATGTAATTGGAATGAACGTTTATTCAAAATCGCTGAACTATTCTCAGGCCACCACCTCTCATACTGTTGATCTTAGCTTCCTTCCTAAGGGCATTTACTTTCTGGATATGATATTAGATGATCAGGAACTTTACCGGAAACTCATCATCGAGTAATCTGCTCCTAAACTTCGAGCCATAGTTTAGCTTACCGTTGCAAAATGCATCTTTTTTAGGACTAAAGTCCTCGTCTTTGTTTGTTGTTCTTCCCCCAGGCTTAAGCCTGGGGGAAGAAAAATCACGACAAGTCACTGGGCTTTAGCCCCATATGCTTAACAATCCCAAATTAAACTAAAGCCAAACATTATTGTAAATTTGATTGATCAAGCAATCACATTTTGAACTCTTCCCGCTTTCTTCTACTTCTGTTTGGCGTATTCTGCATATTTAACGTCTCAGCTCAAGTATCTACTTCAACTTCTAAATCAGGAAACTACACGTCCATCCACCACGAGCAATCCGATTTTTACAAGCAGTACCATTTTACTACGGAAGCACAATACGACGCGCTTACACCTTCCGTGCCGCAGAAAAAGACCTCCAACTCCAATAAAATGCAAGCCTGCTCCCTGCAATACGCAGTTTATGGATGGCATCCCTACTGGGTTGGTACTGCTTATACGAATTACGATTTCAGCTTGCTATCCACTTTCTCCTACTTTTCCTATGAACTGGTTCCTTCAACAGGAGGATATAGCTCTATTCATTCATGGAAAACAACTGCTTCTGTAGATCTTGCCTTGGCGGCGGGATGCAAAGTAGAATTGTGTGTTACCAATTTCGGAAGTTCCAATAACACCACTTTCCTCACCAATGGAACCGCTCAACAGGTATTTATCGACACCATTATTTCTCTCATTAATTTTCGCGGTGCCCACGGTGTAAATATCGATTTTGAGGGAGTTCCGGGAGCGCAGAAGAACAACCTCTCCGCCTTTATGCAAAACCTCTCCGTTCAGCTGAAAGCAGCCATTAGCGGAGGTACAGTTACCATGGCCGTCTATTCCGTGGATTGGAACGACGTATTTGACATTCCGGCCCTGGATCCTTTTGTAGATCAGTTCATCATCATGGGTTATGGTTATTATTACAGTGGGAGCAGTATTGCAGGCCCCACAGCCGAATTCTATAAAGGAACGCTGTGGAGCAACTACAATTTGGTGAGGTCGGTAAATTATTACCTGAACGAAGGGATTACACCAGTAAAATTGGTGCTTGGCCTTCCCTACTACGGGTATGAATGGCAAACAGCAAGTAACGCAGTTCCATCGAGTACCACCGCCACTATCGGTTCCCGAACATTCGCCTATGTAAAAAACAACTATCTCGGTGTGCATGACAGATTCTGGGATGCCGAGGGTTTTAACAATTACTATGTGTTTCAGTCAGGGGGTAATTGGCGACAGGCATGGGTGGATGATGAGTACAGCCTCAGCCGACGATACGACATGGTAATACACAAGGACATTGGCGGAATAGGCATCTGGGCACTGGGCTATGACAATGGGTATAGTGAACTCTGGAACCTTATTTATGAGAAGTTCACAGGTTGTGGCACCGTACTCTGTTCAGATACGATTTACGACATGGGTGGCCCATTTGGCGATCATTACAACAATGAAGCCTATCAGTTCACCATCGCACCGAGCAATGCCTCAACGGTATCGCTTACATTCAATTCATTTGATCTTGAAGTTGGGTTCGATTCGCTTTGGGTTTATGATGGGCCAACGACCAGTGACCCGTTGCTTGGCGGATATTCTGGAGCCGTAAATCCTGGAACATTGACAAGCACTGGGGGTGAGATGACCTTGCGATTCTACTCAGATGGAGCAACGATTGAAAGTGGCTGGGATGCCATATATAGCTGTAGTACGGATACTATAAGTCCACAGACGGCAGTCGGCAATCCTAACTTGTGGGAAACTGCAGATTTCACGGCAACCTTTACCGACAGTGACGCCGGAGGAAGCGGGATGGACACCGTGTTTTACCAGGTGTTGGATTTTGATGGGACAGAGTGGAGAGCCAATGACCTCAACGGTGTGTTCAATGATAATTTCGATGCCAATATTCATTCAGACTGGACCGACAGTGCAGGAATCTGGGCAATCGCTTCCGGTGCGATAAATCAGAGTGACGAAAACGAAGGAAATTCCAACCTATTTGCCTCGTTAATACAAAACAGTTATGAAATCTATTTATACCATTGGCAGGCCAATATGCAATCCGGTGTGAGCTCCAATAAGCGACATGGAATCCACTTTTTTAGCGACGATGCAGCTTTGCCCAATCGGGGAAACTCCTATTTTGTTTACTTCCGGGAAGACAATAACAAGTGCCAGATTTACAAAGTCATAAATGACGTGTGGACCTTGATGTCTGATGTGACCCTGAGCATTGACCCTGATGTCTTTTATGACTATAAAGTAACGTTTGATCCAATTACCGGGCAGATTAAAACCTACGTAAACGATGTGTTTATTTCTTCCTGGACGGATACCTCCCCACATACTTCCGGAGAATATGTTTCCCTCAGGACGGGCGGAGCCGATGTACTGTACGACGATTTCAGAGTTTATAAAGCGCGTAGTGCCACGGAATTGGTGCGCATTGGCACTGCTCCATCTGATGATGTCAGGTACCAAAATCCCAATCCAAGTACTCCATCTTGTCAAATTCACAGCTTGGTGAAGGACAATGCTGAAAATTGGTCAAGCCCGGCAAGCATAAGTATTAACATAGATTGGACGCCTGCGGTTGCGGTTACTCCACTAGATGGAATCTCTACTGATGTGGATACAATTTGTTCAGAAACAGAGTTAAGCGCCAACTGGCCTATTTCTGTTGACCCAAATTCGGGAACGGTGAATTATTGGTATGCCATTGGTACAAGCGCTGGAGATTCGGATATCGTAAACTGGACCGATAATGTGTTGAACATTTCTACCACGGAGACTGGATTGACCCTCATTCAGAATCAACCTTACTACGTAAGCGTATATATTGTTAATGGTGCGGGATTGATTTCCACTGCCGTTTCATCTGATGGGCAGACTTCCCGAATTCCGAGCGTTGTTTTTTATGCTGACACAACAGTTTTGAACCTGCCAGATAGTTTGGTAGTATTTACGGATTCGACGGCCTATGCATCGACCTGGAATTGGACCTTTGATTCAGGATTGCCCGGCACATCGACTTTGCAAAGTCAAACGGTTGAATACAATTCAGCCGGCTCCTTTGATGTGAGCCTGACTGTAATGAATGCTTACGCATGTAGCGACAGCATCACTTACAACGGTTATATCATTGTATCCAGTCCTACGCCCACTGTTCCTATTGCCAATTTTAGCAATACACCTACCGAAGACTGTGTACCGTTCACCGTGAACTTCACAGACGCATCTGCTAACAACCCTACGAGCTGGTTATGGCTATTTCTCGGGGGTGACAGCACAACATCGACCGTGCAAAATCCAACAATTATCTACTCCACACCTGGAACTTATGACGTAACACTGGTCTCTACCAATTCTTTTGGGAGTGATACCATCATCCAGAGCAGTTTGGTGACTGTTTATGCGATTCCCGCCATTTCAATAACCGCTGATACTACCATTTGTCAGGGAGAAAATATATCTCTGGCCGCAAGTGGAGGAACTTCCTTTTTATGGAATACCGGGCAAACGGATTCTGTGATTATCGTGGCACCGATAGATACAACCACTTATAGTGCCATGACCTCAGCGAATGGCTGCGACAGTGAAATTGACTCCGTAACTGTAGCGGTAGTTGCTGAGGTCACAGGAACAATTACCCCAGATCAAACGGTTTGTTATATGGATTCGGTACTACTCACTGCAACCGGTGGTGATTCGTACAATTGGAATGGACTTGGAGTTACTTCAACTCTCTGGGTAGTGGCAGATTCCTTTACAACCTACCACCAAACTGATATAATTAAAATAGGATGCCCATACCCCGATACGCTGTACACAACGGTAACTGGTAAACTGCCGGCAGTTGCTGGTTTTAGTTCTTTGGATACGGTAATTTATAGTTCGAATGCTGCTGCGACATTCACCAATAACTCATCAAATGCAACAAGTTATGCATGGGATTTTGGCGATGGCAATATATCTACCGATGTTGATCCGTGGAATATTTATTCGGACACCGGGTATTATTCTGTTCAATTGGTCGCCTCCAATGCCTATTGTCCCAATGACACGCTAACGCTGACCAATTATATACATGTACTTCCGGATACGAACATCATTAGCGTCGCTGACTTATCAAATGCCGCTACCATTCGAGTTTCCCCGAACCCATTTGAAGATCGAATTAAAATTGAATATCGCAGGATCGGCAGCTGGCTTGAAATTGTAATAAAGAACGTTTTAGGACAGAGTATTTACTATAGTGAGCATGCTGCACCAGATAGAAGGAATGGTCAAATTGACATTAGCACAAGAGCTCTTGGCCTGGATGCCGGCGTTTACTTTCTCATCCTCAAAACAGAGGACGTTGTTTATAAAGTCAGGATTGTAAAACTGTAGGCAACAAATCTCAAGGAACATTTTTTATATCTTGTTCCTCTCTATTGAGAAGTAATTGGTTCACATGAACTTATCCGAAGTCTTTAATTCCTATGTATTTATCATCGCCGTATCGGTGATCATCATACTGTCGTACTTCTTTAATCTCTTCTCAAAAAAGACCAACATACCAAGCGTTCTCATGCTGATATTGGTGGGAATGTTACTGCAAATTCCCGCTTATTATTTTGACTTCAACAAGGAAATTCTCAGGCCTGTATTGGAAATACTGGGAATCGTAGGGCTGATCATGATTGTATTGGAAGCTGCTTTGGATCTGAAATTGACCAAAGAGAAATGGCCGACTCTCTGGAAGTCCTCTCTGAGTGCGTTATTGGGATTGATCGTTACGGCCCTTGCTATTGCCGCCATTTTCAATTTTTTCCTCGGACTATCACAAACATCGGCATTGATTTATGCTATTCCACTTGCCATCATGAGTAGTGCCATTATAATTCCAAGCGTTGAAAACTTAAGCGAAGAAAAGAAGGAATTCATGATCTATGAAAGTACAATCGCTGACATATTGGGAATTATGTTCTTCTACTTGTTAATAGCCAATGCAGGGGAAAGCAGTACGAAAGTCGTAGTGTTTGATGTGGTGGGAAATATTTCCTGGACCATTGCCATTTCTATCATTGTGAGCTATTTGTTGGTATTCGTCTTTCAAAATATCAAGACTGAGGTGAAGCTCTTTTTGTTGATAGCGGTATTGCTTCTCCTTTACTCCATCGGGAAATTGCTCTCCCTGTCATCTCTGTTGATCATCCTCGTTTTTGGCGTGGTACTACAAAACAGCAAATTGTTCTTTTTCGGATTTATGAGGAAGTGGCTCAAGCCCGATGCAATTAAAGTGGTCCTCAAAGATTTTAAGCTCATCACGTCGGAGTCCTCCTTTGTGGTGAGGACATTTTTCTTTGTGATTTTCGGCATCACTTTATCTCTGAGTTCTCTGTTGAGTATTAAGGTATTCCTGATCAGCGGACTGGTGCTTGGTAGTATTTACCTGCTGCGATTTGCCGTTTTAAAAATGATCATAAGAAAAGACCTGAAGCCTCAGTTGTATATAGCCCCTCGAGGATTGGTCACCATTTTGTTGTTTTTTGCAATTCCTGAAGAATACGTAGTTGAAGATTTTAAATCTGGTATTCTGCTATTTACGATTATTGTCACGAGTATCATCATGACCGTCTCATTGATTAAGGATGCGCAGCATGAGGAAGAGGAGCTGACTGAAGATATGGTGCAAAGTGAGGAAAGCTCTATCCGATCGCTATCGGATGAAGGTTCAGATCGAATTGAGGATTAAAGAAGCACCATTCTCTTCTACCCGGTATCCGACATCAGCATACACCCGTCCAGCGCCAAAAGCTCTGTCAGCAACCAAAACTATCTTTTCAAAGTTCATCTGCTTCAGTCCGAGCAATGAAGCTTCGAAGAGTAGCGTGCGGCAGATTCCCTGCTTTCGAAATTCGGGATGGGTTTTAACCATTGCCGCCAATCCCCTCAATTCCCCCGCGTGGAACAATCCCAGATCAGCCACCAACTTATCTTTCAGATAGGCACCCATCCAGATACATTGGTTTGCTAAACAAATTTCCCTGTATTGAGTCATGAGTCGTGTGACAAATGCGGCATAAGCATCACTTTTATCTCCTTCAACCACAATATTCAACTGAACGACCTGCTCCCATTCCGCTTCCGAAACAACTGCTTTAATTTCGATATGATCATTATACTTCCCAGGCTTCACTACCTCAGAGGCCACCATAATATCATCGTACTCAAAATAATAGCCGTGTTCCTCAAATGCATTGATCTCTCCTGCCATTCCCTCACTTGAGTCCCAGGCGAAAGCCACATGCTTAACTGGTAGATCAGAGAATTCAATTTCAAAGGTTTCGGTCCAACTTTTGTAATCCTTTTTTTGAGGTGGATTGGGGTACATCAAAAAATTACCCCATTTATGGGCTGGATTGTCCTTTGTCTTTATGACAATGTAGTCTTCCTTTTCTTCGATAATACTGGTAAAGGAAAGGACGTGCAACAGGGTAGAATAAGAAAGGGAATTGATATTCATGCTTTAACAATAAAGCAAGCCTCTTCTAAGCCAAAAGATTCCCCAGGGCCGTGTTATATTTGTTTTTCAAATCGATGATTGTGCCAAAGTTCACATCATCAATTTTGATATCTCTCTTGGTCACGGATCCGAGCAAAGCAAAAGGCGTATCGGTTTCACCCAGGCTTTCAATAAACTTTGATTCGTTTTCAGCCTTAACTGATACAACGATCCGTCCCTGTGACTCCCCGAATAAAAAGGCGTCTTTGCGGATGGTGGCGTCTGTACTTATCTCAAAACCGACTTCATTTGCAAAACACGATTCAAGCAATGTGATATACAATCCACCATCAGCCACATCATGGGCCGATTGTATGAGTTTATTCTGATTTAGTTTTGCCAGCGTTTGCTGCGTATTGTAGTCCTCGTCAAGGTCAAAATAGGGTACAGGTGAATTCTCGACCCCGTGATAGGAATAAAGATATTCAGAAGATGAAATATCATTTTTGCTTGGCCCAAGTAAATATATCTTATCACCTATATCGTTAAACTCAAGCAATAATCTATCCGATTTACTCTCCAGCAGGCCAAGCATTCCTATTACAGGAGTTGGATGAACAGCTTCCTCTGTACCTCCTATAGAAGTTTGATTATAGAAGCTAACATTACCACCGGTAACCGGCGTATCAAATTTTCGGCACGCCTCTCCCATTCCCGTCACTGCTCCCACAAATTGCCAGTAAACCTCAGGGTTATATGGGTTTCCGAAATTGAGACAATTGGTGATCGCCAACGGTTTTCCCCCTGAGCAAGTTACGTTTCTGGCCCCTTCTGTGACAGCTATCATTCCCCCTACTCTGGGATCGGCTTTCACATAGCGTGAGTTACAATCCGTTGATAATAACAATGCTGTATCCGAATCTTTTAAGTTCACCACCGCCGCGTCAGATTCTGCATTGGTACCCATATTGGCCGTTCCCACCATAGAATCATATTGCTCAATTACCCACCTTTTAGAGGCTATGTTTTGATGTTGTAACATGAAATCAGCCACTGCCTTCAAATCTGCAGGCTCTGTCACTGAGTCAATTGAAAAATTCGAGGCCTCCGCAACATAGGCAGGTTCTTTTTGTTCACGGTCATAAACTGGCGCACCACCTCCTAATACCAGATCCCAAGCCGGTACATCAGCCACCAATTCTCCATTCATGTAATATTCGACTCTCTTGGTATCCGTTACCTCGCCAATTTCTACACAATTCAAATCCCACTTTTCAAACACGGCAATTATTTCTTCTTCACTTCCTCGTTCTACCACCACCAACATCCTTTCTTGTGATTCAGACAACAGAATCTCATAAGGCTTCATATCCGTCTGTCGAGTAGGAACCTTGTCTAAATAAATCTTCATTCCACATTCTCCTTTGTCGGACATCTCCAGCGTGGAGCAGGTAATTCCGGCAGCGCCCATATCCTGCATGCCTACCAGCCCGCTGATTCCAAGCAGTTCCTGCGTAGCTTCCATCAACAACTTTTCCTGAAAGGGGTCACCCACCTGAACGGAAGGTAGGTCGCTAGCAGATTCTTCAGTAATATCACCCGAGGCGAAGGTAGCTCCATGTATTCCATCCTTTCCCGTTGAAGAGCCAACGATATAAACCAGATTTCCCGGCCCCTCAGCAATGGCCGAAATGATATCTCCTGCCTCCATCATCCCCACCGACATGGCATTTACCAATGGGTTGGTATTGTAGCATTTATCAAAGAATACTTCACCGCCCACCACAGGAATTCCGAAGGCATTGCCATAATCTCCAATTCCCTTTACAACACCTTTTATATGCCACTTTGTTCTCTCCCTGGTAATATCGCCGAATCGCAAGGAGTTTAATTGTGCAATAGGCCTTGCTCCCATAGTAAAAATATCCCTGTTGATGCCGCCCACCCCCGTAGCTGCTCCCTGGTAAGGTTCAATAGCGGATGGATGATTGTGAGATTCTATTTTGAAACAACAGGCTCTTCCCTCTCCAACATCTACTAAACCAGCATTCTCCTCGCCTGCACCCACCAACATCTTTTCACCCTCACGAGGTAATGTCTTCAACCATTTTATTGAATTTTTATAACAGCAATGCTCAGACCACATAACCGAGAATATGCTTATCTCCGTGAAGTTTGGTGTACGGTCCAGTATTTTTTTTATCTGCTCAAATTCCTCTTCCAGAAGCCCTAAAGTCTGTGCAATTTCAAGGGTAGCGAGATTCTCTTCCAAGGTAGTAGGCATGTTGATTTTGAGCTCTTTTTTGACAGAAGCAAAAGTACATAACAAAAGTCTTTTTATGATAACTTTGATGTAAAATCACCTCATAAATTGGAAATAATTCTCACCTCCGCCTATATTGTCTTCTTTCTCTTCCTGATAAGTAAGCTGGCCTTTTTTAAGGTTGATGAATTGAGTAAAAAAATGATAGCCGCGATATTTGTATTGAAGATATCCTCCGGCTTTGTGATGTTTCTTCTTTACACATATTACTATACAGATCGGAATACAGCTGACATTTTCAAATACTTCGACGACGGGAAGGTAATTCTGGCCGTACTCTTTGAAAATCCAAGTCATTATTTGCAGCTCATATTTGGCATTAACACTGAGGCCAGCCATTTGCAAGGATACCTGGAAAACACAAATCACTGGTTCAAACCAAATGAAAAGAACGTTTACAATGACACCCGGACCATCATAAGGTTCAATGCCATTGTCGGCCTGTTTTCTTTGGGATATTACCAGGTGCACAACGTAGTGATCAATTTTTTATCCCTGGCCGGTCTTTTGGCAATTTATAAGGCATTTCTGCCTTTTCTCAGGGACAAATCAATGGAATTGGCCGTTGGAGTTTTTCTCATTCCCTCTGTGGTTTTCTGGGGTTCCGGGGTATTGAAGGAAGGAATATTGATCCTTGGATTGGGCCTCACCATATTTCACGGATTCAAATTAGTCGGAGATGTTAAAAACTGGAAGAATCTTGCTTGGTTGATAGTAGGTGTGTTTCTGATTGCACTGTCTAAGCTGTATGTACTATTCGCACTCATTCCAGCTTATTTAGGATATATTTTGGTTGCAAAAACCTCTACAAAATTTCTCGTTGCAAAATACGTCGCAGTCCTCTCTATGTTTTTAGTATTTGGGTTGATCCTTGGAAAACTACATCCTGAAAAAGATTTTCTCCTCAGGATTGATCAAAAACAGCGCGACTTCATAGGTCTGGCGGATTCCTTGCAACCTGGTAGTTTATTGAAATTAAACAGACTGGAGCCAACTATTGCAAGCTTTGCAGTGAATGGTCCGGCTGCATTGAGAAATGTGGCTTTAAGGCCCCACATTTTTGAAGCAACTTCTGCAATTGTCTTATTGGCGGCTATTGAAAA
>JACZWC010000050.1 GCA_022572355.1 Bacteroidota bacterium | reverse complement strand
TTCACTAAAATAACGATACTGACGCTCTTTTATAGTTAATTGCTTATAACTTTGTATTGTTGCCATGTGACCTCCTTTTTGGTTGAATTTGTAACTCCGATTCGGTCAACATATTTAGGCAATGACAGGTCTCGGTTATCAGTTGTCGGTTTGTTGGTTACCAACCTGAAACCCGAAACCTGATACCCGAAACCTGTGGTACTGAAAAGTATGATAGGCTGTGGTCAATTGAGAGACTGTCTTTTTACCAATGTTTATCTATCATTCTTAAATCGTGAAACGAGTACAATGACCATACAACAAATATTGACAAAGTACTGGGGATTTGCCAGTTTCAGGCCGATGCAGGAGGAAATTATCAATTCTGTACTCGAAGGAAAGGATACCCTGGCGCTGCTTCCTACCGGTGGTGGTAAGTCCATTTGCTTCCAGGTACCCGGATTGGCTCTGGAGGGCATTTGTATTGTCATATCTCCACTTATTGCCCTGATGAAAGACCAGGTAGCCAATCTCAAAAAAGTTGGAATACCTGCGGTGGCCATCTTCTCTGGTATGCACAGACGGGAAATAGACATAGCCCTCGATAACTGTATATATGGTAAAATAAGGTTTCTATATCTATCTCCTGAGCGTTTAAAAGCGGAGATAGTCATTGAGCGGATGAAGAAAATGAAGATCAATCTCTTCGTTGTGGACGAGGCACATTGCATTTCGCAATGGGGTTATGATTTCAGGCCTTCCTATCTGAACATTGCAGAAACCAGGAAGCTGCACCCGGAAGTTCCTGTAATCGCATTGACCGCTACAGCTACGACGGAAGTGGTGACCGACATCCAGAATAAACTTGAATTCAAATTCGAAAATTTATTACAGAAAAGTTTCGAAAGAAAGAACCTGGCCTACGTTGTTTTGAAAGAGGACGACAAGCTAAAGCGATTGTTGAAGGTCACATCAACAGTTAAAGGAACGGGAATAGTTTATGTGAGAAACCGCAAGAGCTCCAGGGAAATATCGGACTTCCTCAACAAAAATAATGTGTCATCCACATACTACCACGCCGGTTTAAACCAGGAAGTCAGAGATGCTCGCCAAATCGAATGGGCGACGAATAGAACAAGGGTAATTGTGAGCACGAATGCATTCGGTATGGGCATAGACAAAGCCAATGTGAGGTTTGTTGTTCATCTCGACATCCCGGATAGCATAGAAGCTTATTTCCAGGAGGCAGGACGTGCAGGACGTGATGAAAAAAAAGCGTACGCGGTTATCATCTACAATGAAGCGGATTTGTTAAAAGCAAAAGATTTAATCGCCACAAGTTACCCGACAATTAAAGAGATCAAAAAAACCTATTTATCATTGGGTAACAGTTTCCAATTGGCTGTAGGTGCGGGAGAAGGAGAGTCATACACCCTGGACATGGGCGCATTTTGCGAAAAATTCAACCTCAAACCGCTTACAGTGTATAACAGTTTGAAGTTTTTGGAAAGAGACGGATACCTGTCGATGAATGACGCGAAGTACATGCCATCCAAGATCATGTTCACCATCGGCAAAACGGATCTATACAACTTCCAGGTTGAGAATAAACTGCTGGACCCGATTATCAAATTACTCCTTAGATCTTATGCGGGTAGTTTTGACGACTTTGTAAAAATAGATGAGGCTCAGATGGCGAAACGTGCCAAGGTAAAGAAAGAGCTGATTATCGAATTCCTCGATAAACTGCACAAGATGAAAGTCCTCACCTATGTGAAGCAGAACAAGCTACCACAGCTGGTGTATACGGCACCCCGCCAGGAAGCGTCGGAGCTTGTCATATCTAAAGAGAATTATCAGGACAGAAAAGAAGTTAGCCTCAAAAAGATAAATGCCATACTGGATTATGTAATGTCTTATAATAAGTGCCGCAGTCAGCTCCTGCTCTCTTACTTCGGTGAGGAAGAAAGTTATAGATGTGGAGCCTGCGATATTTGTCTGGAGAGAAACAAGCTCAAGTTGAGCCAGTTAGAATTTGACAGTGTGCTGGATCAGGTGAAGCCAATGCTTCAGGAAAACCCCGTGGATCTCACCTTCCTGGTGGATAGTATAAAAGATAGTACTGAGGACAGAACACTGAAAGTAATTCAATGGCTCATCGAGAATGGCAAGATCATCAACAATGAAGAGGAAAAGCTGGAATGGGTAAGCTGAGCAGGGGTTTTTATATACGGGATGATGTTGTACAAATAAGCAGAGATCTGCTGGGCAAGGAGCTTTTTACGTGTATAAACGGAGTGCTCACGTCAGGCGTCATTACCGAAACGGAAGCATATGCCGGAACCGATGACAAGGCGAGTCATGCATTTGGCAGCAGAAGAACGAACCGAACGAAGGTCATGTACGCAGAGGGTGGAACTGCATATGTTTATCTGTGTTACGGAATTCACCATCTCTTTAACGTAGTATGTAACCAGAAAGGGATTCCCCATGCGGTTTTGATCAGAGCTATTCAACCGAATGCCGGATTGCAAACAATCTTGAAGAGAAGAAACAAAAAGTCTGTGGACAAGACCCTGAGCGGTGGGCCGGGTACCATGAGCCAGGCGCTGGGTATAAAAACCGTCCATTCCGGATTGGATCTGTGTGGGAAGAAGATATGGATTGAAGACGCAGGCGTAAAGGTTCAAGACACGGACATTATTTCAGGACCGAGAATTGGAGTCGAGTACGCGGGGGAGGATGCTTTATTACCTTACAGGTTTCGGTGGAAGACATGAGCAGCACGATAACGAACTAAAAACGAGATAAATTTCAGCATCTAGTTTTGAACATTTGAACAATCGAACATTTGAATTAAGAATGATGAACTAACCAGGACTTCGCTGTTCTCCCTTCTATTGTTCGTTTGTTCATTTACTGAGCCCAATTAATGCAGAAGTTTATACCATTCACAGTATAAGATAAGGATGAACTCTTACAAATACATCTGGCGCATAACCTACCCCATAATCCTGGGCATGATGGCACAGAACATTGTGTACATGGTCGACACGGCGGTTTTGGGAAGGGTGGGCGAGGTAGCTCAGGCAGCAGCACCTTTGGCGGGTATGTATTATATAGCGGTGTTTATGCTCGGTATGGGATTCAGCACCGGTGCTCAAATCATTATTGCGCGAAGAAAAGGCGAAGGTGACGTATCCAACATAGGCAAAGTGTTTGATCACAGCTTCTATTTCCTGGTTGCTTTTGCTCTATTCATATTTTGCCTGCTGAAGTTTGGATCGCCTATAATATTGGATGGGCCCATCAGTTCACCAGAAGTGTACGCGGGCATTATCGAATATCTGGATGTCCGTTCATTTGGAATTTTCTTTGCTTTTGTAAACACAGCTTTTAGAGCCTTTTATATAGGAATAGGTAATACGAAGGTGCTCATATGGAGTACGGCAGCCATGGCCTTTGTGAACATTGTACTGGACTATGCATTGATATTTGGCAATTGGGGTTTCCCCGAGATGGGGATTGCTGGTGCAGCGCTGGCATCCGTTATCTCAGAAGCTGTTGTTACTGTGTACTTTCTGATCCATATCAATTTAAAACAAAAGAACTCCGCCTGTTCACTATTGGCGGAATACCAGCTGTTGAAACCTCATAAACCGGAGAAGGAGCAATTCAATATCATATTCAAAATAGGAATACCTGTTATGATACAGAATTTCATGTCCTTGGGTGGATGGTTTCTCTTTTACCTCATGATAGAGCAAATGGGTGTGCGGCAACTGGCGACTTCGAATATTATCCGAGCAATCTATTTGATACTTATGATACCGGGAATAGGACTCTTTAGCGCGACCCATACCCTGGTGAGCAACACCATGGGCAAGGGATTGCAAGATGAGGTGTTGCCGCTGGTAAGGAAAATAGTAATCATGGGGTTTAGCATGACCATTCTATTTGTTCCCCTTACTTTATTATTTCCGGAAGCCATGATAGGCGTATTTACCAGTAGCTCGGATCTCATTTCTATAACCATACCTACACTCTATGTTATTGCAGCCGCCTTGGTGATCATGCCCATCTCGATGATTACATTCGGAGCGGTTGCGGGAACCGGTAAAACCAACATGGCACTCATCATTGAAATGATAACCTTGAGTACCTATTTAGTATGTACTTATCTATTTGCTATTGAATTCCAACGCGAAATTCACGAGGTGTGGTACTGCGAATTGATATACTTAGTTGTAATTGGAAGCCTTTCTTACAGCTATTTGAAGTGGGGAAATTGGCGTGCATCGAGTGTTTGAGACTGCCTACTTGCCTATTGAGGTTTTCTTAACTGGGAAATAATCAACTATGGAATTGACGTTGGCCTTATATTCTGAGTTGATTTTAACAACCAGTCCTAATTCTATTAGCTCATCCAAATCTCTTCGCAGTGTCTTGTCTGAAAGGTTGGCATATCTTTTTGCTATTAATGGATCCATAACTGATACCTTTTCAAAACTGTGGAGGCCCGGCGTAAAACTCAGTATTAAATCCCTCTGACGCTGGAATACGTTTTTGGTATATTTTTTTTCGGCAAACTTATCATATATGTATTTATGCCAGGTTATTTCAATCTGGCTATTCTGTAATTGTCCGATTATGCCATCCAATCCATCCCTTAATCCCTCCAGTGCATATTCAATAAACTTCGTTAAATCCCCTGTTTTACCTGCCTGTTCAAGTTCTTTATAATATACAGGCCTTGTCTCGTTGTAATGATTGGATAATATATGCGAGCCTATATCTGGATTATCTCCCCTGATTAGTATATAAAATTCCAGCAATCTGCCTGTCCGGCCATTACCATCCCCAAAAGGATGGATCCATTCAATATACACATGAGATACAATAGCCTGAATTACACACTCCCAAAATTCCTGACCTTGTTCATAGTGAAATTCCTTGCGAATCCACGCACAGAAACTATCAATTAGCTCCTCTACGTCTTCATGGTCAGGGCACTTATATGAACCAACATTCCTTGCAGATGTTCTGTACTGGCCCGGTATCGCCTCAAAATTCTCACCTAAATCCTTTCCAACTTTCAGATGGAATCTTTTTATTAGCTCCGAAGATATTACACACAGCTCTCCATTAATTATCTCCCGCATCAAATCATTAAATGCATTGAGAATATTGCGCACTTCAATCTCTTGGTACTTCTTGCTCGGAGATACGTGTTGCCCTTGATGGACTCTCCCCACTTCCTCCTCGGTTAGAGTATTGCCCTCAATGGCCGTTGTTGCCTGAGCGCCTTTTATTAAAGCTACGTTTAATAATCTCCCATAAAGATCGGGCAATATGGGTGAACGGCTAATGGCTTTAACATAGGCCTGACACTGGCCCAACAAAAACATGGATCGGTCGGTTAACCTCCAATTGGGGGCAAACTTAATATGAGGATATTTGGTGGACAGTTTTGAGGACATAATTATGGACAAATATACCACTATATTTGTCCAAAACCAAGATTTACCTCATATTTAACCCTAATTAATTATTATAATATAGGGACATATTTATGGACATAAATACGTACAAGTATAAGCTCCAATGGCAAATTCACGAGGTGTGGTACTGCGAATTGATATACTTAGTTGTAATTAGAAGTCTTTCCTACAGCTATTTGAAGTGGGGAAATTGGCGGGCATCGAGTATTTGAGCCTACCGGAATTCGGTCATTTTATTAAATTTGAAAAGGTACTTACTTCAATCAAAATCTCCCATCTACCCACTACACCGTATTGGGGTTATAGTGAGAACAAATCCCAACCTTTATGTCCCTTTCTATAGAAACCTTTGTCAAACAGCTGCCCCCAACTGAAGGATTCATAATAGAATGTGCCAGGAAGTCCTCCCCATAACTTGTCGTAATAGAAATGTTGAACAAAACTTTCTTTGTCTGGTTCTTTTTTATCATAATTAATTCCTGTGAAATACTGTGGCTTTCCCTCCTTATATTCCTCTAATACTATGAATCTACCGGTCTCATCATACCATTCGAATGTTCCGTTAATCAACATCGGCCTTTCGGTTGTATCACAGTTCCGCTTACATTCGATTTTGCCCTTTCCTCTCCACTTATAATTATTGAATTTAAATACAGACTTGCCATTGTCGTATAGCTCATAACCATAATAAAAAGCTTGCTCTTTATCACATGGCGAAACTGTTTCGCTCAAATACGCTATCCAGATTCCATGTTTTTTCCCTCGATGATTTGTTTGGTTTGTATCATTTTTATCGAAATCGAAAGGTCTTTGCCCATTCGTGATTTGGGCAAGTGATAAAAGCCATATAATAAGAAAATATTTCATCAATGATGTACTACCCATTACAGCGTATTGGGGTTGGTGGGGGGTTAATTCTTGATGTTAAAAGATCTATCAAAATATCCCATTTGAAAACGCGATATTTTGAATCTTAAATTATACACATTTACACACTGAAAATTAATTAGTTCTTGCCCCGTGACTGAAGTGAATTTGCAATTTTGGTTTTGACAATATATAATGATACTATCTTGCGAATAGGTTACATATCCTTCTGTACCAAGACTGTCCTTTGAATCAAGGAAATACCCGGTCATTATAGAGCTATCTTTATTAATTTCTATCTTATAGTAGTCAGAAGAAGAATGATCTTCAATTATCCTACCATCTGCATTGTAGGTTATATAAGTACCAACTGATAATACAGCGTCTCTGTATTTCCAAGTTCCGATCTTCTTATTATCTAAATAGTTACCATCGGATTTTATCATTCCACTTTCTTCGAAGTACGCCCAATACCCTTGCTTTAGTCCTTGTTCATCTTCACAATTTATCTCTTCGTCAAACCACGTTATGCATTTCTGCCCATACGAAAAGGAACAAGTCAGAATTAGTGACATTAATCCAATGAATCTCACGTAGTAAAAGATTTTGTCTTAAGATTGTTTAATTGCTTTCCCACCCCTACGTACCAAACAGCTTAAATGTTGCGGGAAAGCTAAAAATGTTAAGGTGGAAAGGCTACCGTAACTTTCCTACAACCAAAATTGACAAAAAGCACTTGAGAGTGTACCTGGGTATCTAATTGCGTATGAGAGTTTCTTTTTCAATACCACCAAAGTAGAAACACTACGTATAGGACAAGAAGCAGGGAAGTGTAAATAATTACGATAAATCCTTGAATTTGCGATATTTATGCCTAATTACACCTACTTTTTCCTTACTTAACCTATCTGGTGCAACATTTTTCAACATATTTCGTTTAAAATAGTGCATTTGGGTATTTTTACCTAACTTTGCAGTGCGATTGGAAGGAGCCGCTGAGCGTCTCGAATTGAAGGTACTCCTTCAAAACCAGTCGCTTTTTTAATGCCCAAAAATGATATTTTGCTACATAGATGAATCTGGAAACCCTGAAAGCTCAAGCAATACATCCCATTATGTATTAGCAGGGTTATGCATACCAATAGGTAAATGGTCTTGGTGTGAACAGAAAGTTCAAAGGATAAAAGATAAGTACGCATTAGAAAATGCAGAAATTCACACAGGGTGGTTACTTAGACCTTATAGCGAACAACAGAGTATCGCAAATTTTGCAAACTTAGATCAAGATGAAAGACGACGAAAAGTAGAGAGAAAACGAAGAGCAGAATTACTAAGGCTTCAGCAAAGCCCCCAAACTGTAAAACAGTATCATAAAACCAAGAAAACCTATAAGCAAACTGCAGCATATAATCATCTTACTTTTGATGAAAGAAAAAGTTTTGTTGCTGAAGTTGCCAAGTTGATAGGAGGATGGACATTTTGTCGCCTGTTTGCGGAATGTATTGATAAAGTACATTTTGACCCAACGAGAAGTAGGTTGTCAGTTGACGAACAGGCATTTGAACAAATAGTATCCAGATTTGAGCAGTATTTGCAAATCTATTCAAAGACATCCGGAATAAAACAGTATGGATTACTCATTCATGATAATAATCAGACTGTGTGTAAGAGGCATACAAACCTGATGAAGCAGTTCCATAAAACAGGAACATTATGGACGTCGGTTAAGAACATAATTGAAACTCCTCTCTTTGTAGACTCAGAGTTAACCGGTATGATACAGCTAGCAGATGTATGTGCATATTCTTTAAGACGTTATTTGGAAAACTCTGAAGACTTTCTCTTTAAACACGTTTTCAAATGCGCGGACTCCAAAAAAGGCAAAGTTGTAGGTGTTCGTCATTTTTCAGACCATACTTGCACCTGTCAAATTTGCCAAAGCCATTAGGGTAGACGGCGTCCATTGGGTGGGACAATGTCTCTTGACAAGACTTACCCATTCATAATAATTTGATCAAAACTTGACAAATCTTCCCTAATTTCGATCCTAAAGTCGTCACTTTCCCCCGTTTTTATCAACTTTCTTAATCAATATATAAAATTAATCGTGCTGATTTTCAGCTACTTAGCCTACATATAGAAATTATATAGAACCTTTTATTGCATAGTACCATTTTATATATATATCTTTGCATTGTCATCATCTATCTAACGCATAGTTCTAGTTATAATAGTGTAGGTGACAAACAGAAAAAGAAATAAACGAATTGGCACATGAATATAGAAAACACAAAAGCCCAAATGCGCAAAGGAGTATTGGAATACTGCATACTCTCTACGCTGTCAGACGGGGAAGCTTACCCTTCTGACATTATTGGGAAACTCAAGGAAGCAAAGCTGATCGTGGTGGAGGGAACGCTTTATCCCCTACTCACGAGATTGAAAAACACAGGATTGCTAGCCTATAGATGGGAGGAATCAAGATCAGGCCCTCCTAGAAAATATTACAAGCTAACGGAATTAGGCTCCAAGTTTTTAAAGGAATTGGACGTAACATGGAACGAATTGCAGAAAGCAGTGAACTCCACACGCAAAAAATATAAATAAATAAACAACCACACACGAAATGAAAAAGACAGTAACAATAAACTTAAGCGGTATCATCTTCCACATCGATGAAGATGCACACGAAAAGCTACATGCTTACCTCAACAAGATAAAAGGCTTCTTCAAACAATCTGAGGGCCAGGATGAGATCATGGCCGACATAGAGGCCAGGATCGCAGAAATGCTCCAGGAGAAGATAGGCAAGGGCAAAGAAGTAATATCCACTGAGGATGTCGATCAGGTAATGACCGTAATGGGCAAACCTGAAGACTATGTGGATGCTGATAACGGAGCTGATTCCGATGAAACATCTGAAGATGAATCCTCTTCAAAAGATTATGGATATACAAGAAAGAGAGTTTTCCGGGATCCGGACAATCATGTATTGGGAGGTGTTTGCGGGGGAATCGCTGCTTACTTCAACTTTGACCCAATCTGGCTGAGGGTCTTGTTCGCCATTTCATTCTTCTTTTTCGGAACCGGGTTCCTGCTGTATATACTGCTCTGGTTGATAATCCCTAAAGCTCGAACAACAGCAGAGAAGCTGGAGATGAAAGGTGAACGCGTCAATGTCTCCAGTATTGAGAAATCAATAAAAGAAGAACTAGACAATCTCAAAAAGAGGTTCAGCGACTTTGCGGAAGAGGCTTCCAACGGAAAAAAAAAACCAATTCAAAGAGCAAAAGGCCTGATCGATAAGATGGTCGACTTCATTATTGCCTTGCTCACCTTCACCGTTAAAGCCATTGTGAAGTTCATAGGGGTGATATTCATCGCCATTGGAATTGTCCTCCTTATCATGCTTCTCACCTCATTATTTGGCTCCTTATCTTTCTTCAGTATTACCAATATGGGAATAGGCAGCCTCCTTAACATGGACATAGCTGAAATATTCTTTGTATCTCAACAGCAATTCAATTGGGCTGCTGCCGGATTGCTCCTGGTCATAGGAATTCCACTAATAGCCATCGTCTATAATGGTATCAAGCTTTTGTTGGGAATAAAGAAGAGGTTAAGAGGTTTGGGGATGGTAGCCATGGCACTTTGGATTGCTGGTTGCATACTCGTAGGATATGTAGGTGTAGATATTGGAAAAGATTTTTCTAAGAAAGGAGTGAACAAAACCACCATCGCACTTGCCAACCCCGCCAACAATGTGCTTTACTTAGAGGTAATTGGCGAGGAGTACGACGAAGACGATTACGATATAAGGATCGTTGCAAATAACTGGGAGAGCTTTTACGACGGCGACAAAAGGATAAACATCGGCCATACACAGCTCGATGTCGTTCGAAGTAAAACAGACAGTTTTGAAATACAGCTCATCTACAAAGCGCGCGGCGCAACGAGAAAGATCGCACTCAAGAGAGCAGAAAACATCAACTATACGTTCACGCAAAAAGACTCGCTCATTCAATTTGATCCTTACTACAATCTACCCGACGACGCCAAATGGAGAGCACAGCAAGTGAGAATCCTGATCAAAGTACCTGATAGTGGTAGTGTTCACCTGGCTCATTCGATGAGGAGAATCATTTATGATATTGATAACGTTACCGGTACTTACGACGGTGACATGGTGGGAAAAACGTGGACGATGCTCGATGATGGTTTGACCTGTGTTGGTTGTGATGAAGACGAGCTCTGAAACAATGGGGCTGTCTCAAAAGCACTTCCCTTGTGCGCATCTTGGTCTTTTGAGGCAGTCCCACTCTCACCAATTATCTTATCCTCTATTTTCTTTATATTCGCATTGCCAAAAAATAAGTGAATCCACATTCACTTTTGGCGGTCTTCAATGGCAAGCAAAGCAGAAAAAATATCGAGTAACGGAGAGATTACATTTGATCAGTTCAAGGTAGAAGTCCTCAAGGATTTCAGAATTGCAAATGAAAGCAGGGAGGCGAGCCTCCTGGGCCGCAAGGAAGTTCTATCAGGCAAGGCGAAGTTTGGAATTTTTGGTGATGGAAAAGAGGTAGCACAAATCGCCATGGCCAAGCAATTCAGGAAAGGGGATTTCCGCTCTGGTTACTACCGGGATCAAACTTTTATGATGGCGACGGGTTTGCTGAGTATACAGGAGTTTTTTGCTCAGTTGTATGCGCATCCCGATACGACTGCTGATCCATCCTCCGGGGGCAGACAAATGAACGCACATTCCGGAACGAGATCACTTAATGAAGACGGTAGTTGGAAAGACCTGACCGTGTCTAAAAACTCTTCTTCCGACCTATCGCCTACAGGCAGTCAAATGCCGCGATTATTGGGCCTGGCATATGCATCCAAATTTTACAAAAACAACAAAGATCTTGCAGCACACAAGGGATTTTCCAAGAATGGAAATGAGATAGCATTTGGAACAATCGGAGATGCAAGCACCTCGGAGGGAATGTTTTTTGAAACTTTCAATGCGGCCGGTGTGCTTCAGGTCCCCATGCTTTTATCCGTGTGGGATGACGCACATGGAATTTCGGTTTCGAAGAAATACCAGACCACAAAGGAAGATATATCTGAAGTGTTAAAAGGATTTCAGCGTGACGCTGATTCTGATGGCTACGAGATGTACAAAGTGATGGGTTGGGACTATCCAGGACTTTGCGACACCTATGAGAAAGCAGCAAAAATATGTAGAGAGAAGCATATCCCGGTTCTCCTTCATGTGGATGAGATGACACAACCACAAGGGCATTCAACCTCAGGATCTCACGAAAGATATAAATCAAAGGACAGGTTGCAATGGGAGGATGATTTCGATTGCATTGCCAAGATGAGAAGTTGGATCCTCGATTCCGCAATTGCAACGGAGAAGGAACTCAAGGGAATTGAAACAAAAGCGAAAAATGATGTGAGAGAATCACAAAAACTCGCCTGGGATGCATTCCTGGATCCCATTAAAGAGGAAGTTGTGGATGTCCTTCCACTAATGAATTCCATAGCGGAGAAATCTGCCAATCGGGCATTCATCGACAAACACATCAAAGAACTCACTGCCAATCCTTCGCCTGAGAGAAAAGACACGCTTATTACCGCGAAGAAGGTGTTGAGAATTACAAGACAGGAGAGCATCCCCGAGTCGCAATTGCTCGCGGATTGGATTCAGCAGTCAAAGGTCGCCAATCACGACAGGTTCAACACCTATCTGCACAGCAACTCCAATGACTCTGCAATGAATATTAAAGAGGTGGCGCCAGCATATAGCGACGAATCTAAGATGGAAGACGGCCGGTTGGTGCTCAGAGAAAATTTTGACAAAATATTGGGCAATCATCCTGAAGTACTCATATTTGGAGAAGATGCCGGACAAATAGGCGGTGTAAATCAGGGATTGGAGGGCTTACAAGAGAAATATGGAAAGCTGAGAGTATTCGATACAGGAATCCGTGAAACGACCATCATTGGCCAGGCCATCGGATTGGCATTGAGGGGACTGAGGCCCATCGCTGAAATTCAGTACCTCGATTACCTGCTATACGCACTGCAAATTCTGAGTGACGATCTTGCTACCGTTCAATACAGAACAAAAGGCGGACAAAAAGCACCCGTCATCATAAGAACCCGCGGACACAGGCTCGAAGGTATTTGGCATTCCGGTTCGCCCATGGGAATGATTGTCAATTCAATCAGGGGAATTTACGTCTGCGTTCCCAGAAATATGACACAGGCAGCGGGATTTTACAATACCTTGCTGGCATCTGATGAGCCGGGATTGGTCATAGAATCCTTGAATGGTTACAGATTAAAGGAGCGAATGCCTACCAATCTCGGTGAATTTAAGATTCCGCTGGGAGTGCCTCAAATATTGGTTGAAGGAACGGACGTTACATTGGTTACATACGGTTCTATGGTTCGAATGGTTGAACAGGCGGCCAAACAACTGGCTGAAGTTGAAATTTCGGTAGAAGTAATTGACGTGCAGACATTGCTGCCATTTGATGTTCACAGCACCCTTGTAGAATCATTAAAAAAAACCAACCGCGTGGTGTTCATTGATGAAGACGTGCCGGGTGGAGCAACCGCCTATATGATGCAAAAAGTATTGGAAGAACAGGGTGGGTTTTACCATTTGGACACAGCACCCAAGACACTAACCGCTCACGATCATCGCCCTGCATACGGCTCGGACGGAGACTACTTCTCCAAACCCAACTTAGAAGATATTTTCGATTCTGTGTATTCAATCATGAATGATACAGACCCTTCGAAGTACCCTAACCTATATTGATTTCTTGATTCTATTTCAAAATATGGATCCAGGCTGTAGGGTAGTCTGAATCCCTGGCTTTTTTCAATGCTTTAAGCGCCGCCCTGTAGGTATCCGGTTTTGAAGCGTACGCATAGTTCCATTTTCTTATTTTGTTATACACTATCTTGTGGCCCTTACTGTGAAAATCATTCTTTAAGTTTTCAGCGTTCTTATCCCAGTTTTTAAACGAAGCGATAACCAGGTAATAGCCCTTTGCAGCTTCGTGCCCGGTTTCATCAACAAAATATTCACTAGGACTTGTCTTGCTAATAAACCCCACATTAACTTCCTGGCTGCTAACAGCTACTTCCTTGTACAGTAGCTTATTGATAGAATCATTCATCTCTGCTTTATATTGATCAAATTCTTCATTTATTTCATCAATCTCAGCAGATAATTGTGAAGGCAGTTTCACTGCCCTCCTCCGTTCCAGCCGCTTTTCAGTATCCCTAAGTTTACTTGTCAGACTATCTATTTCTTCCTGATGCTTATTATCTTCCGGTTCTTTCCCTCTCGAACCACCAAACATAAAACCTATCATGATTTCATGGCTTGTGCCAGCATAAGTACCCAAAGAATTTGTGATCAACTCATAGGTATAACCCACACTGAAATTATCATGCAATCTTATCCTTGCATTGATCCCGACTGCATAGTCACTCCGGTAAGATACTGCTAACCATGCGGTATTTTTCCAGTTGAATACTGCGTTAATATCATATTGAATAGGAGCGCCCGGTGCATATCTCATCAACACCATAGGATAGACTGAGATATTTTTTTCAGGATTTATATCGAAAGTATATTTAACGGAAGCCAAATAATGCCTCGAAAGATTATAAGTGGATCGGGAATCACCATTCTTGTATTCCAAAGAATTAGCCATGATTTGCGGAACGGCAAAGCCAATTTCCAGGTTCTTCCATAAATACATAACTCCAAAGTTGGCATCAAACGCAGCCTTGCTTTGGGACTGCCCGAGCAGACGCTGGTCCTTTTTATCCTTATAAATCAATTTTGAAAAATCCATCCTGTTCTCTATCACCCCGAGCGAAAGGCCAAACAACAAATTGTGTACATCCTTAAACACAAGCCTGTATGAATAAGATGTATAAGCACCCAACCGCTCCGTGATATCCGTAACATCACTGAACAAACTGATACCCAATCCGACTTTTTTATCCTTTATCGGGCCGTCAAGCGTTAAGGCCGTGGTGACCGGCGCCCCTGGAATGTTTGTCCACTGGGCTCTGTTTATCAAAAAAACGTTGGCCTTGTCATCAGTGCCAGTCATTGCCGGGTTATAAATAAACGGGTTAAAGTAATACTGGCTGTACAGCGGAATTTGCTGGCCATAGAGTGTGTTCACAGAGAACAAACCCAATATTGCTATCAAAAATATCCTATTCATGTGTTCATAATTTATTTTCATCGGTCACATGGAACCAACATGTACTAATCACCCGTGTTTGATTGAAAAATTTTCACATGTTGGTTTCATGAATCTTTGATTTATCAATTTCCTCCTAAAATAGTAACACCTCCCGAAAATATTTTATCAGGGCACTGTAATATATAGTAATACGTTCCATCTGGAAGATTACTGCCTTTATAAGTGCCACCCCAATCGTTCATATATATTGATGGAGGCAAAATCTCCGTACCGAATCTGTTGTAAATTGAAACTTTACAATCGGGATAATTTTCAATATTATCGATATACCAGATATCATTATCTCCATCACCGTTTGGTGTTAATATGTTTGAGATGATGAACAGATAATCTTTTTCTACCGTTATTATCACTCTGTTGGTATCTATACATCCATTTATGTCCGTCACTGTAAGTGTATAGGTAGTGGTAGACATGGGAGATGCTTCCGGATCAGTGAACATTGAATCGTTTAAATCAGATCCTGGCGACCAGGAATACATTACACCTCCACTTCCATTCAAATAAGCGCTGTATCCGAAGCTGATCGTTGTATCGTTTCCGGCATTGGCAATGGGTAGAGGATAAACGGTTATAGTAACAGAATCCCTGTTCACACAACCGGTAATTGGATCCGTTACGGTATCAATGTATGTACCTGATGAACCAATAGTTATGCTTTGAATACTGTCACCCGTGCTCCACGAATATAACAACCCGCTGTCGGCAGACAAGATCACATTATTACCCATACAAAATTCCGAAGGGCCGTTCATAGTTATATCTGCAACCGGCAAGGAATCTACTGTTGCGTTGGAAATGAATGTTGCAACACAGCCCACATCAGATATTACAGTCAATGAAACCGGATAGATGCCCGGATCGCTGTAAGCATAGATTGGATTTAGTAAAGTAGAAGATCCGCTGTTATCAGCAAAATCCCATAAATTAATATATCCGCTCCCCGTGGATGATGAATTTGTGAATTGAGTAGTATCTCCAAAACAAACAGCAGGGGCAGAAAAAATGACGGTAGGTGTTTGATATACAGTGATTATAGCGCTCAAAGAAGTATCTGGAACACATACCCCAAATTGAACGACCGCTGCGTACCAGGTAGCCACGGTTAGATTTGTGTAGCTCAGAGTATCTGTGGTATCAGGTATAAATACCCAGGTATTTCCTGTATCAATAGAAGATACCCAGTTTAGTACATTTCCTGTATAACCGCTCAACGTTAAGATGCCGCCATTGGAACCACTGCACACCGCCGCATCATTGCCAACCACCCCGCCTACAGATTGTGAAATCGCAATTGTAGCCGGCGACGAGTTAGCAGGTGCGCACACTCCATTTTGAACAACCGCCCGATACATAGTGGGAGTGATCAAATTACTATAAACCAGTATTGTATTTGTATCTGCAATACTCGTCCATGTAATTCCTCCGTCTTCAGAAAATTCCCAGTTCAATATACTGCCCGAATGACCGCTCAAAGTCAGTGTATCGCTATTTGAGCCGCTGCATACAATGGCATCATTACCAACTGCTCCACCTACCGATTGCTCAACGGTAATTGCCGATGATGTTGTTGAGTAGACAGCCGGGCAAACACCGCTTTGAACCAGGGCCCGGTAGACTGTAGTAATTGTTAAGTTGCTGTACGTTTGTATTGTGCTTGTATTTGTGATATTTACCCACGTTCCTCCGCCGTCAACAGAATATTCCCATCTAATCACGTTACCGGTATGTCCGCTTAGTGTCAGTGTATCCCCGTTTGAACCGCTGCATACGATGGTATCCCCTGAAATTGTTCCCCCAATCGTTACAGAATCAACACTGATAACAGCAACAAAAGAAGTATCATTTAGACAAACCCCACTCTGAACTATTGACCTGTACCATGTAGTGGTAGTCAGGTTGATGTAACTCAGGGTATCTGTGGAATTGATCACGGTAGTCCAGGTTGATCCCGTATCAGTGGAGAATTCCCAGTTCAATACACTTCCGGTATAAACGCTCAATGTTAAGGTGTCGCCGTTTGTACCACTGCACACCGTTGCGCTACCAATAATGACCCCGCCAACCGAACCTGGATCTACAGTTATAGTAGCGGCTGTGGAGTTGGTGAGGGGACATGCTCCGCTCTGAACCACAGCTCGGTACATCCTGGTCACAGTGAGGTTGCTGTAGATCTGCATTGTATCGGTGTTTGAAATACTTATCCATGTGACTCCACCGTCATTAGAATATTCCCATCTTATCACAGCACCGGTCTGTCCGCTTAAAGTTAATGTGTCGTAATTTGAGCCGCTACATACGGTATCGCTGGCAGTAACCGCTCCTCCAACAGATATAGGATCAACAGTTATGATAGCAATAGACGAAGTGTCAATTGCACACACTGCACCGCTACGAACCTCTGTAATATACCAGGTAGTTGTTGTTAAGTTCGTATAGCTCAATGTATCGGTGGTATTGGCAATCGGCGTCCAGGTGCTTCCATTATCAGTAGAGAAAGCCCAGTTTAAGATACTTCCGGTATAAGCGCTCAACGTCAATGTATCGCTGTTTGAACCGATGCATACAATTGCATTGGTTGCAATGCTTCCACCAACCGATACTGGATCTACTGTAATGGTGGCTGCTGCAGAGTTGGCAGGAGAACACACTCCGCTCTGAACTCCTGCACGGTACATTGTGGTGGTGGTGAGATTCAGATAAGTTTGTGTAGCTGTTGTGTTAGCAATATTTAACCAGGTTCCTCCTCCATCAATTGAATACTCCCATCCCAATATGCCTCCAGTCTGGCCGCTCAATGTAACGCTGCCGCTATTTGCACCTTCACATACAGTAGCACTTCCCGAAACCGTTCCGCCAACGGATATTGGATTAACACCTATGATAACAATGGTAGAAGTATCAATTGCACATACCGTACCGCTGCGAACTTCTGCCATATACCAGGTAGTTATGGTCAGGTTGTTATAACTCAGCGTATCGGTGGTATTGGCGATCGGCGTCCAGCTGCTTCCATTATCGATAGAGAAAGCCCAGTTCAATATACTTCCCGTATATGCGCTCAATGTCAAGGTATCGCCGTTTGTACCGCTGCATACAGTTGCATTGGTTGCAATGCTTCCGCCAACCGATACCGGATCCACTGTAATGGTGGCTGCTGCAGAGTTGGCAGGCGGACATGCTCCGCTTTGAACCACTGCACGATACATCGTTGTAATAGTCAGGTTAAGGTAATCTTGTGTGTTTGTTGTGTTAACTATATTAACCCATGTCAACCCGCCATCGGTAGAATATTCCCATCTTACTACACTTCCGGTTTCACCGGCCAATGTTAATGTTGCAGGGCCATTTGAACCGCTGCAAACCGTTGCATCGCTGCTCACTGTACCCCCGACAGAAAGAGCATCTGAAATCACCACGTAGCCCGTTAAAGTATCGTTGGTATTATTTATATCTCCCGGAAGGCTTATATAGGCAGTGATGGTGTAAGTGCCAGCCGTAGAAAAATCGGCCAATGTTGTAAATTGATAGGTATAAGTTGAATTGGGTAAAATAGTATCGGTGTTTGCAGGGGAAGAGACAATTTCTGTGACAATTGAGGGTATAGGCCCGGTTATCACATAAGTAACGGCATATGCAACGGGGGGGACATTGATGCTATCTTCATAATTAAAGATCTCAATGGTTATGCTGTCAGCAGCAGTCAAACCGCACCCGCTAACGGGAGAAGTAATGTTCACGACACCTGCATCGAATGGTTGTCCGAATGAATAACCAAAGAATATAATGGCAGTAAATAATGTTAACAGTTTTTTAATGGCAACAGTTTTAAATTAAATCAAAAACAAAAGATTATCACTTATCGCTTGCAATCCAGCGCTTCTTCCGACGCCATAAACTACAGCTGAAGCCTGCCAGCGACGGATCGAGGTGATCCGACCCGACGGAAAAGCTCCTACAATCTAAAAGCAAACTGTTCTTGTACGATTTTAATTCAATTAAGTTCTAATTAAGTTGGTTTAGAAGAAAGAGCTTGTGGTTAAAGTTGCATAAAAAAATGATTTTCTCTGAGCATTTATTTAATTCTATCGTAATCTCAAAGGGTAGATGATTAGATGTCCTGTAACGGTGGCTGGTGTGAAAAAGTTAAGAGCACCTCTGATGAGAATATACTGTTTAAGACATAAAAAAAACTACTACAGCATTTATGATGCAAAAGGTGCTGGAAGAACAGGGTGGGTTTTACCATTTAGATACGGCGCCGAAGACGCTTACCGCTCATGATCATCGTCCCGCCTACGGATCAGATGGTGACTACTTCTCCAAACCCAATTTGGAAGATATTTTCGATTCTGTGTATTCGATCATGAATGATACAGATCCTTCGAAGTACCCAACTTTGTATTAGAGACTTTCAATAGATAACTTATTTCATATTGTTACGTTAAAACAAATGAACTCATTATTAATATGAGAGAAATTATAATGACAAATGGTAGATTATAAAGACATTATTACTATTGAACCAGGGAAAAGAAGCGGTAAGCCTTGTATTAGAGGCATGAGAATTACTGTTTATGATGTTCTCGGATATTTGGCATCAGGTATGAGTAAGAAGGAAATTTTAAATGATTTTCCAGAACTTACGGAAGAAGACATTCTTGCATGTCTTAAATTTGCTGCAGAAGGTGAACGTAAAACATTATATGTTCATCACAAGTGAAATTACTCTTCGATCAAAATGTCTCCAGGCATTTAGTTACCCTGTTAGATGATATATTTCCTGATTCTAAACATGTATTAGAATTAGGATTTCATACCGAAGTTGACAAGACTATTTGGGAATATGCCATCCGGAATGGTTTTACAATAGTTACGCAGGATTCTGATTTCTATAGGTTATCACTAATATTTGGATTCCGGCCAAAAGTAATATGGTTGCGATATGGAAATACTTCTACCAATTTTATTGAATCAGTATTAAGAGAAAACTATAAAATTATTACTGAATTTATTAATAGTCGGGAAAATGCGTTCTTGGAACTGTATTGATTTTTGATTGATTCTATAATGCCTAAAAAAACCACCGAATCAGATTCTCATTACGACGCTCTAGAGAAGATGAGTGCACTAGAATTGCTCATTAATATCAATAAGGAAGACAAAACCGTTGCTAATACAGTTGAAGGACTCATTCCGCTAATTGAAGATTTAGTCAGTATTATCGTAGATAAAATGAAAAATGGCGGCAGGTTGTTTTACGTTGGCGCCGGAACCAGCGGCAGATTGGGTATTGTCGACGCTTCGGAGTGTCCGCCTACTTTTGGTGTTGAGCACGGCAAAGTAATCGGATTAATTGCGGGAGGTGATGGTGCCATTCGAAAGGCCGTTGAATTTGCAGAAGACGATCCCGAAGGAGGATGGCGTGATCTTCAGGAACACAAAGTATGCGAGAAAGACGTGGTCATAGGAATTGCAGCTTCTGGAACTACCCCCTATGTAGTAGGTGCGCTACAACGATGCAATCAGAATGGAATTGTTACCGCGGCCATTACCTGTAACAAGAAGAGCCCTTTGGCTGCTGAAGCAACCCATCCAATCGAAGCAGTTGTGGGCCCAGAATTCGTAACAGGAAGTACACGCATGAAAGCAGGTACGGCTCAAAAACTCATTCTCAATATGATTTCAACTGCTGTTATGATTCAGCTGGGAAGAGTACAGGGAAACAAGATGGTGGATATGCAACTGAGCAACAATAAACTGGTAGAGCGAGGGACCAGGATGATTGTGGAATCTCTACAAGTAGATGAAGAGGAAGCCAAGCGTCTGCTGTTGCTCCATGGCAGTGTGAGAAAAGCTGTTGGCGGAAAAAGGAGTATTAAGTAATTTGCCTACGAACTACTGCACCAAGAGTTTGCCAACACCGATTACCTGTTTTTCAGAAGATAACTTATAAAGGTATAATCCTCGCGACAATTCACCCTTTACTACGTCAAAGGTAGACCTGGATATTATTTCTTTAATTCTTACGCGATTTCCAATTAGATCGTATAATTCAAAAGTTATCACTTTCTCAGTCTCTAATCCATTAAGAATAAAGGTGGTGCTTGTAGTGAATGGGTTTGGATAAACCATTATTTCAACGCCCTTAACATATACCAAAGGCACGGTTAAGGCTACGGAATCCCAATCCCACACAATATTGCTTGTAGTATTGGTAATTATAGGTGCGTTAAAATCAAAAATGATACCTGCATTGTTCTCTATTAAGGTTCCCATGGGGTTGTTATTCACCTGGTTTACTTTGAACTTGACGAAGCCATGACTTTCCACTTCGTTTATGCCACTGTCAGGTAATAGTATATTATCAAATGTCCATTCCAGTATTCCTTGGCCATATATTCTAAATGAGTAAGGGTGGCTACTTGCACCACTTACGGTTGTTATAATGTTCAAGTATTGAGATAAGGTATCTCTGATTACCACTTTGAAAGCAGTATCAGTACCTGTATTCTGGAAGTTGATCTGGTACTCCAATACATCTGATGAATCTATGTAATGATTGGAAGTTAGCCCAACCGGTTTAACGGATTTATCATTGGGATCAACTGCTACGGTTACTTCTGTGCATACAATCTCAACATTATCATCTAAGTCATCTTGAGGGACAAGGGTGATCTGACCCAGCGTGTTGGGAGGACCGCCACAAAGCTCAACATTGCCTTGTGGATGGCTGTTACCTGGATGTCCGGGGCGTTGATCAGATTCCAGCCGTATGGTATTGCCATTGGCGGGCCAGCAGATCTCGGTACTATCGCCGCCCGCAAGCTGGAAAGTTCCGGTTGAAACAAGTACATTATTTTCATAAATCCTGTACTCGCTGGTATCATCCATATTGCCGTTGCCGGAATCACCGGTATTATAAATCATAAAGCAGGCTAGGCTATCCCCTGAACAATACCCTTCTACTTCAACACTGGATTGATCCCAAACTATGGGTGGTGGAAAACAGTTTACTTCCGGCAATATTCTCGCTTCTATACAATGTGTACTTCCTATTACACTACTACAAGAAACCAGCGTTATGATCTGGAATAATCCATTCTCAAAAGGTGCAATTGTCCCGATATTGAAGGTATACGTATTTCCATTTTGGGAGCTCCATGGTATACTGCTGCTAACAGGTGTAACAAAGTTGTCAAACTCAACGTCAATGTATACGCCATTGGCATCTATAGTACCCTCGTTGTCATAAGTTACGGTATAAACTGCATTCATACATGGGCGCAAAGCCCATGTGGAGATATCTACCTGCAAAATGGGACAATAAGTGGTTATTTCATTTCCGAAGTTATTGTTATCAGATGTATCATAAAATGCAGTAAAGTTTACTGTATAATAGTCAGGTGAACTTGGGCAAGTGAGCCCCCATAAATAATTGAGTGGAATTTCTGTAACCGTATAAGTTCCCGTATCAACTCTAAAAGAATAAGATCCGTTGCTATCTGTAGTTTCATAAAAGGGACCCGGTTCTAATTTAACCATCTGGTTTGCAGAAATTATCTCCCCCAAATCCTCGACACAATTAGAATTTAAATCATTGTAAATACTTCCGGTAATAAAGTTGGTAAATGTATTACCCAAGCTGTCTGTTTTTGCTAATAATATTTTACCAAAGTAATTTCCTGCAGTTATTATATACCCACCATCGGATGTTTGTTGAATAAACCCGGAAGAAAAACCTGACTTGGCATTTGATATTGAATTTTGCCATTGCACATTGCCGTATTCATCAGTCTTGAAATAATATACTTGTAACCCATTTACTCCAACATTTCTTCCAAGTATTATATATCCATTATCAGAAGTTATTTGTATACAATATCCCGTTCTTTGTTGGTTATCGGAGTAAACTTCAGTCCATTCTTCATTTCCATTCATATCTGTTTTTATTACAATAATACCACCTGTTCCATTCGAATCTACACCCTTTCCTGTTAAAATATAACCACCATCACTTGTTTGTTGAACAGAATGTGCTTCGTCGTTACCTAACGTGTCCCAAAAAATATTTGACCATAGGGTATCTCCAACGCTATCAAGTTTTAAAATATAAATATTCTTATTAAAATTACTTGTGTCTGGATCAAGCATATACCCCACGATAATAAATCCCTTATCAGTTGTCGGTTTGATATCAAAACCCCCATCTGAACTGTATAATAAATCAATAGATTTAGTCCAAAGTGTATCTCCGCTTATATTTATCCTAACTACATATATGTCATTGGCTATCCCACCAAAACTGGTCATTCCAACTATTACGTACCCTGAGCTATCTACTTTTTCAATCGCATAAGGCTGATTGCCGGTACTATCCCCATATGTTTTTTCCCATTCCACATTTCCATAAGCATCTGTTTTCACCACATATACATTTCCTTTAAGATAATCGGGTCCAAATCCGCCCGCCACATAACCGGCAACTATATATCCTCCATCTGCTGTTTGTTTTAAGGAGTGTCCCCTTTCTATAACAGCACCGCCAAAGGTTTTAAAAAATTGCAAAGCACCGTTGGCATCTGTTTTTATCAAACACATCTGTTCACTCAAAGAGGGAGAATCATAATATCTTGCCGTAAGTACATATCCTCCATCAGTTGTTTGTTGTACACAATATCCCAAATTTGCGTAGCTCTCGGTATATCCATAAGCTCTCTCCCACCGCTGCGCATTTACTTCACCAAACAACAATGGAGTAATGAGAAAAAGTAAAAATATTCGGAATAAAAAAGTATGCATCATTTTGAAAAAATTGTCAAGTGAAAGTATTTTGTTTAAAATAAAGTTCCGTTCCTCTGACTATTAAGAATAGTACCTTAAAGACGACAAAAGTTACATTAATTGGAATTTAAAGTTGATTCTAGCATTCAAAAATAACTGGTTTAGTTTTGAGATTTTGGTAAGACAGCTGCTTTGATTATTCGATCCAAATCTGATTTTAACCTTCGAGCAGTTCGTGTTTTGTACCCTTTAGGTATCATTGAAGGGCCGGTGATAAAATTTTTCTACGAAAAATATTCCAAAAAGTTTCTGCTAAATAGTATAACAAAATCTCAACTTTTCTCGTATTATTGGAAAACAAAAATTGACAGGCCATGCACAATCTTGAGCCATACTTTAATTGGAGAAATCTCTACATCGCCTCAGAAGATGAGCGCTCGCCTTTCTATGGCCGGCAATACAACGAATTTGAATTTAACAACCGAATTTATGACCACCTCATCCATCCTCAGTGGGATAATATGGGCTCCCCTACCCTTTTTGTTAAGCTACTTTTTGTAGATTATGATGAAGGATTTGGAATCATCGAACTGTTAGGCGAATGGAACGACTGCCTCAATAATGACATCATGTTCCTCAAAAGAGATGTGGTAGAACCGTTTATGGAACAAGGAATCAATAAATTCATACTTATCGGCGAGAACGTACTCAACTTTCACACATCTGATGATTGCTACTATGAGGAGTGGAAAGATGAACTAGGAGACGGGTGGATAATTCCAATGAATTTTCAACCTCATGTGCTCAAAGAATTTGAATACGCAGGCATATCGCAATACTTCTTCACCCACGATTCCTTCAATGATTTTCCCTGGAGGCCATACAGGCCACTGCAACTGTATCAGAAATTATTGTTGGGGATTGAATACCTGGGCGAACCTCAGATACTTATTTCGCAGTAACCTTAAATTCAGTACGCCTGTTTTCCTGTCTGCCTGCCTCGGTGTCATTGGTCGCAACAGGTTCTGCTTCGCCACCACCTCTTGATGTCAACCTTACAGCAGCAATGCCATGCTTTACTAAATAGTCCAATACAGCCTTGGCGCGGCGTGTTGAGAGCTTTAGGTTATACACATCAGCTCCTCTACTGTCAGTATGTCCGGAAAGCTCAATCTTCAGGGTAGGCACATCATTCAGTAACTTAATCAGACGCTCGAGCTCTGATGTAGATTCCGGCCGCAATGTTGCCTTGTCATAATCAAAGAAAATATTCTTCAAAATAATCTTACTGCCAACAGCCACTTTTTTCAATCGTATTTCTTTAGTTACCTCAGAGTAACCATCTGTTTTGGGAATATCAAAATTCTCAGAGTGGAATAGGTAGCCATCAGCCTTCACAGCAATTCCGTAATTCTTTCCAGCAGGCAAGGACACCAGGAATTTTCCTGTCTTGGCATTGGATTTGAATGTAGCAATGACCGGATCATCATCATCTAAGGGATCTAAACTTGTTTTATTGGAGGGCAGCTTCTGATACTTATGGTATTTACTGTTATCAACGAGCTCAATTTCTGCCTCAAGTGGTTTTAAAGTAATTGCATCTATAACCGTACCTTTCAAGATGGTGAGAGCAACAGTTTTAATCTCCACGGCCTTTTCAATAACTGTTTCGCTTACGGGATTGGCAATGCTCGACAACAAGTTATCTTCCGTATTCAACACAGGCGGCTTTTCCGGCCCGAGGAATGTAATTTTATAGAGATCCTTCTCCCCCATTCCTTCGGTTTTGATAGAAGAGTAGTACCCGTGCTTACCACTTGCAGAAATTACAAAGAATACATCATCATCCGGTGTATTGATAGGATATCCCAGGTTTTCCGGCTTGCTCCATTGGCCGTCATCTCCTTTAATCGATTTGAATATATCATATCCGCCCATGGTTTCATGTCCTTTTGAACTGAAGTATAGTGTCTTGCCATCCGGATGCATAAAAACAGCTTCTTCATCGTACTTGGTATTGAGCATCGTACTCAAATTGAAATTACTGCCCCACCTTTTCTTACTCCCAACTTTTGCATCTGCCCGGTCAAGCCTGGAAATATACATGTCTCTTCCCCCCATACCGCCTTCTTCTTTATCACTCACGAAGTACATGGTTTTGCCATCATTGGAAAAGCAAGCAGATGACTCATGGGCCTTGGTGTTAATATTCTTTCCCAAATGCTTGGGCTTAGACCAATTGTCTCCATTCAGTTCACACTGATAAATATCGCCGCCGTCGCTCATCTTGTATCGATACACAAACAAACTCTGTCCATCAGGTGATAGCCCCACCGTAGCATCATGCTCATTTGTATTGATCGGAGATCCAACATTAACCGCAGCAGTCCATTCACCGTCGACCATGTAAGATACGTACACATCCTCAAAATACTGAAAGTCAGAGCCCTCATCCAATCCACCCCCTGTGGTGTTGCTTCGTCGCGATGTGAATATCAATATCGACTCATCAGCTGAAATTAATGGGCTATACTCAGGATATGGAGAGTTGACTGCTTTGATGTTGTCAATAAATACCCTAACCGGTTTTGCCACCAGCTTCTTGCCTATGTTGCACTCCTCTATTTTCTTGTTTACAATCTTCATCATCCTGTTGCTCTCCTTTGCATCTTTGATTCCCATCTTTTGCCGGTAGGCCTTGTATTCTGCTATTCCCTTATCAAATTCATAATTCAGGTGGTAAGCTTCTCCCAATAAGTACCGGATTTCTGGGTTTACCAACCTATCCAGCTTGTAAGCTTTCTCCAGATAAGGAATGGACTTAACCTTTGATACTGTGCGCAAATAGCATTTACCAACCTTATAGTTTAGTAATGCATTCTCAGGATTGAATTTTTGCGCTTTTATATAGTGCTCCAAAGCAGTGGTATAACGATTGTATTCAAAGTAGTCATCGCCGTCTTTCAATTCTCTTCTTGCCTCTTTGAACATTTTCTTGTCGTCCTTGCTGAAGTTCTTCTTATCAAATTCTACATTTTGAGACTGCGCGGCACCAGCTGAAAACAGCACAATTGCAACAACCAATATATTAGTTAACAATCTCATTTATCAGTAACAATCTTGCAAATAGGTTTTGGCAGTATTTATACCGTACTCTTTGGCTTTCGTCCAATCAGCACAGGCGCCTTTCGGGTCTCTGAGCATTTCCTTGGCTATGCCCCTGTTTAAATAAGCGTATCCGTACTTTGAATTTAACTTGATCGCTACATTGCAATCCTTCACAACACCACTATAATCTTCGAGCTTGCATTTTGCAGCGGCCCTGTTATTGTAAGCGTAGGCATAATCTGTCTTAATCTTAATCGCCTTGGTAAAATCGGCGATTGCTCCCTTGTAGTCCTTCAACTCATATTTGGCACTACCCCTGTTGTTCAATGCAATATAATAGTCTGGCTTGATCTTAATTGCCAGACTGTATTCAAGCACGGCTCCCTGGTAATCCCCGAGCTTCTTTTTTACACTTCCAAGATTATTATAGGCAATAGCGAATTTTGGATTTAATTGGACTGCTCTGGCATAGTCCTTTTTTGCCCCCACATTGTCGCCCAACTTTTTCTTAGAACTCGCCCTGTCATTATAAGCATTCGCATTTTTCGGATCATTCTTTATCGCCATGCCGAAATCAGTTTTGGCCCCTTTATAATCTTCCAGTTCAAATTTTATTCCACCCCTGTAATAGTAGGCCTTGGCATTTTTCATGTCGTTTGATAAACAGTGGTTGTAGTCGAGAAGTGCATCCCGCTTCTTACCCAGTGCATAATTTGATTGTCCCCTGCTAAAGTGTGCCGCCGCGGGAAGAGTATCATTGGCAATAGCTTTGTCAAAATCTGCAATAGCGCCTTTATAATCTTTTAGCATATGCTTGGCGCTTCCCCTATTGAAGTATGCCTTCCCAAAAGTGGGTTTAATAGCGATTGCCTGAGTAAAATCGGTAATGGCGGCTTGTGTGGCACCTTTTTGAAATTTACTGATGCCTCTGTTATAGAACTCCTCTGCTTCCTGGTTAATTTTTTCATAAGCCGCAATTACCGTATCAGAGCCACCTCCGCCAGCAACCACCGTGTCGACACCCGTTGTTTCCGCTGTCCCATCCTGACCAACACAATATAGTGCTGAAACCAAGCCAATAACTAAAATAACCATCCGTTTCATCGGATTGTAAAAATATAAATAATTTGAAAAGCAACGAACGATTGTTAAAAACGCATTAAAAACCGTATATTCTCATATTATATCTTTTATATTTTTGACTGTAATTTGTATCTTTTCAGATAGCAATCGCCTCTAAACCAGTGAATACATATTCCAGCATAAAGTGCATATTCCTTGTGTTACTGGTAATTGTATTGCCAATTGCAGGATTTGCACAGTGTGGTATGACCTGGACCATGGTTTCGCAGAATGTGGAGTGCAACGGTGATTGCGACGGATCAGCAGCTATTAATGGATTCGTTACTGGGGGTACTTCGCCTTATACCTACTTATGGAATGACCCATCCGGTAATACTAACTTCTTTCTTATAGGCTTATGCGGCTCGCTAGCACCTGGAACAACCTATATTATTACAGTTACTGATAATACTGGTTGTAGCCAGACGGATAGCGTCATGATCACTGAGCCACCAGTCCTGATAGCAGCCTTAACAAGTGTGGATGCTTGTTTTAATCAGTGCAATGGACAGGTAATTCTGGGTGCCAGCGGTGGTGGTGATCCATCTGGAACAGGAAGCTCTTATGATTACATATTCGAAAATGCTTCCACCAGCTCAACCCAAACGGGTAATATTGATTCGTTATTTACGTTTTCTAACTTATGTCCGGGAACATATAACGTCACAATTACAGATGGACTCGATTGTGATACTACTGGCACAATTATAGTTAATGAAGCAACAGATTATACCAGGAGTATTACTTCAACGGATGCCACTTGTTTTAACAAATGCGACGGCACCGCAACGGTTAACATGGGAGGAAGCCAGCCTCCATATACTTATTCATGGACTCCATCTGGTGGAAATTCCAACGCAGCAACAGGCTTATGCGGATCACAAGCGGGCATAACATACACGGTCAATATTACTGACTCATTGGGCTGTACTTTCGATACATCGACAATTGTTTTTGGGCCCTCTAAAATTATACCTACAATTAGTATTCTTCAACAACCGAGCTGCCCAGGAGTTTGTGATGGCATTCTTAGTATCAGTGCTACAGGCGGTGATCCCGGATATTCATACAACTGGAGCAATGGATCTTCAGCATCGATCAATGGAGGTCTTTGTGCAGGGTCCTATACAGTCACCATAACAGATCAATCAGCATGTGACACAATTAAAACGGAGGTATTAATTGATCAAACTCCGATGGTGGTTACCGCTACAACGGAACTGGATAACTGTGAAAGTGGAAGCGGCACTTATATTGGAACGGCTACGGTAACAGGTGGAGATCCATCCTATTCATATTTATGGAGTAATGGTCAAACGAACTCTACTGCTGCTGGGTTACTGGTAAATCAAACATATACCGTGACCGTAACTGACAACAGGGGATGCCAGGAGCAAGCGAGTGTTACTGTAACCATGGAGCCCTGTCCCATTGAGGTTCCAAATGTATTTTCCCCTAATGGAGATGGCATAAATGACACCTGGGATATCAAGAACCTATCATTGTACCCAGAGTGCGAAGTAAAAGTTCACAACAGATGGGGAGATATCGTTTTCAAACAAAAAGGCTATGGCACATTGGAAAAACCGGCATGGAAAGGAACGTCCTTAGGGCTTATACCACTGCCATTTGGTGTTTACTATTATGTAATAGAAAACGTGGATATATCAAATTTTGCAGCTGGATATAAAAACTATGGATCGG
>JACZWC010000049.1 GCA_022572355.1 Bacteroidota bacterium | reverse complement strand
GCTTATAACTTTGTATTGTTGCCATGTGACCTCCTTTTTGGTTGAATTTGTAACTCCGATTCGGTCAACATATTTAGGCAATGACAAAATATTAATGCATGAAAACCGAAACCTGACACCCGAAACCAAGTACCTTCAGCCAATCAAAACTATGAATTTACATTCCCAGCTTTAAGATATGGTCAAACTCCTTTTTAGTAACTGGCGACACCGATAATCGACTAATCTTAACCAGTGCCATGTCCGTTAACTTCTCGTCGGCTTTAATCTGCTTGAGCGTAACTGGATTTTTTAATGCTTCAACGGCTTCAATATCCATTGCGACCCAGCGGTCGTCATCTGTTGTTGGATCTTGATAGTATTCCTTGATTACTTTGGCATACCCAACGACTTCAAGGCCTTCATTGCTATGATAAAACAAAACCAAATCGCCAACTTTCATGGCTTTCATGTGTAATCTTGCTGCATAATTTCTCACTCCATCCCAATAGGTCCATTTGTCTTTTACCAATTCTTCCCACGAGTATTTGAAAGGTTCTGATTTTACAAGCCAATAGTTCATCTTTTTGCTATGTTTATTCGAAGTTAATACGATACATCAATGCATAATTCTGAACACTAATTCCTTCAATATTTCTCCTTCTGAGGTGGTGGTATTCCCGATACCTTTTGACTGCAAATCAGACTCTCTTATGTCAGAAATCACAGTTTCGAGTTTTCTAACGTTGTAGTTGCCGGCTGCCATCTCGTAGTCACCCACAAAGTACGGATTGACCTTAAGTACGGACGCAACATTATTTCTCGATCGGTCTTTGATGTAATGATAGGACAAAATCTTACTGAAATAAATAAACAAAGATGAAATTGTAACTACCAAAGGATGATTTTTGGGAGTTGCTGCGAAATGATTGATAATTTGATTGGCCTTCAATATATTCCTCACACCGATAGCCTTTTGGAGCTCAAACCGGTTGAATTCCTTGCTAATACCAATATTAGCTTCAATGTGCCCTGCATTTATTTCAGTACCAGTCGGCACATTGACCATCAGTTTGTCTAGTTCATTGGCGATTTTTCCGAGGCCGGTACCTAAATACTCTGTTATAAGTACCAAGGCCTTAGGGTTGATAGAATATCCTGCCAATTTCAAGTGCCGGCTTACCCATGCCTGTACTTTGTCCTCATACATTGCCTTAGATTCAAATAACACAGCGTACTTCGCAGCGATTTTGGCGAATTTCTTGCGTTTATCAAGTGTTTTGTACTTGTAGCATATTACCAGGATGGTAGAGGAAAGAGGATTTTCGAAATAAGGCTCTAATTGCTCAATATTATTCAAATTTTGGGCTTCTTTTATAATCACCACCTGGTGGTTAGCCATCATTGGAAATCGCTTGGCTTCACTGATAATGGTAAGCACATCCGTATCTCGACCATACAAGACGGTTTGATTGAACTCTTTCTCAGTCTCATCCAGCACATTGTAACTGATATAGTCGCTAATTTCATCTATAAAATAAGGCTCTTCCCCCATCAGGAAATAGATGGGATGATAAACTTTGTTTTTTAAATCCGTGATTATTTGTTCAAACTGCATTGACGAGCACTAGATTTCAAGAATTACGATCCAATTATTTATCAACGAATTTGCGAATAATAGTATTAATCAGAATCTGATATATCTGTTGGTATTACTTCGTACATTCGTATATATTCGCAATTCGCAGATACATTATGCAGGAACTCAACTTCCCGTCTTACCCTCTCAAAATTAAAATCATAGAAGGTAAAAAGCAAGTTTTTGATCCGATAAGAAAGAAATTTTTAATCCTTACTCCGGAAGAATGGGTAAGGCAACACCTTATTCAATTTCTCGTTAACGATAATGGATACCCTGCCGGCCTACTGGCAATTGAGAGTATGGTCAAATACAACTCTATGAATCGCCGTAGTGATTTGGTTGCCTACAATCGAAAAGGAATACCGGTTTTACTCGCCGAATGCAAGGCTCCCAGCGTAAAAATAAAACAGGAAGCATTTGATCAAATCGCCCGATACAACGTAAGTTTGGGGGTAAAATACCTGATAGTAACCAACGGACTTACCCACTTCGCCTGCTACATCGATCGAGCAAACAAAAAAATTGATTTCCTCGACAACCTGCCGAGATATGAAGATATAGATTCATCAGATTAACAAGTAACTTTGGAGTAACAACCTTTAAACCAATACTTTCGTACAATGAAATCTGATTAATGCGATCATGGAGACCATGAGATATTCATTCATTGTACTGCTGATTTTTCTTGGTTCCAGTGCCTCAAATTATGGCTGGGCACAGGAGCCGAATGAATCGTTCATTCCCAATACTGTTATCTTCAAAGTTAAATCAGAGTACAGATCGAGTTGCAGTGAAACCAGCATTGCAATTGACGAGTTAAGAATACTATTCGAAAGTATACAAGTCACTGAATTGTATAAGAAATTTCCTAGAATCGACCCACCGGCGGCACGTGAAAGAGGAAGAAATGGTGAAGAACTCACTGACCTATCACTGATTTATGAATTGAAGTACAATTCGGTTGCTCCATTGAGAAAAGTGATCTCCCAAATTACTTCCAGCGGTTTTGTTGAATACGCACAGCCTCATCATTTACAACAAACTCTGTTTATTCCCAATGATGATTCCGCATGGTTATCCATACAATTCCATTTGAACAATATAATGGCTTATGCCGCCTGGGACGTGGATTCTGGCGACACCAATATTGTTATTGGAATTACTGACACCGGGATTGATTGGGATCATCCAGATTTACAGGGAAATATAAAATACAATTACCTGGATCCAATTGATGGTATAGACAATGACAACGACGGATACACTGACAATTACAGGGGTTGGGATATGTCAGATAATGATAACAACCCTTTGAGCAGTGGAGCATTCGGGCATCCCGGAACACTGGTAGCAGGTTTATCGGCAGCCTCGACAAATAATGGCATTGGTATTGCCGGAGTTGGGTATAAATGTAAATTTTTGCCCATAAAGGTTAGTTCAGATGCCGGTAGTTTTGATATGGCTTACGAGGGCATCGTTTACGCAGCTGTTCATGGTTGCAGTATCATCAATTGTTCATGGGGTAACATAAGCCCTCCAGGGCAGTTTGAAATAGATGTAATCAACTTTGCCACCATCAATAAGGATGTACTGGTAGTTGCGGCAGCTGGAAATGACGGCAATGAAGGTGTTTTTTACCCTGCCTCCATACCAGGTGTACTAAGCGTGGCGGGAACCGATGTAAACGATGTGAAGTTCAATGTGTTGGGTCAGGTTTCTAACTATGGAATTAATATAGATGTGTGCGCGCAGGGAGCTTACGTAACTACAACTATATTCGGAGGTCTCTACGCTCAGTTAAATACCAGCGCTGGTACTTCCTATTCATCTCCAATAGTCGCGGGTGCCGCAGGTATCGTTAGATCGAGATTTCCCTCATATTCAGCATTACAAGTGGCAGAGCAGTTAAGAGTTACAGCTGATAACATTGACACGGTATATATTGACAGCACATATAACAATTTACCGTTTGCAGGTAAACTCGGAAGCGGAAGAATCAACTTATACAGAGCGCTTACAGAGACTTCTTCACCTTCAATAGTGATGACACAGAAAAATATATCCGGCTATAACAACGGATATTATACGGTTGGAGATACGGTGAAAATAAGCGGAGTGATCACCAATTACCTTGCACCTACTTCAAATCTGGTGGTTACTGCCAGCTGCACAGACACTTTGGTTACCATCTTAGGAGGTCCGCTTTCGTTGGGTATAATCAACACGATGGGTACAATTAGTTTAGCCAGCAGTCCATTGATGTTTCAGTTTGGCCCTTCACAGCCATATAACAGGATAGTAGAAATAAAAATCACCTATACCGACGGTCCCTATACAGGATTTGAATACATCTCATTCACCTTCAATCCTGATTATCTCAACTTTGAGATTAATCAAATATCAACAACCGTTACAAGTAATGGATTAATTGGATATACGGATCCTGAATGGCCACTTCAGAGAGAGGGGCTGGGATTTATGTATAAGGGACAACAGCTCCTTTATGAAGCCGGCCTGATGATTGGCGCGACTATCGGTGGGACCAATTATGTTTCAGACAATGTTCGCGACACCCTGGATGTACGATATAACCAGAATTCTGACGCTGATTTTGTTCGAATCAATGCTCCGGTAATGATGAGCCAACCAGCGCTTGGAGATGCCATGATCAACGTATCTTTCAACGATCCCGGCGGCCTGTTGGAGTCTTTAAATATTAAAGTAGATCAGCGAATGTACGCATGGACTGCTGCGCCAAATGACAAGTATGTGATCAGCGAATACAGTTTGGTTAATATGGATTCATCCAATGTGCTAAGCAACCTGTATGCTGGCATATTTGCAGATTGGGACATTATGGACTACAATCTGAACAGCGCCACCTACAACGGAAGTAATAAGATGGGTTATGCCTCCAGTTCTCAATTTGGAAGCCCTTATGTTGGGATTAAACTCCTGAGCAAAGATCCGGTATCTCATTATGCCCTAGACCGAATACCAGGAGGTGGCGGAGGAATTGACATCATAGCATTTGTTGTTGTGGGCAATTATACAATCTACTACGATTACCTTTCGAGTACTACAAAATACCAGCTCTTGTCCACTCAGAGGCCAGCCGCAGGAGAAAATGATATTATTGATATTGTGAGTACCGGTCCATTTACCTTAAACCCAGGTGATACGGTGAATGTGGCCTTTGCATTGATAGCAGGTGATAACCTGGCTGATCTATTGCTCAGTGCTGTAGCGGCTCAGAATAAATACGACTCAATTTATTATCCTCAGGATACGACGGGTATCTCAAATAATGAGATGAAGGATTTCACATATGCTCTATATCCCAATCCTGCCGCAGATCATTTGAGTTTGGTAATGAAAACCAACGGACAAGAAAACTTCAATTTATACCTGTACAACACGCTCGGAACCCGGGTTTTGCATCGAGAGATAGATGTTTCCAACGGCATTTATTACGAAGACATTAATATTTCCTTCCTCCGAAGTGGAATGTATTATTACAAGCTGGAATCGGAAAATTATTCCGAGATTGGTAAAATCAATATTCTCCGCTAATACAGATAGTAATTTTTGTATTATTGCAATCTGCAAATTGCGAATATTAAAGAATGACAATAGATGATATCATATCGGTTTCAGGGAAAGGCGGGTTATTTCAAATAATCTCCACAACCAATAACGGCTTAATCGTTGAGGGTTTAGAGGATAAAAAGAGAATGCCTGTTTTTGCGTCTGATAATGTTAGCTCTTTTAGTGATATTAGTATTTATACAGAAGAGGATAGTACGCCATTAAAGGAAATTTTTAAGAGAATTAGCGAAAAGGAAAGCGGCGGCGAATGTTTGGATGCTAATTCGGACTCTGATAAACTGAAGGCATACTTAGCCGAACTACTACCTGATTATGACGAAGATCGCGTGTATGTATCGCACATCAAGAAATTGATGAAATGGTATAATATCCTGCAAAAACTCGGGCTACTGGAGGAGGTATTAAAGGATAATGAAGAAGCGTCAGACGATGACGATGACAAAAGCAAAGCATCTGCGAAAGGTGCCAAAGGACTGAATAAAAAGTCTATTTCCAAATCAATACCCAGGGCAGCTGAAAAGCAAATGCACACCGGAAACCTGAAGAACATCCGGAAGGCCCAATAGTTCGCTGGTTATTGAAAATTTCAGATAATAGGTTTCACTAATCGTTAATGAGCGGCTATCAAGTCTGTGGTCGGCAATGGGCAATTGGCAATCAGCAATTTGCAGTCGGCAATGGGCAATGGGCAATCAGCAATCAGTAATTTGCAGTCGGCAGTCGGCAGTCGGCAATGGGCAATGGGCAGTCAGTGAACAATGGAGCACAATTATTGCTTATTGCGATTTGCAGATTGCCGATTAATTCATGCTGTAAAGTACCAAAATAACTTATTCCCTGACTCTTAATCTATTTCTATACCAAGTTCACTTCCCTCTCCAAATCAATCCCGAATTTTTTCTTTACAGATTCCGCAATTTCAAATGATAAGTTGAGAATATCTGACCCATTCGATTTGCCATAATTAACCAGTACCAACGCATGATTTTCATGCACCCCGGCGTCACCTTCTCTTTTTCCCTTCCAACCACAAAAGTCAATGAGCCAGGCGGCTGCTAGCTTCACATCTGTTTCGGAGCTTTTGAAACTAACCATATCAGGATACTGTTCTTTCAACTGTTCGAATTGCTCGTTGGGAATGATCGGATTCTTAAAAAAGCTACCAGCATTGTGAATCTCTGCCGGATTCGGTAGTTTCCTGTTTCTAATATTACACACTGCCTCACTAATCACCTTTGCGGACAGCGAACCAGCGTTCATTGCCTCCAACTCTTGCTCCAGATTTCCATAACTGGTATTATAAACATGCTTTTTGCTGAATCGCAGGGTGACTGATGTGATGATGAACCGGCCTTTTGCCTCGCTTTTGAAAATGCTATTTCTGTAAGCGAACACACAATCGTTGTTAGAAAAGGTTATGGGTTCCCCGCTCTCTGTTATCACAGCTTCCAGCTCATGAAACACATCCTTCAGCTCAACACCGTAGGCGCCAATATTCTGCATGGGTGCTGCTCCTAAGTTGCCCGGGATAAGTGATAGATTCTCAACACCAGAGTACCCCTTATCGATACAGTATAAAACAAATTGGTGCCAATTCTCGCCTGCCCCAGCTTTGACATAATAATAATCGTCATCTTCACTTACCAATTCCTTACCCATGACGTTTACCTTTATCGTGATTCCATCAAAATCACCTGATAGGAGGATATTGCTTCCACCACCGAGAATTAGTCTTGGAAGCGCGCGATACTGATCAATTTCCAGGAATTCCTGTATCTCTTGCACCTCATCCAAAGCCACGAAATACCTGGAATTGGCAGAAATTGCAAAGGAATTTAATTCCCTGAGGGAGTAATTTTCTAAGATATCCATACGTTATACTCTGCCACACAAAAGTAATTGTATTACCCAATAATTCCGTATCGGTCAATAGGGATTCAAAATAACTAAATTCGCAGTAAGTTCTCAGGGGCATGTCCATACGAGTTATAGCATCTGTTACCAACGACATCAATCACGACATTCGTGTGGATCGCATCTGCAGCAGCTTGCATAATAATGGATATGAGGTGTTGCTGGTAGGGAGAAAAAGGCCGGACAGCAAAGCCATAGAAAAAAGAGGTTACAACACCCAACGATTTTCATTGCCTTTCGATTCAGGGCTCCTTTTTTACGCTGTTTACAACATCCGGCTATTCATTTTCTTATTATTCAGTAAAGCGGATATATTCCTGGCAAATGATCTGGACACACTTGCAGCTAACTATTTAGCGGCACGTATAAGAGGTAAAAAACTTGTCTATGATTCCCACGAATATTTTTGCTACGTTCCTGAGTTGAACGACCGGCCACGCGTACAGGGAGTATGGAAATCCATCGAGAGGAAAATTTTTCCAACCCTTAGAAATGTCATGACAGTGAATACTTCCCTCGCTGACATATATTCTGATGAGTACAATGTGAGTGTTCAAGTGATCAGAAATGTACCGGTTTCTTCGAAACACGATGACAATGACAATGACAATGACGATGACAATGACAATAGCGATAAATTACTAAAGACACATCAGGGAAAGAACAAGATTATTTACCAAGGGGTATTAAACAAAGACAGGGGAATTGAGGAGTCGATTTCAGCAATGAGGTTTGTCCAAAATGCTGTGCTGCTCATTGCCGGTGAAGGTGATCTTTCAAAAGAATTGAGAGAGCTTGTTAAGAAAGAAGAGTTAAAGGACAAAGTTGAATTTCTGGGTAGAATAAAACTGGAAGAGCTGCGAAAAATTACCCGCTCATGTGCGCTCGGCCTTTCGCTGGAGAAGGATACCTGTCTGAGCTACAGATACAGTTTGCCTAACAAAATATTTGACTACATGCATGCGGGCATTCCGGTACTTTCTTCCGACCTTATCGAAAAGAGAAACTTGATTGAGAAGTGCGACATTGGCCTTGTTATCGACAATTGCGAACCGGAACATATCGGAAGTAAAATAAATGAAATGCTGAGCAATACCGAGAAGCGTTTTTGGTGGAAACAAAATGCTCTGAACAGCGCGAAACAGTTTAACTGGGAGTTAGAAGAACAGAAACTGCTTAGGTTTTATGAAAATATAAGTTAAACTCACCCCCTTCCCGACTAAGTCGGGGTTCCCACTCTCTACGGGGTAGAGAGGGGGACTTCAGGCGCTAGCCTGAAAGGGGGTGAGTTATCGAAACGCTACAATCTTCTCCTTGACCAACTCTATGTTTTCTAGCTCCTCATTTTTAATGCGCAACACCTCTAAGCCCATACCTTTAATAATCAAGTCCCGTTGATAATCCTTTTCCTTTTGAAAATCATGGATTTTTCCGTCAAGTTCCACAACCAATACCCGTTCTGCGCAATAGAAATCGGCAATAAAGAAATAAGGCTTTTTGTAGTATTCATAAATAATAGGGTGTTGTCTCAGAAATTTAAATCCTGCGAGTTTCCTGTTTCTAAGCTCACCCCAGAGGACTTTTTCAGATGCCGTTTGGTTCTTTCTGAGTTTTCGGGCTAATTGTGTGATGTATTGATATGACATTTTATTTGTTTTCGACTCACCCCCTCCCCGACTGCGTCGGGGTTCCCCCTTTCTACGGGGTAGAGAGGGGGACTTCACGCGTTAGCCTGAAAAGGGGTGAGTTACAACTACTTATCACCCCATCTCCTCAATCAACTTTCCTAACTTATACATATCAAGATTTCGGATGTTCGGGTTATCTGATTTTAAATTGGAAATCCAGTTATCCACGCTTTTCCTGTAATATATGAGAAACAGTTTCTGAGTACCAAAGCTCTTCAATAATTGATAGGCACGATACAGCCTTACGCCTCCAATGATCTTTCCTTCCCCGATCAAAACTGCTAAGGTTTGAACAGATTGCCCGACTTTTAGAATGAACTCTTCTGCACTTTCCAGTCCATCGTGCTGAACCGGATTCTCAATGTGTGAAATAGCTCCACCTACTTCCTGCAACCTGTTTCCCAGCAGGATATCTTCATATCCGTATTGCTCAATTGATTCATCGAATTGGATAGACATGAATAGCTTTTTACTAATCAAGAAATTGGCGCTCAGAAAAGAATAATATGGATTCTTACTACGCACTTCTGCAGTTGCTTCCTCTCGTTCTCTGCCATATTTCCAACGAAGAAGTTGCTGTGCTTCAGTCGGTTGATCTGTGGTGTAAACAATGCCGCCGACTACTATTTGATGATTCTCAATTGATTCCGCATAGCGTTTAATGAAATCATCGGATGTAAGAGATACATCACAATCCAGAAACAACAAGTAATCACCAGAGGCATCTGACGCCAATTTATTTCTGATTTTCGCACGGCCCAGGTTTGATTCCAGCTCGGCGTATGTAACATTGGGCAGGTTCGAAATTTCACTGTTGAGGTTTAAATATTGATCGTCTGATGCATCATCGTAACATATTATCTCACATTCTTCTTCTACTTCCTCGATTTGTCTTTGTAGTTCGCCGATGAGCGCTCGTACGTCATAATTGTATACTGGAATTAGGATAGATATCATCTGTGGCTGCTTTGATCAAACAGAAACCCAAAATTGGAGTAAAAATTGTACTTACCGGAAGATAAATAGGAAATTCACAGTCAGGGTAAAGTGACTGTCCCTGTGGAAACGCAACCGTTAGCATCCGTGACGGTAACATCATAAGTACCATCACAAAGCCCGGTTTGAAATTGATCTCCAAATCCATTCGACCAAATAACGGTATAGTCAGGTGTTCCGCCTGTTGGAAAGACATAGGCCGATCCGGAGCAGTCACAGGCACAAACTGCGATTCCTCCCGATGTTGGTGATGTCAAAGGCGGAGGCTGAGTGAGTATTACACCTACTCCAGCAGTGTCCAGGGTATCAACACATCCATCCGCATCAGTTACATACGGATAATAAGTATCTGCGCACAAGCCGGTGGCTGTGGTGGTGGTTTGAGTTCCCGGGTCATCCCACTGATAGGTATAGGGGGGATTCCCACTGGAAGCTATGACTGTTGCACTTCCATTGCAATCTCCATTACATAATGGCTCTGTAATTGAAACAAGGTCGAGTTGAGGTGGAGGCAGTGGATTACAATTGTTATTAAGTGTTGCTATCCATGCTGCATTGGCAGCATTGTTTCCAGCGCCAGGCGTTTGGTCAGAAGAAGCGGGCCCAATTGCCCAGTTGTTCTGATCGAAAGGATCGTCACTCACTGCGTTGGTCATGTACATCACATCTCCTGTAGCGCTACCTGCAAAATATATGTTCTGGAGCAATGTATTGCTCGCCCAGCCTATTGAAAAGTAAGGTGCACTGGTGTTGTTCGGATCCGTGATTTGATACGAATCCTGGCTGTTGGCCATGCTGGTTGTATTCCAGCTTCCGCCACTTACCCAGGTGAGGGTAGAATAATCATCGAGGATATTATCTGCACTGTTCGGATAGGTTGTAGTTCTATCTAGTAATGTGCTGTTTGCAGGTATTATATAAACGCAATCGTTGTTTGCATCTGTTGGATCATCAGGCGGCAGGGCTCCATTGGGATCACCATTATTATAAATTACGATTATTGTTCCCGCAGGAACACAAGCCCATTGATCTATATACGCAAACCGCATGGCACCTGCAGCAATTCCCTGTCCGGTTCCAATTGGAGACTCATGCCATCCATTATTGTCATCAAAGATCCAGCCTCTGATGTCGACACAAGAATTACATCCTGATCCAATTACCACAAACTCCACAAATTCCTTAGAGCCTGAGGTGCCTTGTGAAATCTCATTGATGATGAGTTGAGAATAACCAACCAGGGGACAGAGAAGAAGAACATGACACCAGAATAACAGGTTGCGCTTCATTTTATAAGCTCTTTTTCAGTTATAGACGTAATTAATGAGTAATTAGTTGTCCTTTATTTTTTAATCCCTGTCTCGTTAAAGACTGCCAGCCCTTCACCTGTTCCAATCCATTTATTATTGTATTTGTCGATAACTATAGAGCTAACAGTATACGGTTTACCAGAGTTCATCAAGTCATACTTTGTCCATTTGGCCCCATCAAATCTGGCCAGCCCCTGGAGTGTACCTATCCAAAGATTATTTTGTTCATCCACGGCCATTGCGTACACCACATTGTCCGGAATATCTGAATTGGATGTTTTATACACATTCCATTTAGTTCCGTCATAGCTGGCGAGACCTCCAGAATACGTTCCCATCCAAACCGTTTGCTTTTTATCCATAACCATCGTTATAATGAAATTATCAGGTAACGGTGAATTCCTTATGTCATATACGGTCCAATTTAGTCCGTCATATTTTGCCAGCCCACCACCAAATGTACCGATCCACTTGTTATTAAATTCATCCACCACAATACTATAAACAGCATCGTGAGGTAAACCTGAATTGTATTTATAATAAGCTTTCCATTTCAAGCCTCCTACTCCCCAACCTGCATTTACCATCGATACCATACCATCCTCAGTTCCAATCCACTTATTCCCGTCATTATCAACACAGACCGTTTTAACCGTGTTATGGGGCATGGCAGAATTATTATTGCGATAGTAAATCCACTTATATGCTGCGTTAGGATTGTCCGGGTTCCCATCTGGGAAAACAAGTTGCGCCATACCATCTCCCCAGGTACCTGTCCACAATTTATCTTCCGAGTCAATCACAATACTTCTCACTGTACTATACTGAATATCCTTTTTGCTTTTCTTATCATAAACAATCCATTTTTTTCCATCAAACTTTACCAAGCCTGTCAAAGTTCCGAGCCACTTGTTGTTCTTGTTATCAATTCCCATGGATAGAATATAGTTTTGAGGCAAATCAGAATTGGTAGTGTTATAAATAACCCAATTAGGTTCCTGGCTCGCTCCGTCACTTGCAGGAAACATAGCGGTGCAAAATATTGCGATGGTTATTAGAAGAAAATACTTCATCTGCATGTGTTTCCTGTAAGTATCGACAATCTGGCTATACCTTCACCCCTATTACGAGGATATCATCGATTTGTTCATGTTCTGTACCCATCCAGTCAAACAGCTCCTTGCGATACACTTCGAGCTGCTCAGCCATGGGCTTTTGATGATGGGCAAAGATCATTTCTTTATACCTTTTCATCATGAACTTCTTTCCTTTTTTACCTCCGAATTGATCGGGATATCCATCAGAAAATAAGTAAAAGTGATCATTCGGTTTCAGTTTAACAGTTTTCGTCTCATAAGCAAAATCATAGGCAGTGTCGCCACCAATAGGTTTTCGATCATTCTTCAAAACCTCAAGTTCTCCGTCTCTGATAAATATCAACGGGTTATTGGCACCCGAGTATTCTAAAGTTTCCTTTTTCTTGTCTAAGACACAAAGCACCATATCCATTCCATCTTGTGCTTCTTGCTCTCCCTCCTGGGTAAAAGCAAATTTCACCCCGCGATTTAGGTGAGAGAGAATTTCACCCGGCCTTTCAATATTTTTCTCCAGAATAATTTGATTTAACAGGTTATTTCCGATCATGGAAACGAATGCACCGGGTACACCATGCCCGGTACAATCACATGCGGCTAAATAACGAAGGCCATTCAGTTCAGCATACCAATAGAAATCACCGGAAACAATATCCCTGGGGTTGAACAATACAAAACTGTCCTCAAATCCCTTTTCTATTGATTTTATTGAAGGTAAAATGGCTCGCTGTATATTTTGAGCATAGTTAATACTATCTGTAATCTCTTTATTTTTTTCGGCCAATTCTTTCGTCCTTTCCCGCACCTTATGCTCCAGAATGGCTTTTTCCCTCATCAGGCTTTTCTCCCTAGCCTTTACAAACCCAATAATGCCAACTACCGAGACAAAGGCACAGAGCATATAGAACCACCATGTTTGCCAAAAGGGGGGACTTATTATAAAACTAAAAGTAGTGGGTTCGGTGTTCCATATACCATTTTCGTTCACAGATTTTACATTGAAGGTATATTCGCCTGGCGTTAGCCCGGAGTATATGGCTTCGACTTCTTTTCTTTGGGGAGACCAGGCGCTTTCTAATCCATCGAGGCGGAATTTATAAAAAACCTTGTTGGGGTTGCTCAGGGAAATTCCAGTATATTGAAATGTAAGGTGATTACTTGAATAAGGCAGCACCAGTTTTCCCGGAAGATCAAACCATGCAATAACACTATCCCATTTTGAGACCCAATCGACTTTCTCAAAGAACAATTTAAGGCTCGTAATGTGTGTGCGTGGCGGTTCATTATTAACTCGCTCGATCAATGGACTGTATCTGGTAACACCTTTTACAGTACCAAACCAGATATTTGAATTATTGTCTTTGTAAATAGCATTTTGGTTATTCTCCACTCCAATAAATCCATCTGAACTACTATAACTCTTAACCTTGAGAATATTCTGATTGTCATCGAGATACAGCTTATCAAATCCTTTTTCTGTTCCAACAATAAGTGTATTCTCATCCTGGAATATCATTGAGTATATATTGTTCGAAGACAAAAGACTGTCATCAACTATAAATGAGATAGGCATGCTATCTTGCGTGTGTATGTCCAACTTAAAAATTCCGCCGCCGAAGCTGCCAATCCATATATTTCCTTTCACATCTTCAGCCAGGCAATAGATCAATTTTTCATATAAACCCTCTTCGTAGTCATACCCCGTCATTGACCTTCTGTCTGTTGAAGCAATACCGCCCAATGTTGCGAACCAAATATTACCCCTTGAGTCTTGCATTACAGCCTGAACCTCGTTATTGATAAGATCCTGGTTTTCGTTTATGTTTACAAACTCTGTTTCGTCCATCAGCATACTTATACCCCCTCTTGTTCCGCACCAAACTCTTCCATCGAAATCTACATAGATACTGTTTACTGTGTTATCGATAAGGCCCTGATCAGTAGAAAAATTGGTGAAGTATTGGGTTACGGGTTCATCGCCAGTATTGGGTTTGATCTCAGCAGGATTAAAATTGCTAATTCCCTTATCAGTAGCCAACCATATTTTACCATCAGGTGCAAGTGACATCGACTTTATAGAATTATCTATCAACCCGTCCATTGTGGTATATATTTCTGTTACAGGTTCCCCGTTTATAAAACTTAATCTGGTGAGTCCACCCCAGGAGCTAAGCCAGTAGTTCCCCATATTATCCTGGACAATATCTGATACCTGATGGTGTGAAAGACCTTCCTCCACAGTATAATGTGAAAAATGATTACCATTCAATTTTACCAATCCACTCCCCAATGTCCCGGCCCAGATGATCCCGGTATTGTCCTCGAAAACGCATAAGATCTGATTGGTTGGCAGGCCGTGATCCTTTGTAAATGCACTGAATTTTGAATCCTGCAGCTTATTAATCCCTCCCTCATCGGTTCCAAACCATACAGTACCCTCAAAATCTATGACAATACTCCAAACTCTATTGTCATTTATTCCGTTGATGAGATTATAGCTGTTTATTTTCCCCGAATCAGGGCCATGTGTTATCAGTTGAAATGCACCCGCATTATAGGTGCCAAACCATAGATTTTCATCATGATCCTCAGCTATTGTTAAGATCACATCGCTCGGTATCCCATCGTACTTTCTAATGGTCCTCAGTACTTTCATACTATCACCCTCTGGTTCGATAATGCAAATTCCTCCAGCGAAAGTACCGAGCCACAATTTCTTTTGTTTGTCTTCATAGATGTCGAATATGAAATCGCCCGACAGCCCGTCGTAGGAAGTATATAACTTAATGCTCAATGAATCTTCGGTAATAGTCTCGATTCTGGCTAAGCCACCACCTGCAGAACCTGCCCAAACAATATTATTTTCAGTTTCCTGAAAACACATTATCGCTCCTTCAGGCAGGCCATCTTCTGAGGTATATGACTTAAATACCACCCCATCGTAAACGGTTAATCCAGCTTCTGTACCAATCCAAATATTGCCCCTGGAGTCTTCCATGATCGCCCTGACGATATTTCCGCCAAGGCCGTTCTTTTTGTTGTATTCTACAAAATTGAGTCCATCGAACTTGTTGATTCCCCCTCCTTCGGTACCGAGCCACAAATATCCCCTTGAGTCCTGGATAATCGTATAAACTGTGGATTGCGTCAATCCATCTTCGGCGGTATAGGATCGAAAGTTATTGCGCTGGGCAATAGTTGCCAATGGGATCAGCAACAATAGAATCCCCAATAGATATGTCGATTTGATATGCACTAATTTATTTGATCCACACACTTACAAAAATAACACATATAAGACAAGATTTACCGTAATGTATCGGTACGAAATACGAACAACTACGAAAATAAGAAGTATGAATGCTTCGAATCCGCTATTCGACTCTTACTTATTCCGAATTCTCGATTCGCAAATTCATTTTAATTCCTTCTTCGTTGATATTCGTTATTCGTAATTTCGCACAAATTCAACACACAATCGTGATTAACGGTCAAAAAATAGTAGTTGTTCTGCCAGCGTACAATGCCGAACAGACATTGAAGCAAACCTACGATGACATCCCCTTTGATGTGGTGGATGAGGTGGTGTTGGTTGACGATGCCAGCAGTGACAAGACTGTTGCCCTGGCGAAAGAGCTGGGAATCCATCACATCATAGAGCATGAAAAGAACAAGGGTTATGGTGGCAACCAAAAAAGCTGTTACAACAAGGCACTGGAGGTGGGTGCAGATATTGTAATTATGCTTCACCCTGATTATCAGTACACACCCAAGTTAATACCATCGATGGCCAACATCATTGCCAATGGCCTCTATTCCGTCGTTTTGGGCTCCAGGATACTAGGTAAAGGTGCATTGAAGGGTGGAATGCCATTCTACAAGTACGTTGCGAACCGCATTCTCACATTCACACAAAACCTGCTCATAGACGCAAAGCTCTCGGAATACCATACCGGATACAGAGCTTACTCAAGCGAAGTGTTGAGGAAAATCAATTACCAGGCCAACTCAGATGATTTTGTATTTGACAACCAGGTGCTTTCACAGATCATCTATGCGGGCTATGAAATTGGAGAGATTACCTGCCCTACCAAGTATTTCCCTGAGGCCTCATCCATAAATTTTGCCAGGAGCAGCACCTATGGAATAGGCGTTCTAAAGACTTCTGTCATGCACTTTTTGCAGAGGATGGGAGTGGCGAAGTTTGAGATATATTCTCCTCCTAAGGACTGATAACAATTTCCGGTTAGGGAAAAAATATGGATAAAAAGTTAATTATACCGGAAGAAGTTGTTGTCAGTAAGATTTATTACCTGAGAGATCAAAAAGTAATGCTTGATCGCGACTTAGCAGAACTCTACAGTGCAGAAACAAAAGCACTAAAGCAGGCGGTAAAGCGTAATACCGATATTTTTCCGGAGCATTTTATGTTTAAATTAACCCAAGAAGAAAATGAATCTTTGAGGTCACAAATTGTAACCTCAAAAGAAGGCGGATGGCGAAGATCAATATATAGCTCAGAAGAGCTAGTCCGGCATTCTGCGAAAGAATACAAACCCGTTCTTAGACCCTAGCTCTTCTATAGGGTATTTCCCACGATAAAGGTCCACATCAACGTTTTTACAAACGAAATAAACGGGTTTATCAATATCACCTGTTAGCAGCCATTCTTTGTCCCTGCTCTTTTCGTTGGTAACCTGGGGCTTTTTCGTATAAAACAAATGGGCGTAGCTCTTGAATCCCAGCACTTGCACGTAGCAGTCTTTACCCTGCAGTTCCACATAAAAATCGATGGCTGCTCCTTGTGTGATACGCTCTATTTTGGGAACAAAAGTCTTATACGATATGTTGATAGCCAGGCATATTCCCAGTAATAAGACTGGAATACCAGCTCGGCTTTTCTGATTTGATATCAGGTAAATGCCTACGACAGCGCTAACTAAATAAACCAGTCCTGGTATAAAATCAAAGACTGAAGTGGGAACTTCTGCCGCAAAATTTGCAATTGCAAAATCATCCTGAATATAATTCGCCAATATGTCCCTGTTCATGATTACAGCGGCCAATAGCATCAACGCCAGGGAAAAGGCTACGGTAAATGTTAAAACCGCAATAGAAATACTCCTTTTCCATTGGGCTTTTTTATACATCACATGGTAGAGGTAATAAGCAGCTAGAAAGGTAATTGGAAAATAACAGAGCGATGAATAATGAACAATTTTGGTGGTTACGGTCGAGAAGATGAGCAGAACAACGACTAATAAGATGATCATCAGGCGCTTAAATGCCCGTTGGTTTTCATCATCGGTTGAGTATTTATTAAATGCTCCGAACATCAGAAGCGAAGCCGGCAAACAACCGAGCAGGAGCACGGCAAAGTGATAATAAAATGGCTGTCCGTGACTGGCCTCTCCAGAGCTCAGCAACCGGAGCTGATAGTTGATAAACTCCTCGAAAAACCAGGTACCGTTTTTGATCAGTTCAACGCCATAATACAAGGATGATACGGCCACTACAACCAAAACAAACATGGAGCCCTGTTTAATAATTCGGTTGAAGGATGCATTCAACTTGTCTCTATTTATTAAGTAAAGAACAACTACCGTCAAACCGTAAATAAGCAAGGCTACAGGTCCTTTTGTCAAGAGCGCCAATCCAATAAATAACCCTGAGACACTCACCCATCTCACGTCCAACCCCGACATGAAGCTTCGGTGTAAATAATAAATGGACAGGAAAATGAAGAGGTTGAAAACCGGGTCAATTATTCCAGACATGAAATACAGCTGAGGCAAAAAACATCCTGCGTATGCCATTACCCAGATCAATCCGAAGTTCCTATCGAACAATCGATTCCCCACATTGTAAAGAACCAGAAAGGTAGCAACACCACATATCAAATTAGGAAGCCTGGCCGCAAATTCATTCACTCCAAACAAACTCATAGAGATGGCCTGCAACCAGATAAACAGTGGCGGTTTTTCCCAGAACGGCTGATAGTCTATTACAATGCGCAGATAATCACCTGTAACCAGCATTTCACGTGCAGCCTCAGCAAAATTTATTTCATCCCAATCGAATAAATGAATGGTTTGTAATGGCAGAAAGAGTGTAATTCCCAATACGACTATCAGTGCTTGAACTATGTTCTTGTTCATTAGACAATATTCAGCATAAGAGTTTACAGGGCTGTAAGTTAATAACCAGTTTATTATAGTAGGAGTATTTTTTATCTTAAAGTGATAAGCAACTTATAAAATTTTAACCCTTAGTGCAGCTGAGTGGCCTGTGTGCCTTAGTGGTAAAACTCTTCACCACTAAGACACTAAGAGCACGAAGAACCACTAAGGAAGACAACCCATATTTAGGGGCTTAATCTGAACGTGTCTATTGTTTTACTATCGGCGTTCTATTCTGAGAGCCCGGCGTACATTGGAATCGAGCCAGGAAATGTTATCAAATCTTGAAGAATTCAAATACTTAAAAACCAGGAGCGTAACAATCACACCGATGGCTGACCCAACATAAATATCTCCAAAAAAGTGTTGTGATATATAAATGCGGGATATTGCCACGAGCAGGGCGATCAGAAATAACATTAGTGCCATTAGAGCGCTTTTCATTCTACTTTCTGCGGATATAATCAGCGCCACAAAACAACACAAACTGAAAATGGTAGCGCTATGCCCAGATGGAAAGCTGTAGAACTGATGCACATCCATCCCAGGAATTATATAAATCTCCTGAATTCCTTCAAAGTATTTAATTGGCCGGAATTCATCATTAAAAACCAATCGTTTTAATAATTGAACAACGGCACCAGATAACAAAAATGATGTCACAACAATGATTGCCTTTCTGAAATTGAGGAGGAACATGGAAATTAATCCAACGAAAAGGCTCAAAACGCCGCCCCCAAGATATGTGATAACCGGAAAAAAAAGATCGCCAGAGGCAGAATGCCTGGAGTTGATATAAAGGAATATTTCCTCTTTGCTAAATGACAGCAAGACCAACCCTCCAGCAATAATAAAAAGTCCATAAAGAATGAGGAAGAGTCTCATTTCAGAGAATTGAGGGGTGCATTAGCCTTAGTTTGGGATAAGTCTCTTTAAAAAGTGAAGTGCTAAATTTATATTTCATTCCTGATAATTAATATAAATCTTGGTGTTTCTTCGGGCCTTGGTGCCTTAGCGGCAAGAAAGAATAGCCAGAAAGGCACAAAGACACCAAGGTTGCACGAAGATTCTTTTAAACTGAATTCACATTAGATTAAGTTGATAACGACCAGTAGTTTGTCCATTTGATGTTGTACTTCCTGTGCTGCTTCCCTCGCCTTCTCAGCAAAATCTTCACCATCTCCTGCATATAGAATTGCCCTTGAGGAATTGACCAACAGCCCGCATTCGCTGTTAAAGCCAGCCTCCGAAACCTCAACAAGATCACCTCCCTGTGACCCAACACCTGGAACCAGCAAAAAGTGATTGGGAACGATTTCCCTGATTTCCTTTAACAACTCGGGCCTCGTTGCACCCGTAACAAACATTGTATTTTGATCAGATCCCCATGTTTTGGCTTTTTCTATTACTTCCAGATACAACGGCCTGCCCGATCCATTGTGATTTACTTCTGAAAGCTGAAAATCTGCAGCGCTCTCATTGGACGTAATTGCCAATATTATGGCCCACTTATTCTCGTATGACAAAAATGGATCAACAGAATCTCTGCCCATGTATGGTGCTAACGTGACGGAATCAAAATTGAAGGTCTCAAAAAAAGTTTTGGCATAGTATTTCGAAGAATTGCCTATGTCTCCCCTTTTTGCGTCGGCAATGGTGAAAATATTATCGGGGATGTAATCTAAGGTCTTTTGGAGGCTATCCCACCCTTTTGCTCCCAAACACTCATAAAAGGCTATGTTGGGCTTATATGCCACACATAATTCGTTTGTAGCATCTATAATGGCCTTATTGAATTCAAATACCGGATCTTCCAATTCCAGCAGATGCTTTGGAATTTTATCGATATCCGTATCCAACCCTATGCAGAGGTAAGATCGCTTTGTGCGTATTTGATTTACAAGGCCTTCCTTTGTCATTCGGAATCTTGTGTATCGCTCGTGCCTTCTTTTAAGCGCTGCGCATTCTCGGCCAATTGCAGCTCATCTATTATTTCCTGCAAATCGCCGTCCATGATGTTCTGCAGATCATATCTAGTCAGTCCAATCCGGTGCTCCGTAACCCTACCCTGCGGATAATTATAGGTTCTGATTTTGGCCGATCTGTCACCGGTAGAGACCAAGGTTTTTCTCTTCCTCGCTAACTCCTCCGTCCTCTTCCGCATTTCCATTTCATACAGTTTTGCCCGCAAGTTAGCCAGTGCCTTGTTGTAATTTTTTAACTGGGATTTTTCATCCTGACATTGCACAACAATGCCGGTGGGAATGTGGGTAAGTCGAATTGCAGAGTATGTCGTGTTTACCGACTGCCCTCCTGGCCCTGATGAACAGAATGTATCTTTCTTAATATCCTCATCCCTGATCTCTACGTCAAACTCATCCGCTTCAGGCAAGATGGCAACCGTTGCTGCGGATGTGTGCACCCTCCCCTGCGTTTCCGTTTTGGGAACGCGCTGTACGCGATGGACCCCGGATTCGTATTTCAGCTGGCCAAAGATATCCTCACCGATGACGTTAAATATCACCTCCTTGTAACCCCCAGAAGTGCCTTCTGTCATGTCCACCAACTCCGTCTTCCAATTGCGCGAATCGCAATATTTCGTATACATCCTGAACAGATCGCCGGCGAATATACTCGCTTCATCTCCCCCAGTACCAGCTCTGATTTCTACCACCGCATTCTTTGCATCGTCAGGATCTTTCGGAATAAGCATGACTTTGATCTTGTCTTCAAGTTCAGCTTTTTGCTTTGTCAATTCCTCCAACTCCTCCTTAGCCATTGCCTTTAACTCGTCCTCCTCATCTCCCGACATGATATTCTTTGAAGACTCTATGTTGGATAAAAGCAGCTTGTACTTTTCATAGATTTCCACGATCACCCCCAGATCTTTAAGCTCCTTCGATAACCGGATATACTTTTTCATATCCGCGATGATCTCAGGATCCGCAATCAGGTTTTTAACCTCTTCCCATCGTTCTTTTATTTGTGCCAGTTTCTCGAGCATAGCCATCTTTAGTTATATTCAAAAACGTCCTTATTCGTTGTTATGGTCAATTTATTTCCTTCATTTGCCTCACACCGCCCAATTATCTTCGCCTCAACATTGAACTTAGATGAGATGTCAATAATTTCTTGCGCTTTGCTTTCATTCAGATAAATTTCCAATCGGTGGCCCATGTTAAACACTTTGTACATCTCCTCCCATGCGGTGCCTGATTCTTCATGAATTATATTGAATAACCTCGGAATATCGAACATGCTATCCTTTATTATGTGAATGTCTGATACAAAGTTCAATACCTTAGTTTGCCCGCCTCCCGTACAATGAATTATGCCATGTATATCAGATTTCATAGTCCCGAATATCTGCTTCAAAATTGGTGTATATGTTCGGGTTGGAGATAAGATCAATTTCCCATATGTGAGGCCCGTCTCTTCATCAACATCAGTTAAATTTTTAGACCCGATATACACCAGGTTTTCCGGAATGCGCGGGTCATAGGATTCAGGATATTTATTGGATAAATCAGTGCCAAATACATCATGCCTGGCTGAAGTCAACCCATTGCTACCTATACCGCCGTTATATTCACTTTCATAAGTCGCCTGGCCAAAGGATGCCAAGCCTACAATCACATCACCAGGGCGAATATCATTCTCTATTATCTCCGACCGCTTCAACCTCGCAAAAGCAGTAAATCCCACATCAATTGTCCTGACAATATCTCCCACATCTGCCGTTTCTCCACCTGACAGGAATAAGTTAACACCGTGCTCCTTGAGCTCTTCTATAAACTTTGATGTTCCATTGATTAACCTGGCTATAACCTCTCCGCTAATCAAATTTTTATTTCTCCCAATGGTTGATGAAAGAATAATATTATCAACGATGCCAATGCAGGCCATATCATCGATGTTCATCACAATAGCGTCTCTGATAATTCCATCCCAGACAGACAGATCACTTGTCTCCTTCCAGTATACATAAGCCAGGGACGTCTTCGTTCCAGCCGTATCTGCATGCATGACGTTGCAGTACTCGCCATCTCCACCAACAATATCGGGGAGCACCTTACAGAAGGCATTTGGGAATATTCCTTTATCCAATCCCTTTATGGCCTTGTGCACATCCGATTTGCTTGACGAGACTCCACGCTGATCGTATTTTGTATTTGTTTCCACGTCTATTGAGTTAACAAAAGCGAAAATGTATGATAATCCCAAAATGGGATTCGATAAAAATTAGCTAATGCAGCACAGATGAACCAGAGGCTACAAGAAATAGATACGATATGAAAATCCAGTCTTTATTCATCGCCGTTATTGATCATCTGGGTTATCAGGCTTAACTTCCTCCTCTGGTGCTGTTCTCTTTGGCTTTGGTTTTTCTTCTTTTTTCTCTTCCTCTTCCGCAGCCGCCCTTTTGTTTACAGGAATGTAGTCAGTTCTTAACACTTCAAATTCTGTTCTTCGGTTTTTCTGGTGAGACGCTTCCTTTTCATCCTCAGTTTTCATTTTGGCAATCTTGGCATCGGTAATCAATAACCTGTGTTTACCATAGCCTTTTGCTTCCAACCGCCCCTGCTCAATTCCCTCTTCAATGAGATAGTCAACAACTGACTGTGCTCTATTCTGAGAGAGTTGATCATTGTGTCGATGATCTGCACGCGAATCCGTGTGCGACATGATTTTGATAATAATATTGGGATTGTCAACCAGCGTTTTGACCAGTTTATCTAAAGATACTTTTGATTCCGATCTCAAGTCCCATTTGTCGAGGTCATATAAAATGTTCGGCAGCTCTATCGGTTTCTTTATAGATCTCAGTTCAAAATCATGCACCAGGTCTTCTGATTTTTCCAAACCAACTGTCGTTTCCTGGCCATTGTCTCCCAGGTACTTCGGCATTGAAGCTGTTATATCATAATTAGTGTTTGGCCTTAACTGAAAAAAGTAAGAGCCTACCTCATCCGTTATTTGCTCCTCAGAAGTACCATCATCACCTACCAGCACAACCTTGGCGCCTACTAAAATTTTGCGTGAGTCAAAATCTATAACCACTCCTTGAAGGGTGTATACCAGATCTGGTGAAACAAACTGATATATGTCGTCTCCCCCTTTTCCACCTTTCCTGTTGGACGTAAAATATCCAGCATTGCTGACGCCTTCAAAGATGATACTGAAATCATCTCCCTCAGAATTAATAGGATATTTTATGTTGCTTACGTTTCCCCAGTGATCATCCTTGTAGAGCGCCAAAAATATATCCAGGCCTCCCATGCCAACATGGCCATTTGAAGAAAAATAAAGTATTCCATCATCATGGATAAATGGAAACATCTCATCGCCTGGCGAATTCAAATCGGGACCAAGATTTACCGGCTCACCCCATTCAGCTCGTTTACTCTTTCTGTGTACTGCCCAAATATCCTTGCCTCCATAACCTCCTGATAGATTGGATGAAAAGTAAAGGGATAGTCCGTCTTTAGAAATTGTAGGATGCCCCACTGTTATAGTGTCCGGGACCAAATCAAGCACTATCGGCTTATCATAACCGCGCCCCTTCTTTTTGGTGGTTAGTATCTTGCAATTGACCTCCTTATCCTTGATGATGGGACATCTTGTAAAATACATAACCCTGTATTTAGAATCCAGCGCCTGAGCTCCCTCATTATCATTCGAGTTAATATTATCACCCAATAGGACAGGTTCGCTCCATTTACCCTTTCTATCCTGCTTAACCTCCCATAAATCAGTGAAATTCTGGCCTGTTGTTCCGTCCACTTCCGTTCCGGTTGAACCGTCTCGTGAAGAGGTAAATATCAATTGTTTGAAGCCTCTTTTAGAGAAAGAGGCGGAGAAATCCGCCTCTGTGGAGTTTATCATTACTACATTAAATACCTCGTATTGGGTCGGATTCTCCATCCATTCAGTTGCCAATTCGCAAGAGTTAATACCGTCAGCCCCGCGCGGATCATCAGGCACCCTGTCTTTGTAGTTCTTAAACTCAATTAATGCCTCATCATATTTTCCATTGGCCTTTTTAGATTCTGCCAGGTACAATACAGCGATAGGATCGGGATATCTCACTTTAACAGCCTTCTTATACCAGATTTCCGCCTGTTTGGTATCGTTGATATATCTGTAACATTCAGCAGTCTGAAATATAATCTTTGCCTTTGAGGCATTGTTCCGTTCTTTTGAATAGGCTTTTTTATACTGCATGATAGCAGTATAGTATTCACCCCTGCCAAATGAAGCATCAGCATCTTTGCTGTAGTTCTTTTGGGCAATAGAATCCCCACACACGGCTATCAAAATAACCAGTGCCAATATAAATCTAATAAGCCTCATCTGGTGTTCCACCTCTTAAAAAACGAACGCTAAAGTATGAAATTATTTTAATAACGAATCATATAGAACATATAGTATTCTACATCCCATTGTTGATATTATTGCAAAGATAAGAAGGCCAAAAGTATGATTAAAACGCCCTAACATTCGTCAGCTGGCGCACTGGGGCGTTTTATGGTAAGCTGAAAAGCGAATACTATCTGGTAAATAGCAACTCTCTATACTTAGGAAGAGGCCATAACTGATTGTCTACAATCAATTCGAGTTTGTCAACATGATATCTTATTTTATCAAAATATGGCCTCACATTATCTGAATATGCCATACTCATATCCCTCACATCCTCCAGGGCATTGGCAATTTTTCGCTCTTCTATCATGTTATCAGTAAAGCTTTTAATGGCTGCAATATGTTTTGATATCGAATCTATTGTATCCAACTGCGTGAAGGCAGTATCAGAATCTGGAACGTGGCCGTTGGCAGTTACCACTTTTTCAAGGGCATCAACTGATCCTGACGAACCGGAGATTGCTTTAGCAGTTTCCATTTTTTCTATGTTGAGCAGCCCCAATTCCTTCAGCCCTTTAACATTCTCAATCAGGATATTTTGATATTTGATCGCGGTTGGGATAATCTGGTTATAGGCAATATCAGCTATTACCCGGGATTCTATCTGAACCTTCATGGTATAGTTCTCCAACTTTATCTCTCTCCGGGCATAGAGTTCCCTTTCGTTCAGCACACCAACTTTACCAAATAAATCTATATTCTTCTTCGCTGTAAACGCCTCAAGAGCAACAGGCGTTGACACAATATTTGACAGGCCCCGCTTTTCGGCTTCTTTAACCCATTCCTCTCCGTAATTATTTCCTTCAAACCTGATCTTTTTAGAAGAGATAATGTAGTCTCTCAATACCTGGAAAATAGCTTCATCCTTTTTGACCCCAGTATTGATAATCTTATCCGTATCCTTTTTAAATTCAACCAGTTGATTTGCTACAATTGTATTGATTACAATCATTGCCGAGGCACAATTGGCCGAAGAGCCAACTGCTCTAAATTCAAATTTATTGCCGGTGAAAGCAAATGGAGAAGTTCTGTTTCGATCTGTATTGTCTAACAATATCTCCGGTATTTTACCGATCCCGAGCTTCAATTCCGTCTTCTCGTCAGGTGTCATCTTTCCTTTTTTAACCTTCTTTTCAATCTCATCCAGAACCGCAGTGAGTTGCTCACCTATAAAAACAGAGATGATAGCTGGCGGGGCTTCATTGGCACCTAATCTGAAATCATTTCCAGCGGAAGCAATAGCAGCCCTCATTAGATCAGAATGGTCGCTGACGGCCTTTATTGTATTAATGAAAAAAGTCAGGAATTGCAGATTTGCCTTTGGATTTTTCCCGGGTTGCAACAAATTGACTCCTGTGTTGGTCGCCATTGCCCAGTTGTTGTGCTTTCCTGAACCATTTATGCCAGCAAAAGGCTTTTCATGCATCAGCACCCTGAAATTGTGTCTCCTCGCTACCTTTTCCATGACATCCATGAGCAACTGGTTATGATCAACGGATAGATTAGCCTCCTCATAAACAGGAGCACATTCAAATTGGTTTGGAGCCACTTCATTATGCCGGGTTGTAACAGGTACTCCAAGTTTGAACATTTCATTCTCAAAATCCCGAATATATGCTCCTGCTCTTTCGGGAATGGATCCAAAGTAGTGATCATCTAATTGCTGGTCTTTGGAAGAGGAAAGCCCAAATACCGTTCTGCCGGTCAATACTAAATCCGGGCGCGCATTAAAAAGCGCGCTATCAATCAAAAAATACTCTTGCTCCCACCCCAAAGTGGCAATTACCTTATTGACATTTTTATCAAAATACCTACACACCTCAACCGCCGCTTTATCCAGAGCTGATAACGCACGTAATAAAGGGGCCTTGTAATCCAATGCCTCACCAGTATACGATACGAATATTGTTGGTATACACAGTGTTTTGCCGATAATAAAAGCCGGAGATGATGGATCCCACGCTGTATAACCCCTGGCCTCAAAAGTATTTCTAATGCCACCGCTTGGAAAACTAGATGCGTCTGGCTCTTGCTGAACAAGTTGATCCCCCTCAAACTTCTCCATTGCCTTTCCACCTTGAATAGGACTAACAAAGGCATCATGCTTCTCAGCTGTCAATCCCGTTAATGGTAAAAACCAATGTGTGTAGTGGGTTGCTCCTTTACTAATGGACCAAGCCTTCATCGAAGCAGCAATTTGATCAGCCACTGATCTTTGAATTTTTGTGCCTTTATCAATGGCCCCTTTAACGATTTCATAGACATCTTCAGACAGATATTCCTGCATTGCAGTGTCATTGAAAACAGACTCTCCATAAAAATCTGATACTTTTCCTGAGGGGGGATCAACTATTATTGGACTTCTAGACAGTACCTTTTCCAATGCATTAAATCTTTGAGACGACATATTTTGTGTTTTAAAAGTGATTTTTATGAAATTAGCTTGGTTTTGATTAAATAATCAAGTATTTAATACAAAGGTATTCAAATTTAGGGGGTACTAACTGTTAAAATTCATTTTTTTCAACAATACCCCCTATTTTATTAACATTAAACGCAATAATATCAAATTTGTTCAGAATTATACTCTTATTCCTTGAAAAGGTCCTCCTTTCTTTAATTAGTTGAGAATAAGGTGAAATGACGGTTATACAGATTTAATTATAAATCCACTACAATAACTCCTTCTTAAATTTCAGGGAAATGGTACCAGAAGATTATTCGGATAATGAAGCGAAGATGAATATCATTCGAGTACTTGTAAGAAGTATTTAAGGATTAGTGTAACAGGGTAACGTGCCCGATGTATTCATGCCTTTCTCCCCTGAAGTCCTCAGTTTTGATCAACCAAACGTAAACATCAATTTGTGCTTCTCTGCTGCCGTTGTTAGCACGACCATCCCATCCAATGTTAGGATCATCACTAAATATGCCCTTAACTTTCGCAATTTGATCTCCCCACCTGTCATAAATATACATCTCAAATTCTTCGCCAACTACGCCTATTCCCTTCGGCATAAAGTAATCATTGTCCAGGTCTCCATTCGGAGTGAAGGCGCTTGGAGCAAACAGTATGTACTCTCCGTAGATATGTAAGGTATCAGTAATGATGTCCATACAACCATCTGGAGTATAAACCCATTGTGTGATATAATAGACTCCCGTATCAGCATAAGTATGACTCGGTAAGTAATATGTACCCGAAGTATTGGCCGAACCAGTTATGGTGGAACTTCCCTGACCAGGCCCTATCACTGTTCCATCTCCAAAATCCCACATAATTGAATCCGCGTCGGGCGAAGCTGTATTTTGAAAGTCTACCGTTGGAGATAAAATAGAGGTTTCATGCGGATGGGGTAACGCAATGTTCAATTGCTGAATAACAAAGCCTGCAGTAGGATTAGCAAAAGCTGTAACAGCTGCAAGTTGAATTACCGTATCCGGGCATCCCTGATCTGACAATACAACCAGCATTACGTCATACGTTCCTGCTGTTGTATAGACATGAGTTGTAGAATCTGCATCATTAGAAATGCCCCCATCTCCAAAATCCCAGAGCCATGACACAAGTGTTACGGGAGAAGCACCCGGTGACACATAAACGGCCAATACAGATGGTTCACATCCAGAGCCGGATATGGTGAAATTAACATCCGGATTTGGATTAACAATGACATCCATTTGAACTACGGTATCCGGAGAGCAATTTCCTAAGTCACTTATTGTAACAAAGAAAGTACTATCTCCTAAAATTCCGGACATTGTTTGCTCTGAAGTCGTTCCTCCATTACTCCAATTGTAATTATACGGCGATTTCCCACCGGTAACGACCACACTAATAGTAGCATCGTCGCCATCACATATTACGGTTCCTATTGGAGTTGGTGTAATGGGTTCACGTACAATAACTGTAATAGAGTCTGCGGAAGTAGACCTACAGCCATATTCATCTACTACTTCAACATAATAAGTGGTCGTTGTATCAGGGTTCACGGTGTATGGGCCACCAGAAGTGCCGATATTTGGTATCCATTCAAATACATATACTCCAAATCCACCCGCACCCGACGCAGAAATCTCAACGGATTGACCTACACACATAATTGTGTCATTGGAAGTGAATAGCATCAACGAATCATTTTCAGTCACAAATATTTGCCCAATGACTATGCAACCGTTTATATCACCAACGGTAACGCTATAGAAGTTATCACCTACCAAATTAAGGGCAGTATCATTAGATTGAGGTATAGGATCATCCCACAAGTAGGTGAATGGCGCCGTTCCTAATGAATCTATCGTGACGATTGCCATTCCATCATCTTCACCATAGCAATCTACGCCGGTAGCTGTTAAACTTATTACTGGGCCAGGATTGCCATTTACAGACACCGGAACAATTTCTGAACAGCCATTAGCATCAGTGAGTACCACATTATAAATTGTCCCCGAGACTAAATTAGAAACCGTTGCCGTTGTGTCAGTATTGGGCCACAAATATGAATAAGGAGTCGTTCCACCATTCGGCGATATCGTTGCCACACCGTTAGCGTCGCTACACGAGGATGGGGATGTAGTCACAACACTCAACAATGGTAAGGGCTCATTGACTGTAATTACCTTACTCAATATACATCCTTTAATGTCCTGAACCGTAACAGTATAAACCTGTGCTGTGAGGTTGGTCACAATATTGGAGTTTCCAGTTCCCGCCGGTGTCCATCCATAAGAATAGAATGGAGTTCCACCCTGAACAGTAACATAAATTGAACCATCTGCATCACCATTACAGCTCACATTGT
>JACZWC010000092.1 GCA_022572355.1 Bacteroidota bacterium | reverse complement strand
ACAACCCACTTCTCCATTATCCACTATACTCTCATCCACTGATGTGAGTTGTAAAGGAGGAGCAGACGGCACGGTCATAGCCAACACCACAGGAGGAACAACACCCTATACCTACCTCTGGGATCCGGCCACAGGCGCACAAACCGGCCAGACTGCAACAGGACTTGTAACGGGAACTTACAATGTAACGGTAACAGATTCCAATGGCTGTACCATAATGAACATTGTATTGGTAAATGAACCGGCACAAGCTCTGGCCTATACCACAGCGGTAGTGAATGCACTGTGCTACGGAGACATGACAGCTACGGCTACTGTTACTCCGGCAGGAGGTATTCCGGCTTATACTTACTTATGGGATGCGCAGGCAGGTGGGCAAACTGACTCGATGGCAACAGGACTCGGTGCTGGAACTTACAGCGTCACCATAACAGATTCTTACGGATGTACGATAGAAGATACAACCCTGACCATTACTGAGCCTGATTCCCTGAATGTAGATAGTCTCACACTTTTTTCAAGCAATATATGTATTGGAGATTCTACACAGGTCAGCGCCATATATCCTGGAGCCGATCCATCCTACAGTTTTAACTGGGACAATGGCCTGGGCACTGGGTTAGGCCCTTTTACTGTCAGTCCTACCAGCACAACGACCTACACAATAACTATAACCGATGGTTGTAACAATACCATTGATCAAAGCACAACAGTAGCAGTATCCCAGTACCCTATCATCACCCTTGATCCGAATATTGCCACGGGATGTGTAGCCCTGACCGTTGACTTTGAGAACCTAACTCCCAACTCGAACGATAGCATCTACACCTGGAGCATGGGCAATGGAGATACATTTACCGGTGATATGCCCACTTACACTTTTAACAGCAGCGGCACCTTCACGATAACCGTTATTTTGACCAACACGAGTAATTGTACCACCACATCATCAGGCCAAAATATGGTGGTAGTACATCCATTGCCAGCGGTAACATGCACTGCTGAACCCATACAGACCGACATCCGTACGCCGGTTATTTACTTTAGCGGAGGGGTTGATGATCTCACTTACGCATGGGGCTTTGGAGACGATGACTCGGCATATACCCAGAACCCAACCCATACCTATCCGGGGGTAGGTACTTATACCGCTACTTTAAACGTGATAGATTCCAACAACTGTGTGAACAGTTGCGATGTTACAATACGCATCGATCCCTATTATGATATTGTGATACCCAATGCATTTACACCCAATCCCAATGGGCCCGGTACTGGGATTTATGATATCAACGCACTCGACAACGATGTATTTTTTGCACTAACGGATTATGTAGAGGAATATCACATGATGATATTTAACAGATGGGGAGAACTCATCTTTGAAACATTTGATATTAACATAGGGTGGGACGGTTATTATCGTGGCCAGATGAGTCAGCAGGACGTGTATGCATGGAAGATCAATGTTCGGTACATCGACGGAAAGGAAATTCAACGAATGGGGGATGTAACTTTAATTAGATAAGAAAGGATGAAGAAAGGACTGTTTGTATTGACAATTTTGTTTGCATTCCTGGGGAGCAATTGCCTGGGCCAGGTGAAATATACAAAGGCGCAGAAATACCTAAAGAAAGAAGCAGACTACATTTTCGGCTTTGGAGATTATCCAACGGCCAAAGTGAAATACCTGGAACTGTTTAAAATCGATAGCCTCTCACCAGAGTTAAACCACAAAATTGCTGTGTGCATGTTGTTGGCAGAAAATGACAGGAAAGGATCCAAACCCTATTTTGAATTTGCCAGCAACGCAGGATACATAGAATCCGATTACCACATCGCTGGACTGCATCATTTGGAGAACAACTTCGCTAAGGCAACGGAATATTTCAACAAGTACCTGGCATCTGCCAACAAGAAGAGGTACGATAATGCCACCATCAAGAAAAAACTGGATATGGTGGAACGTGCAAAAAAGATGATTGCGAACCCGGTTGAAGTGAGACTAGAAAATATTGGCCCGACCATCAATACAAAATACCACGAGTACGTGCCCGTAATTTCCGCCGATGAATCTGTGCTGATTTTCACTTCGAGAAGGCCTGGAAGCACAGGTGGCAAATTGGATCCCTTTGGCAGGTATTACGAGGACATCTATATTTCCGTTAAGCAAGAGGGAAAGTGGAGTCGCCCGGAGGGGATAAGCCCAAACATAAATACAGCCAATTATGATGCCTGCGTAGGATTGTCTGCGGATGGGTTTACTTTAATAATCTACAAGACCAATGAGGATTATAGCGGTGGCGATCTCTACTGGACCACCTTAGATGGAGACGAATGGCAGGTTGCACAGAAATACGGAGAGGGGATCAATTCAGCAGACCTTGAACCCAGCGCCAGCTTGTCGTCTGACGGCAACAAGATTTACTTTTCCAGCAACCGGCCCGGCGGATACGGTGGATTGGATATTTACCGGGCGATTAAATTTCCGGATGGTAATTGGAGCCTTCCACAAAACCTGGGGCCCGCCATCAATACGGAAGCCCATGAAGATGCCCCCTTTATTCATCCTGATGATAAAACCCTCTATTTCAGCTCACAGGCACATGAAACCATGGGAGGGTATGATATTTTCAAATCGGAGATCGATGACAGTGGCAGTTGGTCCAAACCGGAAAATCTCGGTTATCCAATCAATACCACCGACGATGACCGGTATTTTGTTCTTTCTGCGGATGGAAGAAGAGGCTATTATTCATCAGGAAAGGATGGCGGATTCGGTGAGCACGACATCTACGTGATGCACCTGCCCTATGAGTTTAAAGAACTCACCTTGATTAAGGGAGTGATTACTGCGGATGATTCCACGAAGAAGAAATTGAAGGCTAGAATAACGCTGAGGGATGCTGAAACGAAGAAGATAGTAGGGATTTATCATTCCAATTCTAAAACGGGTAAATACTTATTGGTAATTCCACCGGATAAAAAATTGAAAATGACGGTATACGTCGGGGGATATTCCGGGTATAGTGAGACCTTGTTTTTTCATGATGAAGAAGGCTTCAATAAAGTTTTAAAAGACATTGAGCTAAAGCCACTCGTAAAATGGAATATAGAGCAGGTTAAATGAAATCAACTGCTAAAACATATTGTTGCATGCTGGTGCTGATGTTAGGCTGTAGCAGCATTTCTTTTGGCCAGGATCCTCAGTTCTCCCAGTTTTATGCGGTCCCCATTTATTTAAATCCGGCATTTACCGGCAATACAACTCAAATAAGGGTAGCGGCAATTTATAGAAAGCAATGGCCAAAAATCACAAAGGCATTTAATTCTTATGGCTTTTCATACGACCAGAACTTTCAAAAAATAAAAAGCGGTATTGGCTTTATGGTGCTCAGTGACAAATCTGGTGCGTCTGCGCTGAAATTCACAAATATTGGCTTGTCCTATGCCTATAAAACAGCCCTCAGCCGAAAAGTCTACGCATCGGCGGGGGTAAGAGCATCCTATACTATCAGGGGTATCAATAAGTCTGAGCTCAGGTTTTATGATCAGTATGTGAGAGATGATCCCAATAGCTCTATTGAAGATATACCTACAAATCAGGTCACATATTTCGACCTTGCTGCAGGCATGATTGTCTTTTCAAAGAGCTTTTGGGCCGGTATCTCATTCGATCATTTAACACGGCCCCACCAGTCGTTTATAAATATTACAACTCAGTTGCCTATCAAATACTCCCTTCATGGGGGTTATAAAATTCCTCTTGAGAAAAGCATTAAGGGTGATGTCACGAAGAGTATAACTGTTGCATTAAATTACAAAGGCCAACAGGATTGGGACCAATTGGACGTAGGCTTGTATCTGGATTATCAAGGCCTTATTCTTGGATTGTGGTATCGGGGAATCCCCGTGTTGAAAGCTTACCAGGCTGGATATTCTAATAATGACGCGATCATTTTTTTGGTTGGCTACAAGTTGGCAGATTATATCAGCATCGGTTACAGCTTCGACCTAACCATCTCCAAATTGAGCATGGCTTCTGGAGGATCCCATGAAATATCTCTCATTTATGAATGGGCTCAACCCAAATACAAGCGTGACAACATCAAGAAGAATTTCATGATGCCCTGCATGAAGTTTTGACTTCATTATATTGAGGATCGCCTGCATTTCTCGTCTCAAAACGATTATTTATACTTTTATTTATCATCTTGAAAGAAGGACTAAGGAACATAGAAGAATTATTTAACGAGCACTACGAGTTTCTTTGTAACGTGGCGAATAGATTACTAAATGATAGAGATGCTGCAAGAGATATTGTGCAGGATGTTTTTCTTCAATTATGGCGAAAAAGGAATGAACTGAATATTGATCATTCTATGAAAGGTTATTTGTATAGAGCCGCTATTAACGGTTCCCTGCAATATCTTGAGAAAAGTAAAAGAACACTGCATATTGTTGAGGATCCTTCTCCTCCTAACTTAATACATAGAGATGTTGAAGAAACCATTCAATATAAAGAACTTAAAAAAGACTATGAAAAAGCGTTAGACCTTTTACCCACCAAATGCCGGGCGATATTCGTTTTGAGCCGTTATGAAGAAATGAAGTACAAAGAAATTGCAGCGCATCTGGAAGTTTCTGTTAAAACGGTTGAAACTCAAATGTCAATCGCCCTAAAAAGGTTAAAAGGATATTTAGAGCCATATCTGACAATTTTGTTGCTGTGTTCTGCTCTTTGCTAATACTGCCCATTCCTTTTTAAAATACATTCTCCTCATATTTTTGTAAAAAATTAATTGCTTTTCAGGGTAGAGTGCTTTTGGGTTATCTTAATAGTAGAGGTAAGGCATAAAGACGTGCTCCGGTTCGACAGCTGGTAATCATAAAAACCAAGGGTAAAAATGAATTTGAATCATTGGAATTTAATCACGAAACATCTTACAGGTGAAATTTCATCTGAAGAAAAGAACGAATTGTTAAAATGGACAGATAAAAGTCCTGTTAATGCCGGGTTGCTTAAGAAGGCCGAAAAATTATGGGAGCTATCGGGCGAATACAATGTTGAATTTAAACCTGACAAAAAAAAGGGCTGGGAGGAGTTAAAAGCCAGGATCATGGCAGAATCTGCCGATGTAAGAGTGCCTGTTCAAAATCGGTTTAAATGGATTCGCGTAGCCGCAGCCGTATTACTTATTGTTGGTACCAGTTTCGTTTTAAAAATGGTATTTGAAGGGGCTTTCATGCCTGAGTCAGCTGTTTATCAAAAACCAACTGTTTATTCAAAACCAATCGTTTACATATGTGTTGAAACCACAGACAGCACAAACGTATTTTACCTTCCTGACAGCACAAAAATATGGCTAAATAAAAACAGCAGTCTCCTTTATCCTGAAAAATTTGTTGGTGAACTAAGAGATGTTAACCTGAACGGGGAAGCATTTTTTGAAGTGGTTAGTGATACTGCAAATCCATTTATTGTATATGCCGGGAATATGCAAATAAAAGTTCTCGGCACTTCCTTTAATGTAAAAGCTTACGAAGATGAGGATGAAGTGGAAGTGATTGTTGTTGAAGGAAAGGTAGAGTTTTCTTCAGCTTATGAGAGGGGGGGGAAGAAAGTCAATTTAGAAGCTGATGAAAAGGCAACTTATAAAAAGAAAAAGAGTATATACATAAAAGAGAAGTATAAAAGCGAGGGTTTCAAATTGCGGTTAAAAGGTATCGGAAAAAAGGTTAAGAGGTTCATTAGAAGAATAAGTAAAAAACTAACGCGAAATAAAAAGAAGAACAAGAAGGAATAATACAAATTTGATTTATGTTTAAGCAAAAAACTATTGGGCATATTGGTTTACACTGACAATATTCAGGCAACATAAAGTAGTTGGGTTTCGTCTTAGTGTATAGACAGATGTGAGATAAGTATAACGGAGTGGTAATGTAAAGGAATTAAGATGCGGTGGAGGATATCATATTTGCTTCAATTGTTGAGTATAGCGATATGTGTATCCTTTTGTAATGTATCGGTCTATTGCCAGCCTTGTGATTCAATTACTCCCTCATTTATAGTTGATCTCAGCAATAATCCTGATAGTACTTGGATCAGTGCCGATACCAGCAGGGCAGGGTTGTGCTGTGGGGCCTCAAGCCCTGATAACTGTATAGAGTTTTTGATTACCCTAAGTCCGGATGCCGAGGCAATTATTTTTAATATTTGGTCCGGAGCAGTTGCTGGAGGCTCGCTGGATTATCAAATAGACTGTGGACCGCTTACAGCAGCTGGCGATCCTATCTGTCTTGTTGGAGCAGGACCCCATAGAGTTACTTTTTGTAAACCTGGAGGTAACAACAATGAATATGTAATCTATTCTATTGCAAAACCTTCTGTATCCACAGACATAGCTGTTAACCAAGGGTGTGCAGGTACTTTATTTGCCTATGGCTATGATGTTTCTACAATTAGCTGGACATCGATTTTCCCGGGTTCAACAGGAGATTACAACTCCTATTTGAGCTGCCTCTTTGCCTGTGACAGCGTGGTAGCCACCGGTGGTATTTTCGCTCCTCCTTTTGTAGATTACGAGGTATGCGGCACTCCTGCGGGAGGCTGTGATTCGCTTCTTACAATTTGTGATACCGCCAGGGTGTATTTTAATACTGAATTGTTTGCAAATATTTTACCGGTCATTCCCACAATATGTTTTGGCGATACCGGTGTAACCCTTACAGCCAACGGAATTGGCGGCACGCCGCCCTATTCCTGGTTGTGGAGTACCGGCGAGACTACCCAATCCATTAATGTTGGCACCGGCACATATTGGATCATGGTCAGTGACACTTCCTATCCGGGCTGTCCGCCCACATACGATACCGTTGTGGTAACCTCATTCACATCAGCAATAACTGCCAATGCAGGTACAGATCAAACGGTTTGTATTAACAGCGATTCTGTTCAGCTTTCAGGAACGGTCACCGCAGCAAGCGGGGGTATTTGGTCCGGAGGAAACGGCGCATTTATCCCTGATTCAACAACTTTAAATGCCATTTACATACCAGATTCTACGGAAATTGCGAGTGGGTCTGTAACCCTTGTCCTCACTACTACCGGTAATGGTACTTGCCCCGCTGATACAGATTCTGTTACAATCACTATCATTAGTTTCCAGTTGACCTTATCTAAAAACCGAGGCACCAAATGTGGGGAATGTAAGGGTGATATACATATAGAATTCACAGGTGGAACGCAGCCCTATGATACAGTTTCTATAACCCCACAACAACCCGGCGAAGACTATTTCTGGGCTGGGAATACCGTGTTTAAATGTCACGATTGCTGTGCAGGTACCCGCACTTTCACCTTTTCTGATGCAAATGGATGCATCGTATCTGTAACTGTGACTACTTCTCTAAAAGATTTTGGCCCCGCTGAGATCGATGCGTTTACTGATGTTTCATGTTTCGGAGGAAGTGATGGCAGCGCAACCGCAGATCTTGCTAATGGCCAGGATCCGTTAACATTTTTATGGCTTCCCGATTCTCAAACTACAGAAACAGCCACGGGCTTATCAGCGGGGACATACACAGTGATTGTTACGGATGCCGATACTTGTATGGATACCACAACAGTGACAATAATACAACCCGATTCTGCTCTGGTGGCTACAATTACCCAAACCGATGTGAGCTGTAACGGGGATTGTGACGGGACAGTGACGGTTGTAGCAACCGGAGGCACAGCAGGGTATAATTATACCTGGTCACCCGTGGGAGGAGGCGGTACAACCGTTGGCGGATTATGCGCAGGTGCTCAGTCAGTTTTTGTGGTGGATGCCAATGGCTGTGACACAACCGACACGGTGATCATTACAGAGCCTCCTTTGCTATCGGGCACCATCACAAGTATTATAAATGTCACTTGCAATGCAGACAGTAACGGACAGGCAACTGTTACTCCTTCAGGCGGCACTCCGCCATATACCTATTTATGGGATGATCCTCTTGCCCAAACCACAGCCACAGCTACCGGGCTTCCGGCATTGGATCATTATCATGTGGATATTACCGATAGCAATGGCTGTACCATTGAAGTAGAAGTGGTCATCAATGAACCTGTGATCCTCATCGCCGATATTACGGATAGCACAAATGTAAGCTGCAATGGCGGCGATGACGGTACGGCAACCGTATCGGCAACCGGAGGCATACCGCAATACACTTATTTGTGGAATGATACGGCAAACCAAACCACTGCCACAGCGACCGGACTTGCGGCGGGTACTTATATTGTAACAGTAACCGACGCCAATGGCTGCAACATAACTGCAAACGCTACGATAAATGAGCCTTCCCCGCTCATAGCCACTATTACC
>JACZWC010000009.1:33867-99147 GCA_022572355.1 Bacteroidota bacterium | reverse complement strand
AAGCACAAGAGCGTATAACTTCCCAGATGTGATTATGCTGCAGTGCCTTTTCTATTCTGAATCAAGGCCATAATAACAACTGCCAACACTATTGCCGAAAATGCCCAAAAGGCCATCGTAATCTCACCTTTGAACACAGCGTAATAGAACACGCCACCATAGATACCGCCTATTACCGGTCCGACCACGGGTATCCACGAATACTTCCAATTAGAATCCCGTTTTCCGGGGATGGGAAGCAGGAAATGTGCGATTCGTGGTGCCAAATCACGAGCGGGATTGATGGCATATCCTGTAGTACCTCCCAACGAAAGGCCGATGCTCACTATTAAAGCACCTACAATAAGCGGGTTAAGTCCTTCGGTAAATTCATTGGCGCCGATGGCTAATATTCCCATTACCAGAATAAAAGTTCCAATGATCTCGCTTAGCAGGTTAGCGCTTTTATTGGGAATCGCGGGGTCAGTACAAAAGACAGCTAGCTTTTTATCGGCATCATCAGTCACTTTCCAGTGGGGTAAGTAGTGGAGGTAAACCACAACCGCACCGATAAATGCACCTAACATCTGTGCTGTAATATACATAGGAACATCGGCCCATGGGAAATCACCAGCCATGGCCAATCCGAGAGTAACCGCTGGATTTATATGTGCTCCGCTAAAACTTCCGACAGCGTAAACAGCTATGGCCACTGCCAATCCCCAGGCTACTGTAATGACGATCCAACCCTGATCTTCTGATTTAGATTGCTTGAGAAGTACTCCGGCAACAACACCATCTCCAAGAATAATCAGAATCATGGTACCTACCAATTCAGCTAAAAATGTAGTCATGGTTTTTGAATTTGATGGTTGTACAAAATAACGAATAACCTTTTTAGTTGTTAGACTTTATTCAGATTAAGTTTCCTACCGTATTCTCCTCAGTTGTCCTTCTTAGTGAAACTTCGTGTCCTTAGTGTCTGAGTGGTGAAAAGTTTTACCACTAAGGCACGCAGGTCACTCAGATGCACTAAGGCATAAGAATACGTTCTTAATAATGTTATTCAAATTTAATAACTGATTCCAATGCATTGTGAACGGATTGTTGCTCATGCTTCAACTGATCCTCATCCCAGCCCAGTAGCTCTTGCATCCGGCGGCCAATGGGTTCTATCAGATTCGGAATGGTCTTCTTGTTAAACCAAAGTCTTGCCGTTTTCTGGGTAAAGTAATCCAGTAAATGATAAAGAGACTCATTATTGATAATGAATTCCAACTCCACCAGCGCCAGGTCAGTTTGCGGATCAGTGATATTCTTTTCTATTAGCTTGTTTACTATTTCCTGACTCTGATCACCGTAAGTTCTCACCAGCCTTTCTGCATCGTATTCCTCGTATCCATGTGGTTGAATCCTCAGAAAGAGTTCGCGTGTATAATCATTTATATTGCCTGTGCCCCCTCCCGAAATTTGAGTTTCTGAAGTAATACAGGATTTGAGAGGTAATCCAAATTCCCGGTTGAGATCTTTTATTACCAAATCCACCACACGCTGCGCCATCTTTCTAAATCCGGTTAGTTTGCCTCCTGCAATGGAAACTAGACCAGATTTGGACAAAAAGATTTCATCCTTCCTCGATATTTCTGAAGCCGATTTCCCTTCCTGATGAATCAGCGGCCTGATCCCGGCCCAACTAGAGATAATATCAATTTGAGTGAGCTCCACAGTTGGGAACATAGTGTTTGCAGCTTTTAACAGGTACTCTACATCCTGCTTAGTGACCTCCGGACTCACCAGGTCTTTGTCGTAGTCTGTGTCTGTAGTTCCCACATAAGTTGTTTTCCCTCGTGGAATTACGAATACCATTCTCTTGTCAAATACATCAAAGTAGGCCGATTGCTTAACCGGTAGCCTCTCACGAGGAACAACAATATGAACGCCTTTTGTATGGTGAAGTCTCCTATTGGTCAGGGAATTATCTTTCTTGCGAAGATCATCGACCCAGGGTCCAGAGGCATTGACAATTTTCCTGGCCTTTAAACTGATCAGAGAATCCGTAAGGAGATCTCGACAATTAAGACCAATCACCTTTTCTTTAACATAAGTCAGTGATTCAACTTTCAAATAATTAGCGGCTCGTGCACCATTATTCACAGCGGTCTTAATTACTTCCAGTGTGAGCCTGGCATCATTTGTTCTATATTCTGAATAAACGCAGCCACCATTCAATAAGTCTCTATTGAGCAATGGTTCACATTCAAGGGCCTGTTCTCGGTTTAGCATTCTCCTTTTTTCTCCCGGTTTTACCGATGCCAGCCTATCATATAGTGCAAGGCCAATAGAAGTGCCATATTTGCCAAAGCTGCCTCCTTTTACCAGGGGTAGCAGCATTCTTTCTGGAATAACCATGTGGGGTGCGTTCCTGTATAAGATGGCCCGCTCTTTACCCACTTCCCGTACCAATCTAACTTCTCCCTGTTTCAGGTATCGAAGGCCTCCGTGAATGAGCTTGGTTGATTTACTGCTCGTTCCTGCAGCGAAATCCTGCATCTCAACCAACGCAGTTTTTATTCCTCTTAGAGTTGCGTCCAGCGCGATTCCTGCACCTGTAATGCCACCTCCGATGATGAGCAGGTCAAATTCCTGGGAACAAAGGTCTTGAAGTAAGGCTTGTCTGTTTAAAGAAGATAGAGGATTCATTACGCATCCAGCCAGTTCATGCTCCTCTTGACAGCCTTTTGCCATCGAGCATATAACTGATCTCTTTTGTCAGCGTCCATATTGGGCTCAAAGGTCCTATCTATACTCCGCTTTTCCGCGATCTGATCCAGGGTCCACAGTCCAACTGCAAGACCAGCAAGATAAGCTGCACCCACAGCGGTTGATTCTATCACCTCAGGACGATCGACTACCTTTCCGAGAATATCAGCCTGGAATTGCATCAAATAGTTGTTGGCACAAGCCCCTCCATCTACTTGCAAAGTTTTGAGTTCAATACCGGCATCATCCTGCATGGCATCCAACACGTCCTTCGTCTGATACGCCAATGATTGTAATGTTGCTTTTGTAATCTGTTCTTTGCCAGAATCTCTTGTCAATCCGAAGATGGCGCCTCGGGCATACATGTCCCAATAGGGTGCCCCCAAACCAGTAAAGGCCGGAACAACATATACATCATCAGAATCTCCGGCGCTATTGGCCAACGCCTCTGACTCTGCAGCATCCGTAAATAATTGAAGGCCATCCCTCAACCATTGTATGGCAGCGCCCGCAATGAATATACTTCCTTCCAGTGCATAAGTAACTTTTCCGTCAATGCCCCAGGCGAGAGTGGTGAGAAGTCCATTCTTGCTATTGAAGAGTTTGTCGCCAGTATTCATGAGCATAAAACATCCCGTTCCGTATGTGTTTTTCGCCATGCCTGGCTGAAAACAAGCCTGTCCGAAGAGTGCTGCTTGCTGGTCACCGGCCACACCCATAATGGGAATGCTTGTTCCATTGTAATCAATAGTGCCAAACTCACCTGACGAATTTCTTACCTCAGGTAGCATTTTCTCTGGAATATTCAGCGCCTCCAGGAGTTTTGTATCCCACTTGAGTTCTTTGATATTGTAGACCAAGGTTCTGGATGCGTTGGAATAATCCGTAGCATGTACCGCACCTTTCGTCAATTTCCAGATTAACCAGGTATCAATTGTTCCGAAAAGCAATTCTCCATTTTCCGCTTTGGCTCTCGCACCATCCACAGTATCCAATATCCACTTAATCTTTGTGCCAGAGAAATAAGCATCTACTACCAACCCAGTGTTTTCCTTGATGTAGGGCTCTAATCCCTGCTCTTTTAGTTCCTCGCATATAGAAGCTGTTCGCCTGTCTTGCCAAACTATTGCGTTGAACACAGGCTCCCCCGTATTCTTATCCCATACCACCGTTGTTTCTCGTTGATTGGTGATGCCGATGGCTGCTATGTCACTAGCTTCGATATTGTTCTCTTTTATTACCTGCTCAAATACTTCCCATTGCGACTCCCAAATTTCCATAGGATCGTGTTCAACCCATCCTGACTCCGGAAAATGTTGAGCAAACTCTTTCTGGGCGATACCTACAATTTTGGCCTCCTCATCGAACACTACAGCTCGTGAGCTGGTAGTTCCCTGATCTATTGCGATGATATATTTCATAATATTCCTTATTGTATTTTGTCTGCTACCAGCTTTAATCTCATCTCTATATCGTCATAAAGAAATTTATCTCCCAAATCCGGGAAAATGGATTTTGACTTGTATTTGATTCCCCATTTGGTTCTATCAATCGAAAATCGAGAAGTTAAGGTCAGCACGGTTCCCGTTATTTTTAAATTACAATTGATAGATACTTCATTGGTGATTCCTTTCATGGTAAAATCTCCCTTTGCCCAATAATTGTTTCCAGCTTGATCCATCTGCATTTGTCCTGACGACGTTATCTTAAATGTAGCAATCGGAAATTTCTTGGTGTGAAAAAAGTCTTTATTGCGAAGGTGATTTTCTAAGTCCTCTTTAGATTCACCTTTTAAATCTGTGCAATTGATGGTAGTCATATCAATTTCAAACTCACCAGATTTTAGCGCGTGACCACCCATGACTAAGGTTCCCGATTTTATTTTCAAAGTACCGACGTGCTCACCGGTGAATTTCTTACCTGTCCACTCTAAATTGCTCTCTTCAGTATTCACATCGTAGTTACCGTCTCCATGATAAGGAAGGCCAGTAAAGGCTGCCATAGACAGCATGACAATCGCCACTAAACAGAGTGATAATTTTCCAGAAGTTTTATTCATAGGTTGTGAGAATGGATCAATGGATCAAAATTAGTAATTAATCAGGTTGTGATACAAGCGGAAACAAAAAAGGCCTCGATTTGCTCGAAGCCTTTTTGTCAATTGAATGTTCTATTTTTTTATTCAGTTTCTCCTCCTTCTTCTCCACCTTCACCTTCTTCTCCTTCAACTGCTGCGGAATCCGCCGCTGCAGAATCTACAACTTCTGGTTCTGGCTCTGGTTCTGGCTCTGGTTCCGGCTCAGGTTCTGGTTCTGGCTCTGGGTCAGTCTCTTCCGCTGCCTCTTCTGTAACTTCAGGTTCGCCACCTCCCATCAGTTTATCCTTGAACATATACCCTGCGCCTCCAAGTCCCAATATCACAATGACAAGGATAATGATCATTATCATTTTTTTCTTGGACTTTCCTGCTGGTGCGTCCTCGCTTTCTTTGCCTTCTCCACCAGCTGGCGGATCCCCACCTTCTCCACCTTCTCCACCTCCGGCACCTTCAGCAGAAGAAGATCCCGTTGAATCCCCTGAAGTTTCCGTAGTTGCAGTTTCTGTACCACCAGATTCACCAATGGCAGGTTTGGCTGGTTTAGTTCCAGACCCGGATTCGAGTATGACCCCTTCTATGGTGTTAATATCGACATTATACCTCTTACATAAATGAATCATTACGTCCTTTTTGTCTTGCCTGAATCTTTTCATGATCTCCGGCACCTGACGGAGATTTTTCTCATCATACTTTTTAAAGAAGTCAGTCAGGATAGCGTCAAAATCTTTGGTAAATTGCATGAGCCTTATATTAAATTAGTACTTTAGGTAATGAATAATTTACCTTCTACGAGTAAAACATTCACTGTTTAGGTGACAAAAGAACAAAATAAATTAAAACATTCTACTGTAAAATGAAACATTTTATCCCCTTAGTTGTTGCGGCATCTATCTTATTTGTTAATCCAGCGTACGCTCAAAGCTCCGATGGTTTAATCGATCAAGCAAAGATGGAAATGAAAGAGAATAACCCCACTAAAGCATTGGCGATATTAAAAAAGGCATTGGAGGCCAATCCGAACAATCCAGAATTGCTCATACTGAGAGGGAATGCGCATACAATACAAGGGGATCTTGCTAAGGCGGTTACCGATTATCAACTTGTGATCAGGTTAGATCCTCAAAATGCTGAAGCTCACTTTATGGCCGGAAATATATATTACATTCAGGGAAGTAAGGAGAATTCTAGCGAAAAAACTACGAGAGGGTGTGAATATTTTAGAAAAGCCAAAGAGTTGGGAGATAAAAGAGCAGTTTCTATGTTGCTAAAGTGTCCATGATTACCTGGTGAAGACACATCACATTCAAATTACCAAAACTGCCAGATATTACGTCTTGGGTAAACCCTCCACGAAAATTGTGAATGTGTGGTTCGTGTGTCACGGTTACTCCCAACTGGCTGAACGTTTTCTAACTCAGTTCGAGTCTCTGAATAATGGAGAAAATCTGATTGTAGCACCTGAGGGATTGCACAGATTGTATTTGGAGGGAATGTCGGGAAAGGTTGGAGCATCCTGGATGACCAGAGAGGATAGAGATAATGATATTGAAGATTATGTGAATTACTTGGATAAAGTGTACGAAGAAGTACTGATGGATCCGGCAATTGAAAATGTCAATATCTACGTGTTGGGATTTTCACAGGGTACAGCTACCGTATGCAGGTGGATGACAATGGGAAAATCTACTGCCACAAGGATCTTTTTATGGGCAGGTGCAGTACCTGATGATTTGAACTTTGCTAAAGACGTTAAAAAACTCAATAAATTAAAGCCGGTAATCCTGTTGGGTAAAAAGGATGAATTCATCACTGAAGATGATCTGAAGAAGCACCTGGTTTTTCTGGAAAAAGTAAATATGAATTATGATTTGATGATATATGAGGGATCCCACCAAATCGTGCCTTCAACACTGCAAAAATTGGCTGAACTAACTTATTCGAGTAATTCAGGGGGCAACTGAGTATATTTCGCCTTTGGGATTCATATTAATTTTAATGATATTCGTTCAACATTATAATATCCATGCCATGAGAAAATACGCCTATATCTTAACAGTTATGACCTGCCTCTGCGCTTGCGAGTCGGCAGAACTGAATAACGAAATCATTAGGGCCAATGACCAAAATCAAAAGCTGATGGAAGAGTCTGCCAAGAAAGATTCTATCATTTTTGTTATTGTTCAATCTCTCAATGATATAGGCGACAATCTGGAGGAGGTAAAAGCAAGACAGGGCATCGTCACCATGTACGCAAATTCCGATGAGGAACACAACCTCAATCAACGCGAAAAGATAATAGACGATATCCAGATGATCAATAAATTAATGGAGGACAATAAGAACAGGTTGGCCTGGATGAAAAGCAAGGTGGATCACCTCTCAAAAGACTTGAAAAGTTCAGTGCTGAAAATTGCCAATTTGGAGAAGTTAATCGCCAGCATGACAAGGAGTTTGGAAGCAAAGGATGTAGAGATAAGTGAATTGAAAGACAAACTCGTGAACCTGAACATTTCATTGGATAGTTTATCAATTGCCTATGATATTCAGGAAATAGAAATGGAAGGACAAGTGGCCACATTGAACACTGCCTATTACTGCTTCGGTACATTTAAAGAGTTAAAGGTAAAGGGGGTAATCACCAAAGAGGGCGGATTCATAGGTATAGGCCGCACAGAAAAACTGATAGAGGATTTTAATAAGAGCTATTTCACGAGGATTGACATTACAGAAACTACTTCCATTGATCTCTACAGTGTCAAAGCCAGACTGATTACCAATCATCCTTCGGGTTCATATACGCTGGAAGTCCAGGAGGATGGCAAAGTAGATAAATTGGTAATAACTGAGCCGGGCGAATTTTGGGGCGCTTCCAAGTACCTGGTTATAGTTGTGGAGTAATCCACGCACTATTCGTAATGAGCGCAGCACACAGATTTGTCAATTGGGCAGCTACCGAATCCAGCAACCCTGAAAAATTCCTAAAGCCCGGAAGAGAAGAAGAGCTTGTTGAAATTGTCAACGCGGCGATTAAAGAAAATTCCAAAATTCGAGTAGTAGGAGCAGGGCACTCATGGTCATCCGTAGCGTGCACGGATCAGTGGATGATAAACCTCGATAATTATTGCAATGTTCTCAACATAGATAAGGAGGCAAAACGAGTTACTGTTGAAGCAGGCATAAGACTTAAGGCGCTGAATCTAATTCTCCAAGAGAATGGATTGTCTCTATCGAACCTCGGATCTATATCAGAACAGAGCATTGCCGGAGCCATCTCCACAGGCACCCACGGAACCGGGATAAAATACAGTATTCTCTCTACGCAAATTCTGGCATTGACGCTAATCAATGGTAAGGGAGAGTTGATCTCTGTAGATCGCGAAAAGGATGAGAATCTGTTTAGGGCAGCCCTGGTTAGTTTGGGCGCACTAGGAATTATCTCATCTGTCACCATTCAATGCGAAGAGTTTTTTAATCTGGAAGAGTATGCGTATCCAGTAGAATTTGAAGAAGGTGTAAAGAGAATACCTGAGTTACTGAGGGAGAACGAACACATGAAGTTGTGGTGGTTCCCGCATGTGAAGGAGTTACAAGTGTATTGTTACAACAGAACAAGCTCGAAGCAATTCAATACAGGTGTGTTCATCAGATGGGTGGATGAAAAAATCTTGGCAAAATATGTATTCACTTTTCTACTTCAATTGGGGCTCTGGTTTCCGGCTTTAACGATTCCCATTAACCGCTTCATCAAAATCCTTAAGTTCAAGAAAGAACACAGAATAGACTACAGCTACAGAGTTTTCAATACACCTATGCCGCCAAAGCATCACGAAGCTGAATACGCGATTCCAGCAGAAAATGCAGGAGAGGCCATGCTCGCAATAAGACAGATGATTAAAGAACGAAATCTATATGTTAACTTTTTGATGGAGGTACGTTTTGTAAAAGCAGACGACTGTTTCCTGAGTCCCGCGTATGGGAGAGATACCTGTTACCTTGGTGCGTATAAAGCAGGGGATAAGGGATGGAAGGAATACCTCGATGGTTTTGAGGAGATCATGGCCAAATACAATGGCAGGCCTCATTGGGGCAAAGAATTTTCCATTGACAAGAATGCAATCGGACAACTGTATCCGGAGTTAGGGCAATTTCAGGCTATTCGCGAAGAAATGGATCCAAACAACGTGTTTGCCAATCGGTTTGTCAGAGAATTTATTATGTAGAGTTGGTGCAGGTTAGCGAGGAGTTTGATTCCTATATCAACGAATAACGAATACTTTCGAATGTGCGAATCACCGTACTGGTGTGGCTATAATATTTAAGCCATTCGTAAAATTCGTAATTCGCTTGATTCGTATAGATTCGCTATTCGTTGATTTATTATGTAAGCATACTATTTTTCTTCATGAGATGCTGTGAAAATGCAATCTTTGGAATACCTTTGCACCGCAATCAACTTTTTATCCACGATCAACAACCCTTACTTATGGAAGAAGAAGCAATTGAAACTAAATCCGCTGTTTCGAGCAATAACTTACCCAAATCTGATGTTACCAAAATTATTGACAATCAGCGTGCATTTTTTAATGCAGGCGAAACCAGAGGTGTTAGGTTTAGAATAAGGCAACTCAAAAAGCTCAGAGAAGCACTCGAAACTCATGAGCCCAAATTATTGGAGGCTCTCAAGGCCGATCTTCATAAACCAGAGTTGGAAGCATGGTCGACCGAGATTGGTGTTATGATTGCAGAGATAGATTACAACCTTAGCCACATTCGTTCATGGGTAAGGCCACGACGAGTTCCCACCTCTTTGTTTTTTATGCCGGGCAAGAGTAGAATATATTCCGAGCCTTTTGGCGTTGCATTGATTATCGGCCCATGGAACTTTCCGGTCAAGAATGTATTTGGCCCGGCGCTTGCTGCCATGACGGCTGGCAACTGCTGCGTCCTGAAACCATCTGAACACGCACCTCACACCGCACAGGCTATAGCAGATATGGTTGAAGAATTCTTTGACCCTGAATACCTGATCGTTGTTCAAGGTGGCATACCTGAAACCACTGAGCTGCTCAAACATAAATTTGATTACCTGTTCTTTACAGGTGGTACTGAGATCGGCAGAATAATTTATCAGGCTGCAGCAAAACACCTGACTCCGGTGACCATGGAATTAGGAGGTAAGAGTCCATGCATTGTAGATGATAACTCTAATATTGAGTTGACGGCAAAAAGAATAGCATGGGGAAAGCTATTGAATAGCGGACAAGTATGTATTGCTCCGGACTATGTGCTGGTCAGGAAATCAGTTAAGAAAGAGCTGATTGAAAATCTCCGCAAGGCAATTAGTGGGTTTTATGGCGACGATCCCAAAGCTACCGATGATTACGCCCGCATTATCAATGACACCCATTTTGAGCGAGTCAAAAACCTGATTGAGGGGGATGTAGTAATTGGTGGTGACACAGATGCTAAGGAGCGATATATTGCACCTACGGTCATCGATAATGTAAAGATAACGGATAAGGTCATGCAAGAAGAAATATTTGGCCCTGTATTGCCTCTTATAGAGTATGAAGATATCGATGAGGCTATTGCCATTATCAATAATGGCGAAAAACCTTTGGCCTTATACTTGTTTGCGAAGAGCTATGACACCAGGGACAAAGTCTTAGCAGAAACTTCGTCGGGGGGTGTTTGTATCAACGAAACAATCATGAACTTCGGAAGTATTGAACTTCCTTTTGGTGGGGTGGGAAACAGCGGATTTGGGGCTTACAATGGCAAAATAGGATTCGATACTTTTTCACATAAGAAAGGTGTAATGACCAAATCATTTTTCTTTGATGTGAAGCAAAAATATCCGCCGTATACCAAGGGTAATTTGAATTTTATAAAATTTGCCGTAAGAAAATTGATCTGATATTATGGAAGTACCACCAATAGTCGCGCTGTCCATTCCCGGCTTCTTTTTATTGATCGGAGTTGAACTGCTGATAAATCGGCTGCAGAAAAAAGACTACTACAAGCTCAGTGACGCACTGACAAGTATCAGCTGTGGCATCGGCTCAGAATTGGTTGGAATCTTCTCCAAAGCTGCACTGTTTTTCGGTTACCTCTACATCTACGAGAACTTGAAAATATTTGAAATGCCTGATACCATCTGGTCGTGGGTAATACTGTTCTTTGGTGTAGACTTTTTCTATTATTGGTTTCACAGAAAGAGCCATGAAGTCAATTTTATTTGGGCGGCTCATATCGTTCACCATCAGAGTGAAGAGTACAATTTGACCACAGCTCTGAGGCAGGCCTGGTTTCAAAACGCCTTCTCCTGGGTGTTTTATTTACCCCTTGCCTTCGTAGGATTTTCCCCATATGCGTTTTTGATAACCAAAGCCATTAACCTGATCTATCAATTTTGGATTCACACAAAGCTCATTGACAAAATGTGGTTTCTGGAGCTGTTCATGAATACACCTTCCCACCATCGTGTGCATCATGGAAAGAATCCCAAATACCTCGATAAGAACTACGCTGCTGTATTTATTATTTGGGACAAGATGTTTGGAACTTTTATGAAGGAGGAGGAAGAGCCGGTCTTTGGAATAACCAATACTTACAAGAGCTGGAATCCTGTATGGACGAATTTCCATTACTGGGGTGAATTATTGGATATCGCTAATAATTCTACTCGTTGGGTGGATAAGATCAAGGTGTTTCTAAAACCACCTGGCTGGAGGCCGCAGGAGCTGGGCGGATTCAAAGGGGCGCCGGAAGTTGACAAGGCCACATATCAAAAGTATGATGTGGAGGTACCTAATTCACTGGCAATGTATTCTTTAGTGCAGTTTGTGCCAACTTTAGGCGTGGCATCAGCTTTTTTGTTCCTGTCAAAGGAATTTACCGGAGTTCAGCAGACGGCAGTTGTGTCGATTATAATTTTCTCTATTATAAGTAGTGGAGCGATATTTGATAAGATAAAGTGGATAACAGTAGGAGAATATGTCAGGCTGCTGGCAATTCCATGTGTCGCACTTTTGTTTTTTGAGACTGCCGGTTTTTCTACTATAATATTGGTGGCAGGGAGTTGGGCTTTGATCTCGATAATCTGGTTCAGTTCGCAGTTGAAAGGATTCAGCACCGCGAATTAATTTTATAAGTATCTTACGTCATAATCCACGATGATGAAGACGATAGTTCCATTCTTATGTGTTGCCATACTCTGTTTCTGTCAGTTGGCTGGCGCGACAAATTCTCAGCCAATTTGGATTGGAGGTGTGGTAGTAAAGTTTCAGCAGGGCACACCAGAAGAAACAAAAAGAGAGGCGATTCAAGGGGTTTTAAATGAAGAGGAAACGAGAAGGGTTGAAATTACTTACCTGCTCGATATCACCATCGCTGCCTTTGATAAAGGAAAATATGAAATAGACGACAAACGGTTTGCACAAATAAAAGATGATCTTGAGTCATTAGACAATATTGAGTTTGTGAATGCCTTTATGATAAACAAAGACGGGAGTTATGCAGCCAGCCTTGGAGAATTTTATGTAAAGCTCAGATCGTCAGCTGATTTTGGGAAACTACAATCCCTTGCCAACAGCACCTCCACAAGTATAGTCGAACCTTATGAGTACATGCACAACGTGTATATATTGTACGCCGATAAGCACTCTCAGGGAAATTCTTCCGAAATGGCCGATCTGTTCTCCGCCACAGGATTATTTCGATATGCGTCTGCCAACAGTTTATTCTCTTTGAGCGTTACTACTAACGACCTGTACTACAACCGGCAGTGGGCTTTATACAATGAGGGAACCCCGGTTCAATACAATGGTACGATTGATGCAGATATGGACGTGGACAGTGCCTGGACCATTACTACTGGAGATTCAACCATCAAAATTGCCGTTTTGGACTCAGGTGTCGATACCTTGCATCCTGATCTAATACCAAACCTACTACCGGGATTCGATGCTACTGGCGATACTTTATTAAAGGGCCATCCATCCTCGAATTTTAGCGAAGATGGACATGGAACATGCTGTGCAGGAATTGTTGCTGCAGTGGCTGACAACACAATTGGAACGGCCGGCGTTGCCCCTATGTGCAAAATAATTCCAGTTCGTATCTTCTTTTACATCGATATAACGGGTCCGGTGATGCCATATACTACTATGCAATTTGGAATAGATGGCATTAACTATGCCTACCAAACAGCTGGTGCAGATGTTATCAGCAACTCTTGGGGATTATCGGATTCAATGATAGCACAATTCCCTTTTCTTGACACAGTTATTGGAAATGATGTGATCAATATTGCTGCTGACAGCGGACGCGGGGGAAAGGGGTTACCATTGATCTTCTCTGCTGGAAATGAACAGGATAGCGTGACCATCTGGCCCAGCAACCTTCCTGGAACAATAGCTGTGGCTGCAACCACCATGTGCGATGAGCTTAAAACTGCAACGGACTGCTCACCAGAAAATTGGTACAGTAACCACGGGAAAGGCCTCGATATTAGTGCGCCGGGTGTCAAGATCGCTACGAGTGATATGCTTGGAAGCAATGGCTTTTCCGGAAGCGATTATTATATGAGTTTCAATGGTACTTCTGCGGCTTGTCCGAATGCAGCCGGAGTGATGGCCTTGATACTTTCCGTGAATAATAACTTGACTGGCACACAGGCAAGAGAGGTATTGTCAAGATCCTGTGAAAAAGTTGGAGGCTATGCTTACGATGAAAATAAGGTATATGGAACCTGGTCAATGGAGCTGGGTTACGGAAGGGTTAATGCCTACCAGGCGGTGCAAGACGCTGTCAACTTTGTAGAAATTCATGAAACTTCGCAAAGGGATGGGATCAATATGCTCGTTTATCAGGGTGCTGGTGGATTGAATTATATTCGTTACAATCTTGAAGAACCTTCCGATGTGAATATTAGCATTTATGATATGCTTGGCAGACTGATTTTCTCGAATCAGACGACAGGCCAGACGGGCTTTAACAGCCTGCTCTTGAAGCCAGATGTATTCGCAACCCAGGTATGCATTGTGAGACTTACAGTCAACCATTCACGTGTAGAGAGCCAGTCGGCGCTATTTACAAGTACCAAAAAGTAAATATGAAGGGAAATACGAAGATACTGACAGGCGTCTTTGTATTGGTGTCGCTAGGCGAAGTGCTCAGTCATGTGATGCAGGTGGAAATATTACATCTTGTCTTCAAGCCGCTCCTTCTCATTGTAATTTCCGTATGGTTTTACCTGGAAACAAAATCCAATTACAACGGTTTTGCTAAACTCATGCAGGCAGGGTTCTTACTGGCATGGGTTGGTGATGTGCTGCTGATGTTCGTTGAAAGAGATCCAATGTTCTTTATGCTGGGCTTGGGAGCTTTCTTAACTACTCATGTTCTCTATGTGCTGGCATTCAAAAAGTCAGTGAGCGATTCTGCCACACCATCTTACCTTAAAAAACACCCTATGGCCTCAGCACCATTTGTGTTGTTGGGAGGCGTGCTGTTTTTTATGCTTTACCCCGAACTAGGTGAACTATTAATTCCAGTTTTTATATATACATCTGTTATCGTCGCCATGGTGATTTTTGCCCTGAACAGGATGGGCCGTGTGAGTGAGCTCAGCTTCAAACTGATCTATTACGGTGCATTGGTTTTTATGCTTTCTGATTCACTGCTTGCCGTAAATAAATTTCTGACGCCAATCCCGTACTCAGGCGTATTGATTATGGTTCCATACATTGTTGCGCAATTCATGATTATGAAGGGCAGTATTGTTCAGGTCAATCATCCGATAGTTAACGGATCATAAACATCTTTTGTTGAGAAAGTTTCCTCAAACATATTTACTCACGTTTTGTTTGTTGCAGATCGATGATATCTGTGTTGTCGGGGTGAGGGTCTAGCCTGAGCCCTCTGCTCAGGCAACCAAATGTGGCTTTCATTCGTATATCTATAGTTCGCATTAATTTCCGACCTTCATGAAGAGCCCAATTAAGATATGTAAGCTCTTTTTCCTATTCAATTTGCTTTCGTTTCCCTCCTGGTCACAAATTGTCATCAACGAGATCTCTCAGGGACCAAGTGGATCAAAAGAGTACATTGAGTTTTTAGTTTTAGGAGCACCGTGTACTTCCTCCTGCCTTGATCTACGGCTCTGGGTTTTTGACGACAACAATGGCTTTTTAAATGGCGGCCCAACAACGGGAGTGGGAATAGCAGCAGGAGCATGCCGCTTCGCCGACGATGTATTTTGGTCCTGTATTCCCAGCGGTACTTTAATAACCATTTACAATGACGCTGATCCTAATCCTTCTTTGCCTTCGGACGATGTATTGATGTCAGATAACAACTGCAATTTGGTAATACCGATTAGTTCGACCCTTTTTGATCATCACCCAAGTCAGCCAAATTCGACGAACAGTACTTATCCCACTACAGGTTGGATCGGAGGAGGAGATTGGATAGATATTTCTATGGCCAACTCACAGGATGGATTTCAGATTTACAATCCGGCAGATCTAGTTACACCGGTTTTTAGCGTTGGATGGGGAACGGCCAATGTCAATGGTGATATTTGGATGGGTGCCGGTTCGGCAACTGATGACGTTTTCTATGCGGATAATACAATAGACTGTGATTTCACTCTCCAGGGAAACTGGGCGCAGGGATGTGCGGGTGATATCGGAGCATGTGGGTCTGATGATCAAACTCCAGGTGCACCGAATAGCGTGGACAATGCAGCATGTATCACTTCATTCAACAACGGGTGTACAGGTGCACCTCCCTTGGTAATTGATTCCATTCCCGGTACTAATATCGGCTGCTTTGGCATATGTGATGGATCCGCGACGGCTTATGTTTCAGGAGGTCTTACCCCTTATACATATCTCTGGAGTGATCCTTCCGGGCAAACAGATTCCTTTGCCACAGGTTTATGTGCCGGTACTTTTATAGTTACAGTAACGGAAGCTGGTGGTTGTCAGGATACGCTTGACTCAGTCGTGATCACTGAACCTCCACTGATCACCTCTGCAATTACAGCCAGCACCAATCTGGTTTGTTTTGGAGAGTGTATAGGAACAGCTACAGTCCTTGCGGGAGGGGGAACTCCGCCATACACCTACGTCTGGAACGATCCGGGTAACCAGACCAATACCCAGGCAACGGGGCTCTGTGCAGGGACTTTCGATGTAGTCGTTACCGATGTAAATGGATGCGATGATACATCTACTGTAATCATTACCCAGCCTACCGCATTATTGTTAACACCGGATAGTGTAGATGCTACCTGTGGTAATAATGACGGACAGGCAATGGTATCCGTATCAGGTGGAACAGCGCCATATACGTATCAATGGGATGATTCAGGCACGCAAACTACTGACACTGCTTTTGCACTGGGTGTTGGTAATTATGAGGTAGTGGTTACCGATTTCGCGGGGTGCAGTGATAGTGTAACTGTAACGGTTGTTAGTGTAGGTGGACCACCGATTTTCATCGATTCTATTGCGGGGCAGAATATTTCCTGTTTTGGGTTATGTGATGGTTTGGCCACGGTTTATCCATCGGGAGGAACCTCTCCGTACACCTACTTCTGGAACGACCCCGGAACGCAGACTACAGTGACTGCCACCGGACTTTGCGCCGGAACTTTTACGATCACGGTTTCAGATGCATCCGGATGTCAGGATACACTCGACTCCGTTGTAATTACCCAACCACCATTAATCACTTCCGCAATTACGGCAAGTACCAATCCGCTATGTTTTGGTAATTGCAACGGGACGGCAACTGTCACTGTAGGAGGTGGCACCCCGCCTTACACCTATGCCTGGAACGATCCGGGTAACCAGACCAATGCTCAGGCAACGGGGCTTTGTGCCGGCGCTTATGATGTAGTTGTTACAGATATCAATGGCTGCGATGATACGTCGACGGTGATAATCACTGAACCTCCACTGATAACCTCTGCGATTACCGCCAGTACCAACCCACTTTGTTTTGGTGATTGTACTGGAACTGCAACCGTCACACCTGGTGGAGGAACGCTGCCATACACCTACGCCTGGAATGACTTGGGTAACCAGACCAATGCTCAGGCAATAGGCCTTTGTGCCGGAACTTACGATGTGATAGTCACCGATGTGAATGGCTGTGATGATACATCGACGGTTATAATTACGCAGCCACCATTGATCACTTCCGCAATCACGGCGAGTACGAATCTTGTTTGTTTCGGAGAATGTACTGGAACTGCCACTGTAACACCCGGGGGAGGAACACCTGCCTATACCTATGTGTGGAATGACTCTGGATCTCAGACAAATGCAATCGCTACGGGACTTTGCGCGGGAACTTACGATGTGGTGGTCACCGATGTCAATGGATGCGATGATACATCGACGGTAATAATCACGCAACCAACGGCACTGGTATTAACCGGATCAGGTGTTGATGCGACCTGTGGAAACTCTGATGGACAAGCATCGGTAGTCGTATCTGGTGGAACACCTCCATACTCCTATCAATGGGATGATTCTGGCACACAAACAACTGATACAGCATTTGCGCTTGGGGCGGGTATCTACACAATCGTGGTTACGGATCTCGCCGGATGTGTGGATAGTATCCTGATCGCAGTGAACGATGCAGGTGCTCCCAGTGCCACGATAATTTCCAGTATCAATAATCCTTGTGCAGGTGATTCAGTAGGATCGGCAACCGTCTCAGTAATTGGTGGTGCAACACCTTATACGTATACATGGAATGATCCAAATTCGCAAACGACTACCATAGCAACCGGACTTCCGGCAGGTTCATATTCCGCAACAATTATAGATTCGCTAGGCTGTATTGCGAGTGCAATTGTTTCAATTACAGAGCCCGCTGTTTTGGTCGTTAATGTTTCAGCTGGATCTATTCTTTGCAATGGTGATTGTAATGGCTCTGCTAACACCTCGGTAACAGGAGGTACTTTCCCGTTCACATATGCATGGAATACGATTCCAATCCAAACTGATTCGGTTGCCACTGGTTTGTGCGCTGGTAGTTATAATGTAACGGTAACGGATGCTAACGGATGTATTGCAATAAATAGCACATTTATATCTCAGCCTGCAATCTTTGTCTGTGTACTGAATGCATTGCCTGTGTCATGTTATGGTGGAACTGACGGCTCCATCTGTGCTTCAGCAAGTGGAGGTACCTTTCCATATACATACATTTGGTGTACTGCGTTCATTGGGGCTTGCAATGTCGGATTGCCAGCCATGAGCTGTTGCGTTACCGTCACAGATGGAAATGGCTGTTCCTTGGTTTTATGTGATACCGTCACTCAACCGAGCCTACTGTTAATTGATTCACTCAATGCTGTTGGTTCTTTCACAAATGAAAGTTGCCCGGGAAGCTGTGACGGAACTGCATTTGGAACTGTATCTGGTGGTACTTCACCGTACAATTATTTGTGGAACACCACACCCGTTCAAACAACGTCATTATCGACAGGTTTATGCGCAGGGAATTATGTTCTGACTATTTCTGATTCCATGAATTGCAACGCTTCAGATTCCGTCATAATAAATTCAGATGCACCGCCAATCATAAATGCAGGTAATGATACCACAATTTGTCAGGGAGCCTGCGTTACTTTGAACGCTACAGGGGGTATACAGTACACTTGGTCACCGGGAATCGGACTGAATGATTCGACTATTGCCAATCCGATCGCCTGCCCTTCCGTTACAACAACTTATGTTGTTACGGGCGTTGACACGGGAAGCAATATGATATTGAATGGGAATTTTGAACAGGGAAATACAGGATTTAGCAGTTCTTACGGTTTCGGTTCGGCCAGCCCAGGATTTTACTATGTCGATCCTGATCCAAGTATTTATAACGCTGGCCATTCCGGTTCTGACCACACATCCGGCTCGGGTAATTTCTTAATTGTAGACGGCGCCACCACAAGCAACACGAACGTTTGGTGTCAAACCGTTACGGTAACTCCCAACACGGATTATTCTTTCTCCGCATGGCTAAACAATATTATTATCACCTCAAATAATTTTACAGATCCCACCTTACAGTTCACCGTTAATGGATCACCATTATGTGCTTCGCTAACACTACCGGAATTGCCAGATGTGTGGGTAGAAATTGCTTGCAACTGGAATTCAGGTGTAAATACATCTGTAACCATATGCCTTTATTCGCTGAGTACAGCCGGTGTCGGTAATGATTTTGGTGTAGATGATATCTCATTCACCGGACCCGGCACTTGCGCCAATACCGATGCGGTCACCATATTTGTGTCGCCTGGGATAATAATTAATGCAACTGCTACGGATGAAACATGCGAAGCATCTTGTGACGGAACAGTTCTCGCCTCAGTTTCGGGTGGAGTGACACCCTTTACTTTTATCTGGAACAACGGTGCTGGTTTTGATTCAACCGGCTCGGCTCTCTGCGATAACACGTACACGGTCGTTGTCACAGACAGTATAGGATGCTCTTCTACAGCGAACACAACTGTGAATGCTCCCCCTCTTTTGACACTCATTACCGTCAGCATTGATGCTTCTTGTGGAAATCCAGATGGTTCGGCAAGTGTAACAGCTGCCGGTGGTACAGGTGCTTATACCTATTTGTGGGACGATATCAATAACCAAACATCAGCGACTGCTACCGGATTGCCCGCCGGTGGTTACACCGTTAATGTAACAGATAGCAATAATTGCACATCTGCGGCGACGATTCCTGTAAATGATGGAGGAGCTCCGGTTGCAACGATAACGTCAAGCATAAATGTATTGTGTAATGGGAACTCAACCGGAGCGGCTACAGTTGCTGCTGTCGGTGGAACGACTCCATATACTTATGTGTGGGATGATCCAATGAACCAGACCACAAGTACAGCCAATGGTTTGGCGGCCTCAACTTATGTGGCCACCGTTATCGATTCTCTCGGCTGCGTTTCCAATGCAGTAATTGTCATAACTGAACCCAGTGCGCTGGTGCTAAGTACCGGCACTCAAACGAGTACTTGTGGATTGGCCAATGGTTGGGCTTTCGTTACTGTTATTGGAGGAACAAGTCCTTATGCATACAATTGGAATGACTCTTCTTCCCAAACCAATGATACCGCCCAAACTTTACTAGCGGGAAACTATACGGTAATTGTAACAGATTCATTCAACTGTTCAGATAGCGCTACAGTTGCGGTTGCTGATGTGCCTGGTGTAGTTATTCAATCATTGATTAATACTGATGTGAGCTGCAATGGACTGGCCGATGGACAGGCAACTGTGTCCGTAAGTGGTGGGAGTACTCCGTATTCTTTTCAGTGGGATGCCGGAGCTGGAAGTCAAACTGATTCCACTGCGATTGATCTGTGGCCTGGAATCTATTCAGTTACCATTACTGATAACGCCGGATGTATGGATTCGGGGACGGTATCAATTACAGAACCACAGGTATTGGTTCTTGTAACTGGGGGCGTTGATGCCAATTGTGGGTTAAGTGACGGACAGGTATCTGTTACTGTTACAGGTGGAACAACCCCGTATACATATTTGTGGGATGACTCCCAAAATCAAACGACAAGCACGGCAATTAATCTGTTGGCGGGAACACATGCAGTCGTGGTAGTGGATTCTAATGGATGTAGTTCGGGGGCGGCTGTTGCAATTAACGATATACCTGGTGGAATAGCACAAATTGTAGCCACAACAGACCCAAGCTGCTTCAGTTATTGTGATGGATCGATGCAAGCCAGTATGAGTGGAGGTATTACTCCTTTCAGTTATTCATGGTCTGACGGACAGACTACTTCTACTGCTACAGGATTATGTGCTGGGTCTTATTCTGTTATTGTTACGGATGCACAGGGATGTACCAGTGCAATCAACGGCTCTGTCACACAACCCGGGCCTGTTCTTATTCAGGGTTCAGGAAGTCCCGCAAGTTGCCCCGGAGCATCTGATGGAACAGCAACTGTTAATCCGCTGGGTTCCATTATTCCCTATTCTTATCTCTGGGATCTATCTACAGGGGCACAAACCTCAGCTTCTGTAGACTCATTATTACCTGGCACCTATTTTGTAACGGTGACTGACGGTAATGGTTGCATGGATAGTTTATCCTACAACGTTGTTTTGGACTCGCTGTCTCCAACTGCTTATTTTTCAATGTCTGACGATACAGTTTCATTGTTGACCTCCACGATAGATTTTACAAATTTGTCCTCTCCAAACTTGAACAGCCTTATCTTCCAATGGGACTTCGGTGATGGAACAACAGATTCAAGCACTCATACATTACATACGTATGAAGATACCGGAACCTATCCCGTACAATTAATTGCTACCAACAGCTCGGGATGTGCTGATACCATTATGCTTTTCGTTACAATTGAAGGTGAGTACATCATTTTTATCCCGAATACTTTCACGCCAAATGGAGATGGTGTCAACGATTACTTTTTCCCTAAAGGCGTCGGAATAGACAATAGCAATTTTAGGTTTTACATTTTCGACCGATGGGGTGACCAGATCTTTGTTTCAAATGACATAAACCAATATTGGGATGGGCGCGCCAATAAAGGGTCCAGAATTGCCCAAGAGGATGTTTACATCTGGCTGATAATAGCCACAGCAGCTTCTTCGGGCGAACATCATCAGTATGTTGGGCACGTCACGCTAATCCGCTAGCAAGCTATTTCCCACAGCAGTTTTATCCTGCATTTCATACATTAGCCATTCAAAGAAAGCTTCTGCATGAAGTATAAAAATTACATAAACGCGATTCTTGCTATCGCTTTACTCTTTCCGATTCTCACCCTGGCTCAGGATAAGGAAAAAGGGAAGAACCCTGAAACTCTGGAAGAACTTCAAACTGCCATTGAAAGAGTATTGAAGAGAACAAAGACGCCTGCAGTTGGTGTTGCATTGGTGAATGAGAATGGCCCGGTTTGGGTTGCAGGATTGGGAAAGGCTGATATTGCAGCCGACAAAGACGCCGATGAAAATACCATGTTTCGCATTGGGTCCACCTCAAAAATGTTTGTGTCGCTGGCCATCTTGAAGCTGGCTGAAGAAGGGCGGGTAAGCTTGAAAGATGTGGTGCGAGATTTGGTGCCCGATGTGGAATTCGAGAACAGATGGTCTGACACCCATCCAATCCTGGTTGAGCATTTACTTGAGCACACCACGGGTTGGGACGACATTCACATGTGCGAATTTGCTTATGATCCTTCACCGCAGGTTAGTCTAAAAGAGGGACTGGACTATCATCCTCATTCTAGAACATCGCGGTGGATTCCGGGTACGCGCTATGCCTATTGCAACTCAGGCCCACCGGTTGCAGCTTACATAGTGGAAAAGATAACGGGCCAGTCCTTTGAAGATTATGTGAAGCAATACTTCTTTGACCCCATGGGAATGGAGCATATGACCTATGTGTATTCTGATGCATACGATAAATTGAAAGCGACGCTTTATGATAATGGAACTCCCGCAACTTATTGGAATATCATCATGCGCCCATCTGGGTCTATCAACGCCTCAGCAAAAGACATGGCGAACATGGTGGCTTTTTTTATCAATGGGGGTGTGGTAGACTCCGTGGCAATTATCTCCGAAGCATCGCTAAAACGAATGGAAACTTCAAGTACCACGAACGGTGCTAAAATTGGAATTCAGCATGGATACGGTTTATCCAATTATTCTTCTCCATATAAGAGTTTCGTGTACAGAGCGCATAACGGGGGCGTTAATGGCGGTCTCACTGAATTGGCATATCTCCCTGAATACAAAGTAGGTTATGCTTTTATGATCAACTCGAATAGTTCATCGGCATTTGGAAAAATCTCAAATCTTATCAGAGAGTTCCAAACCAGGGACTATTCATCAGATGAGATTATATCCAACATAAAGCTGACCGAAGAGCAAAAGGGGATTGCAGGTTTATATGAACCAGCCAGCCCACGTGCTCAAGCTTTTCATTATTTAAAACGAATTTTAGGAATACAGCGCATTTGGTTTCAGGGTGACACACTGATATTGGGTGAGCTCATTGGCGATGCCCGAGACACATTGCTACCTGCTGGAAATTCACAATTTATGTCTTCAAAAACAGGCCTCACAAAAATTACTTTGGTGAACGATCTCTTGGATGGTGAGATGGTGCAAAATGGATCGAGATCCTTAAAACCAATATCCGCAGTTCAGGTTTATGGTCAACTTATTATAGGATTGCTTTGGTTACTCCTCATTCCCACGACAATTGTATTTGGGATTATTTGGTGCATTCGCTTTTGGATGAGTGAAATATCTGGAGGCGCCAATGTGCAAGTCAGACTTTGGCCCCTGTTGGCGAGCTGTTTTGCTGCCGCAAGTGTTGTATTCATTCTCATAGGAGTCACGGACGCGTCTGCTGATTTAGGTGTCATGAGCGGAGTGTCTGTGTCAATAATGGTCTTCACACTCGGGTATGGTCTTGCCAGTTTCTGGTCTGTTGTTACTATTATCAAAAATCGAAATTCAAAAAAGAATAAAGCTGCCTACATCTATTCAATGCTTGTTTCAGCCGTTCACTTTATTGTAAGCTCTTATTTGTTCTGGCACGGTGTAATTGGCCTCCGTACCTGGGCGTGAGCGATGTTGAATGAACTTCTTTATCTGTATTTTCTTATTGTCGTCAAAGGACATTCATGAAAGAAGAATTGGTATCAATGTAAACCCAAATTATCAAAACCACGTATATTTAAAGAAGTATCCTCTGAAAAGAAAATGTCGAAGCATCATGCAGAAAAATCCTGTCGTACTCCTTCTCATTATTATTGCGATCTCCTCATGCGATAGCCAAAAGGTGCCGGTTGAATATTACAATGACGGACAGTTAAAAATGGTAGGTGATTCCAGCTTGGCAAAGCAGATGTTCTGGAAAAAGGACGGAGACCTGGACAAGGAACAATATTTTGAAGACGGTAAGCGAACCATGACCACTTATTATTTGGAAAGGGAAATTGTGCGGAGAAGCCATTATGGATACGGTGAGCATCTGTATGATGATAATTATAGCATTGGCTGGGAGGTTGCATCTGAAGAAGAGAAGCATTTTGATGCCAATATCATGGATAATCTCGTAAATAAACTTCCTGAGTTGGCGAAAGGTAAGGTGTACAGTCTATTAATAGTCACTGGAGGTAAGATCACTTATGAAAAATACTTTCATCGGCATCAGAAGAACCGGGCTTCTCTTACTTATACTATTACCCAAATGGTGCAAGCCCTCCTAGTCGGAATTGCAGTGGATCAGGGCGTTCTCAAATCAGTGGACGATAAGTTCATGAATTACTTTGCAGGCCATTATGGTGATATCAAAAATCTCGACTCACTCAAAAAAACAATAACTATTCGTCAGTTATTGACCATGACTCCCGGTTTTACCTGGCACGAATGGGCGGGGAAACTGCCTGAAATGCTTAAATCCAGGGATTGGGTAAGAAGTGTACTTGAGCAACCTATGCTGGACACTCCCGGAGAAAAGTATATGTACAATGGGGGTTGTTCGCAAATATTAGCTGGTATCATACAAGTTGCCACGGGCATGAATTCCGAAGCCTTTGCAATAAAGTACCTGTTTGATCCGCTCGGTATTGGTAATTATAGGTGGTCATCAGATATCGCCACCAATATGTCTGATGCGGTAACAGGCCTTAGCCTAACCCCAAGGGCGCTCGCTAAAATTGGTTCTGTATACTTAAATGGAGGCAAGTGGAAAGGCAAACGGATTGTGTCTGAATCATGGATAAAAGAGTCTTTAAAACCACATGTGCTTAAAAAATTCGGTAATCCTCCCCTCTATTTTGGCTATATGTGGAACCAGGTAGAGCTGCTCATTACCATAGATGCTGAAGAAGGGAGTACCATGCCCGTTGTGGTAAATTATGCCGAGGGCTATGGAGGCCAATTCATATTTTTAATCCCTGAAATGAACATGGTGGTGGTAATAACTGGCAGAAACGACCTCTTTCAGAATTTGAGAAAGTCTTATTGGCTGATTTCAGAAATACTGACTGCACATTACATCAGTTAAACAAAACAATACCCACTTACGCTTTCCGACGTAACTTTTTTCAATCAATCTGGCGTTAGACGAAGTTGATGGCATATGTAGCAGCACTATCAAACTGATCCAGGAGCTTATAGGCTAACTATTTCTGTGATACCATATAAAAACTGCCAATTTAGTTATACTTTTGCACGATTTTAATATTAGCCAGTCAATGAAAAGAGTAATATTCATTACGATCAGTCTATTCGGTTTTGGTAGCTCATACAGCCAATCACTTACGCCGGAGGTTAGTGCAACTTCTGGTGACTATTACATTGGCGTCGATGCAACTTTAAGTTGGACGATTGGAGAAAGTGTAGTAGAAACATTTTCAGGAACAAATGCCGTTTTAACGCAAGGATTTCAACAACCCCTTTATTTGGTTACAAGTGTTGAAGAAGCACCTGATAATCCGTATCAAATATCTGTGTATCCCAACCCTACAACTGATTTGATCAACATATCTGTTCAATCAGTTGATCAAGCATCTTTTAATGTGGAGTTAATCAACCTACAGGGGAAAAGATTATATCACCAAAACATCGACAGCAATAACAACACAATTGATTTAAAGCAATATGCCACAGGCATTTACATGCTGAAAATATATACAAGTGATAATAAATTTTTAAAATCTTACAGGATCTCTAAACTTTAATCTGGCTGAAAAGTCACAGTATTTAAACCATAATTTACAAATCGAGAAAACATGATAAAAACGATAAATATAATATTGGCGGTAATAATTTTTGCAATAGCAACATCTTTCGCCCAGGCTCCTCAATCTTTCAAATATCAGGCAGTGGCTAGAAACAGTGTTGGTGATCCTTTGGTCAACCAAAACCTGGGATTGCAGATCAGTATTGTTCAAACGAGCCCGGTTGGTTCTGTGGTTTATAGTGAAATTCACAGTGTCACTACCAACCAATTTGGATTATTTAATCTGGAGATCGGTGACGGTATCGTTGTATTGGGTGTATTTGCAACCATTGACTGGGGTGCTGACCTCTATTTTGTAAAGATAGAAATGGACGAAACTGGTGGCGCAAGTTACCTGCTTATGGGTACTTCCCAGCTCCTTTCAGTGCCTTATGCTTTGTATGCAGAAAAGGCCGGCAATGTGAATGATGCTGACAGCACCAATGAATTACAAACACTATCTCTTGCGGGCAATGACCTCACCATCAGCAATGGCAACACAGTTACACTAACGGATAATGTAAACGATGCCGATGCCGACTCAACCAACGAGTTGCAGGTAATTTCTCTCTCAAATGATACAATTTACTTGACAGATGGCGGTTTTGTTGTACTACCACCTGATCTGGTTGATGATGCCGATTCCGATCCTGCCAACGAGTTGCAAGCTCTTTCAATATCGAATGACACTATTTATCTTGTGAATGGTGGTTTTGTGGTATTGCCACCTGACCTAACTGCAGATGCAGATGCTGATCCGGCCAACGAGCTGCAAGCTCTTTCAATATCAAATGACACTATTTATCTTGTGAATGGTGGTTTTGTGGTACTGCCACCTGATCAGGTGGATGATGCCGATTCCGATCCGGCAAATGAATTGCAGGCTCTTTCAATATCAAATGACACTATTTATCTTGTGAATGGTGGTTTTGTGGTATTGCCACCTGACCTAACTGCAGATGCAGACGCTGATCCGGCAAATGAGCTGCAGGCCATCTCAATATCAAATGACACCATATATCTCGATAATGGTGGTTTCGTGGTTTTACCACCAGACCAAACTATTGACGCTGACGCAGACAGCACCAATGAATTGCAGACCTTATCAATAGCAAATGATACCTTATTTATCAGCAGTGGAAACTCGGTTGTTCTGACTGATACGGATTCGACAAACGAATTGCAAATGCTCGCAATGTCTGGGGATACGATTTTTATCAGCAGTACTAATTATATCGTAATACCCGGTATATCAAATATACATGGAGACCCTAATTTTGAATTTGCATGCGGTGGTATTTTTACAGACCCCAGGGATGGAGAAACATATGCTACCGTTCAAATTGGAAGTCAATGTTGGATGGCTGAAAACCTTAATATTGGAACTCAAATTTCAAGTGGGAATCAAACAAATAATGCAATTATAGAAAAATATTGTAATGGCAATGATGCAGCGAATTGCATTACCTATGGTGGATTATATCAGTGGAATGAGATGATGCAATATACTACAACCGCTGGTACACAAGGCGTATGCCCCAGTGGCTGGCATCTTCCTACAGATGTTGAATGGATGACGATGGAAGAAGCGCTCGGCATGTGTACTGGGACTGGTGCGGGATGTTCAGGTGCTACTACATGGCGTGGAACAACCGAAGGAGACCAATTGAAGAGTGCTGCTGATTGCTTCGGTGGATCTAATTGTGGTATTTCCGGATTTGAGGAGTCGCTCGCAGGTTACCGGCAGCCAGCCGGCACATATTTGACCCCAAGTACGAAAGGTTACATTTGGACATCTAATCAGAGTACGGGTACTGCAGCATGGCGACGCTACCTGTTCAATGGCGACGCTCGCGTCGATAGAAACACAAACAATAAAATGTTCGGCTTTTCGGTTCGATGTGTAAAGAACTAGTCTTGGCCAGGAAGCTGTGATACGCCTGGATTTATATGTTCAACACAGGCAAATAAGGCGACGGTGTCCAAAAGGAGAGGTGTAAATAGAGATTATACCCATTAGCTGGGTGCTCAAATAGGAAACACCTCTTATTTACACGCTGACGTTTGAATAAACCAGGTGATGAGAAAAAGGCTATTAATAGTTATAACCACGATTATTGTTGCTGCGTTTGGATGTAAAAGGGAGAAACCTGATTCCTGTTTTACTACCAGTATGGATCAGGCAACCATAAATGACTCAATAACATTTGATTTGAGTTGCTCGGAAAATGCCTCTTATATCACATGGGATTGGGGAGATGGTACAACTGTAAATAACCGGGATTTAACAACCACACATAGTTATGGCACTCCTGGACAATACACCGTGACATTGACTGTTTGCGAACACGCCATGTGGTACAAATCGGAAACTACCTGCGATTCGTATAGCAAGGCTATAATTGTCACTCAATAAATTCTTCCGATAACGTTGAAAAAGCGTCTGAAAGAGAAGATAGGCCCTTCTAGGCCTTCTTCTTCATCAGAATCAATCTCATTTCCTTCATTGGCACTATTGATTTGAGTAGCTTTGCTCCCCGAAAATTAAAATTTTAACCAGTTATGAAAATTCTCAAAGAATTTAAAGAATTTGCCATTAAGGGCAATATGTTTGACATGGCAATCGGAATTATTATCGGGGCTGCTTTTAGTAAAATAGTTACCTCTTTGGTTCACGATGTGATCATGCCCACTATTGGGTTTATGATTGGCAAGGTGAATTTTCAAAGTTTAAAAATTGTCCTTCAAGAGGAAGCATTGGATGGTTCAGGAAACATTGTTCAAGAGTTGGTAGCCATCAGTTATGGTAATTTTATTCAGGTAATATTTGATTTTTCTATAATTGCCCTCACCATTTTTATTGTTATCAAGGTCTTCAATTCACTTAGGAAAAAAGCTGAAGATGAAACGGAAACGAGTGTTCCTACGCCAAGAAACATTGAGTTGCTTGCGGAAATTAGAGACTTATTATCTGACAATAAGAAATAAGGCAGCAGTGGTGCACCGGCTTATAGATTATTGTTCAATGCCGCTATAGCAGCTTTGATTTTCCCGATGAAGATTACCTACCCATTGTTATTGGACGGCGGCCTCTCTAATGAGTTGGAAGCTGGGGGCTGCGATTTAAATCACAAGCTGTGGTCGGCTAAATTGTTGGAATCCGATCCTGAAGCTATCATCCAGGCGCATCTGGCCTATCTGGAGGCCGGAGCAAGGTGTATTATCACATCCAGCTATCAGGCTTCTGTTCCCGGACTTGTATCCGCTGGTTATGATTTGGCAATAGCTGAAGTGCTGATTCTAAAAACCATAGAGCTGGCTGAGATTGCAGTGGAGCGCTTTATGAATTCAAAGAGCATAGAGTCCAGACCATTAATTGCCGCGAGTATAGGGCCTTACGGCGCCTACCTGGCTGATGGCTCCGAATATAGAGGGGATTACAATGTCTCCAATGATGAACTACGAGAATTTCATATTTCTAGAATTAGAATACTGGAGCAGACCGATGCTGATTTTTTTGCCTGTGAAACTATTCCGTGTTTTCAGGAAGCTGTAGTATTGGCAGAAATCTTGAAGGAAACGAACAAGAAAGCCTGGTTAACTTTCTCCTGCAAAGATGAAGGCCACATCAATGATGGTACACCTATTTGTGATTGTGTTCAAATGCTTAGTGATCATCCAACTATATTTGCCCTGGGTATCAACTGTACTGCGCCAGAACATATTTCCGGATTGATAAAGGCAATCAAACTAAAATCTGGCACCAAGAAAATAGTTGTATATCCAAACTCAGGTGAAGTGTATGATGCCAACACCAAAACCTGGGCTAATTGTTCAGACCCAGATTCATTTGTAGCCTTGGCAAAAGAGTGGATAGCCTTGGGCGCTGATATTATCGGTGGCTGTTGCAGAATTGGGCCGGGGCATATTAAAGGCATTAGCAATGAGTTGATAGAGCGGAATTGAAAACTAATTATTCTCTGCTAATACCCTTTCAATTCTTCCGGTAAACAGATCAATGCGATAAACTGCTTTCTCAACAGTAGATGAAGGATAGAATATCATTCCAGCTCCAGCTGCAGCGATTATTGCAAAATTCACAGCTACGCCAATAAGAACTTCACCGACACTGGGATGATCCTTATGAAAAGCAAAAAAGTATGCCACTCCATTTTCAAGAACAATTGGCCAATATTGTTTGTCAAAATTGATATATACCTCTTTACCATCAGAAAAACCCCAACATTTCTCAAGACGCCTATCTTCCATTTTTAGATATGGGATCACTTTATGAGTTCCTTCCCAATCTTTATCCGTACGTGGCTCTAGTTCAATGTCTAGTTCATCATCCCGGCCTGGCGCATTGTTAATAAATTCGTGAAAGTCTGCATAGATACCAGCCTTGGGAGGTTCTTCCAAAATTGAGTGTGTCCGCCTAAGAACTCCTGCAGAATCCTCTCCAGTCTCCATTTCTGTGTGGCTTACCAGGAATCGGTCTTGTATTCGATTATCAAATTTGAGAGTATCTAGCTGATTAAAGACATATTTGAATCCTTTGATTATATTATCACTATGGGTGGCAGGTTCAATCATTCCCTTATATCTGATCAAGCAGGGAATACGGGCAAGAAAGTAGAATGCATTGCTATCTCTTTTTAGGAAAAACTCCAGCTCCATACTCATTTCTGCGATTGCCTCCTTACTATCAGACATTTGGGATACTCTAAGCTGATTGACTTTAACCACCAATTGCCTGGGATTTTCATTTTTTTGAATATACTTCCTGAAGAATGTATACAACTCCAGGGTAAATTCGTTCTCAAATGTTACAGGCCTCCGTCGTTTGCTCATGACTTTCTTTATCCATCCTATGTTAGCAACGCTATCTCGTGCATCTATAACTTCCACCACCTTTATAGGCAACGATGACAACTTCATCGTCTCATAGGATAGGCCGATTACATAGGGCTTGGTCTGGGCCTGTATTTGAGAAAAGCTGAATGCTAATAACGATAGAAGTGAAAGCCGAATCATATTCCTAAAATAGTGATTTTCCAATGGAGCACCTTTTAATGTCCTGGCCTTATTACTTGCAACGGAAGGGTCTTGTATCTTTTTATAACTTAGAGAACATGAAAAAAGTCATTGCTTCAATAATATTCCTTGCAACGCTGCAGAGTACAGCCCAAATTCCTGAGATACAAGATGGTGCCTATAAAAACTCTATGGATTTTAAGAAAGGTATTCTGTTGTTGCGAGCTGAATTCAGATTCAAACAAATCGAACTTTATCCCACATTCTACAGAGTTTCAACGAAAGATAAAATGGCTAAATCTCCGTTAAGGAAACACGGTATATGGGGTATTTACAAGAATTCAGTTCTCTATTTAGATGCCAGAAGGTTGGGGATGAAAAAGCATTACGTAAAGGTGCAGGAGATTGGAAAATATTGCTATTTGATAGGAAGACCCATAAAGGATATTTCTCAACAGGCCGCTATTGCAAATGCAGCATTCTACGGTGGCCTCATTGGCGCTGGAATAGCTAATGCTGCAATCAATGCTAAAATTTATGATCAAATTCACTATCTCGTGGATTTGGACACCGGAGTTCCTCATCTTATAACCCAACCTTATTTAGAACACATTTTGGCCCCGGAGAAAAATCTGCTAATGAAGTACAAAGAAGAATCGTATCCTCATTATTTATCTGTAATGCTGAGATATGTTAGGTTACTTAATGATGTATATGACAAGTGAATTAAATCGTTACCAATTTCGTTATAAAGGATAGAAGCCTACTAATATGAGATACATACTTCTTTTATTTCTAACCATTCTCTTTTTTTCGGTCAGTGCCCAGGTAACACTTGATCAAACCTACCATGACTTTGGCGAGATTTACAAAGGCGATAACCGGGTAGCTGAGTTTAACTTGATGAACAATGGCGACAAGAAACTTTATATTCTTCGAGCTGACAAGGACTTGGAATTGGACATACGATTCTCCACCAAAACTGTTGAACCAGGGGCTTATGCGACTATACGAATTCAGGTAAATCCAAGGTCCAAGGGGAAATTTAGAAAGAGTACCAATCTCTGGATAAGTAGCTCGCAGGAACCATTTCCCTTGGAGCTGGTGGGTGACGTGAAAGAGCTGGAGACCTCCTTTCAACCCTGTCCCACATTTAGGCATCCAAATACAGTGCAACCCATTCAATTCAGTATGGTGGCAACGGTAATCGATGCAAATACAGAGCTTCCTATCAAAGGTGCGGCCATACAAATGTTGAGAAATGGTATTCCAATGGAAACCCCGCTCATCGCCGATGTACTCGGAAAGGCGAGTTTAGAGATACCACTGGGTTTGTATTATGTAATTACGAGCGCAGATGGTTATGAAACGGATGAAGCCGATATTTATCTCAACAGGAGTAGGAGGGAAGTGAAAATTAAACTCAAACTCAAACCCAAACCCAAACAGAAAAGAGAAGATCCAATTCCAGATCCGGTGACGACGATAGCGCCTTCACCCCTTAAATCAACAACCGTGAATGCTGAGCCTCCTGCCCGCCCGCCTGACCAGGATAGTCGGGCAGGAACGGCTGACACCGATCAGTCGGGCGGGGAATCCGTGGCAGCTCCTATTCGAACGGCTCTCCCGCCAGGTTTTTCGTTGGATAATTATTCAGCCAATAATATTGTTTTCCTTATTGATGTATCGGGCTCCATGCGACAACTGGGTAGATTGGATCTGTTGAAAGCTTCCATGCTCGAGCTCATAAAAATTTTGCGGGAGATCGATAAAGTCTCAATTCTTACCTATACCGCTACTTCAAAGATGGTCATGGAGTCCATGAATGCCACAGAGAGTAATAAAATCCTGATGACCAGCATCATTACTGGCCTCGAAGCAAAAGGAAGCACCCAGGGCGGACAGGCGATGCAGTCGGCTTTTGCGGTGGTGAGGCAACATTATATTAAAAATGGAAGCAACCAGGTAGTCATGGCGACAGATGGCTTGTTTCGGGATAAGTACAGTAATATGTTGAAGTTGGTGGAATCCAATACATCCTCTGATCGCAACTTATCTGTTATTGGAATTAAAAACGCCTCGCGCAGTGCAGCCCAAATGCAGGAAATTGCTACAAAGGGATCGGGATATTATATTAATATTCAGTCTTATGAAGATGCCAAGCTGAATCTTATTGAAGGGATTAAGACTGCTTGTTTAAAGAAATGATCCTAGGCACATAATGCCATGGGCGCTTTTTCGGACACTGAGCGAACCTCGCCTGCCGGGAGGCAGGGCCGAAGTGCCCGAAAAATCAGGCTAAGGCAATCCACCATCCAAAATCGTCTTCAGCTTATCTGCATCAATGTTCCCTCCTGATATAACACAAACCACTTTATTCAGGCCACTGAGCGGCGGCCTCTGCCGTGCCGTCGGCAAGCCTTTGGCGGCCGATGGAGCGGAGTCGAAGAGAGCCGAAGGGCCTGTTAGCGCAGCTGCCAATGAGGAAGCACCGGCCCCTTCCGCAATCATACGATTGCGTTCCATCAACAGCCTGATTGCCGTAGCAATTTGTTCCAAACTCACTACGATAGAATCATCCAGCAAAGAACTGGCCAGTGGCCACATTTCAGGTAAGATTCCTCTGCTACCAATTCCATCCACAAATGAAGCCTTGTAATCGATCGTTGTTGGTTGTCCGGCTTTTAATGAGGCCGACAGCGGACAGGCTGTTTCCACTTCTGAAGCAAAAACTTTCACGTCTGGTTTCAGTGCTTTCATGGCAGAGGCGATGCCGCTGCTCAATCCCCCTCCTCCATAAGGGACAACCACTGCATCCACATCTGGAAGGTCTTCCAATATTTCGAGGCCTATGGTTCCGTTTCCGGCAATAACTCCCGGATCGCTGACAGGATGGATGAACAGTCCTTCCATTCCTTCATATTTATGGTCGACAATCACCTGCCACCATTCATCAAAGGGAACTTTTACGTATGATCCTCCCAATCTTTCTATGGCATCCAGCTTTGTCTGCGGGGCGTGATCGGGAACGACCACCTGGCATGGAATTCCCATTTGTTTTGCAACCCAGGCCACCCCCTGTGCCATGTTTCCTGCGCTTGCTGTGTACACTCCCTCAGCCAGGAGGGCTTTGTCTGCCAGTGCCATGGCATTGTGTGCTCCCCGCAACTTAAAAGAACCGATTGGTTGAAGATTCTCCGGTTTCAGGTAGATCTCACCCGGTAAATCTTCATGGTAAAAGCGAATCAATGGCGTGCGCAAGACCTTTCCATTCAAACGGGCTTGAGCTGCTTTTATATCAGCAAGTGGTATGGGATTCGGCAACGCCATCAGTCATATTTATAGTTCGATTTCCGTTCCGAGTTTATTTTCTTTCGCTTTTTTATGAATGTAGTGACAAGCAGCGAGGTCTTCTACTGCCATTCCCAGGGACTTGAACAGGGTGATCTCTTTATCTGATTGCCGGCCGGTTATATCACCATTGAGGAGTTGACCGATCTCTCCTTTTAGATGAGTTTCATCAAATAATCCCTCGCCTAATGGTATCCTGTAATCACCAGATTCATTGATCAATGATTCCCTGCAATCCGTGTAGAGTTTGGACCTGGCAACCAAGGCTGATTCCAATTCCCGTGCATTGGATGTGCAAGCACCAACGGCGTTGATGTGGGCGCCGTCCTTCACCCATTCTGATCTCAAGATCGGCTGGGTTGAAGAAGTCGTTGTACATATGATATCAGCGCTTGTTACTGCTTCTTCTACTGTTGGTTTTGTTTCTATAGGTACTTTGTAATTTGTTTTGGTTACATCCATAAACATTCTCGCGTGTTCCTCATTTCGACTCCAAATCACAACATGAGCAATATTTCTGACCAACAACATTGCTTCCAGGTGCCGCAGGGCTTGTTCTCCAGAACCCAGGATAGCGAGGGTTTTTGAATCTTCTCGGGCCAATGCCTTGGTCGCAACCGCGGAGGCCGCAGCAGTTCTGATAGCTGTTACCCTGTCGCCGTCGATAATGGCATACATTTCACCCGTCTCACTTTCAAAAAGCAGAACCACACCCTGGTGGGAGCTCAATCCTTTGGCATGATTGCCCGGAAACACAGACACGACTTTGATTCCCATACTCCTGGTGTTCTCCATGTATGCTGGCATCATTCCGAGAAGTCCCTTTTTATCCGGTAGCCACATGGCGTTGCGCAGGGGTTGTACAGCGTTTCCAGTTGAGAAGTTCTTGAATGTTTCATCCATCAGATCGATGCAGGCCCCCATGGTAAGGAGCTCCGAAACCTGTTGTTTATTAATCAGCAGTGCTTTCACAATTCTAACCTGATGAAATTATATTGACTATCCATTTTGAAAGAGCTTCTTTTGCTAGACGCTGATAAACGCTGATTCCTTATGATTTGCGCTATAAAAACATAATTAATCATATCAAATCTGCGAAAATCTGCGTCAAAAAGTACCCATTACCATTAAATAATGATTCTATGAGAAAAATTATCGCATTAAATGCAGTTCAATTAATTGAGAATCAATTTCCCCAGCTCGTCTAAATCTACATTGCCTCCGCTCAATATAGAAACTACACGCTTTCCTTTTACTGGGAGTTTCTGGGTGATAATTGCTGCTGTTGCTGCTGCTCCAGCTGGTTCTACCAATAATTTGGTTCTCGTTAGCAGGTAATACATGGCCCTTCTGATTTCATCTTCCGATACAGTTACCAGGTCATCCATGTATTTTTGAAGAATACCAAGCGGGACTTCACCAGCCATAGGCGGGGCCAATCCATCAGCAATGGATCCCACTTTTTCCAATCGAACGGGCTTCCCGGCCTTTAGGCTTTGCTGCATAGCATTTGCCCCTTCGGGTTCCACGCCATAGATTTTTATGTTTGGATTTTGCTCCTTTACGGCTATTGCAATTCCAGAGCTAAGTGCTCCACCACCAACTCCGATAACTACAGCATCTATATTATTCAATTGTTCCAATACCTCCAGGCCTACGGTGCCATGTCCGGCTATGATCATCGGGTCTTCAAAAGGATGGATCAATGTTTTACCTTCTTCACTTTCTATCTCCAGCATTTTAGCAAATGCGGCATTTACATCCCCTGGAAGTAATACATCAGCTCCATAGTCTTGGGTGGCTTTAATTTTGGTTTTTGAAGCAGTCTCCGGCATGACTATGGTACAGCCAATGCCCGACTTTGCAGCAGCCCAGGCCATGGCCTGGGCATGGTTGCCAGCTGAGATAGACACCAGCCCATTTTGGTGCTCTTCTTTCGTAAGCTCCTGTAATTTGTTTAAAACACCCCTTACCTTGAATGAACCTGTTTTTTGAAAGTTCTCACATTTGAAATGAAGGTCAACGCCAAACTGTTCACTTAATTTGACAGAGCTATTGATGGGAGTGTAATGTATGTGCCCGCTGATTCTTTCTTGAGCAGTCTTGATATCCGATAGGGTGATATTTGTTGAGTCCATCATTTAAACTTACTCAAAACACTTGATTTTCAAATTTACGGAGGATTTGATATTTTCTTCAATATCTTTGTTTGCACTGTTTCCAAATATGCAAAGTTCTTTCAACATATCACACGCTGTGCGTAAAGGTTTTCTGGCTATAGGAGTCATATTATTTTTGTTTTTTACAGTACATGCTCAGGAAGGCCGGAAATGTGGAAGCCTGAAGGAGGGGATGAAAAATCCCGAGATTTTCACGGTGCTCAACTTAAGCATGAAAAACTTAACAGAGCTTCCTCCTGAAATAGGCCGCTTCATAAATCTCAGGCGGCTCGATATATCCAACAATTTCCTTACGAGTCTTCCCCCCGAGATCAGTAATCTAAAACACCTGGAAGAGCTGGATGTGTCATTCAATCAGCTAACAAGCCTTCCCCCTGAGATTGGTAAGTTAACTCATCTGAAAAATCTCAATGTATCTTTTAATCAGCTTACCACTGTCCCACCTGAAATAGGATCGCTCACCCATCTGAAAGCGTTCAATTTATCATTTAATCAAATACACTATTTGCCACCAGAGTTCGGTGAGTTGAAAGATCTGAAGATCCTCACCGTAAAAATGAACCCTCTCACTACACTGCCGAAGGAGATGGCCGGCCTTCAAAATTTATCACAATCCTGTAAGATAAGCATCTACAAATGCGTGAAGCAGAACAATCCGGCTTTTGCGGAGAAAGCGAAGGAAAAGTACTTCTTTGCATATGTAGAGGAACGAGAAAAATCTATGGAACATGACAAGAAGCAGGCAGCCACGCCAAAGAAAAAACCGGACCTGGACTTCTCTTTCTTCAATACTTCTGAATTGAAAGAAATGTATAGAGATGCATTCAATAGGAAAGATTATGACAATGTATTGTTGATTCAGGAGGAGTTGGCAACAAGAACCAGAACTTCCGGATCGGCAGATGCGGATACCTCTGTGTCGTATCGTGGAAGTGGTGATCCGTTGAAGGGGCTTAATGTTGCCAAAAGCACAACAGACATGGAGATTGGAAATTATTTCGCTCTCATTATTGGAATTGATAGTTATAAAGGAGTGTGGAAGCCCCTGAAAAATGCGGTGAATGATGCCAAAGCAGTTGAGGAACTCTTAAGGACTAAGTATAAATTTGATCAGTTCCAGACACTTTATAATGAAGATGCGTCCGGGAGGAATATCATCATGGCATTGGAATGGCTGGTTGCCAACGTGACAGATAAGGACAATGTTTTCATTTATTACTCTGGCCATGGTGAATTCAAAGAGGAGCTGAACAAGGGTTACTGGATTCCTGCAGACGTGGAGACAAAATCTACCTATGGCTTTATATCCAATTCCGACATTCAAACCTTTTTGGGTGGCATCAAGTCAAATCATACGCTGCTCGCTTCCGATGCCTGCTTTAGTGGAGATATATTCAGGGGCGAGACTATCTCCGTGCCCTTTGAGGATACCAATAAGTATTATAAGAAGGTGAATGCGTTGGTGTCACGTCAGGCAATTACCTCGGGTGGGATAGAACCGGTGTTAGACGGTGGCAAGGATGGGCACTCGGTCTTTGCCTATTACTTTTTGAAAATCTTGCGCAATAATGAGAGCAAGTACTATGATGCCAGCCAGTTGTACAACGACATCAAGATTCCGGTAGTCAATAACTCTGATCAGTCGCCCCAGTTTCAGTCGATTAAAAATACGGGAGATGAAGGTGGGCAGTTTCTTTTTATTAAGAAATAAGGAAGGCATAGAATAAGATTGAGCTATCGTGTAATTCGCTCACTTTTTCAAGATTAATTCCAAGGATACAGACAACTTACAAAGCGATATTTCCCGTGATAATTCTGTGGTACAGTTATGGCTTTTACCGCTAAAATTCAATGTCATAATAATGTAATATTTTAGCAATTGAATAGATGTGGAACAATAGAAATGAACATGAGAATTAGAATTATAATATGGGCGTTATTGGTTTCCTCAACGGTGATGGGGCAGGAAAGTGATTCGGCCGTTGCAAGGAAAATATTTACAGAGGCGCTGACAAAGGGCCAGAGTTATGAAATGCTCGAGTATCTCTGCACGAGAATTGGCAGTAGGCTGAGCGGATCTCCTCAGGCAGCGGCTGCGGTGGAGTGGAGCAAACAGCAGATGGAGAAGTATGGCTTTGACAAGGTAACGCTGCAGGAGGTGATGGTGCCCCATTGGGTCCGTGGGGCATCAGAGTATGCTGTTATTGTTAATTCGAAGGCGATTGGAAGTCTGGAAGTTCCCGCATTGGCTTTGGGTGGATCTATTGCAACTCCTCCCGGAGGCATTACAGCCAATGTGGTTGAGGTACAAAATTTTGAAGAGCTGGAGAAATTGGGCAAGAAGGCTATTCAAGGAAAAATCGTCTTTTACAATCGCCCATTGGATCCAACATTGATAAGCACGGGATCGGCATATGGCGGCGCGGTAGACCAGCGTCATGACGGTGCCAAATACGCAGCCAGATATGGAGCTGTTGCAGCGATAGTCCGATCCATGACTACCTTGCACGATGATGTTCCACACACCGGGAGCATGGGATATGATTCCGTTGGTACGAAAATTCCTACAGCAGCCATAAGTACCAATGCGGCAAATTTGCTCAGCTCTTTATTGAAGGATGATCCTGGGGTTCAGTTTCACCTGGAATTGCATTGTGAAACATTGCCGGACGTAATGTCTTATAACGTAATTGGAGAGATTACAGGCAGCGAGTTTCCGGATGAGATCATACTGGTAGGCGGACATCTCGATTCCTGGGATGTTGGTCATGGCGCCCATGATGATGGTGGCGGTTGTGTGCAGTCTATAGAAGTACTACGGCTGTTCAAAGCGTTGGGGATTGTACCAAAGAGAACACTGAGGGCAGTCATGTTCATGAATGAGGAAAATGGCATGAGAGGAGCAACTGAATACGCTGCCCAGGCTAAAGCGAATGGTGAGAAGCACATTGCTGCGATTGAATCAGATGCCGGTGTGTTCACTCCACGGGGGTTCGGAATTGTTAATGGAGGTGATACATTACGAAAGATTCAGGCATGGCTGCCGATCTTCAGGGATTACAATGTATATCAAATAGAAAAGGGATGGGGAGGTGCTGATATCAACAAGCTGAAAGATCAGGGAACTGTATTAATAGGCTTTAGGCCCGATACCCAACGCTATTTTGACCTGCATCATTCCAACAACGATACTTTTGACAAAGTGAATAAGCGGGAGTTGGAATTGGGCGCTGCGACGATAGCAGTCTTGGTTTATCTTTTGTCTGAATACGGGCTATAATCTACTCCCGAAGCCGCAGTTCCACATTCTCAATACTCTCTATCGAGCCGACTACGGTGACAATATCGTTGAGGCGCAAACGGGTGTATCCGTGTGTGATCACGCTCTGCCCTCCTCTGGTGATGGCGAGAATCAGTATGTCTGAGGGCAGTCTTAAATCCCGCAGGGAGATGCCGTGAATATTAGGGTTGAGTATTTCCAGGTCGACTGTATCCTGACTTTCATCCATACCCAATAATAGCGAAGCAGCCTGAGGCGATCTTACCAGGTGGTCCATAAGACTTACAATGGCCGTAGATGGCTCAACTATCAATGCACCCAGGGCATGGAACCTGTCGAAGTTAGCCCGGTCGTTCAGCCTGACAACTAAGTCCTTTGTTCCAAAATGTTCGTAAGCTATTTCGCATATTTCATAATTCTCTTTATCGGAGAGCATGACAATGATAGCTTCCGCACTGTCGGCGCCAATCCTCTTCATCTCATCGAGGGTTAAAGCTGATATTGGCCTGATGTCTACATCCAGCTCATCTTCTTCAATTATTCCCTTTCTCGAGGCGATCACCACATCCCATCCATGGTCTTTTAGTTGTCTGGCCAGGGCAAAGGATTGACCCTCCAGCCCAAATATTACCGCATTTCTGTTATCATCAAATTCGGGAGTGTCCGCTTTTACATGGCTTTCTCCGATCAGGGTTATTGACCATTTGAACAATGCCGGCCCTATCAATTGATTGAGAACAATGACCGCAATGATAATGGTGGCAAACTCCTGTCCCCATCCTGTAAAAGAAGAGGCGACTACAGTAGCTAACCCCAGGCTTACTCCCGCTTGCGTCACGTATGGCATCCACGATATACGTATAAATTTCCAATTCTCTCCTCCAAGCGCACCACCGGCGAATGAACCTACTATTAGGGAAAATAACCTCACTCCAAAAAGAAACAGTGCTACCGACCACACCCTAAGTAAGATATCGATGGAAAGGGAAGCACCGGTAAGCGTAAAAAATATTACATATATAACAGGACCGGCGTCCTTGAGTATCTTTGTGAATTCTGGCCGATGTTTGGTGTAGTTGGCTACAAAAAAGCTACCGATAATACAGGTGATCAGCGGTTCGATATAGACTTCCATACCAAGAGTAGCAATACTCCATTCTCTTACATAACCAGAGGTCCAATAGACGCCGTAACCGAATATCAGGATTAGTGCTGTTTTCGCAATGGTTCCAATTCTAACCGCGAGTACTGTGGCAAGCAGCTTGCCGAGCAGATATCCGGCTAAAAAGGCGATTACCAGTTCAAAAAACAGAAGTAAGATAAAATTCTGATCGAAGCTTACGCCGTGAACTAACGCCTGGGCTATGGAAAAACTCACGGCAAAGAGCATGATCACCAGAAAGTCTATTACGACAGTTACGCCCAAAGCTGTTTGTGTGAAGGGGCCTTTGGCACGCATCTCATTGATCACGGCAATTGCCGAGGCTGGAGACCGTGCAACAAAAATCGTCCCCGCAAGTATGGATACCGATATTTTTATTTTCGTGTCCATGTCATGCATAAAAGGAATTCTATCGGCCAGATAGTAGATAGCCGCGGAACTGCATAGAAAGGTCACTGCTAGCTGACCGACTGTCATCCATGTAATGCTCCTGAATCGGCTCCTCAGTTCCTTTAGATACAATTCCGCCGCCGCCGCAAAAGCGATGAATGCCAGGGCGAACTCGTTTACAAAGAATAGCTTTTCAGGTGCAGTGTCGGGAATTAGCTTAAGCGCAAATGGTCCGGCTATGATTCCGGTCAATAGCAAACCGGTTATGAGGGGAAGGTGGGTTTTGGTCAACACTTTCGCAATTTGGTTGGACGCGATAGCTATAACGACAAAACCTGCCAGGAAGATGAGTATCTCCTTGTATTCTAACATATCCCGTGTTGCTTTGATTGACCACTTTAGTAAGTGAGAATGTCCGTAAGATATGGATTATTTGAGCAAGCCAAAAATTGGGCAAGGGTTAGATTATGTGTCGACTTTGGAAAATCAATTGGAAACTTGGCGTAGATATTTTTTCATGAGGTGGCCATACAATTGTTAATAATTTATCGACGAAAAAGCTTTGTTTGTCGACGAAATATTGTTATGTTTAGACGAACAATGCTAATTGATAGATGAATAATATTCTGTCAATCGATGAATAAACAAAATATAATTATGAATACTCTAAACTCTCTAAAATTATTTGCGGTTATAATGATGGTTCCCGCAATAAGCTTTTCCCAAGAGACTCGAAATTGTGGTACAAATGAGAATTTGACCTTTTTGACCCAAAATGACCCCAATTTGGAGGAAAAAATGGAACGCATTGAGACCCACACTAATCAATGGATTGTGGCCAATGCGGGCCGAGCTCAAGTTGTGATAACCATTCCCGTTGTTGTTCATGTGGTTTATGCAACCAATGCGCAAAACATTAGTGCTGCTCAAATTCAGTCACAATTAAATGTGCTAACCCAGGACTTCAGAAGATCAAACGCCGATGCGTCAAACACACCTTCTTTCTTTTCTGGTGTGGCAGCGGATGCACAAATTGAGTTTTGTCTGGCGGTCCGTGATCCCAATGGCAATGCATCCACAGGAATTACACGTACTCAAACTTCCACCTCATCATTTTCGACCAATAATTATGTTAAGTACAGTAACTACGGCGGAAAAAATGCCTGGCCAGCCAACGACTATTTAAATCTTTGGGTATGTAATCTCAGCGGAAATATTTTGGGATACGCGCAATTCCCGGGAGGTGCCGCTGCAACTGATGGAGTGGTAATAAGTTATCGCTATTTTGGAAGTGGCGGAAGCGCACAATACCCATTTAATAAAGGAAGAACTGCTACTCATGAGGTCGGCCACTGGTTGAACTTGCGTCATATTTGGGGCGGCTCTTACTGTGGTAATGATTACGTTAGCGATACGCCAACACAAAAGGAAGACAATGCCGGATGTCCTTCATTTCCAAGTCCAACTTGCGGAAATAGCAGCGATATGTTTATGAATTATATGGACTATACCTACGATGCTTGTATGAACATGTTCTCTGCAGGACAGTCTTCCAGAATGAATGCACTTTTTGGAAATGGTGGTTTTAGGGCCAGTTTAAAGAACTCTTTGGGATGCACCCCGGTTGGCAATGTATCAGCCTATTGCATATCTAAAGGTAATGACGCCACTTACGAATGGATCGACTGGGTGAAGATCGGTTCTATATATAAGAATAGTGGAGCTGATGGAGGCTATGCCGATTTTACCAGCATTTCAACTGATCTTGTTCAGGGTGATACTTACAATGTATCTCTGAAGCCAGGATTTGCTTCTACGACCTATAATGAGTACTGGAAGATTTGGATAGACTACAACCAGGATGATGACTTTTCTGATGCAGGAGAGTTGGTATACGATGCTGGAAGCCTATCGAGCACTACCGTTACCGGATCCTTCCTTGTTTCGAGCGCTGCTTTAGCCGGAGCAACGCGCATGAGGGTCTCTATGAAATACAATGCTGCTCAAACTTCGGCTTGCGAAACTTTCGCATATGGAGAGGTAGAGGATTATACGGTTAACTTGATACCAGTATGTCCTATCCCCAGTGGACTCAACGCATCAATAATTACAACAAGTAGCGCTACCTTAAACTGGAATTCCACTACTGCTATTTCTTATAATGTACGTATCAAAGCGGTTAGCAGTTCATCCTGGAACGATTTTTCAGCCAGCAGTACTTCGATGAATATTACCGGTATGACCAGTGCCACAGATTACGAGTTTCAAGTAAAGAGCATATGCACACAGTCCAATACAAGCGTGTTCTCCTCTTCTGGAAATTTTACAACTTTGGGAAATACTACGGTGACTTATTGTAATAGCAACGGAAAGGAAGTTGGCTATGAGTGGATAGCGTCTGTATCTGTTGGAGATCTCACCAATACCACGGGTGAAAACGGTGGTTATGCTGATTTCTCTAATTTGTCAACAACATTGGAGCAAAGTGGCACCTATGATGTTACGCTGGTCCCTGGATTTGCATCTCAGAGTTACACTGAGTATTGGAGAATATGGATTGACCTCAATCAGGATGGCGACTTTATAGATGCCGGAGAAATGATCTTCAACCCCTCTGCGTCCAGTTCAACGGTTTCAGGAACAATTACAATTCCACCGAACGCGCCTTTGGGAGAAACAAGAATGCGTGTAAGCATGAAGTACAATGGCAGTCCCACATCATGTGAGACGTTTAGTTATGGAGAGGTTGAGGACTATACAGTATCTATTGTTGCTGCTGCACCTGTACTTAACTACTGTAGCAGCGCCGGTAGCGATGCCAGCTATGAGTGGATCGCAGGTGTGGTTATAGGGGGAATTAGTAACACGTCAGGCTCTGACGGCGGATATGCAGACAATACTTCCATCACAACGAATCTGGATATCAACGTAATATATAATATATCGTTAACACCAGGTTTTGCCTCTACTGTATACAATGAATACTGGAAGATTTGGATTGACCTGAATCAAAATGGAGACTTTGAAGATGTCGGAGAATTGGTTTATGACCAGGGTGGAATGTCGAGTTCTACGGTTTCGGGCTCTATCGACTTACCCAACGGCGCTACACTTGGTACGACCACCATGCGTGTTAGCATGAAGTACAATGGTGCTTCAACATCATGTGAAACCTTTAACTATGGAGAAGTAGAAGATTACAGCGTTAATATCGTGGATAACCTCAAGATTTCTGACATAGATGAGGAGGTAACTGCTGAACTTGAAATGAGTCTGTATCCCAACCCTACAACTGGGAATGCTTACATCTCAATAACATCTGATGTAATCAGTGAAGATCTGAATATCGTGGTATCCAATGTTCAGGGCCAGGTCATGATTGCGGATAAAGTCAACTCCTCTAGCATGCGTTACACACTGGCTACCGATGATTATGCACCCGGCACCTATTTTGTGATGATCTCTGCCGGCAGTTCAGTGACCGTAAAAAAGTTGGTAGTCATCAAATAATAGATCAGAACAGAAAACGATACTTGCCAGCGTGCGAATGATTCGTTTTCTGTGTTTTTCCCTCTGAAATAGGTAGTTCCTGTTTTGAATTCGACCAATGAATTCGTAACTTGTGGGAAAATTGACAGTATTTTATATCAAGAAACCGAATCTTTCCCAAATAAAAAACGCCAAACCATGAATTCAAAAATCTATGCTCTTTGCCTGCTGCTCTGTACAACATGTTTTTCATTATCTGTTTTTGCTGGAGGCGATGTAAAGACCAATGAAGGTGATATTGAAAAGACCTTCATCAAATACAATACTCGAATGCCCAATGAGCAATATCAAAAGGAACTACGTGATAGCAAAGCCTGGAAGCAATTCACAATGAAACACGTTGGCTGGCTCGTTGAGTACAATGAAGAAAACAAGAAACCACACAGGGCATACGGAAAGTCAATTGCTACAACCGGATCGACCTATGAGTCCTGCGCCACGAACTTTATTACCAATGAGCTTGGGCTGTTTAATATTCCAGTGGAAGATCTATATGTCTCTGGAAAGAGCTTGTCACCAAAACATTGCTATATCAACTACGGGCAGAGTTATAATGGCGTTAAAGTTCTGTTTAGCAGGTTGGTTATAAAAATGACCAAGGATCGTCGTGTGGTTATGTTTGGTGCAGACGTTTACGATAATATTAATATCAGTATTAATCCTACGTTGAGTCCTCAGCAAGCATTGGCTGCAGCCCAGGTTGGAATTGATGAAACTATTTTGTCATCTGAGGTGAATGTGGATTTGTTCGTTTTGCCCATACCTGAATTTCGAAAATACAAATACCATTTGGTTTATGAGGTCATGGTAGAAGCAATTGGAGGCGACATACCTTCTTCTTACAGGACATGGGTTGATGCGGAGAATGGAGAGGTATTGTACAGGGATAATCAGGTGAAATTTCATGCGCCACCAGCGCCTCCTCCTCCAGCTCCGATGGAAGTAGACGTCACGGCTACCATCTATCCAACTTATTCGTATAATCCCACCGCGACAGGCCTGCTGGCGAATATGAGGATCAGAATAAACAACGTTAATTATTATACAGATTCAAACGGTCACCTTACCACTGGTATTACCACAGCAACCAATGGACAATTTTTTCTGGATGGGTTATGGGCGGATGTTGAAACTAACAACATTACACCCTCATTTACTACTGCCTTAGCCGCAGGGCCCAATGCAGAGACGTTTGACAATGATGCCAACATCAAAGAGCTCACAGCATTCTACCACGTGAATGTTATTCATGATTTTGTTAAGCAGGAGATTCCCACCTTCACCGGAATGGATTTCTCCCTTACTACCAACGTCGATGTTTCGGGAACGTGCAACGCCTTTTACAATGGTTCTTCAATAAATTTTTATGCACCTGGCGGTGGATGTCTGTCCTATGCCACTGTTGCTGATGTAGTGTATCACGAGTATGCCCATGGTATTAACGACAATTTCTATCAGGACCAGGGCTCATTTTTTAACAATGGGGCGATGGGTGAGGCGTATGGCGATCTATGGGCTTTTGCAATTACACTCGATCCTATTTTAGGACGGGGAGGTAATGATTCGGACCCTGATGATTATATCAGAAGGTACGATATCAATCCAAAGGTTTACCCTGAAGACATTGTAGGTGAAGTACATGCAGATGGTGAGATCCTCGCCGGGGCCTGGTGGGATCTATACCTTTTGATGGGTAATATGGATACAATAATGTATCTCTTTGCAGATGCGTATTATGGCCTTCAGGCTGTGGCAGCGAATGGAAATGAAGGACAAGCCTTCAGAGATGTGTTATTGGATGTGCTGCAGGCAGATGACGACGACGGAAATATCAATAATGGTACACCCAATGGCAGTGCAATTTGTCAGGCCTTCGGGCAGCATGGAATAACGTTGGTATCAAATGCGACACTAACACATACTATCGTAACCACCTGGACTCCGGGCACTCCAGCGGACATTGACGCTATATTAAATTTATCCAATACCACTTATCTGGGGGATGTAAAAATGTTTTACAAGATCGATAACGGAAGCTGGGTCACGGTTATCATGACCGATCTGGGAGGAAATAACTACACAGCTGTTATTCCGGCTCAATCTCCCGGCGCAATTATTTCATATTATTTGGGTGTAACGGATAATATATGTGGCTATTTATCCTCTGTTATTCCGATTGGCGCCGCCAATCCAGAGGCAAATATTCCTTATTATATATTGGTAGGGTACAACCTGGAACTAACAAACGATTTTGATTTTAACAATTTCGCAGGAAGCTGGACCTATGGATTTCCAATGCCTATAGATTCAGCTACCACGGGAATGTGGGTAGACGAAGTACCGGTGGGTATGATCATAGATGGCTATGAGTTTGCTCCCACCTCACAGCATACGCCTGGCGGATTTGTATGTGCGGTTACGCAGCTAAATACCTCTTCTACAGGCTCAGCTGGAGAAAAAGATGTTGATGGAGGCAGATCAACGCTGCAAAGTCCGGTAATCGACATAACTGGCTACCTGAACCCGATTGTTAGTTATTACCGATGGTTCAGCAACGATCCGCCTACCTCAGCCAATCCGGGTAATGATCCCTGGTATGTGGAAGTAACTGATGATGGATCCACATGGGTGCCTGTGGAGTTCACCTATGTTTCTGACAACAGTTGGAGGCGCTTTACATTCAGGGTTTCAGATTATGTAAACCAAACTGCTAATTTCCAGATGAAATTTATGGTTTCTGATAGTATTCTAACTTCTATAGGGCCTCCAGGTTGTGCTACTTCTCCATTTTGTGGTGGAAGCCTAGTGGAAGCAGCACTGGATGATGTACAAATATGGTCGCAGCAAATAACCGGATTAACAGCTACGATAACCAATACAACGAATATTAGCTGTAATGGACTTACGGATGGACAAGCAACCGCTTCTGGAGTTGGTGGAACAAGTCCTTATACTTACGCATGGAATACTTCGCCGGTACAGAATACAGCTACGGCAACCGGATTGGGTGCTGGAACCTATGATTGTATCTTAACAGATGCAGTGGGTGCTTCCGATACGGTGAGCGTAACCATTACGGAACCTGCAGCTATCGTGGTTACAACCACCAGCACAGTTGACAATTGTGAAGCATCAATAGCCTCAGCCACGGCAACATTAAGTGGTGGCACCGGCCCTTTCGCTTATGCCTGGAATGATGCCATGTCGCAATCAACCGCAACAGCCAGTAATCTCAGTGCGGGTACCTATACGATTCTAATTACTGACGCAATGGGATGTACAGGAACCACCACTGAAACGGTGACGTCTACTCCTGCAGTTACAGCCATAACGTCTTCTGCATCTCCGAGCTCTTGTGGGGCTGCTGACGGGCAGGCTTTTGTAGCAGCAGCAGGTACTTCTCCGTATACCTACCAATGGGATGATGGTATGAATCAAACGAATTCTAGTGCCATTAACTTGGTAGCGGGATCCTACACCGTACTTGTAACAGACGCCAATGGATGTACGGTCACCGCTTTAGAAGTAATAAGTGATCCTGGGGCGGGAACATTCACTATAAGCAGCTCAACCAATATAGCCTGTTTTGGAGGTAATGAGGGATCTGCTACTGCGGATATTACCGGAACGGCTGGCCCCTATACTTACAGCTGGGATGATCCGGGAGCACAAACAAATGCAACTGCAACTGGCCTGATAGCAGCTACATATGTGGTAACATTGGTAGATGGCGGAGGATGTCTATACGTTGAGAGTATTGTCATTACGCAACCAACAGCTGCGCTGAGTGCCGGAACTCCAGTGGTTACGAATGTATCGGTTTTTGGAGGAACAGATGGGCTAGCCGCAGTATTTCCAAGTGGTGGAACAACACCTTATACCTACGCATGGAACACAACGCCCGTTCAAAATACAGCAGTTGCTACCGGTTTGAGCGCTGGTATTTACACCATTGACCTTATTGATGCTAACGGTTGTACTTCGTCAGCAATAGCTACCATTACTGAACCCGCAGGTGTGGGAATAAATACCAATGAAGATATGGTTGGTATTTCGGTGTATCCAAATCCCAGCGCTTTTGAATTCTTCATTGAAATAGCTTTGAAGGAAAAATCAGACCTGTTGATTAGAATGACCAATACTGTCGGTCAAACGGTGTATAGTGAACAGAAATCAGGTATGCAGGCCGGAGAACATAAATTGACAATCAATACTTCGGATATATCGTCGGGTATTTACCTGTTGTCCATAACTGCAAGCGATAGGATCTACTATGAAAAGGTAGTCTTGTCCAGATAGTTAGGTACTTATTGCAGATCAGGAAGGGTGTAATCTCTTCCTGTATTTGCCTCCTTCAGGAAATCCATCAGTGGCTCAAAGTAATTGAGCATCGCTTTTGCACTTAGCTCAGACCCTGTGGTTTCCTTCAACATCTCTCTCCAGTCGGCGGTAGCTCCCGGATACATTATCGTATGCAGAAACTCGCCGATCTCCTTGTGGCCAAAATAATTGGTTGCATGCGGATCCTGTTTGAGTATGTTGTTGGATATATGTTCATGAAACTGGAATAGCAACAGATAAGACAGTGCATAATCATAGTACTGTGCCGGGTCATTGTTGATGTGGGTTTTTGAAGCTGCATCACAATACTCCTCCCCTCGTTCCTCAGGTGGCACGATACCTTGATACATTTTCTTTAGTTCCCACCATCTTTTGTTGTATTCGGACTTAGGCAAGTCGGTTGCGTACAAGTCGTGCTCAAAATGTGTCATCACTCCGGCAGACCATGGAATGAACACGATGTAGTGCATCGCATCTTTTAAGAGAACTTGCATCTTATCTGTTTCTACACCTTCCGGCATGAGTCCCAGATTATCGAGGAAAGGCTCTTGCATGGCGGCAAGTCCCATTAAGCTGCCAAAAGCCTCGTGAAAACCGCGGTTGGCGCCTTCGCGAAGTATTACCGGCACATCTGGATTGCTGTAGAGTAGAAAATAATAGATATGTCCCAATTCATGGTGAGAAGTTTCATACCAATTCGGATTTGCTTCCACGCTCATCAAACTGCGCACGTCGTTGTCTAGGTCTAGATGCCATGCAGAAGCATGGTTATTCTTTTTGTAGTTCGCGCCTTTTGGTAATGGATACAGGTCTGATTTTTCCCAAAATACACTGGGCAATTCAGGCATTCCTATGCTTACATAAAAGCGCTCACCTTGCTTCACCACCCATTCAGGGCTTTTGGTGGCCATAATGCTGTCGAGATTGAGTCCTTCTACGGATACGAGGCTTCCCCAATCCTGTCCCCATCTGTTTGGTAGCCAATGAGCGGGCAACATTTCCGGTACCTCTTCAACGCCATATTTTTTAGCATATTCATAACGAGCATAGGTGTGCAGCTCACGATAAAGAGGCCAAACCTCTTTCACTGCATTCTTCATTTGATCGGCTAATTCTTGCGTTGTCATGCCATAGTCAGAAACCTGGTAGCTGAAGAAATCATCATAACCTAGTGCCTGTACGGTTTTGTTCCTGAGGTTTCTTAGGTGTTCCAACCCGTCCTTCAATGTTTTACCTACCTCTTTGCTGGCCTTCCACGCTTTTAACCGTACATCTAGGTTGCTCTCGTCTGATAGGATTTTGTCAATTTCATAGGTGGTTACGGCCTGGTTGTCGATGGTGAACTCATAACCATAAAGCTTCTCTGTCTGCTCTGTCTCGGCTTTAATTCTGGCCTTCACGATTTTTGACACCGTTGCGGGATTGTTGGCTGCTTTGTAGAGAATGCTGTTCAACTGCTTCACTTGTATCTCAGTCAGCTTATCCTTTTGAGTTAAATATTTTTGCGCCTTTTCAATGTTCTCTACGCTACCCGTGAATGTGGCCATCGCTTCGTTCGCTTTTCGCGTGGCTACACCATTCGTCGAATCTCCCTCAATTATTTCGGTGTTGGACTTCCATTCCGCTTTGCTGGAGGCGTAATACAGTTCCTGGTATTTCTTGTTGTAACCATCGAGGTATTCCTGTGTCGCCTGTTGGACGTCTATTTCTGGTTCACAAGCGGTAAATCCAATTATAACAAGTGCGAGTAAAAATGATTTTTGAGAAGTCATATCTATAAATTTGCAGTTAAAAGTTCTTGAGTCTTCAATATATTACCTTCGTATTGTAAAAAAGAAGTGCAATTATAGGAAATCCTTGCCAAATAAGAGGACTCTTGTTAACAGACAATCCTTCACACCAATGAAATATTATCTGACGGAACTCTCCGATATCATTCGAAATAGAAGATCCATTAAGCCGGAACAGTTCAATTCAGAACCTATTGAAAAGGAAACAATAAGCGCCTTGCTCGAAAATGCGAAATGGGCGCCAACTCATGGCATGACACAACCCTGGCGATTCACGGTATTTACTGGAGAGGGGTTGGCTGTGTTGTCAGAATTTCAATGTGAAACTTACAAAAAGCTTATCGGTAGGGATAAATTCAATCAAAAGGTTTATGATAAGCTGAAGGCACGTCCTTTTCTGGCTTCGGCGGTCATTGTCATTGGCATGAAAAGGCAGAAATCTGAAAAAATACCTGAAATTGAGGAAGTGCAAGCTGTTGCCTGTGCTGTTCAGAACATGTTTCTTACGGCCACGGCTATGGGCATTGCAGCTTATTGGACTACGGGAGGACTCACGTATAAAGATGAAATGAAGACTTTCCTGGGATTAGAGGAAGGAGACAAATGCCTGGGATTATTTTACCTGGGCAATTATGATGGCGAAATGCCAACCAGCGAAAGAACAGAGGAAAAAGATTTCGTGAAATGGATTACGGGTTAGTGAAATGTATAGTTAAAGTTTTTACTTAGAACTTCAGCGATGACGATAACAATGACAATGACGATTTTGACCTTGTTTCTTTTCTCATGGTTATTGTCATAGTCATTGTAAAATAATTTAGGGTTATCCGTAATTTCATGCTCTACAGAACGTTAGTATTCTGTTTCTTCTGATGGTGTATTTGTTAATGCCGTAAATAGATAGACGTCTATCATAAAATGAGCGGCTATTGCTGCTGTAAGGCCAATATGGTCATTGAGGTATCCTATACCTGCGATTATCAGGCACATGAGAATTCCGTAAATTGTTATTCTCCAGTTAAAGGGATTGATATAACCGTGCAGCGCTACAAATAGAATGGCGGTTATCCAAATTCCAAGGTAGGGTTGTATAGCGCCTCGAAATAGTATTTCTTCTCCTGTTCCCGCACAGAAAGAGATAAAGACGATATCTATGAATCTGAGATTGAGGTTTTTAACCAATCCTCCAAAGAATTTTCGGGTGTCTTCTAAGATTGGTGTCTTGATCAATTGCCAGGCGAGAAAGGCCGCAAGGCATCCGTAGGCAAGCCCTATGAGGATTTGTATAATTATTGAGTAGCTACCAGAAAAGATTTGGAAGAACCGTCTGTTCTGAAATTGTTCTATGATGAGGCCCCCCACAGACGTAAATACCAGCAGTGTAAAGAGGCCAAGAAGAAAAAACGTTTTTCTGCTCAATGATCAGTCTTTCTTTTTAAAGGGGTTTAGAAAGTTCAGATATAAGGATATATCGAATAAGCTCGAGTCTGTTGTCGATTTATAAGTTAAAAAGATCCCTATTGGAATGAACACGCTGGTAGCGAGCCACATCCCCTGGTATGGTTCAATTACACCTTCCTGTGCCATTTTTTCTCCGGTAATGGACAATACGTGGAATATTAGAAAAAACAATACCGACATGACCACTGGCATCCCCAGGCCTCCTTTACGGATAATTGCTCCTAATGGAGCTCCCACAAAAAACAGAATCAAACATGCCAGCGATATGGTGAATTTTCTGTGCCACTCTATCCGATGCCCTATAATCGAAATTTTCTTGTATAGGGCATCCTTCTTGGAGACAGAAACATACATTTTTACATTTCTGGCAAGGTTGGCTGCGGAATTGATGATGAACAAGTCTTCCTTCTCATTTTGAGAAAATGGCATCCTGGTATTCCCTTTATTCTCCAGAAATCCAGCCATCAAAGCCTCTGAAGAACTGTCTGTTGTATCTTTGAGATGTTCAGGGTGTTTTCCGTAAAAATACCTGGCGCCGACGCTTGCATAAACCATTTCTTTTCTCTTTTTCATCATCTCAATAATAGTGTCTTCAGCTGCCTGCAATTGGGAAAGATTGAGCATTTGTTCGTGATCTTTAAACAGCTCTTCATCCGTTCTTTCCAGGCTAAATGATTTGAGATCGAAGCGAATGGTCTGTTCTTCGAATCGCAGTCGGCGAAGGAGCATATTCCTGTTTTTTTTAATGGGGTAGGGGTCCATGTTGTCATAACTGTACCCATCGTACAGCGTCAGGATCAGTGACTGTTCATCTTCGGTCATTTTCATTTTTCCTCTTTTTGCAATGATGAGCTTACTGTTGCCCATCCTGCTGGTATGGTCATGAATAATAATTTCTTCCAGCGTGTGTTTCTCACGGTCTTTGCTTTTTACCTTAATGCTATAACCGTCAATTCCATTGTAGTAGACTCCGGGTTTAATATTGAGCGCAGGCTTTTGTTGTGTTACATCCCAAAGCAGAGCCCCCATTTTCAAATTAGCTATGGGTAGTATGGAATTTGAAAAATAAAATGCCAGCCCACTGATGATTATGGATGTAATGATCAGTGGCCGCATAATCCGTTGTAATGATAGCCCCGATGCCTTCATCGCCACCAGTTCATAGTTCTCTCCCAGGTTTCCGAAGGTCATAATTGAGGACAGCAGAATAGCAAGAGGCAATGCCATGGGCACCAGGCTGGCAGAGGTGTAGAACATTAACTCAGCGATGATATACCACTCCAATCCCTTACCTACCAGGTCGTCTATGTACTTCCATAAAAACTGCATGAGCAGGATGAACAGCACCACAAAAAATGTGACAATGAAGGGAAGAATGTATGATTTAACGATAAAGAGGTGCAGCTTTTTCATTCAAACAAATGTACCGTTTACATGGTTAAATGAATATACTAAACGAAAAGAGAAGCAATAAATTTTATGAACAATCAGGATGGAATAAAGCGGATCAGGAACCGAGTATATGCATGAGGGTGTTCACCTGGCTGTCCCACAACGCTTTGGCTTCTTCCGTCTCATCTTCGGTAGCAAAGTCAGTGACGATTAGCGCTACTTCCGAGGTAAGGTCATCGACTACCAGCTTGAATTCAAAGTAGACATCCTCTGTATCCTCCACCCATCTAAAACGGATATGCTTACCGGCTTTTTCTTTGAGAATCTTAGCGTCCTGCCCAACACCTTCCCACACAAAAGTAAATACCTTGTGATTGATGTTCACATCGTCGGCGAACCACTGTGACAATCCATCAGCGGTGCTCAACCTCGTGTACAACACGCGCGGCGAACTATTGATGATGTATTCTAACTCGTACTTTATTTTTTCCGACATCTATCTGATAAGGATTTGCTTTATATATGGCAATATAGCAAAATATTCGGCAACGATCGTAAATCTGCAAATATTAAATGCAGTATATTTGCGCTTCATTTTTTCAGGATAAATCATATCCTGAAATATGACAGAATAATGATAAGAATGGCGAGGTAGCTCAGGCGGTTAGAGCGCAGGATTCATAACCCTGAGGTCGGCGGTTCGATTCCGCCTCTCGCTACAAAAAAGGCTTCACATGGTGGGGCCTTTGTTGCGAAGAAACCCTGACAAGTTAGCTTGATCAGGGTTTTTTGAGTAACAAGTAGTTCACGAAGTGAACCTTTTTTGTAATACCTTCCCATTGGAATCAGTTCGCCATTAGGCGGACTAACTTCGCCAAAACAACTCGTTTGATCACGGTTTTGCAGTAACAAGAAGTTCACGCAGTGAACCTTTTTTGTAAGGTCTCCTCTATTTGGGAATCATCAAAGCCAATTTTTTATGAAGCAATAATTATTACTAATTTAGTCTTCATCAACTAACGTACTTCCTATGAAAAACATTACAAGGTTTCTACGTCTCGCACTGACCGTATTATTCATTTTTTCTTTAAGTATCACAATGGCAGGAACGATCACTTCCATTGCTACCGGCAACTGGTATTCTACAACTACATGGGATTGTAATTGTGCACCTACTGCAGCTCATGATGTAATCATCGCGGCATTTCACACGGTGACCTTAACAGATGTTGCAAGCGTTAAAAGTGTAGTGATCAATGCGAATGGCATACTGGCTCTAGCGGATGGGACTGATATTTTAACTATAACTATTGATTTTACGATTTCAGGTACTTGTTCTACTGCGGGCACAATCTTCGTTGGGAATGACATTAATAATACTGGCACCTTAAGTGGAGGAGCAAATGGAACAATTTGTGTTGCTAATATAAGTACCAATACGGGCGCATTGACCGGTACGCTGGATTTCTGTGATGCAACGCCGCCCCCCAACACGCCATTTATTGACAATAACTCAGGACCCGTCGGAACGAGCGTTACTTTTTGTCAAACAGGCTTGTGTTCCGGATCCGGAATAATTGAAACTGGCTTGACGTTCACCATCGACGTTTACCCCAACCCGGCACAGGATTATACGATCGTGAAGGTTGAATCTGTCTTAGGAGAATCATTGACATTGGTAATTTATGATATTCTGGGACGAGAAGTGAGGAGGGTTCATGGCAATAGCAATGAAGAAATCGTGATAGAGAGAAATCAACTCTCTGACGGCTTGTACTTTATCTCGGTGCAGGACGGGGATCAGGTTATTGGAACCAGTAAGTTGCTGTTGGAATAGTCCTTGTTGAGAAATACCTGCTTCAATAAAACACCAATCTTTCACAGGTAGCAATGACAATCTCGACAAGAATTTTTCTGGTCATTTGTCTTTTAGGCATAACCTTGCATGGAAATTCCCAGAACGCTGAATCTGAAAAAGCAAGTGACACTTTAAATACTGATTCCACCAATGGTTGGGACCTGCGAGGAACCGTCGCGTTGGGATTGAATCACGTGTCACTCACTAATTGGGCAGCGGGCGGCCAAAACTCTATCTCAATCAATGGATTACTAAACATCTTCGCTCAATACAAAAAGGGAAAAAGTCTCTGGGAAAATTACCTGGATGTCGGTTATGGAAGCATTAAACAGGGTACAAATGCAGGTTGGGTAAAGACCGATGACAAGATTGACTTTACCTCCAAATTCGGTCGAAAGGCATTTGGCAAGTGGTACTATGCGGGCCTTCTGAATTTCAAAACTCAAATAACACCTGGATACAATTATCCAAATGACAGTGTCAAAATTTCAAATGCGCTTGCTCCTGCCTATATACTTTTGGCCCTTGGAATGGACTTCAAACCGGGAAAGGGCTTAACGTTCTACATTTCTCCGCTAACGACAAAGATCACAGTTGTCAATGATCAGGCATTGGCCGATGCAGGAGCTTTTGGAATGGAACCCGCCACTTACGACGGAACAGGAATGCAACTCACCAAAGGCAACACTATGCGTTCAGAATTTGGTGGCTATGTTAGACTGTTTGTTAGGAAAGAGGTAGCCGAGAATATTTCAGTTCAAACAAAATTGGATCTGTTTTCTAACTACCTTGAAAATCCTCAGAATATTGATGTGAGCTGGGAGGTGCTGATATCCATGAAGGTGAATAAATTCTTCGCAGCCACCTTGAGTACTCATTTGATATACGATGATGACATAGACATAGCGGTAGATTCAAACGGAGATGGGGTTTATGATACATCGGGACCTAGGGTGCAATTCAAAGAGGTTTTGGCGCTCGGGTTTTCTTATCAATTTTGATGCTTTATTGGATATGATAACCACTTTGGGGATCGATTTAATTTGTAAATTAGAGGTGCCATTTTGATTTTATTCAAGAGGATTTCTCTGGAGGGTAGAATTTCTAAAATGAAGATATCATGAGAGTATTCTTGAGCTGTGCTCTAATCGTTATTGCTATGTCATCCATCTCATGCAAAAAGTGTAAAAACTGTAAGGAGTGTGAATTAGATCCCGTTACGGGTAACATAGATCAAAACTGTAGCTCTTATATAGAATATTGTGGTAAGGACTTGAAGGACAGAGAGAAGGCGGATATTTTCATTTGTAAGTGATTGGACCAATTAGCAGACTTATTCTTACATAGAAGATCTCAATCTAGTTTCTCCGGAAATAATTGTTCAAGGCAACCAGAACTTCGTCTATTTGCACATGATAACCGTACCAACCCTGCTCTTGGATGTTGAGAAATGTAAAGGGAACATTTTGGCGATGTCGCAAAAGGCAAGGAGAAACAATGTCATCTTCAGGCCTCATTTTAAAACCCATCAATCTCATGAGATAGGCAGTTGGTTTCGGGAAGTAGGGGTCAATAGCATAACGGTATCTTCTCTGGATATGGCAAGCTATTTTGCCAAGGATAAGTGGGATGATATAACCGTGGCTTTTCCAGCAAACACTCTTGAGATAGATGTGATAAATGCCCTGGCATCAAGTATTTCCCTGAACCTGTTGGTAGAGTCAATAGATACAATTGGTCGATTGTCGAAGAAGCTGACAGCAGCGATTGGCGTCTTCATTAAAGTAGATATTGGCTATCACAGAACCGGGGTCAATCCTGAAAACACAGATATAATCTCCTGTATTCTGGATGAGATCGACAATTCAGAGCGTATTACATTTCGCGGGTTTTTGGGTCATGCAGGGCACAGCTACGCAGCAAAAGGGAAAGATGCAATAACAGCAATTCATAACGAGAGCATACGGCTAATTGCAGGTGTCAAAGAACAATTCATAGATCGGTATCCTGAACTGATTGTCTCTATTGGAGATACGCCTACCTGCAGTATCATTGAAGATTTTAGTTCGGTAGATGAGATCAGGCCGGGCAACTTTGTCTTTTATGATTTATCGCAAGTTGAAATCGGATCATGCACACCTGACCAAATAGCGGTCGCCGTGGCCTGTCCTGTTGTATCCATTCACAAAGACAGAAGTGAAGTCATTATTTATGGTGGAGGTGTCCATTTTTCGAAAGAGCGGCTTGAACATGCGGAATATGGTAGCATCTATGGTCAGATAGTGGAAGGCAAAGCTGAGGGCTGGGGAGATATTTTAGATGGAGTTTATGTGAGCAAATTGTCACAGGAACACGGTACTGTTCATGGGCCTCCTGATTACTTAGAGAATATACAGGTAGGCGACATCATCAAAATACTTCCGGTACATTCATGTATGACGGCCAATCTGTTGAAAAAATATGTCACAACTGAAGGTGAATTGATTGAATAAACTGTAAATAGGATTGTCAACCTATCGAATGTTATGAGAACCAGGTATTTATTTGTCTTCTGCCTTGTCTTTTTTTATACTTCATTACAGGCGAGGCAAGACGTCGAACAGAACGACAGCACGGTGATCGTCAATTTGCTTCATGACGCTTCTGAATTATTTGATATCCAGCCGAATTCTTCATTGGAGCTGGCAAAGGAAGCGAGGCAGCTGGCGCTAAATATCAGATCTAATACACTGCAACTAAGAGCCGAGCGAACGCTGGGATATTTTTACACACAACTCGGAGAATATGATTTGGCTTCCGAACATTATTTTAAATCACTTGATCTCAATGGAACTAAAAATGCCATAGCGGCAGCTATTTTCGATCGCCTTGGCGAAATCATGAGACAGAATGGAAGCTTTGACGACGCATACAAGTACCACAAAAAGTCTTTGCAAATTCATTATAAGGCGAACGACTCCATGGGATTGGCCTATACCTTCAACAGTATTGGCCTGGTGCATGAATTGATTGAGGATTTTGACTCAGCTCTTTTCTATCACCATAAGTCGTTGCTAATCAAAGAGGCCATGGGCAACATCTCCGGCATGGCTGATTCGTACAGCAATATGGGCACGATCTATCGAAGAACCGGAGATCTTGAAAAGGCGTTGGAAATGCAGCTTAAAACATTGGACATCGATCTGGAGCAAGGAGATAAAATAAACATTGCAATCACCCACAACAATTTGGCCGTGCTCTACATGGACCTGGATGAATTGGATCGTGCTGCACTTCATCTGAATAAGGCACTGCACTTAGCTTCGAAAGCAAAAGCCAGGGATATAAACAAATACGCAAATCAGCAATTATCAGTGTTACAGGAAAAATTAGGTGATTATAAAAAAGCTTACAACTATTTTAAAACGTATACAGTTTTAAAAGACTCACTCTTTAATGAGGATAAATCAAAGGAAATCGGCAAACTGGAAGCCAGACACGAGTTTGAATCTGCAGAAATAGAACGCAAAAAGTTAGAAGAAGAAAGGCGAGCCGCGTCCGCCAAAGCAGAGCGCCGGCGGAATAATCTGCAATACTCCGGGATTTTGATCTTTATAGTCCTGCTGTTTGCCGGAGTGTTTGCGCTGGGCAGGTTCTCCATTCCCGTACGATTGGCAGAAGGGATGATCTTCTTTTCCTTCTTGCTATTTTTTGAATTCACCTTGGTGCTGTTAGATCCTTATATCGAGCGATATAGCTCTGGTGCCCCCGCTATCAAACTGGCTTTTAATGCTGTATTGGCAGGGTTGATATTTCCACTACACGCATTTTTTGAAGGTAGGCTTAAGAAGAATTTAGCAAAGCACAAGTGAAACAGATTCTTAAATCATTCCTATTCATTCTCCCCCTATTTTTAGGAGCAGTACCCGAAGGGGCAGGGGGGCTGTTTGCCCAAACACATAAGACAGACTCCTTAAAAACCCAGCTCCAAAAAGGCCTCCACGACACCACCCGCATCAACACCCTCAACCGGCTTGGCTGGGCATTGATGTATCAAAACCCGGACACAGCGATTGTGCTGGGAAAGAAAGCATTGGAGCTTGCCGTAAAGAACGGGGACTCGCCCGACGAAGCTATAGCGAAGGCGGGTAAAAATGGGCAGGGCAATTCCAACAGTAATCTCGGTGTTTATTATTGGTTGAAAGGAGACTACCCCCTTTCTCTATCCTATCACTTCAAGGCGCTTGAAACAAGGAAACAACGCAATGACAAAAAAGGCATCTCCGTCTCCCTCGGCAACATCGGAATTGTCTATCAGAATCAAGGCGATTACCCTAAAGTATTGGAATATTATTTTAAGGCATTGAAAATGGATGAAGAACTTGGAAATAAAAACGGTATTGCAAGACATCTCGGCAACATCGGAATTGTCTATCATAAACAAGGCGATTACCCCAAAGCATTGGAATATTATTTTAAGGCATTGAAAATGGATGAAGAACTTGGAAATAAAATAGAAATCGCTATTAAAACCGGCAACATCGGAATTGTCTATAATGATCAAGGCGATTACCCCAAAGCATTGGAATATTATTTTAAGGCATTGAAAATGGATGAAGAACTTGGAAATAAAAACGGTATTGCAAGACATCTCGGCAACATCGGAAGTCTCTATAAAGATCAAGGCGACCTGTCCTCCGACTTGTCTCCCGAAGCTTCAGCGAAGGGAGAAGCTTCAGCGAAGGAGGATTACTACCTTAAAGCATTGGAATATTATTTTAAGGCATTAAAAATGGATGAAGAACTTGGCAGAAAAAGCGGTATTGCAATAAGACTCGGCAACATCGGCTCTCTTTATACTTCAACAAAAGAATATGCTAAGGCGGAAGAGTACCTATTGAGGGCGTTGGAGATTGATACAGCAATAGGATTTCTTAATCATACAAGAAATACTCACGAAGCCCTCAGCAACCTCTATGCTGAAACCCACCGCTACCGGCTCGCCTACGAACACCACAAAGCATACGGCATAGCAAAAGATTTGCTGTTCAACGAAGAAAAGAGCAAAGACCTGGGCAAGCTGGAAGCCCGCCATGAGTTTGAAATGGCCGAAGCCGAGCGCAAGCGCATAGAAGAAGAACAAGCCAAGCAAGCCGCCGCCGCTAAGTCGAGGAGAGACAATTTGCAGTATTCAGGGATATTGATCTTTATGGTGCTGTTGTTTGCCGGAGTGTTCGCGCTGGGCAGGTTATCCATTCCGGTGAGACTTGCGGAAGGAATGATCTTCTTTTCATTTCTACTTTTCTTTGAATTCACCCTCGTATTGTTGGACCCCTACATCGAACAATACAGTGCTGGTGCGCCGGCTATTAAATTGGCGTTCAATGCGGTGCTAGCAGGATTGATTTTTCCCTTGCATAGTTTCTTTGAAAATAGGCTGAAAAACAGATTGGTCAAATGAAGAAGCTGGTACTCTGTATTTTTTTGTTACCCAGTTTGTCATTTGCCCAACAAACACCCGTTGACAATGAACGGATCAGTACTGTAGATTCTTTGAAAGCAGTATTGGATAAGATCTCAGAGGATTCCTCTAAGGTATATGTCTTGAAAAAACTGTCGAGAGAATACAGAAGATACGATTCGAAATTGGCAATGGAACATGCGGAGCGAGCATACCAATTAGCGCAGTCTTTTAAGATGGAGCCGGTCATGGCAGATATTAGTTTTGATATAGGTTTGATACATTACAATACCGGCGATTATGAAAAAGCACAAAAGTACTTTTTGAGATCACTAAGTATGTTTGAGTCGCTTGAGGATCTTATTGGAATAGGTAAAGCTTATGATATGGTCGGAGATATTAAAGGGGTTCAGGGGGACCTGGAAGCGTCATTAGATCACTATAAAAAAGCGTTGAAAATGTTTCAGGACGCTGGGGATGCCTATTGGATTGCCTGGGCATACAATGATATTGCGAGAAGTACTGAAAACCCGGATTCATCCTTGAAATATCATGAATTATCGTTGATGACGAGTCAGAAGATCAATAATTTACAGGGAATAGCGGATTCTTACCATAACATGGGAATGCTTCATAAATCCTTGAACCGACTTGATACTGCCTTAGCCTATTTGTTGAGAGCCTTGGCTTTAGATAAAGAACAGGGAAATTTTTATGAGATAGCGATTTCATACAATGAGATCGGAGCTTTGTACATCAAAATGAAAAAGTATGATGAGGGGCTGGTTAACATTAACGCTGCTTTATCGATTGCCAATGGAAATCGGATGAAAGGACCGGCCAAGATGGCGTATAAACGCCTCTCTGAATATTATGAGTTGATGAACAACTATGAGGCAGCCTATGAGAATTATCAGTTGTATTCATCCATGAAGGATTCAATGTTCAATGAAGATAAATCCAAAGAAATAGGCAAACTTGAAGCTAAATATGAATTTGAAAAAGCAGAACACGAACGTAAAAGACTTGAAAAGGAACAGGCGGACGTGCTCGCCGAAGCACAGCGCAGGAGAGATAATCTGCAGTACTCGGGAATTCTAATATTCATGGTACTGTTGTTTGCAGGCGTATTTATGCTGGGCAAGTTCTCCATCCCAATAAGACTTGCAGAGGGCATGATCTTCTTCTCCTTCTTGCTTTTCTTTGAGTTTACGTTGGTGTTGTTGGATCCATATATAGAGGAGTACAGCTCTGGAGCTCCTGCAATTAAATTGGCGTTTAATGCGATCTTGGCTGGATTGATATTTCCACTTCACTCATTTTTTGAAAGTAAATTAAAGGGAAGAATTGTGAAAGCAAAATGAAAAGACTCTTCTGTATAACCTTAGCTGTCATGCTGAACGCGGTAATACAGCGACCCTGCTACTCGCAGGCTGATTCACTGGAAGCCCTGCTGAAAACTGATATCGCGGATACTACTAGAATGAATACTCTGCACGACCTCGCCTGGGAACTACAGCATAACAAACCGGGAATAGCATTGGATTATGCCCAGCAATTACTGGACCTTGCGGAAAAATTAGCTCACCAAAAAGGGATGGGGCGTGCCTTGCATACTATCGGGTGTATTAAAGGCAACATAGGAGATTATTCAAGTGCATTGAAATATTTTAATAAAGCACTAAACATATGGGAAGAACTCAGTTCTAAAAAAGGAATTTCTGCAATACTAAACAGCATAGGGAATGTTTATCTTAATCAAGGTGATTTTCCTAAAGCGTTGGAATATTATTTTAAAACATTGCAAATTGATGAAGAACTTGGAGATAAACTGGGCATTGCAGTAGACCTGGGCAATATTGGAATTGTATACCATAGCCTTGAGGAATACAACAACGCTCTGAAATACTACTTTAAATCGTTGAAAATTAATGAGGATATGGGAAATAAAGTCGGCATTGCATCCACCCTCGGCAACATGGGATTGGCTTATACTGACCAAGGCGAGTATCACAAAGCGCTGGAGTATTATTTCAAATCGTTGAAAGCCAATGAAGAAACTGAAAGGAAAAATGGAATTTCCATTAACCTTTCTAACATCGGAATTACATACGAATACCAAGGCGACTCCGCCTTTGATGCAGGTGATTCTGCCCTTGCTATGTCTGACAAGTACCCAAAAGCAATGGAGTACTATTTCGAGGCGTTAGAAATGGGTAAAGAAATTGGCGCTAAAGGGTTCATTGCTTTAAATCTAGGCAATATTGGCTTCCTATATGTGACGCTCAAAAAATACGTCTATGCAGAACGCTACCTGTTGCAGGCGTTAGCACTGGCCGACAGCATCGGGCGCCTTGTAACAGTTGAACACGTGAATCAAAACCTTAGCGAACTTTATGAGAAAACCAGGCGTTACCAAAAGGCCCTCGAGCACTATAAACAGTACAATGCAGCAAAAGATTCACTTTTCAACGAAGAAAAAAGCAAGGAAATTGGCAAGCTGGAAGCCAGGCACGAATTCGAAACAGCAGAAATAGAACGCAAGCGACTGGAAGAGGCAAGGAGAGCTGCGTCCGCCATAGCAGAGCGACGGCGGAATAATCTGCAGTATTCCGGCATATTGATTTTTATCGTACTACTTTTCGCTGGATTGTTTGCGCTTGGGAAGTTCTCTATTCCGGTGAGAGTGGCAGAGGGCATGATCTTCTTTTCTTTCCTTTTGTTTTTTGAGTTTACATTGGTGATGCTCGATCCTTATATAGAGGAGTACAGCTCTGGTGCGCCTGCAATTAAATTGGCGTTTAATGCGATCTTGGCTGGATTGATATTTCCACTTCACTCATTTTTCGAAAGTAAACTGAAGCGCAGAATAGTAAAATAAAAATGATAAAAGTAATCCGCATATTATTATTGCTGGCCCTCAGTAATGCATTGATCAGCAGGAGCAGCTTTTCTCAAAATGAACAATTAATAGATTCACTGCTAAATGTCATCCGAACTGCTACCGTAGATAACATCAAAATTAAAGCTTTGAATAAAATTTCCTGGCAATTGAGTTTTGATGAACCTGAAAAGGCGTTGGAATATGCACAACAGGCTCTTGCATTGAGCAAAAAAACATCCTACCAAAGAGGCGCAGCGAGTTCATACAACCGAATTGCATGGGCACATTACATAAATAATGAAGATGAGAAGGCCCTTGAATACAATCTAAAAGCCCTGGATATGTGGCAGAATATTGCCGAATCTTCAGAGAAAAAATTATCAGAGGCGGGTCTCAAGGGTTTGTCGAGCACCTTAAATAACATCGGCCTCGTGTATGAAGCGATGAGTGATTATTCAATGGCGCTATCCTATAACGAAAAAGCTGTGGAGATCAATACGCTCATAGGAAATGATTATAAGTTGGCCAGGAATTTTAATAACATGGGAGTGATCTACCATCATCAAGGTGATTTCCCTCGAGCTTTAGAATATTATTTGAAAAGTTTAAAGATCAAGGAATCCACACTTAGGCAAGCCTTGGATAGCGGAGACGCTACAATCATTCTGAAGGCAAAGCGTGGAATTACTACTTCGTATAACAACATTGGAGGAATCTATCAGGGTCAGGGAGATTTTGATGGTGCATTGGAGTATTATCTCAAGTCATTAAAGATAGACGAGGAGATTGGACACCGGAGAGGAATGGCTTTTGTATACAATAATATCGGCAATACTTACAAGCGAAAGAGCGATTATTTCCAGGCGTTGGAGTATTATTCTAAATGCTTGAAAATTCACCGTGCCCTCGGCGAAAAGAGGGGTATGTCCAAAGTTTGCAACAATACTGGAAGTACTTATATGCTTCTTTTTATAAATAATATAATTCCCGAAGGATTTTCGCGGGAGGCTCTTCTGGATAGTGCGTTGAAATACGAAGAATACGCCCTCTCAATCAACCGGGATCTGGACGACGAATACAATATGACATTCAGCTTAAAGGGAATAGGAGATGTATACCGATTATTGGGAAACTTCGAAACCTCACCGATTAATCGGGCGCATTGGGAAAAGGCCGTAAACTATTACAAGGAGTCAGCGGTTATTGCTGAGAAGATTAACGCGCTTGAACGGTTGAATTCCGTCAGCAAAAAACTGGCTGAAACTTATGCAGCCTTGGGTGATTACCAATCTGCTCACGACTGGTATAATAGATATACAGCTACGAAAGACTCTCTCTTTAACGAAGAAAAAAGCAAGGAAATAGGCAAGCTGGAAGCCAAGCACGAATTCGAAACAGCAGAAATAGAACGCAAGCGACTGGAAGAGGCAAGGAGAGCTGCGTCCGCCATAGCAGAGCGACGGCGGAATAATCTGCAGTATTCCGGCATATTGATTTTTATCGTACTA
>JACZWC010000009.1:0-33770 GCA_022572355.1 Bacteroidota bacterium | reverse complement strand
CTACTTTTCGCTGGATTGTTTGCGCTTGGGAAGTTCTCTATTCCGGTGAGAGTGGCAGAGGGCATGATCTTCTTTTCTTTCCTTTTGTTTTTTGAATTTACGCTGGTGATGCTCGATCCTTATATCGAAGAGTACAGCGCCGGAGCGCCTGCTATCAAATTAGCCTTTAATGCTGTTTTAGCGGCATTGATCTTTCCCCTGCATTCTCTTTTCGAGAACAAACTCAAAAGGCGATTGGCCATGTAACTCATCGTTGCCATCAGGAATGATTTGGTGTATATAATAGCGATTATCATTAATAGGAACGGAAACATGGCTGAACTTGCCGCATCTTCCTTAATTTTGCATCGTTAACAGTACTTGCCGCCGTAACAACCGGCACGCATCTTCAGGCAATGAACGTAAAAAAGTACATACTTCTGATTACATTGGTTTTCCTGTATTCGATAGTATCAGCCCAATCCTTTAAAGGCACTGTACTTGACAGCGAAACAAATGAACCAATTCCATTTGCCAATGTTTATTTCGTGGAGCTTCACACCGGCACTTCCACCAACGAAAACGGCGTTTTTACTATTGAACATTACCCCATAAAGAAGATACATATACAAATATCATATGTTGGGTATCAAACAACAAACAATGCAATTGACTTATCTTCTGTATCAGAAATGCAATTCTTCCTGAAACCCAGTCATGTGGATTTGGTGGAAGTGGTGGTCTCAGTGCCGATGGGTAAATTGCAGGGTGAAAACATCGTCAGCGTAGAACAAAAAAAGATCGATCAACTTAAGCAAAATTCTCCATTGACCTTGGCTGAAGCTATCAGCAATATTCCCGGAGTAGAACAAAGGACTACCGGAGCGGGGATAGGAAAGCCTGTTATCAGGGGATTGTCGAGCAACCGGATTGTGATTTTTGCACAGGGAATGCGGGTTGAAAATCAGCAGTGGGGAGATGAACATGGCTTGGGAGTTGGAGAAGTTGGCATCGAAAGTGTGGAGATCATTAAAGGGCCGGCCTCATTGTTGTATGGATCTGACGCGCTGGGGGGCGTACTGTATTTCGTTGATGAGCGCTATGCCAAGCACAACACGATTGAAACGTATGCCTCTTCCAGGTTTTTAATAAATTCTCTTGCAAATATTAATAACCTGGCCATTAAGGTACATAAGGGCCGCTTGAAATTAAATGCCTTTGGAACCTATTCTTCAGCTTCAGATTATCAGCGCCCTGATCAGCAAAGGGTCTTCAATACCAGGTTTGATGAGAAAAATTTTAAATCATCTCTGGGTTTTGACCTGAACAACTGGATTTCCAATATCCGATACAGTTTTCTGCAAAATAACGTTGGAATTTCTCAAGATACAATGATTACCACCACCGACCGCAAAATAGAAGTGCCCTATCAAACCATTGACAATCACATGTTGAGTGTTGAGAATATTTTCTTCATTGGAAATTCAAAGTTGAGTACAGTTGCAGGATTCATGGGAAATCACCGAAAGGAATTTGAAGATAGCCCAAATCAGGCTGCCCTGGATATGGACTTGCAAACATATTCTTACAATGTCAAATGGAATTCTCCTTTGATAGCTGATAAGCTTAGCCTGATCATCGGGTCACAGGGAATGCATCAAACCAATAAGAACAGCGGACAGGAAACACTGATCCCTGATGCAGTTACTTCTGATATTGGCGGCTTTGCTATTGGGAATTTGGATTTGGGCAAATTGCAATTCCAGGCAGGATTCAGAGGCGATTACCGTCAAATCACTACAGAAGAAGTTGTTAAGAACAATATAAAAATACTTCCTTTATCCAGGTATTTCAGCAGTGCTAATTATTCTGGAGGTGGTATTTATAAGTTGGGCGCCACCACCGTGAGGGTCAATATTTCCTCGGGATTTCGCGCACCAAATTCTTCTGAGCTACTCTCCTATGGCGTGCACGAAGGAACCAATCGGTTTGAGTTGGGAAATGCCAATTTGAAAAGTGAGCTTGCCACACAAGTCGATTTCACATTGGATTATAAGAGCGAACATCTCAGCTTTGCAGTCAATCCGTTCTACAATTCAATACAGAATTATATTTACCTGGCGCCAACGGATACAAGTATTGATAATTCGCCGGTGTATGAATACCGTCAATCCAGCGCTATTTTATACGGGGGAGAAGCTGGTTTTCATTATCATCCCCATGCGATACATTGGCTGCACCTGGAGAGCAATGTATCCACTGTGTTTGCTGAAGATGAAGGCAATAATCCTCTGCCTTTAATTCCGGCTACCAGGCTGAACTCCACACTGAAAGCCGAATTTTCAAAAAAGGGAAACATTAAAATAAAGGAGTTTTTTCTGCAGCATCAATACAAGTTCAGGCAAGACCGTACCGGATCCAATGAAACGCCTTCTGTAGATTATCACCTGTTGAACCTCGGGATAAATGTGGAAATATCGGGCAAGCAGCAAGTGCTTGAATTGACTGCGGGAATAAAAAACCTGCTCAATGCAAGGTATATCGATCACTTGTCGCGGTTCAAAGAGTTGGGAATACCCAATCCAGGTATCAGCTTTTACATAGGCTTGAAAATCCATTTGGAGAAGAGTATTGAAAAGGCGTCCGTTAAGAACAAATGATCGGTCGGTATTGCTGTAAACCGGCCGGCAGCGCCCTGAAAGCTGTCTGGATTTGTCCTGTCCACCGATTTTTTTAAAAGAGAGAGGAACCAGAAGTTCCTTTATCAATGGCTCTTTTGTCTTTTTAAGGCGTAAAAAACTTGCGATCGGGACTATCTGTGCGTATATTTATCGGAATTAATCAACACCCCAAATATCATGAATTGTCCAATATGTAAGAACGAGGAACTAGAGGCAGGCGCATCCCAGTGCTCTGCATGCGGTTCCGACCTCTCAGCCATTAATATGATAGGCGAAGTAGCTAATCAACAGAGTATGCTCAAACGACTGAGTACCATGCTGGGAGTCTTGGCCTTGCTCATCGCTTTCGGATGGGTATTTACCTCCATGACTGGAAGCGAAGAGGTGACAGCTACCAATTTACCTGCTGAAGAACCAACTGCTATTGCTGGAGAAATAGAGGAGCTGAATAAAGTATTGGCGACCAAAGACGCTGAAATATCAGAGTTAAAAGCGGAACTCTCTGAGCTATTCGCGACGATTGAGAGCGCCAAATCAGATGTGGAAGTAGAGGATGGAGAAGGTGGCCATACGCTGCATATTGTGAAGGAAGGTGAATCGCTGTGGAGTATCTCTGAAAAGTATCATGGCCATGGTTTTAAGCACAATCACATTGCTAACCATAATGAACTAAGTGATCCGCATTATATCAAAGTAGGGGATACAATCATTGTCAAACACTAAAATCACAGATCATGAGTACAAAACAAAATAACATCGACACACTGAGGGAATCAGTAACGAAATCACTCACCGAAATTGTATCGCTGAAGGAAACCGTCAATCAAAAGGAGAATGCGATTACAGATTTGAATAAAAAGAATAGCGAACTCGTGCTGGAGGTTGAAGGCGCTAAGAATGAGATTGGTAAATTACAAGAGGAAATAAGCACTCAAAAGGCTGCGATCTCGAAGTTGGAAGAAGAAAAGCTGGAGATCAAGTCAGCAATGAAGAAGCTGGAAATATCCAAAAAGGACCTCAAGAAGACTGTTGCGCAAAACTAGCCGGGAGTCGTAGTAACTTTATACTACTTCGTGAAACTGGTTATTGTTGTAAGAACCCAATGCCTTACCGGTAAATTGGGTCCCGATAAAAGGGGTATTCACCGATTTTGACTTTATATCTGATTTAGAATATGTCCACTTTTGCGTAGGATTGAAGAGTGTCAAATTAGCTTGCTGTCCCCGGTTTATAATGGGTACCGGAATATTGAGAATCTCCCTGGGCCGGATCGCCATTTTCGCCACCAATTCCTTCTTACTTAATCCGCTGTAGGTATTGGCGGCTGCATAGGCAGTTTCCAGGCCGATTATACCAAAGGCAGCGTGGTCAAATTCCCGGTTCTTCATCTCTTCATCTTCAGGGCTGTGATCCGAGCAAATGGCATCAATAGATCCATCTGCAAGGCCTTTTCTCAGGGCCTGTATGTCTTTCTTGCTTCTAAACGGAGGATTCACCTTATAATTACTCTCAAACCCGTTCAGAGCCAGATCGTCTATACCCAGGTAATGTGCCGCAACTTCTGCCGTGATGTTGATGCCTTTTCGTTTGGCAGCACGTATCAGTTCTACGGTCCTGGCACTGCTGACAGAAGATATGTGAATTCTGGATTTGGCATAATCCACAAGGCTGATATCCCTCGCAACCATCAATTCCTCAGCAATTGCGGGCATTGGATTGAGGCCGAGCGATACTTGTGCGTCACCTTCATTCATCATGCCATCCAATGTAATCTCTTTGTCCTCTGAGTGGCTGATTATAAGTCCATTAAATCCATTTACATAAAGTAATGATCTAAGCATCAATCCAGCACTTTGTATTGGATTTTTCTCGTCGGAGAAAGCTACAGCTCCAGACAAATGCATGTCGTACATTTCAGTCATATCCTTCCCCTCCAATTTGTAAGTAAGCGCACCGATTGGATGTACATCTACGATGGAACCCTTCGACTTGTGGAGAATGTATTCTATTTCCGATTTGGTATGCAGAGGCGGATTAGTACCCGGCATACAGGCTACTCCGGTAAATCCACCGAAGCTGGCCGCTCTCATTCCTGAATTCAGGTCTTCCTTGTGCTCGTAACCGGGATCCCTGAAGTTCACATGCATATCAAACCAACCCGGAGATACGTGCAAATTCGCATCGGTAATAGTTTTTACTTTGCGGGTAATGGACTTTCGGATGGAGGTAATCTTTCCGTTTTCAATAAGAATATCAAGCTTTTTACCGTTGTGAGGAGAATTAGGGTCTGTAATTCTGGCTTGCTTGATCAGTAGATTCATCTATACTATCTACAATTTTTTTGTTTTACCTGAGTAATCTCAATAAAACGACTTCTATTCCGAAAAAAGCCAGCGCGAAGATAATACAAAGTTTCCAGAGTTTTTTTCCTTCGTTCATTTCTTCAATTTTGAGGGATATATTACCCGTATTTTGATTGAGAATATTAAAATTACTAAGATTGGCTTCATCGATCAATGTTTCGAGTTCATCCGATAAGGCACAGCTAAGATCTGACTCTCTTCTGTTGAAATTGAACGAATACACCTCTTTGTTCACATCATTTAAAGTCAACAGGTAATTGCCAGCATCTTTTATCTGGTTATGAACCAGCATCTCAGAGCGCTGATTAATCACCCTCACCTCCGGAATAATATCGAAATCCACGTCTTCGTTCGCTCCATGCTTCTTCAGGTGATATACCTGGTCCTGATCGTCGCCCTTGGTACCTTTTAACAAGAGCGGTGCGTTATCTCCGATAGTATAGAATAACTGGCTGCTGTGCTGACTGTTCATCCCAATTTTATACATAACGGGAACAAAAATTGCGTGTTCGGAAAAATTACTTTGCTCTTTCTGTAATGAGGCCGCGAATTGATAAATAACCCCTTTCCCTGTTCCATATCTGATGAGAAATGCATCGTTGTTCTCCATCCAGATCAGAATGTCTTCATCCAATGAACTGCTATTCGAAAATCTGAAGTGACTGAATACATTTGGCATGTCCATATTCTCAGGTACCTCATCAAAGACATCTGCAAAGAAATTACTTTCTAAATTCAATCTATTCGTACGGGTATTCACTGTATCAAGTGAGCTGATTGAACGGATACCGGTCGCATCACATAAGTTCTGATTGTAAGATTCCAGGTCGATGTCTATACCAGGGAAAACAACGAGGTTTCCACCGTTCTCAATAAATTTACTGAGCTCATTGCCCAGCCCCGAAGAAATGCTTGGAAGTCCATTTAATATGATTAGCTCCTGATCGGAGAATTTAGAATAGTCAATGTTCTCCATTGCCATATTGAGAAGATTAAAATATTCGTCTTTTCCGAAAAGTGAATTGATGTATTTGCTGGTACCTGTATCGCTCAGGCATAAGATGGTTAACTCTCTTTGTAAGTTGAATGAAAAGTAAAAACGATCGTCAAAAGTTACCGGGAAATCCGTCAGGGATATTTCGCAGTTTTGCAATCCAGTTTGCGTAAGTGTGTAAGCGAGCACCACATCCTCATATGCATTGGGCTGAAGGGAACAGCTCGAAAGCGCCTTCTGCTGTCCATTGATCATCAGCTTAACCGGAATATTCTCCCTGGGTTCATCGCCGTTGTTTCTGATCCTTACGATCAGGTTCTCAGGTAAATTAACTTGCCTTATGGGCGATTCAAACCAACAGCTATCGATGTAGATGTTACTTCGGGATTGTGGAATTAACGGGATCAGGGTGGTACTTATACTGCTATCGTTTTCAATATTTTCAAAGTCCAGATTGGCTTTTTGAAAATCAGAGACTATAAAGCTTCTCTTGCCCGTGGATTCCGTATCCCTGAAAATGTCCTTTTGTCTGGCAACGATCTCTGATAGCTTTTTTACGGCAGGCGAGAGTTCTATATCCTGGATAAGCTGTACCACTTCCTCCTGGTTAACGGTTTTTTGATGTCTTCCCTCAAAGTCGTTGGTGATTACCTGAAAGCGATCGGTAGGCTTGTAGGCCAATGATATTTCGATGGCGCTTTCCTTGGCTTGCTCAAAGAGCTGCCCGTTCTCATTCTCCGCGTCCATACTAAATGAATTGTCTATAAAGATGCTGATGATATTGTCCTTATTAACTTCTCGCTGGCCACTTACCGGAATATAAGGTTGCGCAAAGGCCAGGACAAGGAAAGTAATAGCAAGAATTCGGGATAGCAGGACGAGCAGGTGTTTCAATTGAGCCTGCGATCTGGTTTGCTTCTTGATGTCCTTCAGCAACTTAACATTGGTGAATACGATTCGTTCATACCGTTGAAAATTGAAGAGGTGAATAATGATCGGAATAGCAATTGCTGCGAGTGCAAATAGAAAGGAAGGATATAAAAAATTCATCGTACGCGAGGACTAGCCCTTAACAATCTTTTCGGAAATAATTTCCTTTTTACCTGATATAATCTTAAGAATGTAAACACCCTGCCTCAGGGGTGTGGTCGAGAAGCTAAAGATATTGGCTCCTTGTTTTGCAAGCCCTTCGTACAAGGTTTTTATACGAGATCCAGTTACGTCATAGACTGCGATGTACACCTTTGCAGCAGCCTCCATTTGAAAATAAACAGTTGCTACATCCACAACAGGATTCGGAAAGACAGGACTTCCTGGAAGCGGTTCCGTGATCGTTGTAGAATCATTGGCGGTACAGTTGGCGGCATCCACAATATTTACCACATATTGCCCTGGTCCTAATCCTGCCGCAGTTGTTGTTGTCTGTGAATTGGCGTCCGTCCAAACGATAGAATAGGGGGTATAGCCTCCGCTGATCTGCACAGTAGCTGAACCGTCATTGATGCTGTACACACTCGAATTAGAAGTATTGGTTATATCCGCACTGAGCTGTATTTCAGTTTCTGCCGTCACCTCGCTCACCCAGGTATAATTGACCTCATCTGCTCTTCCATAAAACCCTGCAATCCAAACTGTACCCGTGTCGTTGTATCTTCTTTGAATTCCAGAATAGTCACCCCACCTTTCATCTCCTTGAGGAACTGCTCTGTCTATTGGGCCTTCACCTTCTTTCAATGTAATGAGATTTGAGTAGCTGTTGTCAGAGCCATAGAGCAGGGCAGATATTCCTGCACTTCTGGTTGGTGAGGTATGGTCCAAACTAATAATCGCCTGTCGGCTGCAATTGTGATTGCCCGTATAGGCAATATTTGGATAACCGAGGTCCAGTGAATCATCACGCAAAATATTGGCAGTGAAAATGGGGGTATTGTCCAGGTCATTTATAAACCCGTGATAAAGGGCCGCATATCCGCTGGTTGTGTCGATAGAACAGGCAACATATTGAATTTCACCGTTCTCGATAAAGCCACCCAAAATTCTGGCGTCATTGGTAGCCAGTGAATCCGCAATGCTTTGCCGTCCGCTGGGAGGAGCTCCGTAAGGTATATTTGAATGGCCCAGTGTTACGTTCAACTCGGTGTTCGTATCATATTGGTTTCCTGTTACTTCGACGAGGAATATGCTGTCGCTGAGAATAGTGAAGTTCTTATTAGACAGTAAATAAATGTTGTCCCCTACGGGCCCTGAACCTCCCTGTATCGGATTTAGATTTCTAATGTTCTCACCATTGTATTTAATATCCTGCCAAAGTATGGTGTTTAGAATTGTGTCTCCGTCGTAGCCATTTTGTTTGTCAACCTGCCAGATAATTGTCTGTGCAAATCCTGTTTGCCAGGGTTCGTTGTCCCTCAGGAGATTGATGGTAAGAAATAGCTCACCCTCCGACAGTGCAATGGCGGGGTAATCCGTCCAGGTTGTGTCGTTGAGTGGATTTCCAGAGAAAGCATACAGGTTCCAGGGATCGGCTGGATCATTGGTGGATGAAAAGCAAACAATTATCTGGCTCTCAAAACTATCGTATCCATTCAGAAAGACCAATATGAAGCGGTCAGAAATGGGGTCGTAGAGTATTTTGGGATCAAATTTTCCATTGTTGGTAAACTCGGTTGAAAAAGAATGCAAACTAATAATGGTCATGTGAAGTGTATCCAGGTTCGTGTCGTATGCATAAATTTTTGAATTAAAGGAGGTGAGCACAATGCCATCGTTTGAAATACCCAGTGTATTGTCATTGGGGCGTCCACCGGCGTGATAAACTACAAAGGTGTCACCGGGACTTATAACTGTATACGAAGCGACGGGGAAATTCATACCTATATCAGGGTCATTTACACTGGTCACTTTCCAACTCTTACCTTCCATCATCTTGCGCGGGAATCTTTTTGCAGATTTTTTCTTGATCTGCTTTAGCTCATATTTTGCTGATCCCGGAAAAGGCATTTCCACATTGATTAGCAGGGGTGCCCAATCTTCTTTAATTTCTTTGGGCTTAACGGTCGTCAACTTTGCCACCTCAACAATTGTCTTCTGATAGGTGACATCCTGCGAATAAATGTACCCACAGCACATAATCAAAACAAGAAATAGTTTTCCTCTCTTCATTTATTTGAACTATTCTGGTAAAGTCTTTCTTTTCGTAAATGCTTTAATCCCCTCAAAGATAATCCATAGTTGGCAGGCGCCAATAACAAATGCGATGCACACCAACAACCAATTGCTGGATTCCACATAATTTAAAAAATTGAAATACGTGGCGATAAAAGTCACTAGGGTGATAAATATCATCGGTATCATCGTAACCCAATAGTTACTTTTATTATTGTACAGCCACACGGAGATAACCAGCAGTGCAAGGGATCCCAATAACTGATTTGTCGATCCGAACAAGGGCCACAGCCTTAACCCACCTGTGCCTGTGCCATCAGATACAACCAACAAAAAGGAAAAGATAACAGCTATCGCAGTTTGCCAATATCTGTTGTTGGCAATCACCTTCAAATTCATGCTCTCACTTATTTCCGCAACGATGTATCGCTGAATTCGAATGGCCGTATCGAGGGAGGTTGCAGCAAAGCTTATCACCATCACCCCAATAAATACCGCCGCGAGCTCCCTGGTGTTTCCAGCCTGGTCGGTGATGGTTTGTGTAATACCCAATTCATTGATGAACCCTGCCGCACCATCAACAAAAGCCGTAAGCTTGGGGCCCAATCCTTTGGCCATCTCAAAATTATCGTAGTGCGCATGCCATGCTTCTGAACTGCTAAACCCTGCTGCCACCGCAATAGTTGCAGCTACAGCTAGTGCTGCCTCACCTATCATTCCTCCATAGCCTATGGCCCTTGCATCTTTCATATTACAAAGTTGCTTGGAGGTGGTACCCGAAGAAACCAGCGCATGAAACCCCGAAATGGCACCACAGGCAATGGTGATGAATAAAAAAGGGAACCATGGAATTGGATTCTCCGTCAAGGCAAAGGCCGGCGCGTCCATTACCGGCTGCGCGATAAATATTCCGAGGTATATACAACCCAATCCAACGATGAGTTGATGGGAGTTGATATAGTCTCTGGGCTGTAACAAGGTCCAAACGGGTAAGATGGAAGCGATGAATCCATAGCCCATTAAAAACACAATCCAGGTCATCACTTCCGATCCGTTGAGCCAGAGGTACTCAGGCAGATGAACCGGATAAATGAAGCCGATATAAATCATGAAATACAACATAATCAAGGCGACGATCGATGGGATGAGCAAACTTTTCTTTCGTTTATAGGTCCACCATCCAATAGCAATAGCCACGATTATTTGAAAGTTGATTGGGATGACCGTGCCTGGGTAATTCACAAACAAAGTGGCAATGATGTAGGCAAATACTGCAATCACTATGAATACCAGCAAAAAGATGATCGTCAGAAACAGTCCCTTTGAACGCTTCCCGATGACTTTTTCTGAGATCCATCCTATGGAGTTGCCCTTATTTCTTGCAGAGATTATCAAAGCACCGTAATCATGAACGGCTCCCATAAAAATGCTGCCTATCACAACCCATAGCAGGGCTGGAACCCAACCCCAGATTATAGCAATAGCGGGTCCGAGAATAGGCGCCGCACCGGCGATTGAAGAAAAATGATGCCCAAAGAGAACATGCTTTTTGGTTGGCACGAAGTCCATGCCATCGTTGAACTCCACAGATGGAGGGATAGAATCATCATCCTCAGTTTTATAAACTTTTTCGGCAAGAAACTTTGAATAATAGCGGTAACCGAGAAAAAGACTGACGAGGCAAACAACAGTAACCAGTGCTGCGTTCATTGTAGCAATAGATCCAGGGTAACGAAAATTGCGAAAACAACACTGGCGATTCCATTGGTGGTAAAAAAGGCCATATTAATTCTGGATAAATCATTGGGCTTAATGATCATGTGCTGATAGAACAGCAGCAATATGAAGAACGCACTTCCAATCCAATACCAGATGCCCATGGTGCCGTAATAACCGGCGCCCAGGATAAAGGCTGCGGTAAACACATGAAACAGAGATGATAACCTGAGTGCGCCCACTTTACCAAATTTCACGGGAAATGATTTGAGGTTATTGGACTTGTCAAAATCAATATCCTGCAGCGCATAGATAATATCAAAACCACCAACCCAAAAGAGCACCGCAAACGAAAAGAACAGTGGCAGCCAGTCGAATACTCCTGTAACAGCCAGGTAGGCTCCAATGGGCGCGAGAGACAATCCCAAACCCAATATTAAATGACTTAAGAAAGTAATTCTCTTGGTGTAGCTGTATCCCAATATTATAAGCAGGGCAACTGGTGATAAATAAAAGCAAATGGGATTGATAAAATAGGTGGTGATCACAAAGAGCATCATATTGAAGATCACAAATATCAGGGCCGACTTCGCCTTGATTACTCCGGCAGGTATTTCTCTAACAACAGTACGTGGATTGTTTGCATCGATGTCTCTGTCGGCGTATCTGTTGAACGCCATAGCCGCACTTCTCGCAAATACCATACATAGTATCACAAGGATAAAAACCTGAACACTAAAGACAGCATCCGTAAAAAATATGGCCAACAAAAATCCAATGATAGCAAAAGGCAATGCAAAGATCGTGTGGCTAAATTTTACGAGTGATAAGAAGTTGGATATGGAGCGAGTGGGGGCCATGTGGAACCAAAAATAACAAAAATGGACTATACTTGATAATCAAAGCAATTTGCGATATTTGTTGCGCACGTAATGAGCTAACCCAATAGCGCAAACTATAGATAATTGAGTCATTGCGAACCTTGCGCTTACCTTGCGATCATTGCGGTTAAGTAAGGATTCAACTTATGGGGTAGCGCTATTTATGGCACTAACGCAAAACCTGATATATTGAAACCGTCTATACCCAAAGGAACAAGGGATTTCTTACCTGAACAGGTCAATAAACGCAATTACATCTTCAATACAATCGAAGGTGTTTTTAAGTTGTACGGGTATGTGCCAATTGAGACACCGGCAATGGAGTCTATTGAGACCTTGACGGGAAAATACGGAGATGAAGGCGACAAACTCATCTTTAAAATCTTGAACTCTGGAGATTTTCTAAAGAATGCTCGCATTCGTAAGGATGTATTGAAGGATGTTACAGCGAATAATTTCTCTAAAATGGATTTGATTGTTGGAGATGAGTATCCGCTTCAGTTTCTTGTTAGGGATAATGAGGTCTTACCATACATAACTGAGAAGGCTCTTCGTTACGATTTGACTGTACCGTTTGCCAGATTTGTGGTTCAGCATCAAAATGACCTTACATTTCCGTTCAAGCGCTATCAAATCCAACCCGTTTGGCGTGCAGACCGTCCGCAAAAAGGAAGGTACCGGGAATTCTACCAATGCGATGTGGATGTGATAGGATCTAATTCGTTGCTTAACGAAGTTGAATTAATTCAAATTATTGATGAGGTCTTCACCGCACTTGGGGTATCGGATTTCAAAATAAGCATCAACCACAGGAAAATATTGGCTGGCTTGGCAGAGAGTTTATCTATTGGTTCAAATTTTAGCGATCTGGTAACCGCTCTCGATAAGTGGGACAAGATTGGCGAGGAAGGAGTGTGCAAGGAATTGGATTCGAAAGGCGTCCACCGCGATGGCATCGTGGGGATAATGAAATTTGCTAAGGCATCTTCATTATCGGATATCGATGAAATGATACAAAACTCCGAAGGTAAACAAGGAATCCAAGAAGTAGATAAGATTCTGAATGATCTTGAAAAGCTAGGTGTAAAAAGTTGCTCATTTAATGCTTCGCTAGCCAGGGGACTCAGCTACTATACCGGCACAATTATAGAAGTCACTGCAAATGAGGCATCAGGTAGCATCTGCGCAGGTGGTAGATATGACGACCTTACAGGTATTTTCGGAATGAAGGATATCTCAGGGGTTGGCGTCTCTTTTGGTGCGGATAGAATTTATGACCTAATGGAGGAGCGAAACCTCTTTCCAGCCGATGCGAATGTATCTACCGAATTGATGTTTGCAAACTTTGGTGAAGCAGAAGCCAGCTTTTGTTTCGGACTATTAAAAGAAGTTAGGGCTGCGGGAATTAACGCAGAACTGTATCCTGATGCAGCGAAAATGAAAAAGCAATTTTCCTACGCAGATGCAAAGCACATTCCTCTTGTAGCCATGGTGGGTGCTGATGAAATGGCGAAGAACGAGGTTACACTTAAGAATATGGATTCTGGTGAGCAGAGGACTGTCAAAAGTTCAGAGCTGATAAAGGAATTGAAGGGATAGAAAATGGCAAAGCAGAAGATTCAAATTTCGGATAAGACCATCGGTTACGAGTTAATCGAAAAGCTCCTCGATGGTAATTGCCATGTTTCCTTATCCAAAAGCGCTGAAAAGAAGATTATTGCAAGCCGAAAGTTCCTCGATCAAAAGATTAAATCAAGCAAGGTTGCCATTTACGGAGTGACCACAGGATTTGGCTCATTGTACGACAAATCAATTTCAGGCCATGACCTCGAAGAACTGCAGCACAATCTGGTTGTATCTCACGCGGTGGGAATGGGAGATGAAGTTCCTTCCGAGATCGTAAAGTTGATGCTGGTCCTCAAAGCACAGTCTTTATCCTATGGATACTCGGGGGTAGAATTATCTACAGTCAAAAGATTGCTCGACTTCTACAATAAAGACATTGTGCCTGTGGTATATGAACAGGGTTCCCTGGGCGCTTCCGGTGATCTTGCCCCATTGGCGCATATGTCGTTGCCACTGCTCGGGTTGGGAGAAGTGCATTATAAAGGAAAGAAGCATTCAACGTCAAGGCTTTTTAAGAAGTTGAAAATAAAACCTCTAAAACTGAAGTCGAAGGAGGGGGTTGCACTGTTAAACGGCACGCAGTTCATGTCGGCCTACGGAACCTATTGCATCGTTAAAGCCAAGAAGCTCTTTGCTCTGGCCGACCTCATTGCCGCCATTTCACTGGATGCTTTTGATTGTGGTATCAGTCCTTTTGATGCTGCAATACAAGCAGTGAGGCCACATCCAGGACAGGTTAGCACAGCGGCCAATATCCGCAAGATACTCAGAGGTAGTGTGATGATGTCCAGAAAAAAGTCACATGTGCAGGATCCCTATTCATTTCGATGTATTCCTCAAGTTCATGGAGCTTCAAAAGATGCTCTGGATCATATTGCACGTGTGTTTCAAACGGAAATCAACTCGGTGACAGACAATCCAACTGTATTTATTAAAGAGAATAAAATAATCTCGGCGGGAAATTTTCATGGCCAGCCTTTGGCGATAAGCCTGGATTTTTTGTGTATTACCATGTCGGAGATTTGTAGTATTTCGGAACGAAGAACTTACAAGCTTGTATCAGGACAGCGAGAGCTGCCAACTTACCTGATAGCCAATCCGGGGTTGAACAGTGGGTTTATGATGACTCAGTATTTGGCGGCCTCTATTGTAAGTCAAAATAAGCAGTTGTGCACTCCCGCCTCTGTCGATACTATTGATTCATCCAATGGCCAGGAAGATCATGTGAGCATGGGTGCGAATGCGGCCACTAAGGCACATCGGGTTTTGCAAAACATGGAGACCGTATTGGCTATAGAATTATTCAATGCAGCCCAGGCATTGGAATTTAGAAGGCCTCTAAGGTCGTCTGCTCTTATAGAGCACTTTGTAGCCGATTATCGGAAGAGGGTTTCGTTTATTAAGAACGACAAAGTAATGCGAAGAGAAATTCTCAATACGGTTGATTTTCTAAAGGAAAAAGGCCAGAAACATATTGGCTAAAGATTGGGAATGTTCTTGTCTTTTGGATACTTCACCGAATAGATCAGCATCATCTTCTTGGTTTCTGAGGCGGCCAGATTTAATTTCCAACTGAGCTTTCCAGTGACGTTGTCAACTTTTGCATCAGATGACTCCACCAATTCTATTTCAATTTCCTTGTTAGATGATATGGGATATTGATCCTGCACCTCAATGCTTATTGGTTCACTCTTGGTGTTGCGAACCACAATTTCATAGGCAAATGTTATCTTTCTGTTGGCGCCTATGAGTTTCGTACTTGTAAAATCTTTTAGTTTCTTTCTCGTCACCACCACATTTTTATCCCTGCCGAATGACAGGCTCAGTGTGTCGGTAGTAGCCGCCGGATTGATGGTGGATTTTCCCACGTAAGAACCATCGAAATAAATGTTGGCCGTTCCTGGGAGGAGATTGTATTCTTCCCAACCTGTAATTTTTGCAAGTAAAAACGCATCTGCATCCAGCTTGGGCACCACATAGTAACCAAAATCTGCTTTGACCTTGTGACTTTGAACTTGTACATCGTGTTGCTTTGCATCAGATGGGATAGAGTAGGGAATTTTAATCTTAAACTCAGTACTCATTTGACCAACCAGGACTTCGGTGTAGTCAGCTGCACTTGTTGCTGCTGGCTTCTCCATGAGCGCACCTTCCATTTCGTAATTCCGTGCCACAGCCGTAGGAGCTACCGATTTAGAACTCAGACTTACACTTCTTCTGTAAACAGGTGGTTGGCCGTATTTCAATACCCACGTATTTAAATTGGGCTTTGTGCCACTCCTTGTGGGATTGGTGGTAGATAAAGTAAGGTTTACCTTATTCCAGTCAACACCTGTGTTTTGAACGACCTTTGCTTTATAATCCAACTGTATTGGTTCTGTAATTTTTGTGGCTCTCAAATCATAAGTTGGTGTCCAACCGGCACCGCTTACAAAGTAGGTAAGGAAAAATTTGGCTGGGGTGCGTTCAGCTGCGTTCACGGCTACCACTATTTCACCCGTTGCTCTGTTGCGTTTTGCATTTAAGCTGTTCAGCTGATTTACAATAATGTCAACTCTCTTTCTCAGCTTTTTCTGAGTGGCTTTGGCTTCAAGCTTTTTTAGTTGAATTTCTGTTAATCTCTTTCTGAATAAATCTGCAACCTCGGAAAGATCCATTGCATCCACGCCCACGTCCTTGTTGCCAATAGATTTGTTGGCAAGAATCATAGCTTCTTCATTAGTGTAAACGCTTTGCAGAGCATTCTGAAAGTCCCTGCGCATCTGTAGGCTTTCCAATGAGTCTTCAAGCGCCAGAACATCTTTAGGCTTTTCACTTTGATTCAGATAATTGAGCCTGTGTACAACCGAAAGAATAGTGAAGTTTCCCTTTCCCTTAACCTGTATAGCATTGGCATCAATGTTCGGGGAGAGGTCTTTAAACAACACATAGGTTTCACCTGCATTCAACGTGGTATTTCCGCTCCTGCTTATCTCAGCACCGCTCAGGTAAACCGTTACATCTTTGATTTTGGAGGCAACCGTTTTCTCTGTTTGCGCAAAAGATGCAGTAAAAGAAATCAGGATAACAGAAACGGCTATAACAAGGCTCTTTCTCATCTACTTCTTAATTTAGCCAGCAATCTAAGGATTTCTATATAAAGCCAGACGAGTGTTACCAGCAATCCAAATGCTCCGTACCATTCCATGTACTTAGGTACCCCTCTTTCCGCACCCTTTTCAATGAAATCAAAATCGAGCACCAGGTTCAAAGCTGCAATAACAACTACAAATGCACTAAATCCTATTCCCATCAATCCGTTCTCGTGGATATAAGGAATTCCAGTACCGAAAAAACTCAGAACAAAAGAAACCATATATATCAGTGCAATACCACCCGTGGCCGCGGCTACCCCAAGCTTAAAGTTTTCAGTAGCCCTGATGAGGCCGGACTTGTATAAAAACAGCAAACTGAACAATGTTCCAAACGTAAGAGCCACAGCCTGCAATACAATACCCGGAAACATGCTCTCAAACAGTGCAGATAATCCGCCCAGGAGCAATCCTTCCAGCAACGCGTAAATAGGAGTCGTTATTGGCGCCCATGTCTTTTTGAATATGGTAACAATGGCAACTATAAATCCCCCGATTCCACCTCCAATCATCCAGGGGTAAACAATGCTCATGTCTCCCACGCCATCAAGGCCTGCAGAATCAAAAAACATATTCCACGTGTACATTGCAGTACCTACCAGGAGAAATAGAGAAAGAGCGGTTTTGTTTACAGTGCCCTGTATGGTCATTTTTTCACCCCCCGCAATTACCTCATCAAAAGTTTTGCTGTTCAAAGCCGGATTTGCAGTACGCATCATAGTTGAAAGAGAATTTCTTGTCTGGTTAAAATTATAAAAAACAATGAATCAATACCTCACATAAACCTTTTAACAAAATGTGTGCCGGGATTATGTGCGGTATGTGCCAATGTAATTATGTCATGCTCCTATGTCTTCATTCCAAACTTCGGGATGCTCTTCGATAAAACGTTTCATCATTTCTATGCATTCAGTATCGTTCAGATCTTTGACAGATACTCCATTTTTACGCATGAAATCCACAGCCCCTTCAAAGGTAACTGATTCACCTGCAATAACGGTCTTGATACCGAATTGCACCACTGCCCCGGCGCACAAGTGGCATGGCATGAGTGTTGAGTAGAGCACGGTTTCTCCATAATTTCCGATCCTGCCGGCATTTCTTAAACACTCTATTTCGGCATGTGCCATTGGGTCACTATGCTGCACCCTCCGGTTGTGCCCCCGGCCAATAATTGTTCCGCCGCGCACGAGTACAGAACCAATTGGTATTCCGCCTTCTTCCAAACCCATCTTCGCCTCTTCAATTGCCGCCAGAAGAAAATTGTCCATTGCACTGGTAGATGTTATAGAAATTATGTTATTTTTGAGTAGATAATAAACTTAAAATACGAATAACTAAAATAGCATTTATTATGAAAGTTGAACAACGTAGGTGGACTGCCGATGGCAGTTGGGAAACAACAAGAGATAATGGACTTGGGGATAGCGCTAACTTGGTGCTGGCCTTTGGAAGCCGTGGTGTGCTAAGTGATGCGGCAAGATTTGATGAAATGAAGGGATTTTATCCCAACGCACATATTCTATCAGGTACAACTTCCGGTGAGATTCTGGATATTGAGGTTACTGATGACACCATATCACTTACGGCAATATATTTTGAAAAAACTACGCTTAAAACTGCTAGCTTAAATATAGCAGATCTTGAAGATAGCTTTAAGGCTGGCCAGCAACTTGCACAGGAGTTACTTGCAGATGATTTGGCTCATATTTTTGTACTGTCAGATGGTTTGAAGGTAAACGGTAGTGAGTTGGTAAAAGGATTTAATGATGTATTACCCGATTCTATTGCCGTAACTGGTGGATTGGCCGGTGATGCTGCAAATTTTGAAAAGACACTTGTAGGTTTGGATGCTGCAGCTTCAGATGGTAATGTGGTGGCCATAGGGCTTTTTGGCAGTGACCTGAAAGTTGGACATGGATCCAAAGGCGGTTGGGATTCCTTTGGGCCTGAACGTGTGGTTACGAAATCTACTGCAAACGTGTTATACGAGCTGGATGGAGAATCGGCACTGGAACTTTATAAAAAGTATTTAGGCGACAAGGCGGCTGAATTACCTGGTTCAGGACTGCTCTTTCCGCTTGCAATTAAAGAAACTCCAGAGCAAGCCGCGGTGGTTAGAACCCTATTGGCTGTTGACGAGGAAGCTGGTAGTATGACCTTTGCCGGTGATATTCCGGAGGGTTCTTCTGCTCAGTTAATGAAAGCCAACTTCGATAAATTGATCGATGCATCATATGATGCTGCTGAGGTAACCTTAGAGTCCCTTGGCGGTTCGGCAGATTTAGCTATTCTTGTGAGTTGTGTAGGAAGAAAACTAATTCTCGATCAACGAATTGAAGAAGAAGTGGAGGAAGTGAGAAGTGTTTTGGGCGATGATACACCAATCTCTGGATTTTATTCCTATGGTGAGATATCTCCCCTTACGCCTTCTGTGAATTGCGAGTTGCATAACCAAACAATGACCATTACCACATTCTCTGAGAATTAATGTCCTATAATAAGCTGCTTGAGCGTCAGATCAGGCGTAACTTAAAAGGGGTAGAGGAAATTCCGGAAGAATTCAAGCCATTGCTTCAAGCTGTTAGCGATGCTTTTGACCACAATCAATCCGACAGGGCAATGATCGAAAGATCATTGGATGTTAGCTCGGAGGAACTCAACGTGGCCAATGCAAAAGTTAAAAAGTCTTTGCTGGAGATCGAGCAGAAGAACAAGGACATCACAGACAGCATCAATTATGCCCAGAAGATCCAGGAGGCAATCATGCCTTCCACAGGATATATTGAATCTCTTTTTGATGAGTGTTTCGTATTGTTCAAGCCAAAGGACATTGTGAGTGGCGACTTCTATTGGTTTGCTGAGAAAAACGGAAAGCGAATTGCGGTAGCCGCTGATTGTACCGGCCATGGCGTTCCAGGAGCTTTTATGTCTATGATCGGAAACTCCTTGCTGAATGAGATGGTCATGGAGAGAGAGATTACCGATCCCGGTGAAATCTTACAAGGCGTAAAAGATGGAATAATACATGCGCTGAGCCAAACCGGGGGTAGGGGGCAGCAGAAGGACGGGATGGACATGGCGCTCTGTGCGTATGACGAGGGTAACAAAACATTAGAATATGCAGGAGCATACAATTCGCTTTACCTGATAAGGGGAGGAGAGCTGGAGGAGACCAAAGCAGATAGAATGCCCATCGGTATTTATGAGGATGATGGAGGCAGGACCTTTACCACCCACACGATTAAGCTTCAAAAAGACGACATGCTGTACATTTTTACCGATGGATTCGTCGATCAGTTTGGCGGTCCTAGAGGCAAGAAGTTCATGGGTAAACGATTTAGACAGGCATTGGCAGATATTGTGAAGCTGCCTATGGAAGAGCAGCGCGTTTTCCTCGATAAGACAGTCGAAGACTGGAAAGCCAATCCAGAACAGCCCGGAGGAGTGTCTGAGCAAATGGACGATATTCTCATTATCGGCATTAGAGTTTAGATTCTTGTCTTTACATATCTGTTAGCAGGAAAACTTCATTTATATCCTCGTGAAAGTTGATCTTGCAAGACTTAAGTTCTAACAAGTGAATGTGAAATCGTTTTTGATATTTTCTCTTCTCGCATCCACGGTTTTTTCTAATGCAGGATATGCACAGGATCATGATCATGAGGAGCATGAACACCAGGAATTTAAGGACGAGGACAAGAGACACCACCACCAACACCATAAAAATGAGATCAGCATTGCGATTGGTGTTGTTCCGCTGGTAGCCGAAGATGAACTGGCGATGGGGTTTCATCTGCATTACATCCGAGGTATCGGAGAGTCGAACAGGTGGGGCTTGGGCATAGGGTTGGAAACTATTGTCGATGAGCACAAGCACTATACTATCTCAGGTGTAATTCATTGCAGGGTCTATAAGGGCCTGATTGTCTCAACTGCTCCCGGATTGCTAATCTTGAAGGGAAATTCCGGATATGTTTATCAATACACACAGCACCTGGAGATGGCTTACGAGTTTGAGCTGGGTGAATTTCACCTGGGGCCGGTTATAGAGATAGGCTTTGAAATGGCAGGAGTGCATTATATGGGAGGAGTTCACGTTGGAATTGATTTTTAATGGCAGCTAGCCAAGCAGACGGCAGGAGATTGAAATATGCGAGGTAAGTCAGTATTAGATGACTTATAATTGAAAAAGAAACTCCCATACGCACTTAGATAAGAGAGATACACGCTGAAATGCTTTATTTCAATTCTTTTTGTAAGAAAGTTGTGGTAGCCCTCAGCTTGCAACTTTGACATTAATCGCATTCAATCCTTTCTCTCCGTCTTCAACATCAAATGTTACTTTGTCGCCTTCGCGGATTTCTTCAGTTAATACATTCTGATGTACAAATACGTCTTTCTCGTCATTATCCTGTTGAATAAACCCAAAGCCTTTTTGGTTGTTAAACCATTTTACTGTTCCAGATGCCATAATTGATAGTGTTTAGAGTTAAGGGTCGCAAATGTAGCGAATACCCGTAACAATTTTAGATTCCCGCGCCTTCCTACAATCCTTTCTTTCCGAGAGGCGTGAATCCTATGCTTTCAAAACTGTTTGAATCAATATGCACGAAATTGGGTTAAAGTGGTATACAGTTACCATTTTAGGACATAAAAGTGCTATAAACTGCATAAAAATGGTACTAACATGGTGCTAACATAGCAAATGGGACAAGATAAGGGATCAAAGGCTTTAAAGTTGTTTTGGAACAATGATTCTTCGACGTTAACTATAGCTTTTTCGTTTCTACTTTCTTGCCATTCTCATCAAACATATCGCTCTTATTTACCCTTTGTATACTCCCGCTTCGGCTTTTATATAGAGTAACCTCGTAATGCACCTGACTTATATATCCTTTAGGGTTATAGAAAATGCTTTTTTTGCTATATTTTGCGTAACCATCTCTAACACTTGCGTGTGAGCTTTTAGATTTGACGATTGATATTAATATACCATCTTCATTGTAAGTCTTCGTGTAAGAATACCCACCTTTGAAGCCATATCTGGATAAACGGAGATAATAATAACTTGCTCCCTTGATCATCGATTTAGTTTCAGGGTCCTTACGTGAAAACTCTTTTTTATCGTATTTAATTAATGGCGTTGAATATCTACAGGAAGTAATTGCCATGCAGCTTAGAACCAGTATAATCGGAACGATTCTCTCCATAAGATTCTAATTCGTATTAGAGTTAGTTACCTTGCGTATTTCAACCTCCTGCCATCTGCTTGGCTCTCAGCCAGATCAAATCTTTCTTCACCTGTGATCTTACGAGTGTTGTATCTAAAATAATGCACTTTTAACGTCAATATTGCCTCCTGTAAGAATAATCCCAACTCGCTGGTCTTCAAACAACTTTTTATTCTTAATAACAGCAGCCAGGGGAACAGCACTTGAGGGCTCTACTACAATTTTCATGCGCTCCCAGATTAGCTGTAAGGCTTCTATTATTTCAGATTCGTTCAGCGTAATTATCTCCTGAACATGTTTTCGGATGATAGCAAATGTCTTGTCGCCCAAAGGGGTTTTAAGCCCATCGGCAATGGTGTTGGTTGTTTCATTACTTTCAATTTTACCGCTTTGTAATGATCGGTGCGCATCATCTACTTCCTTTGGTTCGGCGCCAATAACTTTTGTGTTGGGCGAGAAGTATTTCACAGACAAGCAGGTTCCGCTTATCAGCCCCCCACCACCAATGGGAGCAATCAAAAAATCAAGGTCTTTTACCTCCTCCAATAATTCTTTTGCAGCTGTTGCCTGCCCGGCTATGATGTCATAATCGTTGAAGGGATGAATAAAATGTGTTCCCGTTTCTTTTGTAACCCGCTCTACAGTTTCTCTTCTGCTCTCGATGCTGGCGCTGCAAAAAACCACTTCTGCTCCATAGTCCTTTGTTGCTTCGATCTTCACTGAGGGGCTGTTATCAGGCATCACAATGATCGCCTTTATTCCCTGCTCACTCGCCGCCAACGCAACGGCCTGTCCATGATTACCGGATGAGTGTGTGATAACTCCATTCGCCTTTTCCTTATCTGACAAACACAGGATAGCATTGGTAGCGCCTCGTTTTTTAAAGGCACCAATCTTCTGAAAATTCTCGCATTTGAAATAAAGGGAAGCGCCAGTGATCTTGTCAATGCTTTCGGAAGTAATGATAGGTGTTCTGTGGATGAATGGAGCAATCCGCTTGTGAGCTGCAATTATATCTTCAACTGTTGGTATTGAGTTAAACCCCATCTGTCGCCATTCTGCGATGATAGCTTACCTGCCCCAAATGATAGTTCAAATGAGTAGCCAAATGTGTCAGAAAGAACTCGGTACTCATGTTTTCACGCAACACATCAATTGGATAGGTTTTTTCGAGATCTTCCGCTGACAGTAAATCCAATGTGTCGTTAACAACATCAATGGTTTCATCAATTCTTTGAAGGAGCTCCGATCTGGGAATACTCGTGGTAGAGAACTCAGCATCCCTGTTTCTCACATAGCCGGTGTCACCTAATATGGCGCCTATGAAATGCTTAAGATTCCCGATTAGGTGTAGACATAGATTTCCACCCGAGTTATTCACTTCCTTGTCGATTTGCCACATAAATTGTTCATCGCCATAAGCGGTTAGCTCATCTTTCAATTTGTTCAGGTCACGTGTGAAAATTTCCTTTAGCGTATCTGTAAGCATATTTGGCGGGATAATGGGTTTTAGAAATTATTGTTTTCTTAGATCAATTATCAGAATGTAACGCCACCTTATTGCCTTCAGTGTCAATAAACAGAGCCATATATCCGTGGTCTGGAGATATCTGCTTCTTTGCTTGCAAAATCTCACACCCTGAAGTTTCAACCTTTGCAAGTGCATCTGATAAATCAGGATTGGCGTTAAGGTATACAGTTGCTCCCTGTGTTCCGGGATTGTAACTCTCACCTTGAACAATTGCACATCCAACGTCTTTGTGAGGAAATATCCCCATCTTGAATGATCCAAAGTCTACTGGCTGGATCTTCATTTCAAAAACTGTTTCGTAAAAGGACAGAGCGCGGTCAAAGTCAGATACCGGAATTTCAAACCAGGTTGTCCAGCTTCTCTTGTCGGCCTCAGTTGTACTTTCGTGTTCCATTTGCTCTATGTTAAATTGATGAAGTATAAAGTTAGTCACAATATACATATCATAGACTAATGTGCTAACAACACCTCATTTGTTCCCTTTTATTACCTTTGCCCGCCTGTACCATTCCTGCCCGAATGAGTGAATTCGGTTCAGGCGGGCGGGCAGGCCAGCCACTATTTTACACCATGAAATCTTCAAAACCTACCATCTTGGTAACCAATGATGACGGAATCGCATCACCCGGTATAAGAGTGCTGATTGACGAAATGAGGGAAATTGGTGATGTTACCGTACTGGCGCCCGACAAGCCACAGTCCGGAACCGGGCACTCCATTACATTGGACGAACCTCTGAGATTAAATGAGTTAAAAACAGACGGTTCCTACAGGGAATACAGTTGCTCAGGAACCCCCGTTGATTGTGTGAAAATGGCCGTTAATGTGGTGCTTCATCGAAAACCAGACCTGTTGGTTTCTGGTATCAACCATGGTTCTAACTCTTCTATCAATGTAATCTATTCCGGTACCATGTCGGCAGCCCTGGAGGGTGCCCTCGATGGAATTCCGTCTATAGGATTTTCATTGCTAAATCATAAACTCGATGCTGATTTTTCTGCAGCAAGAAAATATGTTGCCAGATTTGCCAAGTTGGCGCTTAAAAAGGGAATGCCCAAGGGTTGCTGCCTGAACATCAACATCCCGGATCTAAAAGAAAAACAAATAAAAGGCGTTAAAGTATGCAGGCAGGCGAATGCAAATTGGAAGGAAGAGTTTGACATCAGAACAGATCCCTTTGGCCGCAAATATTACTGGCTCACAGGTGTTTTCAAAAACTACGACAAGGGAAATGATACGGATGAATGGGCTTTAGCCAACGGTTATGTGTCAATCGTGCCTGTGCAATACGACGTTACAGCACATCATGCCATAGCTGAGATTAATGATTGGAATTATGAACGATAAATGGGCATTGTCATCTGAAAGCCTTAGGCGCAAGATGGATAAGATTGGGCTCGGGCTCACACTTGGATTGATCGCCCCGTTAATTCTCTTGGTGGTGTATTGGCAGATCAATTATTCGTATATGGACATGGGAGGCTTCATCAACTTTCTTGTACAAGGCCAGCTACACACCAAATTAATCAGCCTCTTCGTGGTTATCAACCTTGCAATATTTTTTGTATTCATATGGAGAGATTTGAATTTGTCTGCCCGGGGAGTCCTGTACGCAACCTTCATCTATACTTTTATTGTGGGAGGGTATAAATTGTTAGCCTGAAGGATGCGGGGTGGTAGTATTGGAAAGTTGGAATAATGGAATATTGGAAAAGAAATGGTTTACTTTATGAATGATGAAAGAAAAAATATAAACCGAGGATATAAGAAACTTAGGGTTTGGCAGGATTCCGTTGAACTCTATGTTTTAGTTGCCCATGAATTCTCAGGTTTCCCTTTTGAGCTAAAGAAAATAGCTTCTAATGTTATTGATGCAGCACATAGCATTTCCAGAAATATATCTGAGGGTTACTGTAGAAAGGGGATAAAAGAATATCTCAATTTTTTGAATATTGCACTTGCATCATGTGGTGAGCTGCATTCTTCCTATTATGGTTGTTTTCAAGCTGGTCAGATAAGCTCGGAATCATATGAGAAACTCGATACGCTTCATTATAAAGTTGAAAATCAACTGATAAAGCTGATAGAATCTCTGCAAACCAAAGAGTTAAGTGGAGACTGGGAGAGTTCTTTTGCAAAATATACATAACACCAAACCCAATATTCCATTATTCCATCATTCCAATCTTGCATTATATGCTTAACACCAAACCCAATATTCCAACCTTCCATCATTCCAATCTTGCATTATATGCTTAACACCAAACCCAATATTCCATTATTCCTGTTGTGCAAAATATACATAACACCAAACCCAATATTCCAACCTTCCATCATTCCTATCTTGCATTATATGCTTAACACCAAACCCAACATTCCAACATTCCATTATTCCTGTTGTACAAAATATACATAACACCTAACCCAACATTCCAACCTTCCATTATTCCGGCCATGCAGTATTTAGTATATTACTTCGAATCCAATCCTATAACCAAATGCTATAGTACCATCAAATGAAGTACTACATCATAGCGGGAGAAGCATCAGGAGACCTTCACGGATCTAACCTGATTAAAGAACTGAAGCTTCAGGATTCTGCAGCAGATTTTCGTTGTTGGGGCGGTGACCTGATGGAACAGCAGGGTGCAAAGATCGTAAAGCATTATCGGGATCTTGCCTTCATGGGATTCTGGGAGGTGCTGTTTAATATTTTCACCATTCTTAAAAATATCAGTTTTTGTAAGAAGGATCTATTACAATACAAACCCGATGTACTGATATTGATTGATTATCCCGGCTTCAATATCAGGATTGCAAAGTTTGCCAAAAAGCACGATCTAAGGGTCTTCTATTATATTTCACCCCAGATATGGGCGTGGCACCAATCGCGCAGTGAAGTGTTAAAGAAAATAGTAGACAAAATGTTTGTCATACTTCCTTTCGAAAAGGAGTTTTATAAAAAGTTCGATTTTGAAGTTGACTTTGTCGGACATCCCTTGCTAGATGCGATGGAGGGAATAGAGACAACTGTTGAGGAACGCGAAGTCATTGCCCTCTTGCCTGGAAGCCGGAATCAGGAGATTTTCAGAATGCTACCTGTGATGGTGGAGGTTGCAAAACAATTCCCGGAAAGGAAATTTGTAGTAGCTGGTACTTCTTCAGCAGACAGCTCCGCATACGATTCTTGCGCTGGTGTTGCTAATATCCAATTGGAATATGGAAAGACTTATGCGCTGTTGAACCGCGCAAAAGCAGCCTTGGTAACTTCGGGAACTGCAACGCTGGAAGCTGCATTGTTCAATGTGCCTGAAGTGGTTTGTTACAAAGGAGGATTCATCAGTTACATGATCGCCAAATGGGTTATCAAGACGAAGTATATATCGCTGGTTAATCTAATCATGGACAAACCAGTGGTTGCCGAATTGATACAAAGTAATTTTGAACCCGGGCAATTGAAGTCTGAACTGGAGGAGATCTTAAATGAAGGCAAGAGAAGAAGTGATATGCTTAATGACTTCAGTGAGCTGAGAAGCAAGTTGGGTGGTGCTGGTGCTTCGAGGAATACCGCGCAACTAATGATCAAGTATTTGTCGGAATGAACTCGATACGAATCCTTGCGCTTCTCTTCTTTCTGCCATATTCCATCATGGCAACCACGGTCAGCGTGGGTATACTTGTCTCAAAGAAACTCACCACAGTAATTTTTTCTCCGCTATCTGGTGACTATGTAATTACAGCTGATTCAGCGAGGATAATACTCGATAATAAGGATCTTGCCTACTTAACTTATTCAAATGGTAAAATCGCCTTAAAAACCCTGAAGGGCGAAATAGGAATTTATTCCACGATCAGGATTGAATCCGTTCGTGAATCAGGTACTTTCAAATTCAAACCCGTTATTCCCTATGGCAGACTTCGCTCTTATGACGATGATCTCGAAATACGGGTGGTTCAGCAGCATTTGCGGATCATTAATCATGTAAATCTCGATAAATATGTTGCCGGTGTCGTGAAATCGGAGATAGGTATCACTTCGTCGCTTGAATTGTATAAAGTACAGGCGATCATTTGCCGAACGTATTCCCTGAGCAATTTCAGAAAGCACGAGGAAGAAGATTATCAGCTATGCGACAAAGTTCACTGTCAGGTGTATGCGGGCCGGTGTGCCGTTACCGATCCGGAAACGGGTATCATGTATGCAGGTGCAGAGAAAATAGCCAGGGCGGCTGAGATAACCAGTGGAATTATCATTGTGGATGATAACCTGGAATTGGTAACTGCTGCATTTCACTCCAATTGTGGAGGGCAAACAGCCAACTCAGAAGATGTCTGGTCTAAATTCTTGCCTTATCTGAGATCTGTGAGGGACACGTTTTGCTATAGGGGGAGAAATGCGCGGTGGAAGAGGAGAATTCCGGAGAGGAAGTGGATATCATATCTTACAAAATCCTGTGGCCTTGATCCGGCATCGAGCAATTTCACGAAAAATGCAACCGCGTTTACTCAGGGAAACAGGGCGCGGTATTATGCTGGACACAGCAATATTCCCTTGCACAAAATCCGGAAAGATTGGAAGTTTAAGTCGGCCTATTTCTCAATTTATAAGCAATATGAAGATCTGATCTTTAGTGGAAAAGGCTTTGGCCACGGCGTGGGAATGTGTCAGCAAGGCGCAATGCGTATGGCAGAGTACCATATTGATTACAAGAAGATCATTCATCACTATTATACCGATGTTACCCTCATCGAGATTGGTTCCCTTAAATATTTGTTGAAGTAAGATGAACTATTGGAACAGATTTCCGCTGTTCAGAATGATAATCCCTTTGGTACTGGGAATTCTTCTAGCACTTTGGTTGCAAAAGAGTTATCAAATTTTGATTTGGCTCACTTTGATATTGCTGATTCTGGGAATAGCGTTCACATTCTTCAAAAAAATAACAAGCAAGTACAAGAACCGCTGGTTCCACGGCGTAGTATTTCACCTGTTTTTAATACTGGCTGGATATCAGATTGCCATACTCCAATCTGGTAGGTTTGATCCCAATCACCTAATCATCGCGTTTAGTGATGATTCACCTGACGGGATTATTGCAGATATAATCAGCCAGCCAAAGTCGAAGGGCAAATGGATTCAGGCAGACGTAGAGATTGCGGGATATTATTCAGATGGTAAGCCAGGAGCGGCAATGGGTAAGGCCAGGGTGAAGTTTGAACTCGATGAAAACTCGGAAGGGTTGGAATATGGGGACAGAATAATATTCTCGTCTGAGCTCACTCCTATCAAACCACCACTAAATCCGGGCGAGTTCAGCTATAAGGATTATATGGCGTTGCAATCAATTTATCACGGTGCATATATTAAATCTGATAGTTGGCAAATGCTCGAATCCAAAGGTGTGAGATCTCTAATGGCTTTATCGTCTTCCCTCAGAGATAGATTATTGAATATTTTCAAAGACAATGGCATGGGCGAAGATGAGTTGGCAGTTGCTTCCGCCTTGATATTGGGAGATAAAAGCGAGCTTAATACGGACCTGAAAAGCGACTACTCAAAATCGGGTGCCATGCACGTACTGGCAGTATCCGGATTACATGTGGGAATAATTTACCTGGTACTCAATTGGCTCTTGAGTTTTCTTGCCCGGTTAAAGAATGGAGTGGTAATAAAAGCCATCGCAATCATATTGCTGCTTTGGTTTTACGCGTTGTTAACTGGTATGTCCCCATCCGTAATGCGGGCCACCACTATGTTGAGTTTCCTGGTTATTGGAAAATCGATGAACCAATACACCGATATATACAATACCTTAATAGTTTCCGCATTTTTGCTATTGGTCATTGATCCCTACCTGATTGTCTCAGTTGGATTTCAACTTTCATATGTGGCTGTATTCGGAATAGTGTATCTCTATCCAAAATTCTATAACGCCTGGGAGCCTCGCACATGGCTGTTGGATAAGGTCTGGGCACTGACCTGCGTATCGCTGGCGGCACAGCTGGCAACATTTCCATTGAGCCTCTATTATTTTCATCAGTTTCCCAACTGGTTTTTAATTTCAAACCTGCTGGTTATTCCCCTGGCTACGATTATCATTTACCTGGGGATTCTCGTCTTTATCACGGCGCCAATACAGGCATTGTCCGTAGGCATTACCAAAGTGATGACAGCAGTTGTTGGGATGCTCAACGGATCCGTATCATTTATCAGGTCACTGCCTTTCTCAACAGTTGAGGATGTCTCTATCAGCCCGCTGGAAACGCTTGCCATCTATCTTATAATCTCATGCATCATTGCATTTTTCGTGCTCAAAAGTGTATCGTGGTTGAGATGGAGTTTGGTTGCCGGTATTTTGCTCCTTCTGTATCAGGTATATGAAAACCAGGGGCAGCTCCAACAACGGCAGGTTATCGTCTATAGCATTCCTCACCATACTGCTGTGGAGTTCATTAATGGTAAAACGAGCTTGCTTGTAACCGATTCGGCCTTGCTGGCCAATAACAGATCATTGGATTATCATTCCCGTAATTATCGAATGACTAAGGGGATTACCTCTACCCAGCATATTGCAATTACCAATCCCGTAATCTCAACTCCATTTGAATCCTGGGCGAACTATAAAGACTTTTTTCAATTCTTTAACTACAACATGGTGATCATGAATACCGAAGACGATTATCAAAGCACAAAAAGGACTATACCAGCGAACTGCTTGCTGTTGCGGGGAAGAGGTAATGTGGATGTCTTGAGCTTGCTGGGAATAGTAGCCCCTCAGATTGTGCTGCTGGATGCTTCGATACCGTCGTGGAAGGCGGAGAAGTGGGCTCTTGAATTTGAAAAATACAATATCAATTGTATTAATATTGCGAGTAGCGGTGCGCACATATCAAGACTTTAAATTTGTAGATTAGGCGAATGGATCCCGTAAAAATATACGCGTTCTGCATATTGACTTTACTCGTCGTTCTGGTTTTTTTAACCTGGCATCTCTTTTCTGAAAAGCGAAGGCTTCATGGTATTGGAGTCAAGAAATACACGGGTGTATACATTTTCATATTGTTCTTTATGATCATATTCATGTTGCTGATCATGATTCAACTATATGAGGGTCCCAAGATAATTCTCACAAATAGCGAAGGCTTCAAAATATCTCTTACTGAAAACGTTGAAAAACTTAATTACGATCAGGTTTCATTGTTAGATCCTACCGTTTATTACATCGATGAGCACAAGTCCTTTGTTATCAATTTACCGACGGACTCCTTGTGGTCAAAGCCAATTGTCATGAATGGTTTGCGTGCCTATGTGGAGAGGGCGGGGCTGGAGACCAATCAAACCAATGTAGAGTCTTTTCTAAAATGGAATCCATACCGGGAGTTATTATCCTGCATATTTGTGGATCTGACCATGAAACCCTATATCGATATGGTAGCCTGTTTGGATTATACTTTGGTGAACAGTTCCTATGGCAAGATGCTGCGAAAGAGTCATTCAACGCTGATAGAATACGGCAAGCCAGTAAAAATTGAAGTAAATGTCCAGTCAGGAACCCCCTTCAATATTATGGGTGCCGGGCCGGCTCCTTTGGGTAGTACGGATCCATCCAGGAGTGATTCAACTGATTCTGCTGAGGAGGATTTGAAAGCAACATTGAGTTATAGCAATTATTTCAGCCTTACGATTCTCGATAAAACCACAATGAATGTTGACGACAATCAATTGACGCTTGCGAATTATTTTCTCAAGAACACCATAAACCTGACGAGCAATGCAGAGCGGATCATTGCAAGTGAGAACAATATGCTTTTTACCTCTTCATTTGAGTTCAAAGGTGCAGAGCTCAACGGTAAAACAGTTGATTTTCGAATACAGCGCTGGGTGAGGATGCTGGAAGAAAAGGAGAAACTGTACATTCTGGAAATGGCGTATTCACCTGATACAGACCCCACTTTGGTTATTTGGAAAGATCTCAAATTGATATTTGAATCCTTTATTATCTTAGCTGAATAATTGTTACAGGACATAAATTATTCTTCCGTTGAATACCTTACACTTTAGATACGCTCTGATCAGAGCCTTCATTCTCTTCCTTTCTTGCGGTTTAACTTCAGTTGCAATTTCTCAAAATTTCAAATTGAGGTGGGATAATGGAAATCCCAAACAAACAGGTGATACGATTAAAGGTGAAAAAGAGGGTGAGTGGATTGAGTGGTATGAAAATGGTCAGATGTGGAGCAAAGGAAACTACAAGGCTTCAGTAAAAACCGGCAAATGGCTGTATTGGTATCAAAACGGAACAGACTGGAGTGAGATTTATATGGAAAGTGGTGTTTGCACCAGCTGGCACAGAAATGGTAAAAAGAGTAAAGAGGGCAAAGTGTGGGATGGCAAAAAGGAGGGAAAGTGGATAGAATGGTATACTTCCGGAAAGCCTCTGAAAGAAAACAGTTATGTTGCAAATGTTTTGAACGGAGCATCGACATCCTGGTTTATCAACAACAAGGTCGAGTTCAAGGGAGCGTATAAGGATGGAGAGCTGGAGGGCAAATGTACCTGGCGGAATGAAGATGGAATGATCGACATGATGGGTCCCATGAAAAAGGGCGTACACCATGGCCGGTGGATATTCTATTTCACCAATGGCGTAAAAGGCAGCGAAGGAGATTTTGTGGAGGGGAAGCAAGATGGTGAATGGACCTTTTGGTATGAAGAAGGCGAAAAGATACGGGCCGGAAGTTACCAACTGGGCTTAAAAACGGGCCGTTGGGTGGTCTGGTATGAGAACGGGGCAAAGGAGCATGAGGGCGACTTTGTGAATGGAAAGGAAAGTGGGTTTTGGACTTCCTGGTATCCATGCCTTCCACCTTGTACGAATGGAATAGGCCCAAAAAATGATGAGGGCTACTTCAAAGAGGGCCGTATCGATGGAAACTGGAAAGGATACTACCCAAATGGGAATATGAAGTATGACAACAACTACAAAAACGATATAAAACACGGTAGCTGGACACATTGGCATGAGGATGGAAAAATTCAATATAAAGGCAATTATTTAGATGGCCTGCTGACTGGTAAATGGACATCTTGGTATCCATGCCCTGATCCCTGTAATAGTGAAACGGGTAATATGAGAGAGGACGGAACATATATAAAAGGAAAGAAAGACGGTGAATGGTCCTATTTCTTTGAAGATGGAAAGAAATACCAGCTTCAGAGCTATAAGCAGGACAATCAGGATGGAAAATGGACAGAATGGTACGAACATGGCTCATTATCTGTTGAAGGATATTATGACAATGGCGTGAAGGATGGAAAATGGACATATTACCGGCCAAATGGCCAAAAAGCCTACGGATTGGTGTTTAAAAACGGAGCGAAGATCAAGGAGATCAAGTTTAAAAAATGATGGCTGAATCCAATGGTACCTATGAGATCACATTGGGCCTTAAGATTGGAAAGAGGAACGAAGATGTGCCTGCCGATTCCCCAAAGAAGCCGTACTGCGATCGGATCAACGTGCAATCCCTCTTTTTTCGGATGTTTTTCACAACGGTTATGTTTAGAACTTATAGCGTTTATTCTCGTATGAAGTGCGATTGCCATTATAATTGAAAAAAGTTTGACATGCGTATATTACTGTTCTTGATACTGGTCTTTACTTCAATAGTACTCTTTGCTCAAAATGAAGAGAAGCCTGCCCGCCTGTCTGCCGGTCAGGCAGGTCCGACAGGCGGGAAAGACCCACAACTGGCAAAGGCAATAGAAAAGTACCACGCAGGCGACTACAAGGCTGCGCTCATTGGCTTGAACATCTACGTCGATAACCATCCTGTGGATATAGAAGGGAATTACTACCTGGCCAACTCCATGTTCCGAACAGATGACATGAAGGGCGCCATGAAACACTACAACAAGGTAATAGAACTAGATGCTGGGCATTACAAGGCTTATAAGGACCGGGGCAAGCTAAAGGCAAACATGCAGGATTACCGGGGTTCAATCGATGATTTTAACCGGAGCCTGGAGTTAAACCCCAAGTTTATGGATGCCTACTTCAATCGTGGTATTTCACGCTACAACCTGCGCCAATACAAGGCATCTGCGGATGATTTTACAAAGGTAATAGAAGACAATCCCAAAGACTTCGAGGCTTACTTTGCCAGAGGCAATGCGCGTTATGGCAATGACGAAAAGGAAGCCGCTTGCAAGGATTACAGTAAATCAGCAGAACTCGGCTTTTTCGAAGCCTACGACGTGATCAAGATGAAGTGTAACTAACGTCCGACGGATTGGCATTCCGCTCTTGTCTAGCGTCTTGGCAAGGCGCGAAACAACTGCTGGACTTACTACATTTGCCTGGACAGTAAGTTAAGCTTGTAATCCTTAATTTAGAATTATGAGTATAGAACGAAAACATTACGACAGTGAGTTCAAGAGCATGGCCATTGAACTGGCAATCAATAGA
>JACZWC010000048.1 GCA_022572355.1 Bacteroidota bacterium | reverse complement strand
TGCAACCCATAGATGGGATTTAGCCACGGCTGTAATTGCGGTATGCGGGCCTGACACAACTATTGCGGTAAACATTAATATAATTGAAGTTCCGGCTTTATCAGGAACATCCAGTCTTTCAGGTGTGATAGTAACCACCGGAAAAAAAGCCGACCCGGTTCCGGGAGTAAGCATATCTGTTGAACAGGTACCGGGCGGCGTTATAGCATCCCACACGACCGATAGTACCGGCACTTATAGTTTCAACAATGTGCCACAGGGAAACTTTACTTTTCATATAAGCGTTCCGGGAAAAGAAATGGAAACCAATTATTCTATTGGCTTAACTACGGATGATTCTACTATAACAGGGCTTAATTTCTTAGTTGGAGATTCGACCATAACTACCACCAATCTATCCACATTTATAGAAGCTGCAAACAGGGATCTGTTCAGCACTAAAATATATCCTAATCCGCACAATCAGTTCACCACATTTGAGTACACTATAGAAAAAGAAGCTGATGTAACTATTGAGGTGTATAACATGCTGGGCAAAGTGGTATTCAGCGAAAGTACAAGCAAACGGGCGGCAGGAACTCATTCAATGAGATTCGGCGCCAAAGCGTTAGGAGAAACACCGGGAGTCTATACCATAAATATAAGGGTTGGTGACAAGATGCATTCAACCATGCTTATGAAGCACAGATAAGCAGAGGAAGTACATACATATTCCCTGTACCTCACATCCGGGCAATTTAATACCACGGTCGCTCAGTATCAAGCCGACAGCTTGTTGCTTTTTGAATTTCATTTTAAAAGCAATACTTTTATTGTACAAAGGCTCGGGTGCTATCGTGGCCTATTGTTAACACTTCGGCAGGAATATAATAAGTGTACTTAATATCAATAATTAAATTGATAAAACATGAAAAAAAATTACCTCTCATTGGCAGCAGCCCTGGTTTGTTGCATTTTTATGACTCAGACTAGTAAGGCTCAACTTACTGTCGGCTTTTCATGGAGCGGCCCATGCCTGATTACAGATCCTGTAAATTTTACAGGCCAATCATCGGGTGGTACGCCAGCCATGTGGTATTGGAATTTTGATGATGGATACATTGATAGCGCGATTTTTAATACATATACACATGTGTATGCATCCGCAGGAACTTACAATGTGATGCTGGTTGTTCGTGATACTTTCTCGACGGATTTTGATACAATAATACAAAGCGTCACCGTCCCTTTACCTAATTATTCAATTAACACAGCTGATATGTTGATCTGTAGTGGTGACAGCGTTGTGATATTTGGCAATTACTATGCAATATCTGGAACCTATTACGACAGCTTAATAACAGTCAATGGTTGTGACAGCATAATTGCAACTACTTTAACAGTTAATCCATTACCAACTGTTAATTTGGGTACAGACACTATGATTTGTAATGGTTGTTCAATAACGCTTGATGCGGGTCCAGGTTTTTCAAACTATACTTGGTCAACGGGAGATACCACACAATCTATTGTAGTTAATCAGGCAGGTACTTATACTGTACAGGTTACGGATGCGAATGGATGTGCGAATACCGATCAAATTACGGTGACCGTCACATCACCCTCAACACTAACAATAACAGGGAATGTATCAGCAGGTGTTACACCTGTGAACAATGGACAAGTAACCATTTACTATGATGATCTAAGCGGAGCGCCCATGGCCATCGTGGCAACGTCACCGCTGGATGCATTGGGAAATTATACGGCAGGCCCGATTACCGGTGTAGGTAACTATATTATTATGGCAGAGGCAGATACCCTGGGTTTTCCGGATGCAGTTCCCACGTTTTACATTGCAACCCACAGATGGGATTCGGCAACGGCTGTAATTGCTGTAAGCGGGCCCGACACAACTATTGCGGTAAACATTAATATAATTGAAGTTCCGGTTTTGACGGGAACATCCAGTCTTTCAGGCGTGATCGTAACCACCGGGAAAAAAGCTGACCCCGTTCCGGGAGTAAGCATATCTGTCGAGCAGATACCGGGTGGAGTGATCGCATCCCACACCACCGATAGTACAGGCACTTATAGTTTCAACAATGTGCCCCAGGGAAACTTTACTTTTCATATAAGCGTTCCGGGAAAAGAAATGGAAACAAATTATTCTATTGGCTTAACCACCGATGATTCTACGATCACAGGACTTAATTTCCTGGTTGGGGATTCCACAATAACCACCACGAATCTCACTACAGATCAAGAAGAAATAACCAGCAATTTGTTCAATACCAAATTATATCCTAATCCTTATAAGCTATTCACAACATTTGAATACACCATCGAAAAGGCAGCTGATGTAACTATTAAGGTGTATAACATGCTGGGCGAAGTGGTATTCAGCGAAAGCACAAGCAAACGGGCTGCAGGAACTCATTCAATGAGATTCGGCGCCAAAGAGTTAGGAGAAGCGCCGGGAGTCTATACCATAAATATAACGGTTGGTGATCAGATGTATTCTACCATGCTCGTAAAGCTTAGATAAGCCGGGGGTATATTTCATATCTTAGTACTTTATTTCTTAGCCCTGCTGCAATGAAACAGGGGCATCAAAACCTAATGCTATGAAAAAACCAGGTCTTTTATTAGCCGGCGCTATTATTTTACTTTCCCCCCTTTGGGGAGACGGAAGGGGAACTGCCCAGACACCCATTCAATGGCAAAATACCATTGGAGGAAGCGGAGATGATTGGCTTATTTCCATTCAGCAAACCGGCGATGGTGGCTACATTTTGGGCGGAGTCTCCGATTCACCCATTTCCGGGGATAAAACTGAAGACACCCTGGGAGGCGCTGACTATTGGGTGGTGAAATTAGACAGTTTAGGTACTATCCAATGGCAAAATACCATTGGTGGAAGCGGATATGATTTGCCTACTTCCATTCAGCAAACCGGCGATGGTGGTTATGTGTTGGGCGGATTATCCAATTCACCCATTTCGGGGGATAAAACTGAAGACACTCTGGGAGGTTATGACTTTTGGGTAGTGAAATTGTGCCCGGCCCAGGTTACCATAACAGGGAATGTAACAGCAGGCGTTGTACCCGTGAGCAATGGGCAGGTAACAGTTTACTATGATGATCTGAGCGGAGCGCCCATGGCCATTGCGGCAACGGCGCCACTGGATGCATTGGGGAATTATTCGGCGGGACCCATAACAGGTGTTGGTAACTATATTATTAAAGCAGAGGCAGACACCCTGGCTTTTCCGGATGCGGTTCCCACGTTTTACGTTGCAACCCACAGATGGGATTCTGCCACGGCTATAATTGCTGTGTGCGGGACTGACACAACTATTGCGGCAAACATTAATATAATTGAAGTTCCGGCTTTGACGGGAACATCCAGCCTTTCAGGTGTGATAGTAACCACCGGAAAAAAAGCTGACCCCGTTCCGGGAGTAAGCATATCTGTTGAGCAGATACCGGGTGGAGTTATTGCATCCCACACGACCGATAGTACCGGCACTTATAGTTTCAACAATGTGCCCCAGGGAAATTTTACTTTTCATATAAGTGTTCCCGGAAAGGAAATGGAGACAAATTATTCTATTGGCCTGACTACCAATGATTCTACGATCACAGGGCTTAATTTCCTGGTTGGAGATTCGACAATAACTACCACCAATCTAACCACATCTATAGAAGCTGCAAACCGCGATCCGTTCAGCACCAAAATATATCCGAATCCTTATAAGTTATTCACCACATTTGAATACACCATTGAGAAAACAGATGACGTAACTATTGAGGTGTATAATGTATTGGGTGAGTTGGTATTCAGCGAGCGTACAAATAAACGCGCAGCAGGAACTTATTCAAGGAGATTCGGCGCTGAAGAGTTGGGAGAAACACCGGGGGCCTATACTTTAAATTTAAGGGTTGGCGAGCAGATTTATTCAACCATGCTCGTGAAGCTTAGATAAGCAGGTACAGAATTATTTTACTGTTTTTTCTGGAGGGTCTAGTGAGATCAGGTTATGTACACTTCGGCATCGCTCAGTGTACATCCGCTCAGTGTACGGCTAAACCTGTTCGCTCAGTGTACGGTTTTACGGCGCCCTCTGAGCGGAGCCGAAGAGAGCCGTAGGAAACCCTTACTTCATCACCTTCCTCGACTCTATCAACTTGCCGTCCGACAGCAACCGGACTATATACATGCCAGTAGCGTGATCAGATAGATTGACCGTCGACGCAACGTGTCCATCGCCATCGATATCTTCAGAGTATATCAATGAACCCGCCATATTGTAGATTGATATGGTCGTAGAACCTCTGATCTCGCTATTAGTAACATCTAAGTTTAACCGGCCATTGGAGAGGAATATCTTACTCTCCTCTCCAAAAACAGATTCAATACCCACTGGCATAATGTTGAAGACCGCACAGGTTGTGTCATTAGCACTATTAGTATCAGTAAGCATAAAAATAGTCCAGCATATTGTGCGCGAGCCAAGATTCAGAGTCGAAAAATCAACATCCCATCCAAATTGTGCTGAGGCACCGTTGGGAAAAGTTCCTGTAAATTTAACCCAGTAAATCGACGTTGTAGGTGTTCCATCAACGAGCATAATCATTGTAATCGAATCCGTGGTCGGCAAATCCGGACCAAAGTTTTGCACCGTAATTTTCATCGAATCACTAGTGCTTGGATCGACGTTAGCGCCAGGTGAAGGCTCAGTAATTGCGGTAACTCCAAAATCGTAATTCTGGGAAAAAGATAACCCAGCAAAACAAACAAGAATAAAAAATGTAGAGTAGAGTTTTTTCATAATTTAGGAATTAGAGTTTAACAATTAGTTGGTTCACAGGCGTTGACACTTACAAATTTAATATGAAAAATCAGAAATGCTAATTATCCCGCGGAAAGCATGGACATTCTGTTGTTCATTTCATTGCTTATCTCGCGATAATCACTTTTTTCTGAAAAATCTCGGTAGAAGTAATTATCCTGAGTTGGTATATTCCAGCACTTGCATTCGGCAAATTCAACATATAAGCCCGGGAGGTGCTCAATTTCTCAGCATAGACAATTTGTCCAATGGTATTTATTAATTCAAACCGTACCTCGCCTGGGTCTTTTAATATCAGATCTATGATAAACGATCCTGAATTTGGATTTGGATACACTTTTAACCTGGACTCAACCGAATTCTTTACACTTATGACATCCAGGAGTTGCACTACCGAAGCTGCTGTCTGGGTACAACCGGCAGAATCTGTGACCACAACTATATAAGAACCTGCACAGAGCCCCGTGGCAAAGACCGTAGCCTGGGTATCCGGATCATCCCACAAATACGTAAAAGGAGGAATCCCTCCAAGTACACCAACAGCAACTATCCCATTGCAAAGTCCTGAAGTGGCATCTGTTATTGTCGTAGAAATAGTCATTTCCACTGGCTCAGTGATAGAGGCCGAATCAACAGAGGTACAGCTATTTGCATCTGTAACAGTTAGGATGTAGCTACCGGCACTCAAATTGATCAGTGGCACAGTGGAATCGCCAGTATCCCACATATAGCTATACGGTGTAGTTCCACCATTAACCGAAACGGAAGCAGCTCCGTCATTGGCTCCAAAACAGCTAATATCCGATGCTGAAATTACCACTACCACAGCACTAGGCTCTGAGATATTTACCGTCGTACTCGAAGTACATGATCCGGCGTCAGTTACACTTATATTATAGGTACCTGCAGATAATCCCGTACCCATGGAATCATTTTGAATTGGAGTCGTTCCCCACGCATAAGTGTAAGGAGTCGCTCCTCCTGATGCAGCAACGGTACCAGTTCCATCATTGCCTCCAAAACATGAAGGCATAGTCGTGGCACTAATAGTCAGTGAAGGCGCACCAGGATCATTCACCGAAACAGTTGCAGAATCTATACAGCCGTTCAAATCTGCAACCGTGACATTGTAATTTCCTGAAAGCAGCCCGGTAGCATTTGCATTTGTTTGAGCCCCACCATCACTCCACAAATACGTGTACGGAGGCAAGCCATCGGTTGCAGCGGCAGTTGCTGAACCATCTGCTGCGCCACAAGCAGAAGGATTGGTCGAAGTGGCAACAACTGAAATATCTAAAATTGCTGTTATGCTCACAGTAGTCGAGCTGGAGCATCCATTGTTGTCCGAAACTGTGACGTTATATGATCCAACAGCCAACCCTGTTGCAGTTGAGTCTGTTTGCGTTGGTGTTGTATTCCAGGTATAGGTATAAGGTGCTGCGCCACCAGTCATACCCACCGTAGCTGATCCGGAATTGGGCCCGATACATGATACCATCGTAGAATCACTTATCACCAGTGACGCCGCTCCCGCGTCGGTTAACACAACAGTTGTAGAATCCGAACAGCCATCATTATCCGTTGCAATGACTTTGTATGTTCCCGCGCTCAATCCCCCAGCAGTCGCGTTTGTTTGAGCACCACTATCATCCCATAAATAAGTATAAGGAGAGTTTCCGTTGACAGCTGTAGCTGCGGCACTTCCATCACTTCCGCCACATGTTGTGGGATTGGTACCGGTTGCCGAGACCGAAATGACAAAATTGGCACCAATGGACACTGATGTAGAATTGGAACATCCGTTGTTATCCGTTACAGTAACCAAATAGGTTCCAACGTTCAATCCGGTGGCCGTTTGGGTTGTTTGTCCGCCGGCTGAAGAATCCCATAAATAAGTATAGGGTGTAACACCAGCCAGAGCCGTTACCGAGGCATCACTTACATTCGAGGTGCAGGTTGGAGCCGTTGATGTCGATAAACTAATCTGGTTGGGTTGGTTGATACTCACTGAGCCCAGTGCCGAATCCCCGGCAGCATCTATTACCAAAATATTATAAAAGCCGGCACACAATCCTGTAGCGGTGGCATTGCTTTGCGTTCCAGGGTCATCCCAGAAGTATGTAAATGGCAATTGCCCACCAACTACTGTTGCTGTTCCCTGGCCATCGCAGGTTCCAAAACAAGAGGCATTGCTCAAGGTGATGCTCAATCCATAATCACCCACCTCGAATTGATCCACGCCTGCTTCCACGAGGTGGCCCGAACCACTTAGGTCAGATGTTTCAAATATGAGCTGCATGGTACTGCTAGGTGTGATGAAATCCGAAACTTTAATTGATCTAGGCACCCAGGTTCCGTTACCGGCCGAAGCTTCCGTGACCGTTTCAATAATCACAGTTGAAGTTCCATTGTAAAGCCGGACTTCCAATTCATCATTGGGTGTGCCACTTCCACCATCGTTAAAAAACCACCGGTAGTAATTCACATAGGGTTCTGTAAATGAACTCAGATCAAAGACGGGTGATGTCAGAATGGTATTTCCATCGTCCACATCATCATTGCCGACTCCGCCCCCGGCGTTTCCGGTAATGTATGCTTCCTCGAAGCAATCTGTGGTTACGTCAAAATCGGGATTGGCATCTCCTCCACCATAGGTGGTTCCTACAGGTTCTCCTTTCTCCCACGCACCAGTGACTGCAGATCCGTTAACCGTCCAGCCATAATCAAAGGTAAAATCATCGTAAATGCCTGAGTCCAATTCAATAACACCTGATGCAGTCGTGGAATCAATATACTGAATGAAGCAGGTACTCTTGAACAGCCACTTACCTCCAATTATCTCGTATGTCCCGGCATAAAACGGTGTAATGCTGAAATTTCCAGATCCATCGGTTGTTACATTATAAGTAAAGTCGCTATTGGTGATGATCACATTCGCTCCGGGAATGGGAGCTCCCATTGTCGCCTCAATAACCTGTCCTGTAACAGTGAAGGGCGTTGGAGACAGCAAGACCGCATCCAGGATGGTGAGAACCCCATTGGCGAGAATTGCAGAAAGCGTATCGGATGTATAGCCAGGGGCAGAGAACACAACATTATAGGTTCCAGGTGTAAGGACAGCCGTAGCATAATCCCCACTTACATCACTTGTGGTTGTAGCAGAAGTTGTTAAGATTTGTATAGTCGCGTTGTTAATTGGCAAGGTGGTGATTGAGTCCGTTACTGTTCCCTCCAAATAACAACCCTGTACGTAGGTGGCACCGAGCACGAACAATCCATTCTCTATATCCGATACAATTACATTTCCTGAAGGTAACCAAGGATATACTCCCCAAGCACCGTTGTAGCCATTCCCTGAAAGTGGACTGGTATCGAAGTTCCCTACCTCAATCATATTATGGGGCCGGGTAATGTCATGAATTGTTACTCCATCTCTATAATAAGAACTAACAATGAAATTATTGATCACATAGGTGTTGTGCACAATGACATTTGAACCCGGGTTTGACTGTACCTGATCCTGAAACGTAATATTACCCAGGTTGGAAACATCGTATGAACCGATAAAAGCATTGCTAATTTCATCCGTGGTGAACAAATAGTCTCCATCATCAGAGATCCAGCAGTTGTGTGTGAAGTTTCCGGGAGAATTCTGAGTTGCCATTACAGAAGGCGCAGACTTATTGGAAACATCCACCACCACAAATAAACCGGCGTTGATAGCGGCACCCCATAAGGTGTCTCCACGCACCATTCCATCATGGAGGTAATAGGTGTTGAAACGGCCCAATTCCACAGGCGCCTGAGGGTCTATGGTGAGATCGAGCATGATGGCGCCGCCATTTCCATTGTCTGCCCCCATGATGTACGCCACTCCATTCTCATCGATGTACAGGTCATGTGCAGAAGTAAATGGATAGGTAGAGCCACTGTAGCTCACTACAGTTGGAAAGACAGGATTCGGAAGATTGCTCAGATCTATGATCATCAGCCCACCAGAGGTCTCGTTGGTAATATAGGCGTGCTTGTTCCAGACTTTCAGGTCCCTCCAGGTGGAACTGGGGCCGGGAATAAAATACACCTCAGTAGGCGTTGCGGGATTGGTAACATCCACCACCGAAACGCCATTTCCAATGCCAACCAGCGCATATTCATTGCCCAATGAATCTACATATCCCCAAATATCGTTGAGCTCGGGGCCGTAGGTGAGATTGCCCAGCTGTGTCATGTTGAGCTGAGCCAGCAGTGTAGAAACCGAGAATAATAGGGAAAATATTAGCAGTGCGGCTAATTTCTTCATGGTAATTCTGTTTGGCGTAACAAGGTACGAATTATATGTGGGAAGGGAAAGGTCAGTATGACCCCCTGTTTCTTTTCTACGCCGTGCCAAAGGCAGGCTGGCAAAGAAACTGTCCCCCTTGATCTAAGGCGGACAGGGAGCGAAGCGACCAGGGGGGTAATACAGCTACATCGCATTACGAATTATAAATAGTGAAGTTGAGGAACCGGTTCGGGATTGCTTTATATAAGAATGTCTATATTTATTACGGTTTGTAAGCCTTTGGTGAGATAAGACAAGTTAGCTACAAATAATCACATGAAAACAGCATACAATTTATTCTTCATTTCTTTAGTAGTACTAATCACATGCAGCTCGGTTCAAGCTCAAAGTATATCCGACTCAAGCCTGCTATCCATCGATCGAATTTATTCCAATGAATTCAAGCGAGGTTTTTACAGAGCAATACGATGGATAGAAAACGGGGAAGCATACCTTACTACTGAAAAATCGATTTCTTTAGAGAACTCATTTGAATTTATTCGATATGAAAGCAGTTCGCAAGAGAGAAGTGTTTTTATTCCCGCTAAAGAGTTAATCCCTACGGGGGATACTGTATCTATTTCCATACAAAACTTCACGCTCTCCCCAGATGAAACAAAAGTCTTAATATTCACGAATTCTAGCCGGGTATGGCGATCCTACACAAAAGGAGACTACTGGGTCTATGACTTATCAACCAATAAACTTCAACAACTGGGAGAAAAGTTTGAATCTTCATCTTTAATGTTCGCCAAGTTTTCACCTAACAATAAATATGTTGCTTATGTTCAAGGTTTTAATCTTTATAAAGAAGAATTTGCTACAGGAAAGGTTACCCAGCTCACTTTTGATGGAAATAGAGATATAATCAATGGCACTTTTGATTGGGTGTATGAGGAAGAGTTTGGATGTAGAGACGGATTTAGATGGGGCCCAGATGGAAAACAGATCGCTTTTTGGCAATTGGATGCATCAGAAATTGGAACATATTATATGATCAATAATACCGATTCTGTTTATTCGAAACTTATACCCTTGCAATACCCAAAAGTAGGACAAGAGCCATCAGCATGTAAAGTTGGAGTAATTCTTCTTGCTTCAGGAGAAATTGCATGGGTTGATTTACCTGGTGGAGAAAAAGAGAATTACGTACCTGCCATACAATGGATTAATGCTGATTTTTTAATGATTCAGCAATTGAATCGTAAACAGAATGAATTGAACATATGGAAGTACATTCCTTCATCAGGTAAGCTGACTAAGATATACACAGAAAAAGAAGAAACCTGGGTGGATCTGAATTACCCAGACTTTTCTTCCAATTCATGGGGTAAAAATGATTTGATATTGACCGATAATTCTTCGGCATTTTTAAGAATGACAGAAAATGACGGATGGCGGCATGTGTATAAAATTAACATGAACACTGGTAAGAAAAAATTAGTTACACGTGGTAAATATGATGTCGCTTCTGTTTCCATAGCTACTTCAGATAAATTATTTTTTATCGCTTCACCAGAAAACAGTACCCAGCGATATCTGTATTCTATCGGCATCAATGGTAAGGGCAATCTGAAACGTATTACTCCGGAAAATTACAAGGGTGCAAATCTGTACAATAATTTTGCTCCAAATGGTAAGTATGCTATTCATACTTATAATACTGCTCAATCTATCCGAACGGTTTATTTGATCAATCTACCTGATCATAAAATTATTAAGACTCTAGTCGACAATAAGGATTTTAAACTTCAGATGGCTAAATTGAAATTTCCGGAAATCAGTTTTTTCAAAGTGACCACTGAAGAGGGTATTGAACTGGATGGGAGGATGATCAAGCCCATAAACTTTGATTCAAACAAAAAATACCCGGTACTTTTTCATGTTTATGGTGAGCCATGGGTGCAAACAGCCATAGACTCGTGGGTGGGAATATGGAATATCATGTTGGCGCAGCAAGGTTTCGTTATCATAGACATGGATAACAGGGGAACCCCCTGTCTAAAAGGCAGCGAATGGCGCAAGTGTATTTATAGAAAGGTAGGGGTAATTAACACCAGGGATCAGGCTTTGGCAGCAAAAGAAGTGCTCAAGTGGAACTTTATTGATAAAGAGAGGACAGCAGTTTGGGGATGGAGTGGCGGTGGTACAATGACGCTTAATTTAATGTTTAAATATCCGGAGATATACAAAACAGGAATGTGTGTGGCAGGAATAGCTCATCAGCTGAACTACGATAACATTTACCAGGAGAGGTATATGGGCCTTCCAGAAGAAAACATGCAAGATTATATCGATGGATCTCCAATTACATATGCGAAAAACTTAGATGGGAATTTACTAATTGTACACGGAACCGCTGATGACAACTGTCATTATCAAAATGCAGAGATGATTGCCAACGAGCTAATTAAATACAACAAACAATTTCAGATAATGCCATACCCCAATCGTTCTCATGGTATCCATGAAGGTGTAAATACGAGACGACATCTTTATACATTATTAACTAACTATTTGATTGAACACACAGCAGTAAAATAAGAGCATTGAAAGACTCATTTCATACACTCAAAACAGGCCTGCTCCTCACAATTATTCTCTTTTCCTGTGCAACCCATCAAACAAGCGAGGTAAGCAGTAACAGGTACAAAGAATTCCTGTCCAAGGCATATGAGCGAGGACAATTTAACGGCGCTGCACTTATTCTAAAAAAGGGAGAAATCGTCTATGAAGGAGCCTTTGGCCTCGGCAATATAGACCCCATCGATTCATTAACAGTCAATTCAATTTTCAGGCTGGCTTCGTTAAGCAAGCAGTTTACCGCCATGAGTATCATGATACTCAAAGAAAGCGGAAAACTCTCCTACGACCAGGATATCCGGGATTTTATTCCGGAGCTGCCCTATGAAGGGGTAACGATCAGAAACCTGCTCAATCATGTGGGCGGATTGCCCGATTATATTCGCATGATGAATAAGAACTGGAAGCCGGAACTAAAGGCCAAGGACCCGGAAAGGCTCATTGCCGGCAATGAAGACATCATCGACTTATTCGTCAGCACAAAGCCTAAGATCATTTTTAAACCAGGCCAATTTTGGGAATACAGTAATACGGGATATGTTCTGCTCGGAACTATTGTCAGCCGTGCTTCGGGAATGCCCTTTGCGCAATTTCTCAAAGAGAACATTTTTGATCCAACTAATATGATGAACACTTCGCTGTACAAATATATTGCTGGAATAGACAGTACGATGCCTTTGAGAGTTTACGGGCACAGGCTCAACATGAACGGCATTGATCGCACATCTACGGATATTCATTATTTGAATGGCGCGGCAGGAGATGGCGGTATATACTCCACTGTGGGAGATCTTTTGAAATGGGACAGAATATTGTATACCGATGGGCTGGTCTCGCAAGAAACGCTGGAGGAAGCCTTTACCCAGGTCATACTCAATAAAGGTGATACAATTGATTATGGTTTTGGATGGGGCATTGGTGAATCACCCACGGGGAAAAAAGTGGTGGCACATTCGGGTAACTGGGCCGGGTTTGTCAATTTTATATATCGCGAAATTGAAGAGGATAATTGCATTATCATTCTCACCAACAATTCCGGTAGCTGGAACTATATATTAGATCCTTTAATACGCATACTCCATGAAGAACCTTACAGCACTCCAAAATCGGCGATTGGGGAAGTAATAGGGAAAATCATTGTGAACGAAGGTATTACCAAGGCCATAGCTCAATACAAAAAACTGAAATCTGAAACACCAGGTAAATATGATTTTGCAGAGAAGCACCTGAGCGAACTTGGTTATCATTTACTTCAATTGGAACGTACTGAGAACGCAATCCGAATTTTCAAACTGAACCTGGAAGAGTTTCCTGAATCTGCTGAGGCATACAATAGTTATGGTGATGCATTGATTTCCAGCGGAGACACGGTTAATGCACTTATCAATTTCAAAACCGCCTTGGAAATAGATTCTACGCTCACCCGTTCCAGGGAAAAGATTGAGGAGATTGAAGGAGGTTCGGATCTGAATACAAATTGAAATGACAGAAAATCTGTTCCCTTTTGAGTGTCCAAATTAATTGAGCATGGAAGAACAAAAAGACAAAGTAGGATTTGTACAAGAATCGTGTATCACCAACGGTGGTGTGCGCACAGTAATTCATGGAATGTTTGCTCCGGGAGCTATGGCACCCATGCATTATCATACAGAGTTCAATGAGAGCTTCGAGGTGCTAAAAGGTGAGCTCTCTGTGTGGAACGATGGCAAAAAAATCATCTTGAAGGCCGGAGATAAAGCAACTATACAAAGAAAGGTGCATCACAAGTTTAAAAATGAATCAGAAGCTATGGTGGAAGCGCTGGTTATCACAGAACCAGGTTATGAGCCTTTTGAGCAAAATATTAAAATCATGATGGGATTGCAAAAAGATGGGCTAATAGAACAACTCAGCAAAATGACACCCAAAATGATTCCTTTAGGTATGATCTTGACTGATCTGAGTAACACCCACCTCGTTGGTGGAGTTGGCCTCATGTTCAAAGTAATGAGCCTCTTCTATAATAAAGAGAAAATAGCCTTGAGAAAACAGGAGCTGATTGAAAAATACTGTTCATAATTAATTAGAAATAAATGCCTGAAAACCCAATCCCCTTTAATGAACTAGCCTGGACCGAACCTCACAAGGGCGTACGGGAGAAATCCTATTCCAGCAAAGGCCAAAAGATAAGACTTGTGGAATTTCATGATGACTTTATAGAGGAGGATTGGTGTATTAAAAATCATATTGGATACGTGTTATCCGGTACAATGAAGATTGATTTCAAAGATAGTGAGCTTATTTCCTACTCCAAAGGTGATGGACTCATAATAGATGATCATACTCCGCATAAGGTAATTATAGCCGAAGAAGAGCAGGTTTCGCTTATTTTAGTTGAACAGGACCACTAATGAAACATCTCTTTTGTATTATTGCGATTGCTGCTGTTCATTTAAACACCACAGCCAATATTTCATCCATTGAAGTGAACGAAATTATTAGAACCGAAAATATAGAAGCAAACGGAATGACGTTCACGTGCCGTGTGGCGGGTGACAAGTCCACCGGCAAACCGATTATGCTGCTGCACGGTTTTCCGGAAACATCTCACATGTGGATAGAGCTCATGAAAAAACTCGTCGCTGAAGGATATTACTGTGTCGCTCCTAACCAGCGGGGATATAGCCCAGGTGCAAGGCCGAAAAAGCCCAGTGACTATCAATTGAAATACCTGGTGGAAGATGTCATCGCTATCGCAGATGCACTGGGTTTTGGCCAATTTCACCTAATTGGCCACGACTGGGGCTCCGCCGTGGGATGGGGAGTCCTTGCCTTGGCTCCTCAGCGGATAAAGAGCTGGACGGCCATGTCTGTTCCTCATGTGGAAGCGTTTAGCGAAGCAATTCGATTCGATAAGGAGCAAAAGAAGATGAGTAAATACATAACCTTTTTTCAACTTAGAGGCATACCCGAATGGTTACTGACTACCGGAAAGAATAAGCGCTTGCGCAGCATATGGAAGAAATGTTCACCAGAGCAATTAGAGGATTACCTTTCTGTTCTCGGCAATAAAAAGGCGCTGAAAAGCACCCTGCACTGGTACCGGGGTAATTACAAACGGTTAAAAAAAGGTAAGGGTGAATTTACATTGGGGGATGTGCAGCACCCTACCCTACTCATCTGGGGAAATAAGGACAATGCAGTTGGCCGCAAGTGCATAGATCTGACCAAACCGTATATGAAAGGGCCTTATAAGTTGGTAGAGCTGGATGCGGGGCATTGGTTGATTCAGGAAGAGTATGAAAAAGTATCTGGTGAAATACTGGAGCATTTAAAAAAACATCCTTTATAATAGAGCGAATTTAAATCCAAAACCGGTATTAGAATCAACTTCAAAAATAAACGCGTACCAAGGCACTACCGTATTTGTGATCTAAGCCACCGCTAAACCTACGGGTATTATAAGACTGTGCGTATTCAAAGGCCAATGATCGAAAAGCGAGCTGTACACCTGCTCTCCCGACAAATACTACTCCTTCAATGCTTTTAGCAGTTAAGGAATAAATATCCTCGCTATTCGCTAAGCCGCCTTGAAGCGTAGCGTTATAAACCACAAATTCTAAGTTGCTTTCAAAAAACATATTCCACCTCATTTTACCTTTACCCAGTGCATCGGGAACCGAAAATGTTGTGGCAACCTTGCCAAGACGCAAGCGTGCACCAATTCGTGCATCATCAAAAAGAGTTCCTAGGCGAACCCGTGTTAGCACCGAGAATGTCATCCATTGAAAATTTATAAACCCTTGTTCTATACTCAGATTGTAATTAGCAATGAAGGCGCCGTTCAACTGGTTGTTCCAGCCCTGGGGCTCTGCGTTATTGGTCGCCTTGTGGATGGACTTCTGCATTTCTTCGCACTTTGCATCCGGGCCCATCCATCCCAGTGCCAGTCCGGAGTTTAATATTCTATGTTTTGAAGAACTGTAAGACCATCTCTCCTGTCCAAATAGAAACACACCCGCGTAGGGGTGGTCACCTCGCTGAACACGAGATAACGTTAAACTTGTAGGCGTATAGCATCGATGCTCCATGTAAATCAGAACACGATTGCTGTCATTCTTCAATGCCGGCAGCAGATAATTTAGGGGTGATTGCTTTAGAAAATCAGCTGAAAATTCAATCCTTCCACCTTGTGTATAATACCTGTCTATCTCTAAGAAAACATCATTCTCATATCGATAAGTCCAAAAATTACTTTTTTGGAGTTCATCCTCTGCCTGTGCGGGCGCTACCAGAAACAATAATATAATAAATAGGCTATAACGCATCGGTTTCCCCGGCCATGATTCATTATAAAGATACAGGAATGGAATTCAAATCACTGTGTTAAATGCGTCATTAACCTCTCTCATACAATCCTGTGATCCCGGGTTTCCCAAGCGTATGGTGAACCATGAATTGTTAACTTAGGGCTGTGTACAACAATTATTTCATAGTATTCTTTATTGTTCTCATGAATCTTGTTGGTCATGCTGCCGGAAAGACGGTAATTGATTCCCTGACAGCACGGTTACAGTCAGAGCTTCACGACACCAACCGGGTAAAAACCCTCAACGATCTCGCCTGGGAATTGATGTACGCCAACCCGGATACTGCTATCATCTTATCTTCAGAAGCCCTATCAATTGCAGAACCACGCGAGTGGCAATCAGGGATTGCTAATAGTATAGGTCAGCTAGGCACCTTCAATTGGCTGAAAGGCGATTACCCCAAAGCCCTGGAATATTACTTCAAAGCGCTTAAAATGAGTGAAGAACTGGACAGAAAAACTCGCATTGCTTCTAACCTGGGCAACATAGGAATTGTGTACCGAAATCAAGGCGATTACCCCAAAGCCCTGGAATATTACTTCAAAGCACTTAAAATGAATGAAGAATTGGGCAGAAAACCCGGTATTGCTAAAAACCTTGGCAACATCGGAATTGTCTACCGAAATCAAGGTGATTACCCAAAAGCCCTGGAATATTACTTCAAAGCGCTTAAAATGGATGAAGAGTTGAGTAATAAAAACGGTGTTGCAAGACACTTGGGCAACATCGGAATTGTCTATAATGACCAGGGCGATTACCCCAAAGCCCTGGAATATTTCTTCAAAGCACTTAAAATGAATGAAGAGCTGGACAGAAAAACTGGTATTGCTATCAACCTTGGCAACATCGGAAAGGTCTACAAGGAACAAGGCGATTCTGCTGTCGCTGCTTCCCACATAGGGCGGGACTTAGCTATGGCTGGCAAATACCCCAAATCTCTGGCGTTGCCAACCGACCTGTCCGCAGACGAGCCAACCGTAGCAGAAGGGATAGCGGAAGCATATTATGCGAAGGCATTGGAATATTACTTCAATGCTCTTAAAATGGATGAAGAACTGGACAGAAAATCTGGCATCGCCATCAGCCTTGGCAACATCGGATCTCTGTATACTAAGACAGGTGAATTTGAAAAAGCTGAACTTACCTTGCAAAAAGCGCTCACTCTTTCCAAGGAAATTGGAGCTAAAGAAAGATTAAAATCCCAATATAAATTCCTCTCTAATCTATACGATACTACAGGCAGACCGGCCCAGGCCTTTGAAACATACAAGCTATACATCATCTACCGCGATAGCATAGCCAACGAAGAAAACACCAAAGCTCAAACCCGCACGGAGATGAAATATGAGTATGAGAAAGCGGAGTTGGTGAAGGAACAAGAAGCCGTGGAAGCCCAAAGATTGGTAAATGAAACAACGGCAAGGCGGGACAACCTGCAGTACTCAATTGTGTTGATTTGTTTATTGGCAATTGGTGTATTGGTTGCTATGCTGGGCAGGCTTTCTCTCCCCATAAGAATGGCGGAAGGAATCATCTTCTTTTCATTTTTGATCTTATTTGAGTTTATATTAGTTCTGGCTGATCCGTATATCGAAACCTGGTCTGGAGGAGCGCCGGGGATAAAGCTATTGTTCAATGCTGGAATAGCCGCCTTAATCTTCCCCGCACATGCATTCTTTGAGAATAAGCTTAAATCTCGCATAGTGAAATCATGATACAAATAAGAACCATTGCTCGAAAAGCTGGCCTGCCTTTGCCGAAGCGAAACTTCGGCTTCGCGCAGGCAGGCTCATATGTCCACTGGACATATGCCCTCTTTCCAATGCATGCCTTCTTTCAATCTAAATTAAAAGGTAGATTGGTGAAAAAATGAGGTGGTTTTTAACCATATGGTGTTTAATGGTATCATTTGGCGGCTTTGCTCAGCAAGAGGCCATTGATTCGTTGACCGCAAGGCTGGAAATGAACATTCACGACACCGATCGGGTAAAGACTTTGAACAAACTCGCCTGGAAGTTGAAGTACGCCAGCCCGGATACTGCCATTATCTTATCTTCAGAAGCCTTATTAATTGCCGAAGCAACCAAGTGGCAATTAGGGATTGCGAAGAGCAATGCCGGCCTAGGCACCTTCAATAAGTTGAAAGGCGATTATTTCAAAGCATTTGAATATTTCTTCAAAGCTCTTAAAATGGAGGAAGAAATGGACAGAAAAACTGGCATTGCCAGAAACCTTGGCAACATCGGAATGGTCTACCGAAATCAAGGTGATTACCCCAAAGCCCTGGAATATTACTTTGAAGCCCTTAAGATGTATGAAGAAGAATACGCAAGAACTCCTTCGGAGGACAAAAAAACCGGTATTGCATCTAACCTAGGCAACATTGGAAGTGTCTACCGAATCCAGGGCGATTATCCCAAAGCACTGGAATATTACTTCAAAGCGCTAAAAATGTATAAAGAAATGGACAGAATAACTGGGATGGCAGTTAACCTTAGCAACATCGGAAATGCCTACTGGAATCAAGGCGATTACGCCAAGGCCCTGGAATATTACTTCAAAGCACTTAAGATGAATGAAGAAGTGGCCAGAAAAACCGGCATTGCACTTAACCTTGGCAACATCGGAGGTGTCTACATGGAACAAGGCGATTCTGCCACTGATGCGTCCCGCATAGGGCGAGACTTAGCTATGGCGGATAAGTACCCCAAAGCCCTGGAATACTATTTCCAAGCGCTGAAAATAGATGAAGAGCTAGGTAATAAAAACGGTATTGCAAGACACCTTGGCAACATCGGATCTGTGTACACTAAGACAGGTGAATTTAAAAAGGCTGAAATACACTTGCAAAAAGCGCTTATCCTTTCCAAAGAAATTGGCGCTAAAGAATACTTAAAAGGCCAATATGAAAACCTGTCTAATCTATATGACACTACCGGAAGACCGGCACTGGCTTTTGAAGCTTATAAGCTATACATCATCTATCGCGATAGCATAGACAATGAAGAAAACACCAAAGCCCAAACCCGTACCGAGATGAAATATGAGTATGACAAAGCGGAATTGATAAAGGAGCAGGAGGAGACAGAGCTTGCTCGAATCGAGTCCGAAAGGACATCGAGGCGGGATAATTTGCAGTACTCAATTGTGTTGATTTGTTTACTGGTTATTGGCGTACTGGTTGCAATGTTGGGTCGGTTATCATTACCGATGAAGATGGCCGAAGGCTTGATATTTTTTGCTTTCCTCATATTCTTTGAGTTTTTGTTGGTTTTGGCAGATCCATACATTGATAACTGGTCAGGAGGGGCACCGGGAATCAAGTTATTGTTCAATGCAGGAATTGCTGCTTTGATATTTCCCATGCACGCTTTCTTTGAAACTAAATTGAAAAAACAATTGGTAAATTGAGGTCATCTATAAGAACCCTTGCGCAAAATGCTGGCCTGTCTTTGCCGAAGCGAAACTTCGGTCGCTTACGCGCCAGAGCTTCAGCGACGGAGCGCTTCGCGCAGGCAGGCGGAGTGAGCAGGGGGTACTACTACCCCGCCCGATTGCATTTTGTATATTAGTAAATATTTTAAGTCGGTTTTATGTTCCTTACAAAAGATATTTTTGTCAATCTTGCGGTTTCTTTTTTGATTTGCCTTGGCTTAACCTTTGAAGTATTCTCCCAACATGGCAATCCCTATCTGGTCAATTATAGTCCGGAAGTTAAGAACATAGACAATCAGAATTTTGCGATCGTTCAAGGTGCAGACGGGCTCATCTATTTTGCCAATCGAAACGGAGTGCTTACCTATGATGGATTTGAATGGGACCTTATCCGAACAGAATCTGCAGTTTTTTCACTTACACTGGATAAATCCGACGGGCAAATTTACGTGGGCTGCAGGGGTAGTTTTGGCTTATTGCAAAAGGAGGCTACTGGTGAAGTTTCTTATGTGATGCTATCTGGGCAAAACAAAAGCGCGGGACTCAGTGAAATATCTAAAATCCTGGTCGGTAAAGATGGTATTTACTTCTATAGTGACTATTCGCTTTTTCTGTATTCACTAAAAGAGAATAATATTAACAATACCTGGCACGCACAAAGCCAACAGGTCTTTACCGGCCTGTTCGAGTTAGAGAATACATTTTATTTAAACATCCAAGGTAATGGATTACATAGAATAACAGAATCCGGATTAGAGCCCATTGAAAATGGCGCTATATTTTCATCTACCGAAATACTTACCGCCATTCAATATGATGCCGACAATGTATTGTTAGGCACCAGCGAGAATGAGATATTTCTATTTGACGGAACAGATATGCAGCCATTCGAAGTGGAAGCAGCAGACTATTTGTTAGAAAGTAGCCTTGCCGGAGGACTGGACCTGTCAAACAAACATTTTGTGCTATCAACACTGACCGGAGGTTGTATAATTATCGAGAAACAATCAGGTAAGACGGTTCATACGCTCAATTACCAAACGGGCCTGCCTGACGATGAAATATATGCGATGGGTACGGACAGAAACGGTGGATTATGGCTGGCACATGATTATGGAATAAGCAGAGCGGATATATCGGTTCCAGTTAGAAATTATTCAAGCTATCCAGGCATAGAAGGCAATTTGATATCGGTAATTGATCATGACAGCACAGTTTACGTTGCAACGACCGAGGGTGTATATTATCTTACAGAAGTAAATGATCTCTCTGAGGTGCTGATCTATATCAAAGAGCCCAAGAAAAGATCACAGCCCAAACAATTCAATATAGAGAGTATATACGTTAAGCCCTACCTGGCCGAAGAGCCTGATTCGGCGGAAATACCCAAAGAAGACATTCCAGCAACAATAGATGCTGATGAAAACAAAAAACCAGAAGGTTTTAAATTATTCGGCTATAGAGTGATCAAAGAGAAAAAGCGAAAGTCCGGTAACCGCAGAAAAAACAAATCAAATGATTTAGAAAAAGCAAAAAAATCCGCTGCAGATGAAGGAGAAACCAAAATCAATGAAGATAAAGATACCCTTAGTGAGAAGTCACATTCGCCGGCCGTGACGACACAGCAATCAAATATTTCCAGGTTTTACTTAAATAGCCAGGATGCAAGAAGGCGCGCAATGGACAATGATGACCCCACTGCTGTGAAAAAGGTTTATGCCATGCAATCCATCAAGCACGTGTTTAAGCTGGTGAATGGTTTAAAGGAAAAATGCAAGCAGATGGTTGAATACAACGAATTACTCCTGGTTGCAACGAATACAGGTTTGTATGAGATAAAGAATAGAGAGGCAATCCCAATTATTAAGGACAGGTACATCAACCATGTTAGTCAGTCTTCAGCAGATGAGAATAGATTCTTTGTAGCTACTTCTACCGGAATTTTTTCCGTATACCACACTGAGAATAGTTCTGGTCGATCGGCAGCTCATAACTGGAAAGTTGAAGATCCCTTCAACGATATCAGGGGAAACGTTTACTCTGTTGTGGAAGATGAATCATATAATTTGTGGCTGGGATGCGACAACAGCGTTTATCATGTGACAATGGGTGCCAGTTCTATTCCTCTCAAATATGAGCGCATACAGTTTGAAAGCAGTACAGATGAGCCGGTGTTGGCAAGAAGCTTGTATGGAACGCCATTCTTCTTCATGTCATCAGGTATCCTGCGCTATGATGGGCAAAAGGATTCAATTGAATACAGAGAAGATATTAATGAACTATATCCTCCCAATTGTCGCTTTATGTACTCGCAGGAGGGAATTACCTGGATAAATGACGGGGTGGAATGGAGAAGATTTAATGCCGCTCAAAACACCAAAATATTGAAGGACATATACCTGGGCCTTTTTGATAACGTCCAATCCATTTATATCGACGCTGAAAACAATTACTGGATTATTAACAACAAGAATGAATTGTTCAAGATAATTGAAGATAAACAGGAAAAAGAATATGTTTTCGATCTGGACCTGCAAACCATTACCAATAATAATGACCTGTATTTTTCATTGGCAGACGATCTTACAGTAAATTATGACAGAAGCTCTCTGGAATTCCGTATGTCAGCACCTTTCTACCTGAAAGAAGGAGCTGTCTTGTACCAGTATATGGTGGATGGATTGATGAAAGACTGGACACAATGGTCTGCAGATCCCCTTATCACTTTTCCCTTTATCCCAGCTGGGAATTACTCTATTAGCATGCGAGCCAAGAACATATTGGGGGGCAGAACCACCGTAAAAACCTTTCAGTTTAGCGTGTCTCCACCCTTCTGGCAAACCTGGTGGTTCTATCTTCTTTGTACGCTAATAGGTGTTGGCGGAGTTATTGCCCTTGTCAAGTTGAGAACCCGGAGCGTTGAGAAGGAAAAAAAGATACTGGAAATTAAAGTGAAAGAAAGAACGGAAGAACTGGCAAAGAAAAACAAAGACATCACTGACAGCATAAAGTATGCCCAGCGTATTCAGGAAGCAGTGATGCCCGTCAAGGCGAGCTTGGTGGAAATATTGCCCTCCTCCTTTATTCTATATAAACCAAAAGATATTGTTAGCGGCGACTTTTATTGGTTTACCAAAAAGAAGGATGTGGTAATCGTTGCGGCCGTTGACTGTACGGGACATGGTGTACCCGGTGCATTTATGTCTTTGATAGGAAGTAACCTGCTCAATGAAATAGTTGAGGTACATGGAATTATAAAGCCAATTGATATAATAAAAGCACTTCACAAAGGGGTTGTGGACACTTTGAAAAAGGACAAGAAGGACTCCACTACTGTTGATGGTATGGACCTGGCCTTGTGCACTATTGATCTGAAGAAAAAAACACTTGAATACGCCGGGGCAGGCTGCCCATTGATTATAATCAATAAAGGTGGAAAGGAATTGATAAAAGCTAACAGAAACCCGATTGGGCTTGTCTTCGACCGAAGCGGAAAACCCTCTATTTATGAAGGCAAAGCCAAGCTATTATCTCATAAAACGAAGCTGCAGAAAGGTGACACCTTTTATATGTTCACCGATGGATATTGTGATCAATTTGGCGGAGAAGATAACAGCAAATTCATGAGAGGGCGCTTTATGGATTTATTGGCTGACATTCAAAATGAAGGCATGAGTGAGCAAGAAGCTCTGCTTAATGACAATATAGAAAAGTGGAAGGGCGTGAATCAACAGTTGGATGACATGCTGGTGATTGGCATTAGGATCTAGCTGGCGGAGCCTTCGGAATACTACCCTGATTATTACAGTCAGTTTCTTTATGCGTACATTTATTTCATCATATCAGGCACGGATTGAACACATCACTATACATAGATTAAAATGAAAATAATTTTACTCGTATTGGCATTCTTGCCAATAAGCCTTTTTGGGCAATCGGATTTGGGAGTGGTATATGACTCCAAAACCTGTACAATCAGCAAAGTAAAGGGAACTGACTCGCTTATCATTTCGCATCCTTTTGGTACAGGCCGTGGCTTGAACAGAGGAGGTAACTGGAAGTTTTATGACATCAACGGAAACCTGACGCGAAGAGTCTTGTTTGAAGTAGTGGATGAACTCAAATTTGGTACAAAAACTTTTGGCACAGGAAAAGCAGCGGTAGAGAAATGGTTTATCATAAATGGGAATGAACTTGGATATGAGAATTACAACCACATTGGCAGGCTAGAGGCAAAATTGGATCCACGAAGTGGAAACTGGACTCGTTATTATACGGCGGGCGGATTAAGAGAGGTAGGAAACAAAGTGAATGGTGGCAGAAATGGCGAATGGACCTTTTATAATTATGACGGGCGCATGACCACAAGAAAAACCTTTAAAGACAATTGTATTGCCGCAGACAGAACGGACATCGAGTACCACACGAATGGCCGAGAGGCCGTGACAACAGAATATAAATCCTATTGTAAAGATGGAGCTTATAAGGTGTACAACGATTTTGGATTGTTGGTCGTGGAGGGACAATTCACTCCGGTTTTGCCCATTGAAGTGGATAGCGGTTATGTACAGGACTTTGAAAGAGGTGATGGCTACTGGCACAAATACTGCAGGACAGCATCTATGAAAAACGGCGTTTGGAAGACCTACGAAAAGACCGGCGACCTCTTAAGGACCCAGACGTATGTCAGTGGGGTTTTGGAGAAGTAAAAACAATTAATCTTCTAGTTCCGTCAAAATCTCCTCCGTATGCTCACCGAGTTGGGGTACATGTCTTTCCAAACTTCTCTTCTAGTAGAGCGTTATCCTTTCCCAAAATGTCATGCCTTCACTATTAATCGACAGAAGATAGGTACCCTTTGATAGCTTAGACAAATCCAGTTGATTTGTCAATAGTATCTGATCATGTACATTTTTTCCAAGAAAATCGAAAACAATTACCCTCAGTCCGTTATTTACATTCAGTCCTTTAATTGCAATAACACCTGCACTTGGATTTGGATAAATACTTAAGCCAAAACCGGGTTGCAACTCTTCACTCCCACTGCAAACCTGTACGGAAACTTGAACCGTATCTTGGGCCAAGCAGCCATCTGAACTTTGAACTTCTATCGAATAGAACCCGGTAGTATCTGTAGTTATTGTCTGGAAAACTGAACCATCAGACCAGAGGTATGATGCATATCCACTGCCAGCATCCAGTGTGATGCTATCCCCATCACAAATCGTAGTGTCCGCGCCCAGGTCAACAATTACAGCGGTAACAGTAATGCTTATTGAATCGCTGAAATTACAACCATTCGAACTTTGAACTTCAATCCAAAAGGTCCCTGTAGTATCCGTAGTAATCGTCTGGAAAACCGAGCCATCCGACCAGAGGTATGATGTATACCCTGCACCAGCATCGAGTGTAAGCGATTCACCTTCACAAATAAGTGTATCAGCACCGATATTCAATAAGTTTGTCTCATAAGCTAGCACCACGGTATCCCTGTAATCGCACCCATAAGCGTTAACTACATCTACCCAATAAGTGCCAGCGGAGGTAGCATTGATAATTTGGGTGGAATCAGCAGTAGACCATTGATAAGTCGAAAACACGCCCGCATCCAAGTTTGCCGTATCTCCGTCGCACAGTAATGTATTCCCAAGAATGTTTAAGCTGTCCTGACTTGTACAAAACTCACCACCAGCATTATAAGTTTTTACAATGGTAGAAAACGCTCCACCAGCTATCGCGACAGAATCATTAAAGAAAAATAGTGCTACAAGGCCATTAGAAAATTGATTAAATGACGTGTACCAGGAGTCTCCGCCATTAATTGTTCTCGAAGTGGACCCAGCATAACCAACACCAATGCCGTTATTTTCATCAATAAAATGAATACCTGTTAAAGTACCCGTAGATACGGTTTTTTGCGTCCAGGAATCGCCCGCATCTGTCGTTTTGTACATCTTTGTATTGTCACATACATACCAGGTAGAGTCAGACGGATAACTACAGTCAAAGAAATTATTAGGCAACAAACTGGTCATATCGTTCCAAGTTGTACCCCCATCAGTCGTTCTCAAATTCTTGGCCGGACCTATAGCAAAGCCAATGCTGTCGGTCGTGAAGCGAATAAGGTGAAAAGTTCTGCCGAAAGGTGAAAAAAACGGATCTTCATAAATCCGTGTCCAAGTACTTCCCGTGTCTATCGATTCTAGCATGAACCCCCGGTATGTGTATCCAAATAAGCCTGAGTCAACATCCAACCCTGCGAGAAAGCCTACTGACTCGTCCTTAAAAAATAATTCCCCGAAGAGCATGCTATCGCCCGACCCTATTACTATACTGTCCCAGGAACTACCACCATCCATTGTCCTGTATATTTGATTATAACCTCCAGTTGCAAAACCAAGGTTATTATTCACAAATTGAATACGCCCTGCGGATCTGTTAAAAACAGTATCAATTATCCAGGTTTCACCGTAGTCATCGGACCTCATCAAATACTCAATGGAACCAGCTGCAAAACAAGTACCTGCCCCAATACAGTCTATATCATAGATGTATCCGTCTGTACCAATCAAGTCCGACCAAGAATCTCCTGAATCTGTAGTCTTAAGTATTACGCCACCTCCACAGCCTATGAATCCAACTTGACCATTTATAAATGCCACCCCATTTTGCATCCAATACGAATTCTGATTTTGGTTTACCCAAGTAAGGCCTCCATTCACTGTTTTCAATCGTTCATAACTACCGCAAATTATACCTGTATCGGCATTGAAAAAATACACAGAGTTATAGCTACCGGATCCATATATATTCGCTTGTCCCAACAAAGAATCTTGGGTCACCCATGAGATACCCCCATTTGACGTTTTATAAATGTCATAATTGTCTCCCACTATATAGCCAATATTGTCACTGATAAAAAAGATATCATCTCCTCTAACAAGTGAATCAGTAATGGTCCATGTTGAGCCCCCATCTGCAGTAATTAGTGTTCCAAATGATCCAACCATGTGCCCTACACTGTCATTCAAGAAGTAAAGTGGCCCTAAAGTGTAACTAGTAATCGGCGTAATACTGTCTGAAAACCAAGAGTTACCTGCGTCCGTGGTTTTAAGCAACAAATCAGCCGCACCGGTAACATAGCCAACTTGATCACTCCTGAAGTGAATATGCTGAAATTGTGAAGGAGAAACACTATCCGGGTTAATGTAATTAAGCACATTAGTCCAAGTGCTGCCCCCATCCGTAGTTTTATACACGAGACCGTAAGGGAAATCACGTGCTGCTATATAGCCTGTAAGACTGTCTGTAAAAAACACATCTTCAAAAGTAGCGCCGAGGTTACTTTCATCCTGCCAAACCTGCCATGAAACACCTTGATCTGCTGATGACATAAAAACACCATTATACGCAACAGCCGCTAAGTTGTTAGTTCCAGGTATCACTATAAGTGATTTGATTTTATTAGCCTGGGGCAGAGGATGTTTGAGTTGCCAGTTATACTGTGCTTGTGCAAACTGGAAGAATATCAAGACAAGAGTTACCATGATCGACTTGATGATATTGATGGAACTAGGCATGTTTGAATAATAAAAATATTAACATAAATATAAGCCTTTTCCTAAGACTAATGTCCGTCAAGCTTAAGGTCTTCTGATGTATAGATGATTGAGTATCAGTTACTAAACTTATTCAAACAGCCATATCAACCTTCAGAATTCAACTCCCTCAATATCTCCTCCGTATGCTCCCCCAATTGCGGCGCATGTCGTTCTAATTCAAAATCAAAACCGGAAGATTGATAAGACAGTGAGAATTGTTTCAACTCTCCTTCTATCGGATGGTCTGAGTCCAAATACATCTTACGGGCCTTTACCTGTTCATCCTCAATAGATTCACCCATATCCAGCACAGGACTGATACAACAATCCACATTCTCAAAATGAGCAACCCATTCATCACGTGTTTTTTGCAGGAATAAAGCATCCACCTCAGTTTTGATTTTTACAGATTCCTCCTCAGTAGTAATATGACTGGATGATAAATCACTGCGATCAATTGCTTCACAGAAGATCCTCCAAAATTTGAATTCAAGGGCTCCAAGAGCCATATACTTTCCGTCTTTACATTTGTAAACATTGTAACAGTGCAATGCTCCACATAACATGTCGGACGTATCCATACCCATTTTCTCAAAACTACCCAAGTGTGCCAAAGACGTTGGTGTATGCGCAAGCACTCCATCAAACATCGCCACATCCAGGTATTGCCCGGCTCCCGTCTTGCCCTTTTGCACCATTGCAGCGAGAATCGCCATAGCAGCATTCATGGCCCCTCCCACCATATCGCCGATCAGAAAATTTGGCAGTTGAATTGTATCACCATGCTCTTTTAGTATTCCGGCCAAACCTATAAAATTGATGTCATGACCAGCTTTGTCACTATATGGGCCTGTTTGTCCATATCCGGTAATAGAGCAATAAATTATATGTGGGTTTACTTTACGAACGGCCTCATAATCCACGCCTATTTTCTTCACGACTCCAGGCCGGTAGCTCTCGACAATCACATCTGCGGTTTTAGCCAGCTTCATAAAAGTTTCCACTCCTTCTGCATTACTCAGATCAAGAGCCAAAGACCGCTTGTTTCGGTTAATGGACAGGAAGAATGTGGAGTTATTCTTATTCAGTGGAGGAACAGCACGGGCGTAATCGCCAGCTATAGGTTCTTCAACCTTGATTACATCAGCACCTAAATCTCCCAGATGCAAGGTGCACATGGGGCCAGGCAATAACCTCGAAAGGTCCAGCACCCTAATCCCGGCTAACGGTTTATTGTTCATTGATGTCTAAAACTTTTGGACAATTTTATTACAGTTTCACCCATAGCCAAATTCTCTGTTCTATCTTTCAACATTCAAAAAGCTATTGATTTTTTAAAAGTAGGTATCATGATTGAAAAAATAAACATAAATCGCATGATGCTCGGTGGAATCGTTGCCGGTTTATGCATGCTCGTATTTGGGATGATCGTTCATGGTGTCCTGTTGGAAGATCATTATTCAGTGCTTCGGAATGCGGGATTTATCAGATCCAGCCCCAATTGGCCGGGAATGATCGTTCACCACCTGTCGGTTATATTTGCAGGTATCCCCCTGGCGGTCATTTATGTGTTGATTCGGAAAACCGTGGGCCCCGGACCCGGATCGGCATTTCGCCTCGGAATAATGATAGGATTAATTTGCTTGCCCGCTGCAGCTAGCATGTATGCTTTTTATGATTTCGGAAGGATGATACCGCTCGCGAATGCCCTGACCATGATGACACAGTGTGTTATCGGGACTTTAGTAGCTGGGTCCTTGTATAAGGATAATAGGTAGACAATGGTGAAACAATGGTGAAACAATGGTGAAACAATGGTGAAACAATGGTGAAACAATCGTCTAACAACTGTTTTACAACCGTCTTACAATTGTACATCAATCGCTATAGAACGTTTTTCCGTCAGTAGCCATATCCAATAGAACTTTAGGTGGTGAGAACCTTTCTCCATATTTACTTTCCAACTCTTTGCATGTATCCACAAAATTGGATACTCCTTTCCAGTCTATAAAGGATAGGGCGCCTCCAGTAAAAGGTGGAAAGCCTATTCCCAAAATTGAGCCAATATCAGCATCCTGTGCCGATGTAACAATGTTCTCTTCAAATGCCCGAGCTGATTCGACAGCCTGGATATACAACAACCTCATTTTAACTTCTTCTACATCTGGTTGATTCTCAATAAGCGGATAAAGCTTTTCCAGTTCAGGCCACATAAATTTCTTTGCCCCATCCGGATACTCATAAAATCCCTTTCCAGCTTTCTTTCCAGGCCTGTCCAGCTCAGTAATGAACTTATCTACAACTTCCATTGCCTGTCCCTTGTATTTCTCACCGAGGTCTTCTTCCGTTTGTTTGTTGATCTTATACATCAGTTCAATGCTCACCTCATCCGCAATCGCAAGGGGACCTACGGGCATTCCGGCCATTTTACCGGCATTGTCGATCAGCACAGGAGAAATTCCCTCAGCAAGGCATTCAATACCCTCCAACAAATAGGTTTTAAATACCCTCGATGTGAAGAAACCCCTTCCATCGTTAACTACAATGGGTGTCTTCTTTATCTTGCCAATATAATCTACGCACATGGCAGTTGCGTAATCAGACGATTTTTCCCCGAGTATTATTTCCACCAAGGGCATTTTATCCACCGGTGAGAAGAAATGAAGGCCGATAAAGTTCTCCGGCGCTTTGGAAGCTTCTGCCAACCCTGTAATCGGCAATGTAGAGGTATTGGAAGCGAAAACAGCTCCGTCTGCCATTACAGCTTCGGTTTCCTTGGTAACTGTTGCTTTCAATGATCTATCTTCAAACACAGCTTCAATAACCAGCTGACATTCCGAAAGCCGATCCGCTTTATCCGTTGCATCTATTCTTCCAAGAACTTCGTCACATTTTTCTTGCGTAATGCGCCCCTGCCCTACCCATTTGGACAAAATATCCACACTGTATGCTTTTCCTTTTTCAGCGGCTTCAAGTGTTACATCCTTGAGAATAACATTGATTCCCGCATTGGCTGAAACAAAGGCGATACCCGCTCCCATCATTCCCGCTCCCAGTATTCCAATCGTTTGAATATCATTGACCGGGATGTCTTTGGGCCTTGCACCCCCTTTGTTTGCCTTGTTCAGGCTAAAAAACAGTGTTCTGATCATGTTCTTTGCCACTGATGAGGTGACACATTGTGCGAAGTACCTGGATTCCAGCGCCAGTCCATTTTCAATTGGGAGTTGCAAACCTTCAAACACGCAGTTCATGATACAATGAGGTGCAGGATAGTTTCCATAGGTTTTCTTTAATAGCAATCCGGCTGTTGCAGCAAAAACCATGGCTGAGCCGGGAGTTTTTACCCCACCGCCAGGTATTTTAAACTTCTTCTGATCCCAGGGCTGCACCGCTTCTCCCCCATCTTCAATCCACTTTAGGCTTTGA
>JACZWC010000008.1 GCA_022572355.1 Bacteroidota bacterium | reverse complement strand
TCTTCACCGCAAATATAGGCCCCGGCTCCGCGGTGGACATAGATGTCGAAATGATAGCCCGAGCCGCAGGCGTCCTTGCCGATGAGGCCGGCGTCATAGGCCTCGACGATGGCCGCTTCGAGACGGTCGCCTTCGAGGCGGAATTCGCCGCGGATATAGATATAGGCGGCCACGGCGCCCATGGCGAAACCGGCCAGCAGGCAGCCTTCGAGCAGCTTATGAGGGTCGTTCCGCATGATCTCGCGGTCCTTGCAGGTGCCGGGCTCGCCCTCGTCGGCGTTGATCACCAGATAACCCGGCTTGTCGCCCGGCTCCTTGGGCATGAAGGACCATTTCAAGCCCGCCGGGAAGCCCGCGCCGCCACGGCCGCGCAGGCCCGATTCCTTGATTTCTTCGATGATCCAGTCGCGGCCCTTGGCCATGATCTCCTTGGCGCCGTCCCAATCGCCGCGGGCCTGCGCGCCGTCGAGACCCCAGTCGCCGAAGCCGTAGAGGTTGGTGAAGATGCGGTCTTCGTCGCGCAGCATCACGAGGCCTCCGGCGTCTGGCTGTGTTGCAGGGTGGTCAGCCCGGATGCCGGTTCGGACGAGCGCCGTCCGGTCTGCGATCCCGGCTTGGGCGTCTCGCCCCGACGCAGGGCCGCGAGAATCCCGACCGTGCCGTCGCCATCGAGGTCTTCGTTATCACTCAGTTCGCCGTCACAATTTACATCCTCATGCTGATTCCCATCCTCACCTTCCAAACAATTGGCACCTGCGGGGCAAGGTAGACAAGCTTCGCCCGCGTCCAGGCGCCCGTCCCCGTCTAAATCCTCGGCTAAACCAATGATGCTCTGCTTGAAGTCTCCCCGTGTTCGCCAGGTTATTGTACTGCTGGTAACCGATGGTACACCTCCATATACTTTGCAGTGGTCAAACGGAAGTTCGGGGAATTTCATTTTTAATCTGCTTGCAGGGCCTTATGAGATAAATGTTACAGATGCAAACGGATGTGTAACAATAGTAAATGCAGTTATCAGCAACGTTTGCGGCCCGAACCAGGTAAACGGGTCGGTTTTTGACGATCTCAACAGCGATTGCATTACCGATAACGGTGAGATGTTACTTCCCAACTGGATAATCAGAAGTGACCCCGGCCCCTATTATACCATTACGGATAATGCAGGAAATTACCGGCTTTATCTCGATAGCGGTGCACACACCATCTCTTTATTGGACAACCAATTATTGTGGAGCCAAAATTGTCCGGTATCGCCATCTACTTATTCTTTAAACCTCGGCGCGATGCCCGATACCATTGACAGTATCCACTTTGGCATGCAAGCAGATTTCTATTGCGCACTGATGTATGTGGACATAGGAACCTGGGCGGTAAGGCCTTGCTTTAGCTCTAACTACACGGTTAGTTATTGCAATTTCGGCACCATTGCGGCAATCAATGCTACGATTGAAGTAGAACTGGATTCCAGCATGAGTTATGTTAGCTCAACTGGCAATCTTTTGTCACAAAGCGGTAATCTCCTCACTTTCGGATTAGACACGGTTAATGTAGGCCAATGTGGATCTTTTCAAATTACTGCCTCTGTAACTTGCAATTTAAATTTACTGGGATCTACCATGTGTGTTGATGCGCATATTTACCCAGACAGCAATTGCATTCCTCCTGATACCACTTGGGATAAGTCAAGTGTAATGGTAGAGGGAACTTGCGTAATTGACAGCATCAGCCTTGCTTGTTTTACCATCACGAATACGGGAAGTCCTATTGACGGAAATATGCAGGGAACTTCTGAGTATAGAATTTATGAGAACAATATGCTTGTGGCATCCAATACTTTCCAAATTAATGGTGGTGATAGCTTAGTAATTTGCTGGCCTGCCAATGGAAATACGATTCGCTTAGAGGCGGACCAACGTCCTGGACATCCGGGTAATAGTAACCCGCAAGATAACGTAGAGCTTTGTGGAGATACTATCAGCAACTTTATAATCAACCAAATTACGCAGATGCCACCTGATGATGCGGATCACTTTGTCGACATCGATTGCAGGTTAGTAACCGGTTCTTATGATCCCAACGACAAGCAGGTGATGCCCACCGGGCTCACGGATACTTATCATTACATCGATTCAAATGTCGAGTTGGAATATCAGATCCGGTTTCAGAATACAGGAACGGATACTGCTTTTACTGTGGTAGTGAAAGATACGATCTCCAGCTATCTGGATATTACGAGTATCAGGCCGCTGGGAAGCAGTCATTCTTATACGATCGATATCCTACAGGGTAATGTGGCCCAATGGACCTTTGCCAACATATTGCTGCCGGACAGCAACACCAATGAACCGCAGAGTCACGGGTTTCTCAAATACAAGATTCAGCAGAAGGTTGGGAATGTGCTGGGAACAGTTATAGAAAACAACGCGGGTATCTACTTCGATTTTAATCCACCTATCATTACCAATACGGTATTCAATACGATTGGAGATATCGAAGCACTAACAACGCCTCCGACACAAGTACCCGAAATATACAGCGAGGGCTATGATATTCGGGTTTATCCAAATCCATTTAGTTCGACAACTACATTTGAAATTAGTTACAGTAAGTCGGGCCCATTGAGCTTTGAACTTTACAATTTGATTGGAGAAAGAGTAAAAGTGATTTCTGAAATTACGGGAGACTCCTTTATTTTCGATAGAGAAAATCTTTCGGATGGGATTTATATCTATAAAATCCGAGCTGAGAATAAACTTATCGGTACTGGGAAGTTGGTTGTAAATTGAAAGGGTCTTGAGATAGCCTCTCATGTATAATTAATGTTAAAAATTCATCGCATTTAGTGTATTTATTGTGAGAAAAATAATAAGTCTGTTACTTGGATCTGTTATATCCATTGTTGCATTAAATGCACAGACAATAACACTCGTAAGCCCAGATAGCGCGGACCAGGGTCAATCGTTAACAGTTTCGATAATCGGGCTATCCACAAATTTCACCCAGGGAAGTGGCACAACCGTATGGCTAAGTAAAGGTTTTTCATTTATTAGCCCTACATCGGTAAATATTATTAACGACCTCTCTCTTGATGCTTCTTTCGATATACCGATAAACGCAAATCCTGGTATGTGGGATGTCAATGTATATGATGATATTGATGGTACCATTACCAAGGCAGATGGTTTTTCAATCGGTGGAGTTGGTATCATTACGGTATTTCCAGATAGTGCTCTGGTAGGACAATCTTTGACTGTCTCGCTAACCGGACTGAATACCAGTTTTTCACAGGGCCTTGGAACATCCTCTGTATGGTTTAGCCAGGGCAGCGAAACCATTAATGCTGCCTCCTTTACCGTAATTGACGATGTTTCTATTGATGCTTTATTTAACATACCAATAAATGCTACCTGGTATTGGGATGTTAATGTACTAGACGATATTGACAGCCTTATCACTAAGAACTATGGATTCTATATTCTACCACCTTACCTTTTTTCGGTAGTACCCAATACAGGTACCAGAAATCAACTACTTACAGTTTCAATCACAGGACAGAGCACAAATTTTTCTCAAGGTAGCGGCACTTATTCGGTGTTTTTCGATCAGGGGAGTCCTATAATCAATGCGCTTTCATTTAATGTGGTCAACGATACTTCACTATTGGCAACATTCTTACTTCCGGGTACGGCTCCTTACGGTTATTACAATGTTGTTGTTATTGACGATGTGGATGGCTGGATCTCTATAAACAACGGATTTAATATCCAGCAGCTTCCTAACATTGTGAGTGGAACAATATTCGATGATTCGAATTCCAACTGCTTACCGGACAGCCTTGACTATCTATTACAGGATAGGCTGGTGCAGGCATTACCAGGCCCGAAATACGCCATTTCTGATAATAGCGGTAATTTCAGTCTTAATCTCGATAGTGGTAATTATACCATAAGTTTAATTAACAATGATCCTTATAGAATACAAACATGCCCGAATACCCCACCAACTTATTCTATTATTTTAGGCGCTGGGCCTGATACGATTGGCAATGTGGATTTCGCCATGGAACCTACAGTCTTTTGCCCAAATATGTCTGTTGACATCTCCACCTGGGCCATCCGCGCTTGTATGACTTCAACCTATTGGGTCAACTACTGCAATCAAGGCACCATTGCTACTACGAACGCCACGATAGAGGTAGAGATGGATACGAGCATGACGTATACCAGCAGCACTGGCACTTTGCTTTCTCAAAATGGGAACACATTAATATTCGATATTGGTACTGTCAACCCAGGACAATGCGGTTCGTTTCAGATTAACGTCGCGATAACTTGCAATCTCGGATTAATCGGCAGCACTATGTGCGTAGAAGCGCATGTTTATCCGGATAGCAGCTGTTTTCCACCTGATTCATCATGGGATAAGTCTAGCGTTTCTGTTGAAGGCACCTGTGTTAATGACAGTTTGGCTTGCTTTACTATAACAAACACCGGCGATCCGGGTAATGGAGATATGCAGGGAACTTCGGAATACCGTATCTATGAAAACAACATGTTGGTTTCAACCGGCACATTCCAGTTAAATGGAGGTGATAGCACAATCATCTGCTGGCCTGCCAATAACAATACGATCCGCCTTGAAGCTGACCAGCGTCCTGGGCATCCAGGTAACAGCAACCCCCAGTACAATGTTGAACTTTGCGGAGACGGTATCCCTATTTTTACAACAAATCAGATTCTCCAGATCCCTCAAGATGATGCGGATGGCTTTATTGAAATGGATTGTCAATTGGTTACTGGTGCCTACGACCCAAATGACAAGCAGGTAATTCCCATTGGGCTTACAGATACCTATCATTATATCGATTCAACGGATGAATTGGAATATCAAATTCGTTTTCAAAATACCGGCACCGACACGGCATTTAAAGTAGTGATATCTGATACCCTTTCACCATACCTCGATATTACATCAATTAAGCCAGGCGTTAGCAGCCACACATACCGGATAGATATTTTGGGAAGTGATGTGTTGCAATGGACATTTGACAATATCTTATTACCCGACAGCAATATCAATGAACCGCAAAGTCACGGGTTTCTCAAATACAAGATTCAGCAGAAGGTTGGCAATGTTCTCGGAACGGTTATAGAGAACAACGCGGGTATCTATTTCGATTTCAATCCACCGGTCATTACCAATACGGTATTCAATACCATTGGAGACATCGAAGCACTAACAACGCCACCAACACAAGTGCCTGAAATATACAGCGCGGGTTATGATATCCGGGTGTATCCAAATCCCTTTAGCTCGACGACCACCTTTGAAATTGGATACAGTAAGTCGGGCCCGTTGAGTTTTGAGCTTTACAATTTGATTGGAGAAAGGGTAAAGGTGATTTCTGAAATTACCGGAGACTCCTTTATTCTGGATAGAGAATATCTTTCGGATGGGATTTATATCTATATGATCTACTCAGCTGAAGAGTTGATCAGCACTGGAAAGATTGTGGCGAATTAGAAGTACGGGAATCCAAAAGCTAGCGGTTGTCGAACCTACGTATTGAGGCCGTATTGCACCCACTTTATTAGGGCCTTCTGCCTTTTACAGAATAATAAGGAAATCCAAATCAACTCTTTTAAAACTTCGCCCGAACCTTTCGTTTCCTCTTTTGGCCAATAGTAATAGGCTTGTTCTTCGGGTATTTGATGGAAAAAGAGAGGTTGATTGTCTTTGTTTCACCAGGCTCTAGCTTATACTTCCATTTTAACTCACCGCTGAGCTCATTTTCCTTGGCACCTGAAATCTCAATCTTGCTAACCTGAATTTCACTGTCCTGCGAAACTGGCAACTGATCCACAATATCAATTTCAATTGGTGACTTTCGGTTGTTCTTTACCATAATTTCATAGGCATACACCTCTTTCCTATTACTTCCAATAAACTTTTTGCTGCTAAATTCCTTTTTCTTAACCCTGGTAACAAGTATTTTCTTATCCCTTCCCATCGAGATATCCAGTGTGTCACTAACGCTTCGCGTGTTGATGTAAGATTGTCCGATATAGGTACCTCCAAAGTATATGTTGGCCTGGCCTTCAACCAAGTCAAGTTCTTCCCAATTCCCCACGCGCGCAATCAGGTAAGCATTCCGATCCAACTTTGGAGCACTGTAATGCTTGTACGTGGCCGGAATCTTAATTTCTTTGATTTCCACAATGTATGCATTAGCATCCGCAGGAATAGTATAGGCCTTTGCTATTTCGAATTCAGCGCTTAGGTCCGAGACTGATATTTCGCTATAGAAGAACTCGCCTTCTTTCTTTGCACTTAGATCCGCCAAATTACCCGTGTTAACATCGAGTTGTTGATTGTAGACACCTACTAGCCTATACTTATTCTTATACAACGAACTCGACTTAGTCTTGTAATTCAAATACCAGGGAGTGAGTATTGGCTTAGATGCGCTCATATGAGGATCGGCTGTTGAGAGCTTCATCTTCACGTTTTTCCAATCAATACCGGTATTGTTGTAAACCTTGGCGCGATAAATGAGCTCGATTGGTTGGTTGATGTCAGCAACCTTGATATCATATATGGGTACCCACCCGGCCGAACTTACCAGGTATTTTACGGTAAACGTCGACTTGGTAGCAACCTTGGCAGAAACCAAGATGCTAATTTCGCCCTGTTGGAAACTATTGGAAGCATTGAGTTCCTGAAGTTCTTTCCTCAACACTGCAATTACCGCATTGTATTCACCGAGCGAGACATCGCTCTTTGAAACTGCCAGGTTGATCTCCTTAATTCTGCTTCTATAAAAATCTGCAGCCTGTTTCAATTCAATTGTACTGACGCCTTTGTCCTTGCCGCTTAAATGCTGATTGGCGATGACCATTGTCTTCTCAACTGCGTATGCATTTTGTTCATCTTTGATATACTGTGCTTTTCGCTTCATCAATTTCAATGAATCCCTTACCTGTTTGATTCGCGGCTTTTCTTCCGACTTGGTTAAATGATCAATCTTCGTGGTAATGGAGTGAATGGCAATGTCTTCGGAGCTTTTGATCTGTATCGTTTTATCGTCGAGGCGATGTGATAATCCTGTGAATATTATTTTGGTTTTTCCCGGAGTAATTGATACAGATTTACTCCTGGACACTTCAACACCATCCAGGTAAATGATCACGGATTCTACTTCAGAGTTCACCAACTGCTCTTTTGCATTTTGTGCAGATGCAAAGTTGGCAATACAAAAAGTTAATCCAGTTAGAAGCGTCATTGTCTTCATAGGCATATACTTAGTTTAAAATTGACTTTATGAATTCTTCTTTCTCATTTTCTTCTTCTTCTTCTTCTTCTTTCTCATTTTCCTCTTCTTCTTCTTCGATTTTTCATCTGATTCAGGTATAACAAATCTCACAGGTAGCGTCATATGAACTTTCACATTTTTTCCTCTCATAATTCCTGGGTTCCATATTGGCATTTCTTGCACAACCCTAATGGCCTCCTCATTGCAACCTCCACCAATTCCATTTTGAACCTGTACATCCTCTACCTCTCCCGTACTTAAAACCACAAACTTTACATAAACGACTCCAGAAATTTTATTCTCCTTCGCAGCTTTAGGATATACTATTCTTCGGGCAACATAATTAAGAAGGCTATCCTCTCCACCTGGAAATACCGGTGCGATATCTATAGGGGTCATACTAGAATTTCCTATGTCTTGCGCTAATAATAAACCGCAATTTGCAACAAAGAATAAAGCAATTAAAACCTTGTTACTTGTTTTCATATGTCGTTTTGTTAAAATACTGAATGAATCTAAATAAATCATTATTCTCTGAAGACCTTTACTTATCCACCTTTCCCTTTCTCTTTTTGGCCTTTTTTGCTTGACGCTTCGTCATCAGCACATAGCGCACAGGTAGCGTATATAACACGTTTACCTCTTTACCCCTTTGGGTACCCGGATTCCATTTAGGCATTTCTTTAACGACCCTTACTGCCTCTTCGTCACATCCTGCTCCTATGCCTCTAATAACCTTTACATTTCCTACATCTCCAGTTTTGAAAACCACAAATTGCACATAAACAATCCCAGAAATTAAATTCTTCTTAGCTGCGCTCGGGTACTCTATGTTTCTTACCAGATACTGCATTAAGCTGTCCAATCCTCCAGAATATTCAGGCATTACCTCAACGATTGTGAAAATAGGATCATCTTCAGACTGGCTATTCATTCCTTCTGAATTGTCCGTTATAACCTCCACCAATGAATCCAAGGACTTATTTGAATCCTGGGCATGAATGCTCAATTCTGAACAGATTAGAATAAGAAGAATTGATAGTTTAGTTCTCATTTTAAAATCCTGATAGTGGTAATATTACGAAATTGCTGCAATAATTTGGACGGGTGAGCGGTCGCGGGAACTAATCTGGCAACTATTAGATTATTCGGCTTGTACGTATAAAGCTTGTTTGGCTCAGGTAAGATTATTGTCAGATAAGTTGATTGTGAAAAACAATAAGTTTAACTAGGTAATACGGTATTTCACAAGAAGATTTTTGAATTCCTTGGTTTTTTTGATGTTATCCAAATCGGCATCTCCCAATATGTGTTTTTTATCAGGTGTCGCTTTTAACCTTAATGACCTTTCTAACCATTTCAACGCTTTTTCTTTATTATCTAGAAGGGAATAACTACAAGATATATCGTATGAATATTTTCCTTCTTCAGTACTCTCCAGTTTTTTGAATTTAATTAACGCTTCTTTCAGCATTTTCTTCATATCCGCACCTTCTTTGGTTCTTGCCAAATTAACTAATGTCAATCCCAACTTGTAAGAGATTCTATCATCTGGCATTATTTCAATTGACTTTAGGTACTTTTCAATCGCCTGTTTATATAACGCTTCTGATTTCTCACCCTTCTCCATCGCAGCTAAATTGCTTAATACATTTCCCCAATTGTAAAAGGCTTGATCCTTATCTGGCTTTATTTCAATTGCCTTCCGATATTTTTCACCAGCTTGCTTGTATAGCGCCTCTGACTTCTTACCCTTCTCCATGTCAGCCAAATCGGCCAAAGCATTTCCCAAATTGTAAAAGGTCATATCATCCTGCTTTATTTCAATTGACTTCTGATATTTTTCAATCGCCTGCTGGTATAGCACCTCTGACTTCTTACCCTTCTCCATTGCAGCTAAATCGACCAATACATTTCCCCAATTGTAAAATGCGTATGCCAAGTATTTTTTTGCCTCTTCATTTCCGGAGATCATGATTTCATCTGCTATTTTATCAACTTTTTCATACTGCTCATTAATCCATATATCCCTTATTTTCTGGACCAACGTGTCCATTTGAATCTTTTCCTTTCGGGCCACTTCAATTTGTTCAAAGCCTTCCCCATCTTCAAAACCTTTGATAGCAGCGTCAATCCATCCTTTGGTTTCTTTAGTTCGCTCTACGGACCTGCCATCAATACTCGAACTCTTAATTGTAGCCACAACCTGCTTAAGGTAGCTGAAAGGCTTGTCAATGATTTTGGGCATATTTAATTTGAGCTCCTTCGCCAGCTCTAAGAAAAAATCATCGGCACTGTAGCCTTTCAAATAATAACCATATTCATTTTCTTTGGGATTGAGGATTTTCTTCAAAAGGTGCGCCTTGGGATCTTTATCACTATAACTTACCCAGTAAAATTTATGCTGATGCATATCTACTTTTTCCAATGCCTCAAAAACAGGATCATTCTCCCCACTATAGCCAACCACTATCCAACACCGGTTTCTCGCCACATCACTGAATACTTCTTTTAACATATCGGTATGACTAGCAAACTGGTCATCCGTATTGAGTTGTACAAACCCATCTATCTGGCCATTGAGGTGAAACACCGAAAGAGATGCGGCTTTTCCAGAAATGTACTTTTTAGAGACGGCAAAATCATAAACCGCCGGAAATTGATTGTATAATGCCAAGGATCGAATCACCAAAGGGTCAAAGTTGGTCGTTAGAATACGGTCTACATAACCTGCTTCAACCAGAGCACCTAAGTAAAGATGTGCCTGATTAACGCCGGATTTGCTAACAAACTTCTCAATTAGTTTTTTTCGCTGGTCTGGTGTCAATACTTTCATGTAGTCCTGATAGGTCTTACAATTATTTCTATTGACCTCAACAGCGAACTTTTTCTTAATCTCTTTCATGATACCATCCGCCGCTGGAATCCCTGCCGTAACTGAAACACCAGCGCCAATAATAATCGCACATTTGACATCACTCTCCTGGTTAAACTTCAGGTTTTGAGCAATAGCTTTAACATTCGTCGGGTTATATTCAATATCCATGAGCGGTTATTATTAATTGGCCATAAAATTCGTCTATTTCTAAATTTTAATAGTTAATCACTCAAACAGCAAGGCCACATTAATCACATATTGCGCCGATACTGCCCACCAACCTCAAACAAGGCCTCTGTAATCTGCCCGAGAGAACAGTATTTACAAGCTTCCATGAGCGCTTCGAATAAGTTGCCATTTTGCACGGCGATCTTCTGAAGATTTGCCAAATGTTCGTTGGCCTCCGTACTATTCCTTCTGGTTAACTCACCCACCATTTTTATCTGATACTTTTTCTCGCTTTCCGTAGCCCTGATCACCTCTTTCGGCAATATTGTAGGCGAGCCATCCGAGGATAAAAATGTATTAACCCCAATCAACGGCAATTCCCCAGAGTGCTTGAGGGTCTCATAGTAAAGGCTCTCCTCTTGTATTTTCCCTCGCTGGTACATGGTTTCCATAGCTCCTAACACACCGCCTCTTTCCGAGATACTGTCGAATTCCATCAACACAGCCTCTTCCACCAAATCCGTTAACTCCTCGATGATGAAGCTGCCCTGAATCGGATTTTCATTCTTGGAAAGACCCAATTCCTTGTTGATGATCAATTGAATGGCCATTGCTCTTCTCACACTTTCCTCTGTGGGAGTTGTAATTGCCTCATCATAGGCATTGGTGTGCAATGAGTTGCAGTTGTCGTAAATTGCATAGAGTGCCTGCAGGGTTGTTCTGATGTCGTTAAACCCTATTTCCTGGGCATGGAGCGAGCGCCCACTGGTTTGGATATGGTATTTCAACTTCTGGCTCCTCTCACCAACCTTGTACTTCTCTCTCATCGCCTTTGACCAAATTCTGCGTGCGACCCTGCCAATTACTGCGTATTCGGGATCAATACCATTGCTGAAGAAAAAGCTGAGGTTGGGAGCGAATTTGTCTATGTCCATGCCTCTGCTTGCGTAATATTCTACATAGGTAAATCCATTAGCCAATGTAAATGCCAGCTGCGTAATGGGGTTGGAACCTGCTTCGGCAATGTGGTAACCACTGATACTCACGGAATAGAAATTCCTAATGCTATGATCAATAAAATAGGACTGCACATCACCCATCAATCGCAGGGCAAACTCGGTGCTGAAGATGCAGGTATTCTGGGCCTGATCCTCCTTTAGAATGTCCGCTTGCACAGTACCTCTTGTAGAAGATAATGCTTTGTTCTTCAATCTGTTATATACTTTTACAGGAAGAATTTGATCACCCGTTACTCCGAGTAACATTAAACCCAATCCATCATTGCCTTTTGGAAGTTTTCCATTGTAGGTCGGCCGCTTTGCACGTTTCTTTTTATAGATCGCATCAATCTTCTTATTCACCTGTTTTACAAGGCCCTTTTCTTTGATGTACAACTCACATTGCTGATCGATTGCCACATTCATGTAATATCCCAGCAACATAGGGGCGGGGCCATTGATGGTCATGGATACTGAAGTCTTCGGGTCACAGAGGTCAAATCCACTGTATAGTTTCTTGGCATCGTCAAGACAACAAATACTAACACCAGAGTTTCCAATCTTTCCATATATGTCAGGACGTGTTTCGGGATCCCGGCCATAAAGCGTTACACTATCAAATGCCGTTGAAAGGCGTATTGCCTGCATATCCAGCGATACATAATGAAATCTCTTGTTGGTTCTCTCCGGGCCGCCTTCACCTGCAAACATGCGAGTCGGATCTTCCTCCTCCCGCTTGAACGGAAATACACCTGCTGTAAATGGGAATTCTCCGGGAACATTTTCCTGTAAATTCCATTTGAGCAAATCACCCCATGCTTCGTAGGTGGGCAATGATATTTTGGGAATCATGGTATGGGACAAGGACTCTGTATGGGTTCGAATCTTCAGCTCTTTGTCTCGAACTTTGAAAGTATAGATCTCATTCTTGTACCTCGCTACTTTCTCCGGCCATGCCTGGATCAGTTCATAATTTTTTGAATCCAGTGACTTGAGCAATTTCTTGTAGCTGGCCTGAAGCTCTTTTACGACTTTGGCTTTGCCTTCTTTCTTAAGTGTGTCTATTGAGAGGTTCAAGGCATACAGCTTCTGGGCAATGTTCTTCTGTTCATTGGTCCATTCGTTGTAATTTCTGACTGTATCCGCAATCTCGCTCAGGTATCTCACCCTCTTGGGAGGAATGATATAGATCTTCTCACTCATTTCCTCAGTGGATTCAAGGCTACTCTCAAAAGCTGCTTCAGTTTTATCCGAAATCGCTTGCATCAGCTTTTTGTACAGGGTATTGGTACCCGGATCATTGAATTGACTGGCAATCGTTCCAAAAACGGGAACGTCAGCGTCTTTCATATCAAACAGCTGCCGGTTTCTCTTGTATTGCTTCTTCACATCTCTAAGGGCATCCATTGCACCTCTCTTGTCAAATTTGTTAAGCGCAATGATATCTGCAAAGTCCAGCATGTCGATCTTCTCCAGCTGAGAGGCAGCACCGTATTCAGGTGTCATCACGTACATGCTAACATCAGAGTGATCTATAATTTCAGTGTCTGCCTGGCCTATTCCAGACGTTTCCAGGATGATCAGGTCGTATTTTGCAGCTTTCAGAATATCCACCGCTTCCTGTACATGCTTGGACATAGCGAGGTTACTTTGTCGTGTAGCTAAAGAACGCATGTAACAGCGCGGGTTAAAAATGCTGTTCATCCTGATCCTGTCACCCAACAGAGCGCCACCCGTTCTTCGTTTAGTTGGATCTACGGAAATAATCCCAACAGTCTTCACAGGGAAATCCACCAGAAACCTCCGGACAATTTCGTCAACCAATGAGGATTTTCCCGCTCCGCCGGTTCCGGTAATCCCCAATACAGGAGTTTTTAGTTTTTTAGCTACGTCACTAATTCTTTTGAGAACCGCTTTGTTCTCCTTCGGAAAATTCTCCGCACCAGATATCATTCTCGCTATTACGGCTGGATTTTGTTCTGCGATAGCAGAAGGTTCTCCGTTTAAATAATGTCCCAACGGAAAATCAGAGTTTTTCATCAGGTCGTCAATCATTCCCTGCAGTCCCATGGTTCTGCCATCATCAGGATGATAGATCCTGGTGATTCCGTATTGCTGGAGTTCTTCAATTTCCGAAGGCAATATGGTGCCCCCCCCTCCACCAAATATCTTGATGTGAGCACTTCCGCGTTCCACAAGAAGATCGTACATGTATTTGAAGTATTCAATATGTCCTCCCTGATAGGACGTTATGGCAATGGCCTGTGCATCTTCCTGAATCGCACATTCCACTACTTCCTGAGCCGAGCGATCGTGTCCGAGATGAATAACTTCCGCGCCGGAACCCTGAATTACCCTTCGCATGATGTTAATAGCCGCATCGTGCCCGTCGAACAAGGAGGCAGCCGTAACGATGCGAATTTTATTCTTGGGAGTATATGGGGAAGCTTTTTTTGTGGCCATGCACAAATTTAACCTTTATCGGCTAATTTAACAAGGTACAGGAAGCTCGATATTCACTATATTTACGCACAATACCAGATACAAATGCGTTATTTCTTCCTCATGATGTCGCTATTGATCCTAGCGATTGCTCCAGGTTGTCATATCAGTGAGAAACCGCAGGCGGTAAGTACAAGCGAAGCCGCGCCTGTGCTGCCTTCAGCTCCCCGATCTATAAAAGGATGCTATGCACAAGCTACCGTATTAGAAATATTACCCGATCTGCAGGAAGGCAATCCTGACGATGCATGTGCGAATGTTCCCTGCTATGCCCGAATCCGCATTGATCGGGTGGTTAACCGGGGCATGGAATGCCACAATAGCGTTCATGGAGGTGCGGAATTAAAGGTATTTTTCTCTTGCTCATTGGTTAAAACCGGAGAGGCGTTATTTCCAGGTATGAACGCCTCTTTCCCCGGATTGAATAAAAATGATAAATTTGCAGCCACTTTTCTTACCTACTCAAGGGGAAATAAAGAAGCAATCACATACACAGTTAGAGGATACCAAAAGACAGAATAACCTGGTATTCAATAATCCGATGTAACTTCTGAGTATCATAAGGAGTCTATTAATAATACAATAACTGAATAATTGAACAAATGAATAAACGAACTGAGAATGGTGAAGTGGTTCAAAGGAAGAAATATGACCTAGACGAACGCCTGATTGACTTTGCGGCTACAATTATCTCCTTTATTGATAATTTACCCAATACAAAACCCGCTGCACATTTAGGTGGACAACTCCTGCGATCAGGTACTTCGCCGTCGCTTAATTACGGGGAAGCAAAAAGCGCTGAATCAGGGAAGGATTTCGTTCACAAAATGAAAGTCTGCCTTAAGGAATTAAGAGAGTCTCATAATTGCTTAAGAATTCTCCACAGCGCAAAAATATTTCAATCCGAACAGGAAATTTTGGAATTAATTGGGGAATGTAATAAGTTGATTTCAATATTTGTTACGAGCATTAATACTGCTTCAAACAACAATTAAATTTCTACATTCTGCCATTCAAATGTTCGCTTGTTCCATGGTCCAAATAGAAATTTAATGAAGAAACATAAAGAACGTACAAATCCGCAGTATTTAGTATCTTAGTAAAAAGGAAATATTGATGGACAATTCAATGTTTAAAAGAGTATCGATAGCATCAGGAATGGCGGTGGCCATTATTCTGATGATTGTCATTGTAGAGCCTCAAAATTCATTGAAGACTTATGACACCTACCAATCCATGCACCTTCCTCTCTTCTCTGAGACACCCTTCGCTCAGAAAGGAAAAAATCTTCAGAATGCACGTTGGGAATATGAATTGGCACGACTAGCTGACCCGGAGACAGGGGAAATTCCTGTGAAAATGAGGCAAAGGGAATTAAAATGGATTTCGAACCTGCGTTCCAAATATAAAAGCAAAAAAGCCTCTTCACATGTATGGAAGTCTATGGGGCCAGTAAATGTTGGCGGACGAACAAGAGCCATGGCCATCGATGTTACGAATGAGAACGTGATTCTGGCCGGAGGGGTATCAGCTGGTGTCTGGCGATCAGTAGATCAAGGATTAAACTGGACCAAGGTTACATCTAAAGAACAACATCACAGTGTTACTACCATTGTACAGGATACCCGTGCAGGGAAAACCAATGTATGGTACTATGGCTCGGGCGAAGGATCTGGAAATTCCGCAAGTAAATCCTTTTCAGGTTATTACTACGGCAACGGCGTGTACAAGTCCACAGATGGAGGAATAACCTGGGATACACTTACTGGTACTGTGTCTGGAACGCCCCAGGTAGGAGGCGTTTGGGATCTGATTTGGAGAATAGCAATTGATCCTTCTATAGATTCCGTGGATATTGTGTATGTGACCACAGAAAATACGCTTTTCAGAAGTGAAGATGGTGGTGTAACCTGGACAGAACCGATTAACGTTGGAACGATCAATGGACAAATTACCACTGATATAGCGGTGAGTCCAACGGGTATAGCTTATTTTACAGTGAGTAGCGGAGCAGCCAATAAAGGTATATACAGATCCATGGATCACGGATTGACCTGGACGATCATTAGCAATGGGATTGGCTGGCCGGCAATACATGATCGAACGGTGTTGGCAATTAATCCGTCAAATGAAAATAGCGTTTACTTTCTTGCGCACAGTCCGACTTATGGGCAGCAATCCTTTGTGTTCTTTGGTGGCATCGAGTGGAACAGCCTGTGGAAGTACCGCTACATAACTGGCGATGGTGCGGGTAGCAACGGCGTTTGGACGGATCTATCATCGAATATTCCAAATAATGGTCCATCCGCAATCGACAATTTTAATGCCCAGGGTGGTTATGACCTGGTGGTTGCGATCAAGCCAGACGATTCTAATACTGTTTTTATAGGAGGCACGAACTTATATCGTTCTACGGATGGATTTACCACGCCTAACAATATCACGCACATCGGGGGATATGGGCCGGGTTCTACAATTCCCTTTTACGACGTTTATCTAAACCATCATCCCGATAATCACGTTGTGGTATTTATTCCGTCAAATCCGGATAAGATGATTTCGGCTACTGACGGCGGCGTATTCAGAACCAATGACTGCATGGCAACTACTGTTGCCTGGACAGATTTGAATAACGGTTATACGACTACCCAGTTTTATACCATTGCGCTGGATCACGGCCCGGCTAACAGCGACGTAATCTTCGGTGGTTTACAGGATAATGGTACGTGGTGGACCAAGTCATCAGATCCTTCAGTTGCATGGACCATGCCATCGGCCGGTGACGGATCATTTTGCGCAGTGTCTGACGGCGGTGGAAGCTATTATTTTTCACGGCAAAATGGTAAAATGGTAAAAACAACATTGGATGTTAACGGCGTACCTACTGCTTTCAATAGAATGGATCCAATATTAACTGATTCTTTATCTCAGTATGATTACATTTTTATCAATCCCTTTTTGCTGGATCCAAGTGATAACAACGTAATGTACCTGGCACAATTTTATCATGTATGGAGAAATGACAGCCTGAGCTCTATTCCTTTAACCAATGAGTGGGATACAATCAGCACCGGATGGTCTGAGTTCAATATTCCCGCACTAAGTGGCAATAGTTGGGTAACTGCCATCACCTGCTCAAAAACAAATCCATCTAACAGGGTTTATTACGGTACTTACAACAACAGAATATTTCGAATAGACAGTGCAAACACGGGAAATCCCACGGCATATGAAATAACGAATAATATTCTATACGGCGGATATACCAGTTGTATAGCGGTCGATCCGCGAGATGCAGACAAGGTATTGGTAGTTTATTCAAATTATAACACCTATAGTTTGTTTTATTCTGAGAACGGCGGTGCTGAATGGGGAAGAGTTGCTGGAAATCTGGAAACAGGCCCGCCAGATGGAACGCCTCCCCAACTGAATCTTGATCACATTGGGGATGGGCCTTCTTGCAGGTGGGTCCAGATTATACCGATGGCGGACACCACACTATACCTGCTTGGTACCAGTGTTGGGCTATTTTCAACCAACAAGCTGGTACCAGATACCATAACAACTGACTCTACGGTTTGGGTGCCGGAATCTGACGATTTGATTGGCAATGTGGTAGTTGATGTGATTGATTACAGACAATCTGACGGCTTTGTTGTGCTGGGCACCCATGGAAATGGGGTTTATTCCACACACCTCTATGCAGATACATCTGGTTGGGTTACGATCGGAAATGAAAGCACCTCAGCAAAAGGTGAAAGCGCATTCTCATTAATCGTCTATCCTAATCCTGCGAATAACTTCACTACTTTCTCGTTCAGCACTGTCGAAAGCGGTCTGGTTCAGTTGGATATTTATGACAAATCGGGAAGGAAAATCAGGCAGTTGATTAATCAACAACTTCCAGAAGGAAATCACAGTGTCAATTTTGAGCTGGAAAACTTATCAGCGGGTATCTACTTTTATAGATTGGCTTCTGGAAAAGAGAGCCAAACAGGGAAATTGGTTAAGCATTGATTTGATCATTTCAAATTCTCAAGCTGTCTTTCCAATACTTTAATCCTAGCCTCAGCATCTGATTGTTTCTTTCGTTCTTTCTCTACAACCCCGGCAGGAGCGTTGTCCACAAAATTTTTATTTCCCAGCTTGCTAGTTACTGAAACTAAAAAGCCCCGTGTGTATTTGAGCTCTTCCTCCAGATTATCTGAAGCCGCTTCTACGTCAATGGCGTTCACTAAAGGGATAAAGTACTCCGTAGATCTTATAACCAAAGATTCCGCATTCTCAGGCTTGTCCATTGTGCGGTTTATTCCATTGAGGTTGGCTAGTTTAATTATGACTGCATCGAGTGAGCTGGTCTTATCATTGCTCTCCACAATGAAAAGATCAAGTTTCTCTTTCAGGGAGATGTTCTTCTCCTTTCTAACATTACGTATAGCTGCAACCACTTCAACAAGCAATTCAAAATCACTTAGTACCTTATCATCAACATCCTTTACATCTGGCCAATCGGTCACAATCAAATCCTCTCCTTCTTTTCTCTCATTGATGAGGTGCCATATCTCCTCACTGATGAACGGCATAAAAGGATGAAGTAATTTCATCAGGGTTTCAAGATAACCTTTCGCTTCTTCATGACTTGTTTTGTCTATTGGCTGTTCATAGCCAGGCTTGATGATTTCCAGGTACCAGGAGCAGAAATCGTCCCAAATTAATTTGTAAACCGACATCAGCGCATCGGATATTCTGAACTTAGAAAAATGATCATCAATGGTAGCAATGGACTGATTGATTTTTGCGTCAAACCATTTACTCGCCGCAACAGATTCTTCTGGCTGGGAAATGGATTCACTCACCTCCCACCCCTTCATCAACCTACATGCGTTCCATATTTTATTCGCAAAATTTCTTCCCTGTTCACAAAGGGTTTCATCAAACAAAAGGTCATTACCCGCCGGCGAGCAGAGCAACATACCAACCCTCACACCATCTGCTCCATAAGTTTCCATTAATTCGAGGCAGTCAGGTGAATTACCCAAGGACTTGGACATCTTTCTCCGTTGCTGATCACGAACAATCCCGGTCAGGTATACATTTTTAAAGGGAAGTTCACCCCTGTATTCGTAACCAGACATGATCATTCGAGCCACCCAGAAGAAGAGTATCTCCGGAGCGGTTACCAGATCATTCGTTGGATAATAGTATTTGATATCCTTGTTGTCGGGATCAAGGATTCCATCAAAAACAGATATGGGCCAGAGCCAGGAAGAAAACCAGGTATCCAGTACATCTTCATCTTGAGTGAGGTTATTATTTCCCGCTAATTTTTCCGCTTCCTCTTGAGATTCAGCAACATAAGTTTCGCCATTCTCATCATAATAAGCCGGTATTCTTTGACCCCACCATAGCTGTCGGGAGATGCACCAGTCTCTCACATTGTCCATCCAGTGCTTGTAGGTATTCTTGAATTTAGATGGATAAAATTTGATGTCATTGTTCATTACGTGGTCAAGAGCAGGCCTGGCCATCTCCTCCATTTTACAAAACCACTGCATGGATAACCTGGGTTCAATGACCGCATCTGTCCTTTCGGAGTAACCAACGTTGTGTTTGAGCTTTTCAGTTTTTACAAGGAATCCCTCACTATCTAACTTCTTGCAGATCTTCTTTCTCGCGACATCCCGATCATCTCCTACAAATAACTGCGCCTTATCATTGAGTGTTCCGTCGTCGTTGAGAATGTCGATGGTCTCGAGTTTGTGCCTTCGGCCTAACTCGTAATCGTTGATGTCGTGCGCCGGGGTTACTTTTAGTGCGCCAGTACCGAACTCCATGTCCACGTATTCATCGAAGATTATGGGAATCGGCCTATCGATTAGAGGTACCAAGGCTTTCTTACCCTTCAAATGTGCGTATCGTTTATCTTTTGGATGAACACAAATTGCCGTGTCACCCAATATGGTTTCCGGCCGCGTTGTAGCGATAGTCAGCCACTCATCTGCACCTTCAATTTTATACTTTACATGATAAAGATTCGCGTCTACTTCTCTGTGTATTACCTCCTCATCTGAGACTGCAGTTTGCCCTTTGGGATCCCAGTTAACCATTCTGATCCCCCGATATATCAAACCCTTTTTGTGCAGGTCTACGAACACTTTGATGACAGCCTCAGATAGCTTGGGCTCCATGGTGAACCGGGTTCTCTCCCAATCGCAAGAGGCACCCAACTTCTTGAGCTGCTCGAGAATAATGCCCCCGTGCTTCTCCTTCCAGGCCCAGGCTTTTTCCAGGAACTCCTCCCTGGTGAGATCAGATTTAACCTTACCCTCCTCCTTCAATTGAGCCACTACCCTTGCCTCGGTCGCAATGGACGCATGATCCGTTCCCGGAACCCACAAAGCATTCTTCCCAAGCATTCTGGCTCTTCTAACCAACACATCCTGAATGGTGTTATTGAGCATATGCCCCATATGAAGCACACCAGTAACGTTTGGAGGAGGAATAACAATGGTGTATGGCTCCCGATCATCAGGCACCGACCGAAAATATTCTCGCTCAATCCATACAGAGTACCACTTGTCTTCGGTTTTGGAGGGATCATAATGCTTTGGAATATCCATAATAAAAATGTGAAGAAGCCGTTTATTTTCTCGGTTATGGCATGATTTTGGCTGTAAAATTAACCGAATCGAATGAATAATTAATGACTTTGGGCTTATTTGCTTTTTATATTTTATTGAGGTAATTTTGTCTATAGAATAACACGAACACAATATTTAAAAGTTTAGGATATGAAAAAGTTGATATTTTCTTTGGTTTTGGCTGGTAGTGTGTTGTTTTCTGTGACGGCACAGGATGCTCAGAAAGTGGAAGTTCTTCCTGTAAAAGCAACGCCTGTGGGGGCTACCGCAGCAGGTGCCCAACCTACAGTGACACAAGTTGCACCAGTTAATCCAAATGCTCCTGAAATCGTTTTTGAATCAGATGTTATAGACTATGGAACAATTGATTACAACGGAGACGGTGTAAGAGAATTTGTTTTTACAAATACCGGTAAAGAACCGTTGATAATTACACGAGCAAAGGGATCTTGCGGATGTACTGTTCCAACATGGCCAAAAGAGCCTATTATGCCTGGTCAAAAAGGAACGATCAAAGTTAAGTATGCCACTAACCGTGCTGGCAAGTTCACCAAAACTATAACGATCAGTTCAAATGCAAAAACAGCCAGCAAGCGTTTGACAATTAAGGGAACTGTAAAACCTAAGCCTGTTGTAACCACGGATGAGACGATGCCTGTAAAGAAGGTAACTGTAGGGGCTACTCCAGTGGAGAATCAATAATACAATCTGAACTATCAGATCATCCTATAAAAAGAAGCAGTGATCTGCTTCTTTTTTTTTGCCCAAGTATGAACAAAACTGCTTTCGTTCTTCTATTCTTCTTCTTTCTTGCCGATGCCAGTTTTAGCCAAAACACTGCACCAGTCTTCAAGTTTGAAAAGAAGGTACTCAAACTTCCAAAAACAAAGGCAGGTGAGATATTAAACATTTCATACCCATTTACCAACGAAGGAACAACACCTCTGATCATCAGCGATATTAAAGTAGCCTGTAGCTGCACTAAGCCAAGTTGGCCCACTTATCCGATTCTACCAGGAAAGGCCGATACAATCCACGTCAGCATCAACACAAAAACGCTTATTGGATGGCAGGACAGAATACTCGAAATTCACTCCAATACGGCAGACTCACCAAATAAAATCAGATTCAAACTCATGGTGGACAACTCGGAAGACAAGAAAAAATAATTTTTCTTTTAGTAAATATTCTGTTTAAAATAAGGCGATTTCAGCTTAACCGCGAAGTTCGCCAGGTTAACGCACCTGTGCGCCGAAGCGCTATGGTGCATAGGCGCAAAGGTCGCTATGTAACGACTATTCCTTCTTTGCGCTCCTCGCGCAATCCCTGCCTAAAGGTCGGCAGGCAGGTTTGCGAACCTTGCGGTCAAACACTAAGCAATACAATTAGTAATAGTGCTGAATCAAAGAACTATCTACTGATTTTCTATCTTTGTCCGCATTAATTTTTAGAACAATGCCAGATATATCCGAAAGGGGAAAATCAATGCCTGAATCGCCGATCCGTAAGTTGGTGCCTTACGCAGAAGCGGCCAAAGCGAAGGGATTGGAAGTGTACCATTTAAATATCGGACAGCCGGATATTGAATCACCAACTGTTGCACTGGATAAGATTCGGAATCTAAGTGAGAAGGTAATCGAATACAGTCATTCAGCGGGAAATGAATCCTATCGAAGGGGGTTAGCAGTTTATTATGAAAGCGTTGGAATTCAGGTTTCCTATGAGGATATATTGGTAACTACCGCTGGCTCGGAAGCCATTGTTTTCGGCTTGATGTCCTGTCTTAACCCTGGTGATGAGGTAATCATTCCGGAGCCATTTTACACCAATTACAATGGATTTGCTACCATGTCTGGTGTAAAAGTAACACCAATCACTGCACAAATTGACGATGGATTTTCGTTGCCTAGCATGGAAGAATTTGAAAAATCGATCAATGAGAATACCAAAGCCATTATGCTTTGCAATCCCAACAATCCTACCGGGTATCTGTATTCCCAGGATGAATTAGAATCTTTGAGAGATTTTGTATTGAAGCACGATCTGTACCTATTTTCTGATGAAGTATACCGTGAGTTTTGCTATGACGGAAAAAAACATTTCTCGGCGATGAATCTCGAAGGATTGGATGAACATGTAGTCTTAATCGACTCGGTATCGAAGCGCTATAGCATGTGTGGTGCGAGGGTGGGAACCATTGTTTCCAGAAATAAGGCGCTTATGAGCACGGTACTGAAGTATGCACAGGCACGGCTTAGCCCACCCTCATTTGGGCAAATTGCTGCGGAGGCAGCACTGGAGACACCAGCTTCCTACTTTACGGAAGTGAAAGAGGAATATGTGAGGAGAAGGGACCTGGTGGTTGAAACACTGAATAAGATGGAAGGTGTTTTTTGTCCCAAACCTAGCGGGGCATTTTACGTAATTGCCAGATTGCCCATCGACGATTGCGATAAGTTTTGCCAGTGGCTCCTTGAGGCCTTTTCACATGAAGGCAAAACGGTTATGCTTGCTCCCGCTTCAGGATTCTATGCAACGCCTGGATTGGGAAAGGATGAAGTGCGCATAGCCTATGTACTGAATACTGAAGCACTTACGCAAGCCATGAAAGTGCTGGAGATTGCGTTGAAGGAATATCCTGGGAGGACAATTTAAATTTTAGGTTAGCAACTATTCTTCTGATTGAAACGTATAGTATATATGTGTCGTTTTTTTCGTACAGCATTGCTTGCTTTTACGTTATGCTTTTGTGGATCCGTGTGAAAAAATTAATCATATTGCTCGTACTTCCGTTCAGCGCCCTTGCACAGCAAAGCATGAATGTGAATCTTCTTTACAATTGGACAGACACCACGTTGGTGAGTTCAATTGCATTTGGCAATGCTTATAATGAAATATGGGGCGTAGCGATCAACGGACGAGAATACGCAATTATCGGAACGACAATGGGGACGCATTTTTTTGACGTTACCGACCCGGTAAATTCAGTTCAAGTTGATTTTGTTCCTGGCGCTCTTCAAGGCACTTCGATTATTGGTAGAGATTATCATGATTATAGAGGATATCTTTATATGGTTAGTTCAGATGGGAACAGCACTTTGCAAATTGCAGATCTAAGCTATCTGCCGGATTCAGTAAGCATCGTGCATGAGTCCAATTCACTTATTCAAAATGCCCATAATATCTTTATCGATACTGCAACGGCAAAGCTTTATGCAGTTGATGTAGCCTGGTATGAGAACTTTACTACATACCAAAGTGACCTCAGGGTATTGTCACTGGCAGATCCAATCAATCCTACCCTTGTATTTGACTATGATTATCCGCCTATGTTTCACGATCTTTATGTAAGAAATGACACCGTTATTGTAAACCATGTTGATAGTGGACTTAGTATTTTCGATTTTTCAGATACCACAAATCCTCAATTAATCGGGTCATTAACCGCTTATCCTGATCAGGGCATAAATCACGCAGGATGGCTTAACGAAGACGGAACCATTTATGCCTTTGTCGATGAAACACACGGCATGGATGTAAAGGTCTGTGATGGAAGTGATTTGACAAATATTACTGTTGTATCACAAATAAACTCGGGGGTTGACATTAATTCCATTGCCCATAATTTAATTATTAAAGGAGATTATCTCTATATTGCCTATTTCCACGATGGCTTGTATATTTATGATATATCAAATCCTGCCAATCCCATTTTAAAGGGCTACTACGACACTTATGCTTCACCGGGCCACGATTCTTTCAGAGGTGCCTACGGCATCTATCCATTATTGCCATCGGGCAATGTATTGGTTTCTGATATGCAATATGGTTTATTCGTTCTTGATGTTGAGGATGCCACCATTATTAATGACCATACAGCAGTAATTGACAATGTTCTTATCCACCCTAATCCTTTTCTTTCTAAGTTAACGATAGAAATGCATGGCAATTCAGGCGATAAAGGCAGCAGCATCTTTTTTCTTTATGATCTTCTAGGTAGAGAGTTGCACCGCGTTGAACAAATAGAGAATATTGAGACTGACGTACAACTAGGTCATTTGCCAAGCGGATTATACATCTACGCAATAACCAGCGAGAAGCGAATATTGTCCAGGGGGAAAATTGTTAAAGAATGAAGCATTCCAGCTGATAATGCCATTTCCCATGTAGTCAGGTGCAACATCTGACAACACCAAAAACACCAAACTTTACTACCTTACTTTTCTTTGATCAGATGTTAAAAAGAAGCATCAAAGTCAATATTCCCTTTTGAAGGCGTCCTGAAAGTCAAGCTAGTTTTTCCCTGAAAATTACTGATGGTCATATCTCCCTGATTGATAATATCCATACCGATGATAATGCCCACTTTGTTCGCCTCATCAATAGGGTCTGTTTGGTGCATGTCAATATTAGAAAATAGAATTCGTTCATCAAGTCATATGTCAACGGAGAATAGTGGCCTTAAATTTATTTTATCATTGCCAGTGATTTCATATTGCCTTCAATTTCAATTAATGTAGATACTGTTTATTTGTCGATACCCACTCCGGTACAGTTCAATGATAACAGCGCAATAGCGGATACATGGTATTGGGAATTCGGGGATAGCACTAATAGCACCATTCAAAACCCCGTACACAACTATGACAGTACAGGATCTTATACAATTATTTTAATTGCATCTTATGGCATCTGCTCAGACACGACTTATGCTTTAATAGTTGTACTAGATAGCTCGACTAGCATAGTACATTTACAACAAAATGAAGTCTTAAAGCTTTATCCCAACCCGGTTAATACGGAAGTTGTGGTAGAGACATCTGAGAAATTGATCGTTTCTGAGCTGGCTATTTATGATCTTAGGGGCCAATTATTAATTACCAAACAGTTCGATAAAGGTGCAATTTACGAATTAACTGTTTCGGTTGAGGGGCTCACCAAGGGTGTCTATTTTATCCGTATCAATTCTGATGCTGGAAGTGTAGTTAAGAAATTCATTAAATTTTAGATACAGTGTTAGCGAAAGCACAATATGTCCACCTTTGATGGTTCTGTGAAACTAAAAGCAGTGAAAAACCGTTAACTTTGTATAAAACCAACATTATTCGATTATGACCCTGCACAGAAATTTTATAGTAGATGGCACAGGAAATAAAGTAGCTGTTATGATTGACATTAAGGACTACAAGAAAATGGTTGATGCGGTAGAAGAGCTTGAAGACATCAGGGCTTATGACAAAGCAACAACCAGAAAACAAAAGCTAATCCTTGCTAAAGAAGCTTTCAAGGAGATCGAAGCCAAGCGTTCGAAAAAATAATGTACAAAGTCCTGATAGAACGCCAGGCACAGAAACAGCTTGCAAAAATCGAAGGCGCTGCTTACTCACGACTTAAGTCGGCTATCCTACAATTATCCGACAATCCAAGGCCTTTCGGCTACAAAAAACTTAAGGCCAGAGATGCCTTTAGGATCAGAGAAGGTAATTATAGAGTTATATATGAGATCAAAGACAAAGTTCTCACTGTGATCGTAATTACGATTGGACATCGCAAAGACATTTACAAGTTTTAGCTCATTGTTTGTTGATATGTGTTAACACCTGTTGTGCGTAATTAAACAAATTACTATGTTAAAGTATTGGATGAGCCTCATTCTAGCCCTTTCCATGACCCCGTCAGTATATGGACAAAATGACATTTCTAAAGCCATGGTTGAAATGGACAGTCGCCTAACTGATTATACTATATCCAGAACTGATACTCAATTTTATGAAACTAAAGAACTCCATAAACTATTTTACTATGATTCGGATAGTATCCTAAGAAAAACAGCGTCTTTTTACCGTTCAGGTAAGAAAAAACGGTTGCTCAATCGAGATCAAGAAGACCGCCTTGACGGTTTGACCTTAACTATCTATGAATCAGGATCATTAAAATCGTATGGTATGTACAATAAAGGAGTAGGCTTCTCTTATCAGTATTATGAGGATGGTAGAATAAAGATTTATTCGCAATCAAAAGACACATATCTCATAGGTTACCGTGCTACATTCTGTTCTGAAGGCGAATTATATTCTGAAACATTTTATGACTCAACGGGATACTCCGTATTGGGTTATCATTGTAATGGAAACCTTCGTGTTAAAGGGAGAAATGATACAGCTTATATTAATAAAATTGGGAAATGGGAGTATTGGAACGAAGAGGGGAAATTAATAAAAGTTGAATTTTGGGAAGACGGGCAGTTAATAAAGGAAGAAAAAATTGAAATAAGCAGGTAGTAACTACGCACAACAATGGGTTTGGCGTAATAGCGCGTGAGCACTATTTTCTGTAACTTGTAGCGTGCCTCGGAAAAGTCAGTGGTGTTAGAATGGTCTGGCGCTACTACCCAAACCCGAGCCGACAACACATGCTTTATTCAAAATCAGGATAAAGCAAATACCCCTTCCTGATTTTTTTAAATTTATCGATATCCGCCTTCCAGCTCTCGGCAATCTTATCTTCATTGAGCTGATCAATGATCTGCTGTTTTAGTTCAGAGTTTCCTGCAAGACTATTGAAGTAACTATTGAAGAATTTTCCCTTGTCAGGTGAATCTTTGTATGCACCAGTCAACCAGTAGAGATAGATCTTGCCATAGCCCTTCAAAATCAAATCACCAAATTTGGAAAGATCATGCCCTTTGCAAACTTTGCCTTTGTAAGGTGGGTTCTTTGCACCCGGAACGCTTTTTGGCTTAAAGGTGTAATTACCATTCTCCATTTTCGGATGGCCGATTACCTGGAACGGTTTGTCTGTTCCGCGGCCAACGCTGATAAATGTGCCCTCAAACAGGCCCAAAGAAGGGTATAGATACACGGAGGTCATGTTGGGAAGGTTGGGTGAGGGTTTTACGGGCAGCTTATAAAAGTCACGGTGGCTATACCCTTCGCATAGAATATGAATAAGCTCACATTTTACCCTACCTTTAAGCCATCCCTGTCCATTGATCATCTTTGCATATTCAGCCATTGTCATGCCGTGTACCAGAGGAACGAGGTGCAAACCGACAAACGACATAAACTGCTTCTCCATCACCGGCCCATCCACATAAAAGCCATTGGGGTTCGGCCTATCCAACAACAGAAAGGTGATCCCATTCTCTGCACATGCTTCCATCACATAGTGCATAGTTGATATATAGGTGTAAAACCTCACACCAACATCTTGAATATCAAAAACAACAACATCAACTCCAGCCAAATCAGCTTTTGTTGGTTTGTAATGATCGCCATACAATGAAATGATTGGCAAGCCGGTTTTCTTGTCCTTGAAATTGGAAACATGCGCCCCTGCATCGTAACCTCCCCTAAATCCGTGCTCGGGGCTAAATACTTTTTTGACTTTTACTCCCAACGAAAGCAGGCTATCGACCAAATGAGTCTGTTTTATCATTGAAGTCTGATTGGCTACTATTGCCACTGACTTCCCTTTCAATATTGATAGATAAAGGCCTGTACGTTCCGCTCCAACCGTAATTATTTTGTTGGGTTGCGCACGAACAATTGAAGGACAATAGGAATCATGTATAAGAGAAACAACAACAATCAGTAACAAGTTCAATGTTATCTTCCTTCTCATTTCCTTTTGGTATTTTCGTAGCTTAAGGGAACCTCTAATATTACCCGTTGAATTTACAACTTTTTATAGCCCGGCGAATTATCAGCGCCAACAATCCAGAAAGCCAGAAAAAGGCGATGGATTCACCTAGTGAAAAGAGCAAATTTCAATTAATTGGGACGAGGCCAATTATTCGTATTGCTACCTTTAGCGTCGCTCTGGGCGTTGCTATCATGATCATAGCCCTGGCGATCATTACCGGATTCAAATCTCAGATCCGCGATAAAGTTATTGGTTTTGGATCGCATATTCAAATAACCAATTTTGATGCCAATACCTCATTTGAACCACATCCTATTGACAGGAATCAGGACTTCTATCCGAGCATGGATACGATAAAGGGTATCCGGCATATTCAGGTATATGCCACGAAAGCAGGAATCGTAAAAACAGAAGAGGAAATCCACGGTGTGGTGATAAAGGGAATTGGATCTGACTTCGACTGGGATTTCTTCAGATCAAAAATTATAGAAGGCAACACATTTCAGGTGAAGGATGGGGTTAAGTCAAACGATGTTATCATTTCCAAATACATAGCTGACAAACTGCGTTTCGCGGTTGGTGACGATCTGCTGATGTATTTCATACAAAGACCGCCTAGAATAAGAAAGTTCACTATCGCCGGGATCTACGAAACCGGCCTGCTCGAATTTGACCAGCGCTACATCATTGGTGATATAGCCCATGTTCAAAAACTCAATGACTGGGATGAGGATCAAATCGGAGGTTTTGAAGTGCTCATCGATAATTTTGATGAGTTGGATGAGATTGGCGATTATGTTTATTACAATGTAATTGGCGCCGAATTATTTTCTCAAACCATCAAAGAAACGAATAGCCAGATTTTCGATTGGCTGCATCTGCAGGATATGAACGCCATTATCATATTGGTACTGATGGTGCTCGTGTCAGGTATCAATATGATTTCTGCTCTCCTTGTACTCATTCTCGAGCGAACCAATATGATCGGTATTCTCAAATCAATGGGAGCACAGAACTGGGAGATAAGAAGAATATTTCTTTATATAGCTAGCTCGCTCTTGGGTAAGGGATTGCTGTGGGGAAACGTTATCGGTATTGGATTGTGTCTGCTGCAGATAAAATTTGAGTTGATTACGTTGGATCAGAAGGAATATTACATTTCAATTGTACCGGTTAACTTAGATCTTTTTCAAATAGCGATGCTAAATGTTGGCACTATGCTCGTTTGCGGGGTGATGCTGATCATTCCCACCATGGTCATCGCCAATATTACGCCTGTTAAATCCATCAGGTTTAATTAATATGAGTTAATTTTGCAATCATCATGTACTACGAGAATATCTTAGAGACAATCGGCCAAACACCCATGGTAAAGCTGAACAGAGTTACTGCGGAGCTTCCCTGCACGGTATTGGCCAAGTTAGAATTCTTCAATCCGGGACACTCTATAAAAGACAGGATCGCAGTTAGGATGATTGAGGATGCTGAAAAAGATGGCTCACTCAAATCCGGTGCAACAATAATTGAAGGAACTTCTGGCAATACAGGTATGGGGTTGGCTATTGCTGCTATTGTAAAGGGTTATAAGTGCATCTTCACTACCAATGATAAGCAATCAAAGGAGAAGGTGGATATTCTAAGGGCTTTGGGGGCAGAGGTGATCGTTTGTCCCACTGCAGTGGCGCCTGATGATCCCAGGTCTTACTATTCAGTTGCGGAAAGGCTCAACAAGGAGATGCCCAATTCATGGTATCCCAATCAGTATGATAATTTATCAAATACCAAGACGCATTACGAACAAACAGGCCCTGAGATATGGGAGCAGACAGAAGGTAAGATCACACACCTGGTTGTGGGAGTAGGGACCGGAGGAACCATTTCAGGCTGTGCGAAGTTTCTTAAGGAGAAAAATCCAGAGGTTAAAATTTGGGGTATAGATTCCTATGGCTCTGTTTTCAAGAAATACCTTGAGACCGGTGAATTCGATGAAAAGGAGATTTATCCTTATCTCACGGAAGGAATTGGCGAAGATATACTTCCAAAAAATGTGGATTTCGATCTCATAGATCATTTTGAGAAGGTAACTGACAAGGATGGCGCAGTTATGACACGCGATATTGCACGGAAGGAGGGCATATTTGTCGGCTATTCTGCGGGGTCGGCAGTAGCTGGGCTCTTACAAATGAAAGATCAGCTAAAAAAGGATGACCTCGTAGTGATTATTATGCACGACCATGGCAGCAGATATGTGGGCAAACTCTTCAACGACGACTGGATGCGTGAAAGAGGATTTCTGGAAGTTCAAAGGAATACGGCGATCGGCCTTGTGGAGAACCACAAATATCAGGATTTGGTAACGATAAAAGTGGATGATAACATATTGGATGCCATAGAGAAGATGAACCAGTTTGACATCTCTCAGATTCCTGTGAAAGACAATGGAGAATTTGTTGGGTCTATAGATGATTCACATATATTTTCTGCTCTTCTCAAAAATCCCGATCTGAGAAACCATCCTGTAAAGGAGATTATACAGGATCCATTTCCATTTGTGGATCCGAACACCTCTATTGAAGAAGTATCCTCCAAAATTAATAGGAATAACAGCGCCGTGCTCGTAAAAGACGCTGAAGATAAAGTTCATATCATTACCAAGCAGGATATTATCCAGGCAATTCAGTAGATAAAAGAGTAGATTTCGTCCGCACGCTTCGGGTGCCTCAGCGCGCGTTAGCGGTAAAGTTTTTCACCACTGTGGCACGCAGATCACTGAGAAACACTAAGGCATGAAGACCTTCACAGATCAAATTGGTAATACGATTGAGTTGAGCGGCCCCACAAAGCGAATAGTTTCATTGGTACCCTCCCAATCTGAATTATTGTTCGATCTCGGACTGAATGAGGAGTTGGTCGGCGTCACCAAATTTTGTATTCATCCGAAACAGCTCAAGGGTACGAGGACCATAGTGGGAGGAACCAAAACGCTTCACTTTGAGAGGATTAGAGAGCTCAATCCCGATTTGATAATTGCCAATAAAGAAGAGAACGAGGAAGGGTTAATCAAAGAACTTATCAGTGAATATCAGGTATGGACCAGTGACATCCATAACCTGGATGACTCCTTTGAAATGATAACGGAATTGGGCAAAATGACCGGAAGATCTGATAAGGCCAACGAGCTTGTGTCAGAAATCAAGACAGCTTTTGGCACGCTTAAACCAGGCCGGTTCGATAAGAATTTGACTGCAGCATATTTTATTTGGCGTGAACCCTTCATGACAGCAGGTGGCCATTCATTTATTTCTCACATGCTCGAACTTTGCGGAATAGAGAACATCTTCGCAGACTCTAAAGCAGACTATCCCGAGTTCAAATTGGAAGAGCTTGGCCCCCACTCCCCTGATCTAATACTCCTTTCATCGGAGCCATTTCCATTTGCGGAGAAGCATATCTCAGAATTTGAAAATATTTTTCCCAGCTCAAAGATTCTCCTTGTGGATGGTGAATTATTTTCATGGTACGGATCGAGATTATGTAAATCGCCGGAATATTTCAGGCAACTTTTTACAGATATTTGAGTCTTTATAATAGCACCAAATTATATTTGGTAGCCTATTGACATTTATCGTCTTTTTGGTTAGATTTGTAATAGACGTGAATAAGAGCCGTTATATCTGTAATGATGCGTTGTTACCTCAATATTTTTTCGTTGTGTTGTATGCTGTTGTGTTCGGCTGTTTTGCAGCATGCTCAAGCACAAACCAAAGGCCCACTTCCAGACGATCCCCCATTATTTGAATTCAATACACCTGAACCTGATGCTGCTTTGCTTGGTGAGCAAAAAGTAGGCCTGGTTCTCAGTGGAGGAGGTGCCAGGGGTTTGGCGCACATCGGTGTGATCAAAGCGCTTGAAGAAAACAATATTCCGATAGACTATATTACCGGTACTTCAATGGGCGCGATAATCGGTGCAATGTATGCCACCGGTTTGACACCGGCACAAATGGAGTACATGGTGAAGTCCGATCAGTTTAATACCCTCGCAAGAGGTGGCCTGGACCAACGATTTAAGTTTTACTTCAAGAAATCTGATAAGAACGCCGCCTGGATAACGTTAAAAATGGCGAAGGATTCTATTACGCACACTACTCTACCGACCAATCTCATTAATTCAGTGGCAATTGACTTCATGTTCATGGAGTTAGCCGCCAGGGCGGAAGCTGCTGCGAATTATGATTTTGACAATTTATTCGTTCCCTTTCGCTGTGTAGCTGCCGACATTGTATCGAAAAAACAGGTTGTATTTTCAGAAGGCCATTTGAATGAGGCCATCAGGGCTTCCGCAACATTTCCATTTTATCTAAAGCCAATAACTGTCAATGGAAAACTCCTTTTTGATGGAGGTTTGTATAATAATTTTCCATCCGATGTTATGTTGAGTGAGTTTTACCCCGACTTGATAATTGGGAGCAACGTCTCTGGTAATGTCGCTCCCCCCTCTTCCGGAGATGTTATTTCTCAAATAAAAAACATGCTTATTCAGAGGCCGGATGCCGCTGTTATTTGTGAGAATGGAATCCTGATAGAGCCTAAGAACAACTCAGGAACCTTTTCATTTACCAATCCACAGTCCATCATCGACTCAGGATATAGTGCCGCCATGGCCAAAATGCCTGAAATTTTAAAAACCATCAAACGAAGGGTGAGTGATGAAGATATAAGAGAAAAGAGAAGAAAATATCAAGACAATCTACCCGAACTTATTTTTGATAATGTTCATGTACTGGGATTAGACAGGGGCCAGACAAGTTATGTTGAACGCATCTTTAAAACCAAGACATCGGAACACCTGACGTTAGAAGATATCAAGCCGGTATATTTCCGCGTATTTGAAGACGATAAAATAGGAACGATATTCCCAATTGCTGAGTACAATGAAAATACCGGTTTATTCGACCTCTACTTAACAATTGAAAAGGCAAAGGAAATTACCATTGATCTGGGTGGAAATATATCGAATAGGCCTATCAGCGGTGGCTATTTAGGCCTTCAATACAATTATTTAGGGCGGCTGGCCATGAGCTTTTCAGCCAACGGATATTTGGGTAAGTTGTATAGCTCAGTTCAGCTAAAAAGCAGGATAGATTTCCCTATTAAATTGCCCATTTTTTTTGAACCGCACTTCACTTACAATCGCTGGGACTATTTTAAGAGCAGCACGGCATTTTTTGACAATGAGACACCATCCTATTTAATTCAAAAAGAAAAGTTTGCAGGCTTTGAATTGGGGTTTCCAGTTAAAAACGAAGGCCGCTTACGTTTAGGGTCATCCTATGCTAATTTGCGTGATGACTATTATCAAAGCAAGGAATTCACCAAGCTTGATACGGCGGACAGGACAGATTTCAATGTATTCACCTCTCATATAGATTATGAGCGCAACACGCTTAACAGAAAGCAGTACGCCAATGAGGGAAGCTATTTTGCCCTTAAAGCTCGTTACATAGTAGGAGAAGAATTTGAAACACCTGGGACAACCTCTGAGAACAGGGATTTGCTAAGCAAATATCACGAATGGCTGACGTTCAAAATAGTTTCAGACACGTATTATAAGAACAAGGGTACACTCAGGCTGGGATTTTATTTTGAGATGGTCTTTTCGACACAAAGCCTCTTCAACAATTATACAGCAAGTATCCTGAGAGCGCCCGCGTTCCAACCAAACCCAGAGAGCAAAACTTTATTCCTGGAGTCATTTCGGGCTCATCAATACGCTGCTTTCGGACAAAAAGTGATTATCAATCTTAAAAAGGATATTGATTTCAGGTTAGAAGGATATATATTTCAACCTTACAAATCAATAATAAAGCAGGACACTAGTTTTTCATTGGGTGAAGAGTTTGGCGGGTTTTATACAATCGCTACTGCATCAGTGGTATACCATTCACCCATCGGGCCACTGAGCTTCAGTATGAACTATTATCACAATGTGCCAGAAATTGCCCAGGAAGATAAAACGCCATTGACTTTCTTTTTCCATTTTGGATATATAATCTTCAATCGCAAGGCGCTGGATTAAGTAGTATGTAACAAGGCGCAGAAACACTATGATAAGTCATTGCTTTGAACGGTGTTTCACATACTGCCAATTGGAACAGATAATTAATGAGAGAAGTTGGCATCATATTGTTTTTCATCGGTTTTCTATTTCCTTGTGATGCTCAAATATCCGAGAAGGAAATTAATGGGCGCTATGAAATGGGAGACCGTTACTTTATTGCATATTTTTTTACGAATTTGAAAAATGGCAAATTTAAATCTGTAGGCAAACTGGATTTGGGTAAGAGTAAGGGCAAAGGGGCGTATCAAATAAACTGGGCTGATTCGACAATAACCTTTGAATTTAAATACTCCAAGAGCAAGGCATGGGGCAAACCATGGACAAAAAAGAAGGATGAAGAAGTGACTTACAAAATTAATGACACTGTCCCTTTTAGTTTTAATGGATATATAAAATGTAAAAAAAGAAACTGTCGTTAACAATACCCGTTTAACGTAGTTTAGTACAAAAAAGAAATAAAATCACAAAAAATCACAAAAAAAATTGACTGAAATGGTAATTGAAATTCAAAAAGCCGATTATCTGGGTGACTATAAAATAAAGCTGACCTTCTCAGACAATGATGAAAAAGTGGTTGACTTTGAGCCATTTTTAAAGAATGCTAAGAACCCTATGACCCAAAAATACTTGGACATCAACAAATTCAAGGACTTCCAATTGGAATACGGTGACCTTACATGGGGAGACTATGAAATGTGTTTCCCAATTTGGGACTTGCACCAAGGGAAAATAGAATAAAATTCAGACCACTACCTACAATTATCTTTAACCGCAAGGCGCTGGATTAAGTAGTACCGCGCTGGTAGTTGAGATTGGGCGAAGGCTGAGCTGGCGCTATCGGTCAGACCGCTGCGAGCGGTCAGACCGTTCTACGCACAGCTGTGGATGGTGGTATTTTAGTGGCCTTCACGTTAAAGAGGAATAAAAAATAAGCATCATGAAATTAGAACTTGACAACGTCATATTAAGGAACTTCAAAGTGGAGGACAAGGACAAAATAGCTGAATACGCAAACAACAAAAACATATGCAGGAATTTGAGAGACCGAATGCCATCGCCTTACACTATGGAGGATGCGATTGAATTTATTGAACATTGCAAGGATCAGGATCCCGTCTATAATTTTGCCATCGAATACGAGGGTGAATACGTGGGTACGATCAGTTTAGAAAGGGATGAAGACGTGTACAGGCACACCGCAGAAATTGGTTATTGGATTGGAGAACCCCATTGGGGTAAAGAAATTGTGACCAAAGCTGTCACTTTAATCACAGATTATGGATTTGAACAATTGAAGCTCGCGAGGATCCATACAGGTATCTTTGAATACAATGTATCCTCTATGCGTGTACTGGAAAAGTGTGGCTATCGATCGGAGGGGATATTCGAAAAAAATGTATATAAAGACGGCGCTTTTTATAATGAACACCGGTATAGTAAAATCAACCCGGCCTAGTACAAACCAGTATAACGCGCCGGTAGCGCGTTGAATTATTTTATCTAATAATTAACGCCTTAACAAGGCGTTGGACGGGTTTTTGTATTAGGCCTGTGCAGTAGGCCCTCCGAAGTTCATAGGGACGATATTAACCGCTTCTGTTTCCTTAATCGTTCCGTGGGTTGCTTCAAACTTTCCAACATTGTCACCCAAGGCTTTCACCAACCTCTTGGCATGTTGAGGAGTGAGAATAATCCGGGTTTTCACCTTTGCTTTAGGTGTGCCGGGCATCACCTTGATAAAGTCAACAACGAACTCAGAATTCGAATGCGTAATAATAGCAAGATTTGAATAAATCCCTTCCGCAATCTCTTCGCTTAATTCGATATTTAATTGGCCAGCTTGATCTGCTGGTGGATTACTGTCGTTATTATCCTGATTGGCCATAATTGTTAGATTTAATTAGATTTAGATTTACAACAATCTCTCCTTTAGCTAACGAATCTTGTTGCGAGGAGTGCTCCAAGCTATTATTCAACCTCAACAGGCTCTTTTGCCTTACCTTTTTCTTTCCGCTCTACCTTGGCAGCAACACCACCAGTGAGTTTATCATATTCCTCCTGAGAACCAATGATAAGGTCGCTATATTCTCTTAATCCAGTACCCGCGGGAATAAGGTGTCCTACAATGACATTCTCTTTGAGGCCTAACAATGGATCACGCTTGCCAGAAATAGCGGCTTCATTCAGAACTTTTGTTGTTTCCTGGAATGACGCCGCTGAGATAAAGCTCTTAACCCTGAGTGAGGCACGTGTAATTCCCTGTAAGATTGGGCTTGACGTAGCTGGAATGGCATCTCTTGATTCAGGCAACGCCAAATCCTTTCTCTTCAGCACAGAAATCTCATCTCTTAATTTTCGGGAATTTACAATTTGACCCGACTTCAAGTTTGGTGAATCACCGGGTTCTTCAATAACCATCTTGCCATATATCCAGTCATTCTCTGCAACAAAATCAATTTTGTCTACAATTTGCTTTTCAAGGAACTTCGTATCTCCAGCTTCCTCAATGAATACTTTTCTCATCATTTGCCTTACAATTACCTCAAAATGCTTGTCGTTGATCTTTACACCCTGCAGACGGTAAACTTCCTGCACTTCATTAACAATATAAGCCTGAACGGTGGTTGGCCCCTGAATAGCTAATATATCTGCAGGTGTGGTGGCGCCATCCGAAAGTGGCATACCGGCTTTTACATAGTCATTTTCCTGAATAAGTATATGCTTCGATAGAGAAACAAGATACTTCTTAACTTCTCCTGTTTTTGATTCGACTATGATCTCCTGATTTCCACGCTTGATCTTACCAAATTCAACCACACCATCAATTTCCGAAACTACAGCCGGATTGGATGGGTTTCTCGCTTCAAACAATTCGGTCACTCTTGGAAGTCCTCCCGTAATATCACCAGATTTACCAGCCTTACGAGGAATCTTTACCAAAACCTGGCCCGCTTCAATCTTATCCTTGTCACTCACAATGATATGGGCTCCTACCGGAATTGTGTAAGACTTGAGAACCTTCTTACCAGAAAGGATATGGATCATAGGATTTTTTGTCTTGTCCTTGCGCTCCACAATCACTTTTTCCTTATATCCAGTTTGTTCGTCCATTTCAACCTTGTAGGTAATACCCTCATCAATGTCCTCAAAATTGAGTTTGCCAGCAAATTCTCCGATGATAACTGCGTTGTATGGATCCCACTGACAAATAAGATCGCCCTTTGTAACCGTGCTTCCATGCTTTGCAAAAAGTTCGGCTCCATAAGGGATATTTGATGTGGTAAGAACAATCTTTGTGTTAGGATTGACAATGCGCATTTCTGCAGATCTGCCAATCACCTTATTCACTTTCTTACCTTCAATATCCTTGCTCTTCACAACTTTCAATTCCTCAATTTCAAGGATTCCATCGTGCTTGGCTTCAATTCTAGACTCCTGTGCAATCGTAGAGGCAGTACCACCAACGTGGAATGTTCTCAATGTAAGCTGGGTTCCAGGCTCACCTATCGATTGGGCGGCAATTACACCAACAGCTTCTCCTTTTTGAACAATGGCTCCAGTAGCCAGGTTTCGTCCATAACATTTAACACAAACTCCCCTTTTCGATTCGCATGTTAATACGGATCGAATTTCTACGGATTCAATAGGTGTTTCCGTAATAACTTCACAAATCTCTTCGGTGAGCATATCTCCCGCTTCCGCGATAAGGTCTCCAGTAATAGGATCGTGAAGATCATTTAATACTGATCTTCCAAGGATGCGGTCAGTCATTGACTCCACCATTTCCTCGTTATTCTTAAGATCTGACATGGCAATGCCACGCAGCGTACCACAGTTTTCATCAATGATAACTACGTCTTGCGCTACGTCAACCAGTCGTCTGGTCAGGTAACCAGCATCCGCAGTTTTAAGCGCTGTATCCGCCAATCCTTTCCTTGCACCGTGTGTTGAGATGAAGTACTCCAGAATCGATAATCCTTCCTTAAAGTTGGCAAGAATTGGGTTTTCGATAATTTCTCCACCTGAAGCTCCTGATTTCTGTGGCTTGGCCATCAAACCTCTCATACCTGAGAGTTGACGAATTTGTTCTTTAGAGCCTCGGGCACCTGAATCGAGCATCATAAATACAGAATTAAACCCATTTTGATCATTTGCGATCTGAGTCATGAGGGTTTGAGTCAGTTTTGAATTGGTATGCGTCCAGATATCAATTATCTGATTATACCGCTCATTGTTGGTTATAAAACCCATGTTGTAATTGACCATTACCTCATCAACTTGCTTATATCCCTCTTTTATAAGTTCTGCTTTAATTTCTGGAACTTTAATATCGTCCAGATTAAAGGATAGTCCTCCTTTGAAGGCCATGTTAAATCCAAGGTCCTTGATATCATCCAGAAAAGTGGCAGTCTTAGCAACTCCGGAGACCTTTAGAATCTTTCCAATGATGTCCCGCAAGGATTTCTTTGTTAACAGTTCGTTGATATATCCAACTTCTTTAGGTACAACTCTATTAAACATAACCCTTCCAACTGTGGTCTCGAGTATCTTGATCACTGGTTCATCGTCCTCAATCGTATCCACCCTCACCTTAATAGGAGCATGCAAATTAACTTTGCCTTCATTGTATGCAATCATCACTTCATCGGGAGAGTAAAACGTAATTCCCTTACCCTTCGCCGCTTCATCTCCATCCGCATAATTTCCTTTGGTCATGTAGTATAATCCCAGAACCATATCCTGAGAAGGCACCGTGATAGGTGCACCGTTTGCAGGGTTCAGGATATTGTGAGATGCAAGCATGAGTATTTGAGCCTCAATGATTGCAGCATTTCCCAACGGAACATGAACTGCCATTTGGTCACCGTCAAAGTCAGCGTTAAATGCAGTACATACCAACGGGTGGAGTTGGATTGCCTTGCCCTCAATAAGTTTTGGCTGAAACGCCTGAATTCCCAATCTGTGCAGTGTAGGAGCCCTGTTTAAAAGAACAGGATGGCCTTTCAGCACGTTTTCAAGAATATCCCAGATGATCGGTTCCTTTTTATCAACCAACTTCTTGGCGGATTTAACAGTTTTTACAACACCCCGCTCGATCATTTTCCTTATAATAAAAGGCTTGAACAATTCTGCGGCCATTGCTTTAGGAATACCACATTCATGCAGCTTCAAATTAGGCCCAACAACAATAACGGAACGAGCTGAATAGTCAACCCTCTTTCCCAATAGATTTTGCCGGAATCTTCCCTGCTTACCCTTCAAGCTGTCGCTCAATGATTTTAATGGTCGATTGGCATCTGTTTTAACAGCGCTGGATTTTCTAGAATTATCGAAGAGCGAGTCAACTGATTCCTGGAGCATTCTCTTCTCATTTCTAAGAATAACCTCAGGAGCTTTGATTTCAATCAGCCTCTTCAACCTGTTGTTTCTAATAATAACCCTTCTATAGAGGTCATTCAGGTCAGATGTTGCAAATCTACCTCCGTCAAGTGGCACCAATGGCCTCAATTCAGGTGGAATTACCGGCACTACTTTAACCACCATCCACTCAGGCCTATTCTCAATATTTTTATTGGCTTCACGGAACCCTTCAACGACCTGAAGTCTTTTTAGTGCTTCATTTTTTCTTTGCTGGGAGGTTTCGGTATTTGCTTTATGGCGCAAGTCATATGAAAGTTCGTCGAGGTCCAGTCCTGCGAGCAGATCACGAACGGCTTCGGCGCCCATTTTAGCGATGAATTTTTCAGGATCCGTATCATCCAGGTACTGATTCTCTTTCGGAAGTGTATCGAGAACATCGAAGTACTCCTCTTCCGTCAAAAAATCGAGGTATTGTACCGGTTCATCTTCGGCGTTCATGGCGGTACCATTACCGGCCTTGATAACCACATATCGTTCATAATAGATAATGGTATCCAATTTTTTTGTCGGAAGGCCTAAGAGATATCCAATTTTATTAGGCAGTGATCGGAAGTACCAAATATGACAAACAGGAACTACCAATGCGATGTGTCCCATTCTCTCTCTCCTTACTTTCTTTTCAGTAACTTCTACACCACATCGGTCACAGATAATACCCTTATATCTGATCCGCTTGTACTTACCGCAATGACATTCCCAATCTTTTACAGGGCCAAAGATTCTCTCACAGAACAATCCATCTCTTTCTGGTTTGTATGTTCTGTAATTGATTGTTTCTGGTTTAAGTACTTCACCACTTGATCGTTCCAGAACTAGTTCTGGTGATGCTAAGCCAATGGTGATACTGGTAAAGTCACTTTTTTGTTTTGATTCTCTGCTATCTCTTCTATAGGCCATAATTATGCTCGATTACTTAAATTGTGTGAAATACTTTATTCTATATTGTTATCAGTCCAGCGTAATGTTTAAACATAAACCTCTCAATTCATGAAGCAAAACGTTAAATGATTCAGGGATTCCTGGTTTTGGCATGGGCTCTCCTTTAACGATCGCTTCATAGGTTTTTGCCCTACCAATAACATCGTCTGATTTAACCGTTAATACTTCCTGAAGTATGTTTGCTGCACCAAATGCCTCCAGCGCCCAAACTTCCATCTCTCCAAACCTCTGACCACCAAACTGTGCTTTTCCTCCTAAAGGTTGCTGGGTAATCAATGAGTATGGTCCGATTGAACGTGAGTGCATCTTATCGTCGATCATGTGCCCAAGCTTAAGCATGTAGATAACCCCTACAGTTGCGGGCTGATCGAATTTTTCACCTGTTCCTCCATCATACAGATACGTTTTACCAAAGGATGGAAGTCCGGCCTTTTGAGTGTACTCTTCTATGTCTTCCAGTGAAGCACCATCAAAAATTGGAGTAGAAAATTTAACACCTAACTTCTCTCCTGCCCAGCCCAACACAGTTTCATAAATCTGTCCCAGGTTCATTCGGGAAGGTACACCAAGTGGATTTAGAACGATATCTACCGGTGTTCCATCTTCCAAAAATGGCATATCCTCAGCTGCTACAATTTTAGCGACAATACCCTTATTTCCATGTCGGCCAGCCATCTTATCACCTACTTTAAGCTTTCGCTTTTGGGCAACATAGATTTTAGCCATCTGGATGATACCTTTTGGCAATTCATCACCGATAGAGATGGTAAATTTCTCCCTCTTAATCTCTCCCAGCAGATCTTTCAGCTTGATATTATAGTTATGAAGCAAGATCTTGATGAGTTCATTCTTCTTTTTATCGGTTGTCCATTTGTTGGGGCTTATGTCCGTAAAATCTACTTTCTGCAACAGCTTCTGCGTAAACTTCGTTCCCTTGGCAATAACCTGTTCTCTAAACTTATTTTGAACACCCTGAGATGTTTTACCACTCACCAGGATAAACAACTTGTCAACCAATTTCGACTTAATATCTCCGGCTTTAACTTCGAAGTCTTCGTCCAATTTAGCAATGACTTTCTTATCCTCTGCCCTTGTTTTGGCATCCTTCATGGATTTTGCAAAGAGTTTCTTATTGATAACAATACCCTCAAATGAAGGAGGTGTTTTCAATGAAGCGTCTTTCACATCACCGGCTTTATCACCAAAAATCGCTCTCAACAACTTTTCTTCCGGAGAAGGGTCTGATTCTCCTTTAGGTGTTATTTTACCGATAAGGATATCTCCTGATCTTACATCAGCACCTACTCTTATTAATCCATTTTCATCGAGATCTTTGGTGGCTTCTTCACTTACATTTGGAATATCAGCAGTGAGCTCTTCCAATCCTCTTTTGGTATCTCTTACCTCGAGTTGAAATTCATCAATGTGGATAGACGTGAAAATATCCTCACGTACCACCTTTTCTGATATTACGATAGCATCTTCAAAGTTATAACCCTTCCAGGGCATGAACGCCACTTTGAGGTTTCTTCCAAGAGCCAACTCTCCATTTTCAGTTCCATAGCCTTCACAAAGCACCTGGCCTGCTTTCACCTTTTCGCCCCGCTTAACGATGGGTCTGAGGTTAACGCAAGTATTCTGATTGGTCTTTCTGAACTTTGTTAATTTATATACCTTCACATCATCCTCAAAACTCACCAATTTCTCTTCATCACTTCTCGTATAGCGTATGATGATTTCATTGGCATCGACAAATTCAACAACTCCATCTCCTTCCGAATTTATCAATACCCGAGAGTCGTGCGCAACGTGTGCTTCTAATCCTGTTCCAACAATTGGAACTTGAGGCATGAGCAATGGAACAGCTTGTCTCATCATATTTGAGCCCATGAGCGCTCTGTTTGCGTCATCATGCTCTAAAAATGTAATCAAAGAGGCTGCGATGGAAGTAATCTGATTTGGCGCTACGTCCATCAAGCTTACTTTCTTGGGTTCTACCACTGGAAAGTCTCCCTCATATCTGGCCTTCACTCTCTTGTTCACAAACTTGCCTGCATCAGTCAACGGTGCATTTGCTTGTGCGATTACTTGTTTGTCTTCTTCTTCAGCTGTAAGATATTTAACCTCACTATTGAATTCTACAACCCCGTTAGTAACTGTTCGATAAGGTGTTTCAATAAATCCAAGTGAATTAATCTTCGCATACACACATAAGGAAGAAATCAGTCCAATATTTGGCCCTTCGGGAGTTTCAATAGTACACAACCTGCCGTAATGCGTGTAGTGCACGTCTCTAACCTCAAAGCCCGCTCTTTCCCTGGACAGACCACCGGGCCCCAGTGCGGACATTCTCCGCTTGTGCGTTAACTCAGCCAGAGGATTCGTTTGATCCAGAAACTGAGAGAGTTGGTTAGTTCCAAAGAACGAGTTAATAACAGCAGAAAGCGTCTTCGCATTGATAAGATCAATAGGCGTAAACACTTCGTTGTCTCTGACATTCATTCTCTCCCTAATGGTACGAGCCATTCTCGCCAATCCTACACCAAATTGTGTGTACAACTGTTCTCCAACTGTTCTCACCCTACGATTGCTCAGGTGATCGATATCATCCACATCCGTTTTGGAATTGATCAATTTGATCAAGTACTTAATAATTGAGATAATATCTTCGTTGGTGAGGACCCGGGTGTCGGGATTAATATCCAATTCCAATTTCTTGTTTATCCTGTATCTACCTACTTCGCCGAGGTCATACCTCTTCTCTGAGAAGAACAGTTTATCTATTACTCCCCTTGCTGTTTCTTCATCTGGTGGCTCAGCATTTCTCAGCAGCCTGTAGATGTATTCAATAGCATCCTTTTCTGAGTTACAAGGATCTTTTTGCAGTGTATTGTAAATAATGGCATAGTCGGAAGCAACTACATCTTCTTTATGCAGTATGATCGTTTTTGATCCGGAATCCAAGATCTGCTCAATATGTTCCTTCTCCAGGACTATTTCACGATCTATTACTATCTCATTTCTTTCAATAGATACAACTTCGCCGGTATCTTCATCAACAAAATCCTCTATCCACGTTTTCAGAACCCTTGCTGCCAGCTTTCGCCCCAATACTTTCTTTATACCTGCCTTACTGACTTTAATCTCATCAGCCAGGTCAAATATTGCCAAAATATCCTTATCAGTTTCGAAACCAATCGCACGAAGCAATGTTGTTACTGGTAACTTCTTCTTTCTATCGATATAGGCGTGCATCACCTGATTGATGTCCGTAGAGAATTCAATCCAGGAACCTCTAAATGGTATCACTCTTGCAGAGTATAGCTTGGTTCCATTTGCATGGAAACTCTGTCCAAAAAATACCCCGGGAGATCTGTGTAACTGAGATACAACCACTCTTTCTGCACCATTTATAACAAAGGTTCCCTTGGGTGTCATATAAGGTATTACACCCAGGTAAACATCTTGCACAATGGTTTCGAAATCCTCGTGTTCCGGATCAGTGCAATAGAGTTTGAGTTTGGCTTTCAGTGGTAAACTATACGAAACTCCTCGTTCAATACACTCATCTATCGTATATCTTGGTGGATCAACGAAGTAGTCGATAAACTCCAGTACAAAGTTATTTCTTGAATCTGTTATCGGAAAGTTCTCACTAAATACTTTGTACAATCCTTCGTTGAAACGATTTTCAGGAGCGGTTTCCAATTGAAAAAAGTCTTTGAAAGACTTCAACTGAACCTCTAGAAAATCAGGATATGGTATCGGATTATTTGTCGATGAGAAACTTATTCTCGGTATTTTTTCACTCTTTACCACGTTGTTTATAGTTTAGTGCTTAGTAAATAGAATTATTAATGAACGTCATACAACTAATAAATTCCCTTCCTCTTCAATCCTGCTGAAGATATAACAACAACTCAAATGTATTTTATGCACTCCGGGCTTCTAATTCCGTTGTGGGAATATCGATCCGTAGTGCAAAAAATACCTTTGTTTGATTATTCAATCTTTCCAGAAAGTTTATGGTGGAAAAAAATTTAAAAGCCCGAAAAATGCTGATTACGCAAGTTCTACTTCAGCTCCAGCTTCTTCCAGTTGTTTTTTCAATGATTCAGCTTCATCCTTGGTTACTCCTTCTTTAATAGCCTTTGGCGCTGCATCAACGATTTCCTTCGCTTCCTTCAATCCCAATCCAGTTAATTCCTTAACCAGTTTCACAATTGCAAGCTTAGCTCCACCTGGTGCCTTTAGAACAACATCAAAAGAAGACTTCTCTTCTCCAGCATCGCCTTCAGCTCCACCACCAGTGGCAGCAGCAACAGCAACAGGAGCCGCAGCAGCGGGCTCTATTCCATGCTCATCTTTTAATATCTGAGCTAATTCATTTACCTCCTTAACGGTTAAGTTTACCAACTGATCCGCAAAAGTTTTTAAATCTGCCATTTTAATTGAATTTTAGTGTTATACGTTTTTATTATTTAGTTTTCATTCTTAGGTTCTGATTCTTCTTCAGAAGTTTCACCTTCTTCATCAGAATTATCAGTGGAAGCATCTTTATTATCTTCTTCTGGAGTATTCTCCTCCTCTGATCCGATAGCTATCGGATTGTCAGCTTTCTCAGCGTCCTCTTCAGTTTTTGTTTCAGTTTCTGTATTGTCAGCGCCATCTTCCGATTCCGCTTCATCCTTTTTTACCAATTCTTCAGCTTCCGCTGAACCTTCATCCTTTGCATCCTCTTCTCCCTTCGCCTCAGCTTCTGACTCCGCTGAAGCTTCATCCTTCGCTTCAGCTTCGGATGACACGTCGTCAGACACGTCGGGAGACAAGTCGGATGACTTGTCGTCGGACGCGTCAGCTGTCTCTCCTTCCGCGTTTGCGTCCTCTGTAGATGACTCGTTGGATTTTGTCTCCGCAGCAGGTTCTTCAACATCAGAAGGTTGCTCTGGCCTTTCTTCCAATGCTTTCAAGATTCCCGATAGCGTTGATCCACCTGATTTAAGTCCAGATATAACATTTGCAATAGGTGACTGAAGGAGTCCAATTACATCTCCAATCAACTCGTTTTTTGATTTGATTGTAGCGAGTGTTTTTAACTCCTCATCACCGAAATAAAAGGTTTGCTCAACAAAAGCTGCCTTTAGGATAGGCCGATCGCTTTTTTTTCTAAAATCCACAATCAATTTTGCAGGAAGACTTCCGGATTCGGAAAAGAAGAGAGCGGTGTTTCCTTTGAGAACCTCATAAGATTCATCATAATTTCCTTCCGCCCTTTCCATGGCTTTTTTGAGTAAAGTGTTCTTAACCACTCTTAACTCAACGCCTTTGTTGAAGCATAACCTTCTTAAATTATTTGACTCAATAACAGTAAGTCCGGATATATCCGTCAGGTAAAAATTGGAAGTCTGTTCCAACTTTTCCGTTAGATCTCCAATAAGCTGTTCCTTTTCTTCTCTTGTCATTTTATCTGGTACTCTTTGAATTATTGTTACCTAAATACTTTAAGCTTTTTCCAGGGCCCTTGTATCTATTTTTATACCAGGGCTCATTGTGCTCGACATAGTCACACTTTTCATATAGGTTCCTTTTGCTGAGCTGGGCTTTAACTTCAGGATAACTTGAAGTACTTCATTCGCATTTTCCTCAATCTTTTTAGCATCAAAAGAAGCTTTTCCAATCATGGTGTGAATAATTCCGTACTTATCCACTTTAAAATCAATCTTACCCTTCTTAACATCCTCTACAGCTTTGCCAATATTCGTAGTAACCGTTCCCGATTTTGGATTGGGCATCAAACCCCTAGGGCCCAATACCTTACCCAATGCTCCAATCTTTGGCATCACAGCTGGTGTTGTGATAATAACATCAAAATCAACCCATCCTTCTCGTATCTTCTTAATGAGGTCGTCTAAACCAACAATATCTGCGCCGGCATCTTTGGCCTCTTTTATATTTTCATCGGAACATAGAACAAGAACTTTAAGATCCTTACCCGTACCATGAGGTAAGGCGGCAGTACCTCTTACCATTTGGTTCGCATTTTTTGGATCAACGCCCAATTTGATGTCAATATCCACAGAGGCATCAAACTTTGAGCTTGTTATCTCCTTTACAAGTTTGCTCGCCTCACTTAAAGTATACACTTTGTCAACTTCAATTTTTGACAATGCTTCTTTTCTTGCTTTACTCAACTTTGCCATTGGTCTTAGTTATTTGGTGTTGGCATTTTTCCCTTTACTCTTACTCCCATGCTTCTCGCCGTTCCCGCTATCATTCTCATTGCTGATTCTGGTGTAAACGCATTTAAATCCACCATTTTGTCCTCAGCAATTTTTCCTAGCTGTTCCCAGGTAATCGTACCCACTTTCTGGCGATTTGACTCTGGAGATCCGGATTTAAGTTTTAAGGCTTCCTTTATTTGCACTGCCGCAGGAGGTGTTTTAATAATAAAATCGAAAGACTTGTCCTTGAATACGGTGATTACAGTTGGCAATATTTTACCCCTTTTATCCTCAGTTCTCGCATTGAACTGCTTACAAAATTCCATAATATTCACTCCCTTGGCACCCAATGCCGGGCCTACAGGAGGGGCGGGATTTGCAGCGCCTCCACGAATTTGGAGTTTAATTATGCCTATAATTTCTTTTGCCATTGTTATTCGTTTTTCAGCTGATTAAGATTCCTTTTCAACTTGTAGATAGTTGAGTTCCAGTGGGGTTTTCCTTCCGAAAATCTTAACCATTACCTTTAGTTTTTTCTTCTCCTCATTAATTTCTTCGATGATTCCCGAGAAACTATTAAATGGACCATCAACCACTTTAACTGGTTCACCTATTATGAATGGAATATTCAATTCTTCGGCACTCTCTTCTAACTCATCTACTTTCCCAAGTATTCTATTCACCTCAACCTGACGCAATGGAATGGGAGTTCCCTGCTTGTCACCTAAAAATCCTATAACCCCGTTAATTCCCTTTATTATATGAGGTACTTCTCCTTTCAATTCGGCTTCAATCAACACGTACCCAGGGAAATAGTTTCGCTCTTTGCTCACCTTTTTACCCTGTTTGATTTGATACACTTTCTCAGTAGGGATAAGAACTTGAGCCACGTATTTAGTCATCTTCATCCTCTCGATCTCGTACTCAATCATGTCCTTGATCTTTCGTTCCTTACCACTGATCGCCCTAACTACGTACCACTTTTTTCCCGTTTCAGTCATTGTATCTGTCATTCTGATAATTAAAACATATCATAATAGTAGCCAAGAACTCCTCCCCAAATAGAATTATCGCTGTTGTTTCCAAAAACATAGTCCATAAAGAATATCATGAATGCGATCATGAAAGAAGATATAGCTACAACAATTGCACTGCTTTGCAGTTCTTCCCAAGATGGCCAAGAGACTTTATAAAGCAGCTCATCAACAGTTTCCTCCAGATATCGTACTATTTTCAACTCCAACTATAATTGCACGGGTGGAGGGACTCGAACCCCCAACCAATGGTTTTGGAGACCACTACTCTACCAATTGAGCTACACCCGTAGTGAATCTTCCTATTATTTTATTTATTACTTAATTATTTCAGTAACCTGACCAGCTCCGACAGTTCTACCGCCTTCTCGGATAGCAAATCTCAATCCTTGATTTATTGCTACCGGTGAAATTAAAGTAACGTTAATTGATACATTATCTCCAGGCATTACCATTTCTCTACCTTTTTCAAGAAAAATCTCCCCCGTTACATCCGTAGTTCTGATAAAAAACTGCGGGCGGTATTTATTATGAAATGGCGTGTGTCGTCCCCCTTCTTCTTTCTTCAAAATATATACTTCCGCTTTAAATTCAGTATGAGGCGTAATTGATCCGGTTTTCGCGATAACCATTCCCCTCCTAATTTCGTCTTTGTCAACCCCTCGGAGCAGAAGTCCAACATTATCACCTGCTTCACCTCTGTCCAGAATCTTTCTAAACATTTCAACTCCTGTAACTGTAGTCTTCTTTGCCTCAGCACCCATACCGATCATAGAGAGTTCATCGCCAGTATTAACAATGCCAGTTTCAATTCTGCCGGTTGCAACGGTTCCTCTACCAGTAATCGAGAATACATCTTCAACAGGCATTAAGAAATCTTTGTCTATTTCCCTCTTAGGGATTGGAATTTTCTCATCTACAGCATCCATTAGCTTCATGATGTTCTCTTCCTCAGCGGCATCACCATTCAATGCTTTAAGTGCAGATCCTTGAATAATAGCAATCCCATCACCATCAAATTCGTAAAAAGTCAAGAGCTCTCTGATTTCCATTTCAACAAGCTCAAGTAGTTCAGCGTCATCAACCATGTCAACTTTATTCATAAAGACAACAATGTTTGGAACACCCACTTGTCGTGCCAAAAGAATGTGCTCTCTTGTTTGTGGCATAGGGCCATCTGTAGCGGCAACAACCAATATCGCGCCGTCCATTTGGGCAGCTCCTGTAACCATGTTCTTTACGTAGTCAGCGTGACCAGGACAGTCAACATGAGCATAATGCCTCGTTTCAGTTGTATATTCAACATGAGAGGTGTTAATCGTAATACCTCTCTCTTTTTCTTCGGGTGCATTGTCGATTGAATCAAACGATCTAACCTCCGATAATCCCTTCTTTGCCAATACTGTCGTAATCGCAGCTGTTAACGTTGTCTTACCATGATCAACATGACCAATTGTTCCAACATTCACGTGTGGTTTGGACCGATCGAATTTTTCTTTACTCATCTTTACTAGGTTTTAGTGTTTAGTTTTGGTTTTTTACTGTATTATTTTTCTGTTTTAATGTTCAAAGCCAATGATCCCGTCCCGATATCTATCGGGGGCAATCGGGATGACCGGGGGCAATCGGGATGACCTCTTTTCTGAGTGTTGCAGAGCCGATGAGGGGAATTGAACCCCTGACCTCTTCCTTACCAAGGAAGTGCTCTACCCCTGAGCTACATCGGCAAATCAATTGTTCTATTGAAATACCGACATGAAAACAATTATTTCTGAGCGGGAAACGGGATTCGAACCCGCGACCCTCAGCTTGGAAGGCTGATGCTCTAGCCAGCTGAGCTACTCCCGCTAAAAATATTTTCATTACTAAAAGAACAACCGTTATTAAAACTCTTTCAACTTACAACGAAGTGGGGAGAGCAGGGTTCGAACCTACGTAGGCATAAGCCAGCAGATTTACAGTCTGCCCCGTTTAACCACTTCGGTATCTCCCCGTTCCTTTCAATAAATTGATTTTTCCAACTCCCTGTATCATCTGATCATTAAATTTCAATCAATTATTGAATTCCTTATTGGGGGCTTCCCTGTCAATTATTATAAGAGCCAATGGAGGGATTCGAACCCCCGACCGGCTGATTACAAATCAGCTGCTCTGACCAGCTGAGCTACATTGGCAGGACAAAAATATTTTGCCAGCCCAAAAACAGTCAGTTGACAGCAATCTTTGTTAATTTTTATATCCACTTTATATGATAACGAGCCCCCCCTGCAAAAAGGTCTGCAAATGTATAAAACATATTATTTATATCCAAAAGAAAAAATAGGACGATTTATCGCAGTAAATCTGCCATAAAATCAAAGGATAGAACGCTTGCCTAAATATTGGAAATTATGCTCTCTTCAACCCGGCTTTATACCTTTTTAGCTGCCTTCTAAGTGCCTCAACGGCAATATCCGTAGCTTCTTCAAATGATTTCCCCTGTTTTCTTGCAAAAATCTCCTTACCGGGTAGGTTCATTTTTATCTCCGCTATCTTATTTAATGGTTGGCTAGTTTTCTCAAATTTCAAATAAACTTCACTACCTAGTATTTTATCAAATATAATATCCAACTTGTCTATTCTTTCGTGAATAAACATGAGCAGATCCTTGTCTGCCTCAAAATGGATAGAGTGTACTTTAACTTCCATATATTCTATTTTAATTACTAAATATCATTTTATTATGCTTTTGGATGCGCCTGCTTATAAATACTTGAGAGTTTGGCTATCGAATTATGCGTATAAATTTGAGTTGCAGATAAATTGGCATGTCCCAGAAACTCTTTTATGGCATTTAGGTCCGCACCATTATTCAACATATGCGTAGCAAAAGTATGGCGTAGCACGTGTGGACTCTTTTTATTGATGGTCGTCACCTTTGCAAGATAGCTATTTACTAGTCTATATACTAATTTTGGATACATTTTTTTTTCTGCAGCCGTATAGAAGAGCCAGGCATTATTATGGGTGTTATTCATGAATTCAGTCAATTCATTTAACAAGGGATCTGGTAATGGCAAAATGCGCTCTTTATTTCCCTTTCCCAGGACCTTAAGGTTCTTCTCTTTCAGATCAATATCTGTTCGTTTGATATTAATCAATTCGGATAGTCTAATTCCGGTTGAATAAAACAAGCTCAAGATGAGTTTATCCCTGGCACCTTGTTCATCATCACTGAAATCGACCTGATCCAATAGTTCATTCATACTTGTTTCTTCTACATAAACAGGTAATTTTCTGGACGTTTTAGGAGATAAGATCTTGAGCATGGGATTCTCAGACACTGAGTTATTCCTCATACAGAACTTATAAAATGATTTTAGTGTTGTTATTTTCCTGTTGATCGATCGGTTGGAAATCCCCTGCTCGATGAGGCTGACGATCCACGAGCGTATTATTGGATGACTTACGGTCTTGAGGTCTGTGATCTCGTATTCTTTGGAAAGGAATGTGACGAATTGACTTAGATCCCCTCTATAAGCAGTAACTGTTAAAGGAGAATACCGCTTTTCGTATTCTATATATTTGAGGAACTTATCGGTATGCATTGATGTTGACAATGGTAATCATCTAACCATTGAACGAATAAAGCCCTAAATTGTTATAGTCTGCAGAAGAAGTCTCGGAAGACTAGTAACCTTCTTCTGCTTCGTGCAGCTTTTGGATGTACGCAGCCTTCTTAAGTTGCTCTCGCTTAATAACGGATGGTTTCACAAACTGCTTGCGAGCACGTAGTTGTTTGATTACGCCGGTTTTGTCGATCTTCTTTTTGAATTTTTTCAGCGCTCTTTCTATGGGCTCGTTCTCTTTTACTGGTATAATTAGCATCTATAAAATGATTTTCAAATCTAATTTGGGGTGCAAAGTTACGGTTATGCGATATTAAATCAAAAATTAATTTAAAATATGGTTAGCGATCACCACTTTTTGAATTTCAGAAGTGCCCTCTCCAATCGTACACAACTTAGAATCTCTGTAAAATTTCTCTACAGGAAAATCCTTTGTGTAACCATATCCTCCAAATATCTGTACAGCATCTGTCGCTACTCTCACTGCAACTTCTGACGCATAGTATTTAGCGAATGCAGACTCTTTTGTCATTGGCACACCCCTGTTTTTCAAATCTGCAGCTTGATATGTCAACAATTCAGCGGCCTCAATTTCTGTCGCCATATCCGCAAGCTTGAACGCAATTGCCTGAAAATGAGAAATTGGTTTCCCGAATTGCTCTCTTTCTTTGGAATATTGAAGCGAAGCTTCATACGCGCCCTTTGCTATTCCTATAGACAACGAGGCTATTGAAATTCGACCTCCATCCAATACCTTCATGGCCTGGATAAATCCTTCCCCTACTTCCCCCAATACATTCTCTTTCGAAACGCGACAATTATCGAACAGGAGCTCAGTAGTTTCAGAAGCACGCATACCCAATTTGTTTTCCTTTCTTCCTACAGAAAAACCGGCTGTACCTTTTTCAATAACAAATGCCGTTATACCGTGTGAGTCTCTCACCTCTCCGGTTCTGATAAGAACAACGGACACGTCAGCGCTTTCACCATTCGTAATCCAACACTTGACACCATTGATAACATACATATCCCCATCTTCTTTTGCAGTACATTGCATATTCATCGCATCTGATCCGGTATTTGGCTCTGTCAATCCCCAACTTCCTATCCATTCACCGGTGGCCAGCTTAGTCAGCCATTTCTCCTTTTGCTCTTCTGTTCCGAAAGACATAATGTGTCCGCTGCAAAGAGAATTATGGGCCACCATAGACAATCCGATTGAGCCACAGACTTTTGACAACTCCACGATGGCTGAAACATATTCCAAATAACCGAACCCGGCTCCTCCATACTTAGTCGGTATCAAAACTCCCAAAAGGCCGAGCTTACCCATCTCTTTGAATACGTCCACCGGAAAATGTTGTGCCTCGTCCCATTCCATTACCTTGGGCTTGATATGCTTGGCAGCAAATTTTCTCACCATATCGGCGACCATGGTTTGATCTTCTGAGAAATTAAAGTCCATATTGATTTAGTTTTTCCCTTCCCGCGCAGTCAGGTGTAACACCAAACTGCATACCGTTTTTTCGTTCAGAATTGGTATCAATTACTTCGAAAAATGAGAATGCAAAAGTAAGATAATATTCTGTCTGCCCAGCCGAATGTACGATTAATCTAACGAGAGGTAAGGTAAAATTTTTTCAAACAGCTCGACACTAACTACATCGGTATTCTTTATGTCATTTAATTTTGCATAAGGCCCATGCTGATCGCGGTAATTCACAATTGCGTTAGCAATATTCCATTTGATATAAGGGTGTCTGGAGAACCGTTCTGCTGGTGCCTTGTTGATATTGATTTTGGAAATGATTGACTTATCCACAAATAATTGCGAAGCGATGGCCTTGAATAAAGAATCTTCAATTCCGTATACCTCTATAATTTGTTGCTTGACAATAAATCCCCCCAACAAATTTCTATACTCGACAATGCGCCCTGAAAGTACCGGACCAATTCCCCTGATCTTCCTCAAATCACCAGCAGTTGACTGATTCAATTCGAAGAGGGGCAGTTTTTTCGATTCAATTTTCTTATCATTAGAAATGGAGGATACATTTATTGCGGGAAGCTGAATATACGGTTCCAAGCTCTTAAATTGATCATCGCGTATTGCTCTTAGTTTTTTAAAATCTTCGGCCGATTTGAAATCACCAGCTTTTTCTCTGTATTTAGCAATAGCCTTAATCTGCCATTCCTTCAGCCCGAGCTTTGCCCAATCTGCTTCACTTGCCTTGTTTGGATTAAAAGGAAAATATTCTACTGAAGCGGTACTGCTTTCATTTTTAGTCGTTTTGCTCCTGGAATTTGCCGGTTGTGTGGCATAACTCGTTTCATCCTTACGCTTCTTTTTCGCCTTCTCTTCCTCAAGAAACCTCTCAATTTTGAATTGCAAATCCACTGATCCTACTGTTGGAGGACTTACAAAGAATTGCTGGAGATTGAGATACAGGATTAGCGACGCAATCATCACACACAATACTAGAATGCCGTTGCGCTCCTTTCTGTTGAATGTGAAATAATCTTTAAAAAACTGTTTCACGTACTGAGGGTCAAATTATGATGGGTTTTATAAAAATGCAAAGATAAAAATTAGCAATTAGACAGCGTCAAACTTCCGTTCTCTATCTGAATAACCCCTGAATACGTTGATAAAACAATAAACTGTAGGACAAATACCTACAATAATTGCAGTATCCAGCTTACATGTTCTGCTTAACAGTTATGCCGGTTGTTCGTTAAAATGAGTGACAAACCAAATTTTTGAATAACCGTTTATGAAAAGAATATTGTACATAGCGTTGATTTGTTACTTGTTTATTGTTATCCCTAACCATGTAACAGCCCAGCAAGGCAATCCCTGTCAACAATGCCTTGATCAATTTTTAGAAGATATGCTCGGCAGTCAAGTTAATAATCAAGGGTTCTCATGGAACAAGCTCCTGTTTTTTCACATCGGGCCTAACAATAACAGCACGAATTTAACGGGTACATTTCAAAGCAACTACGGAAATGAACTAAACCACGCCAATAACTGGGCGAACAACCCATCAAACCAGTTGGGTTTAAGTGTTGGTGACATACTTGTTTATATAGCAGCATACCAAGCGTGCAGGGCCGCTAACGGATGTAACTAACAGAGAATTGACTATTTATATCTTTTGATTTCCCCGCTCTTCACTCTGTCTAAGAAGTTGATCAAGTCCTTTTTAACAGCAGGTGCCATGATGTACAATCCAATTATATTTGGGAAACACATGGCGAATATCATCGCATCTGAAAAGTCTACAACGCTTCCCAGTTGCATGGCAGCTCCGATCACCACGAAAGTGCAGAACATGATCTTGAAACTGATATCTGCAGCCTTCGTATGGCCAAACAAATACTTCCATGACTTGATACCGTAGTAAGACCAAGTTATCATGGTAGAGAAAGCAAACAAGATAACTGCCACTGCCAGAATTAAGGGAAACCACGTAATTACGCTGGCAAAGGCTTTAGAAGTAAGATCAATACCGTTGCCCTGGCCCAGAGGATGCCATACTCCTTCAGCATCAATTGTGCCGGTAATCACGATTACCAGGGCAGTCATGGTGCAAACAATAATGGTATCAATAAACGGCTCCAGAAGTGCTACTAAACCTTCAGTTATTGGTTCATTGGTTTTGACCGCTGAATGAGCAATAGACGCAGATCCTATACCGGCTTCATTCGAGAAAGCAGCCCTTTTAAATCCTTGGATTAGCACACCCACAAAACCCCCGCCAATGGCAACTGGTGTAAATGCACCGGTAATAATAAGTCCAAAAGCCTGGGGAATCAAAGTAAAGTTGCCAAACAGAATAACCAGGGCAGCTAATACGTAGATTCCACACATGAAGGGAACAATTTTATCCGTTACCCTTGCAATACTCTTAATACCTCCTATTATAACAATACCTACAAGCCCAGCCATCACAAGACCGAATAACCACCCTTTACCGTATATGAAGCTATCGGCGCCTCCGGTTACTGCTTCAAATTGCTGAAACGCCTGGTTGACCTGAAACATGTTTCCCCCTCCTATAGATCCCCCGATGCACATAATGGCAAAAAACACAGCTAGCACTTTACCTATTCCTCCAAATCCTCGTTCTTCAAAGCCCCTGCTCAAGTAATACATGGGTCCACCAGAGAAAGAACCGTCTTCATTCTCAATGCGATATTTTACACCCAATGTACATTCTACAAATTTTGATGACATACCCAGAATACCAGCAATAATCATCCAAAAAGTTGCTCCAGGCCCACCTAATGAAATTGCGATCGCAACACCGGCAATATTCCCTAAGCCAACAGTTCCTGAAAGTGCAGCGGTTAGTGCCTGAAAGTGAGATACTTCTCCTTTGTCATTGGGATTGCTATACACTCCCCTTACAATGTCAATAGCTAATTTGAAGCCCCTAATATTGATGAACTTCATATAAACTGTAAAAACCAGGGCTCCCACAACTAACCAGATCAATACAAATGGAATTGCAATTTCATCAGTAAAGTGGATCGTATAGAAAACCACACTTGAAATAGCTGCGGTGGCCGGTTCCATCCACTCGTTGATCTTTTCGTCTAAAGATTGCTCAGCCTCTTGCGCAAGCAGGATAAGTGGAGATAATAAAGTGAGTATGAATAGGGTAAGTCTCTTCATGGAGTCTGAGAATAGGTTAAAGAAGGTGCAAATGTAATAAGATTTGAAATTACTACTCCAAATCCCAAATAGTTTTGCGCTTTTTGTTCAGCTTAAAGAACTTCTTATGCTCCAAAACAAACGCCATGATCAGGTAAATTATGATCGGTGACCCCAGTGTAATAAAAGATAGATAAATAAAAAACAACCTGATCTTCGAAGATTCAATCCCCAATTTATGGCCCCACCAAGCACAGACACCAAATGCAAATTTCTCAAAGAAGGACTGAATACTCTCAATCATCAGGTTATCAATTTTTCAATATCCGATTGCCTACACCACAAGATAGACATTTTTTCTTTTGGCAATATTCCTCTTTGAGCTCTATCAAAGCCTGTGAGAACAACGCTGAAGTTGCTCTATATCCCAGTCGTCTCCAGTTGTTTACCACGACGTTATTTTCGGCGGGAATAGACTGCAGTAATTCTAATGATTTGTCTTTGTATTCCTGCAACCCGTTGTTGTGCCCAAAAACAAATAAGAATGGAACCACTGAATTTATCAGAATAGAATCTATGGATCCACTTCCCAACACCTTTCGGAAAGATCTCGCCACTTTCCTGTCAAAATTATAGTGCGTATTCCAGTAGTCAGAAGCTTCGACCACAAAGATCCTACGCAATTCCCTCAAGGATTGGAATTCCCTTACCATATGAAAGAGATTATGTGAGGTACTGAGCAGATGAGCGAATTGCGCAAGCCTTAGAGTTGGGAAATTACCCGGCCTCAGCCTTAGGAATTTCCAAAGATGCCTGGCGTAAGGATCCAGGTTGTATTTTCTTCTCAAAAACTCATATTCCCAAAAGAGCCGCCGGGGGTATTCGCCATTCATTCCCTCATGCAAAAAACCTGCTTGTCCAAATAACAATGCCTCGATTTGAAGCCGGTTTTCCCGATGCTTATTGATAATTGATAAAGGTATGGACCGCGCCAAAAGCTCAAAGGGTTCGGCGTTCGTTTTAAAACCGAAGCTCCTTGCCAATGACCAATAAAATGTTTCTTCCCAGTTGTTGTTGCTGTATTTCAGAGAAGTGAATATCACAGACGATTTCTTTTCCATCCTGGATATCAATACACTTTCCAGATAGTTATTGATGAAAAATTTATCTTGAACAACAGCGTTAAAAGCTGAAGCGCAAGGCACCCATGCTCGGCTTCTGAGTAACCTAGCATAATTATCCTGAAGTTTTATAGGGAATTTATTTTCAATCTGCAGTGTCGGAAGCAATCGCTTGTTTTTGTCATGAATCTCAGCATCATCCACATAGACAACATGAAGTATCACATTGCTATAAGCATCGTCTGTGGAATGTCCATGGCGATTCCAATCTGATGATCGCACATGTATTTCTACATTTCCCACCCAAAGAGTTTTTCCTATCCTGACTTTTGAATTGAAAAAATCCGGACCAGCATCGGTATTCTGAATGCCGGGATGGACAACTTCAATAATATCACCGGAAGCACTCTTCAATACCCCATGATCTAACAACTGGAATTTCCAGATGTAATGAAGAAACTCTTCATTCATAAATGAATAAATTTATTAATCAACTGCATCTTTCAAGGAAGTTTTGCATATATCATCTCACACCAACCCAGGCTACTGGCTGCTGGCTACTGGCAACTTGCAAAAGCCAGAAACCAGTTGCCAGAAGCAGCCTGCTATGGTACTGACACGGCCAAATGAATGCAATCTACCTCCAACCGCGTGCGCTGAAGCTATAGCGGTGGCGCAAGGAAATGGATTTACAAATTGAACTTTGAAATGTGGAACTACCGGTACCTAACTTACTTTTTTATGAAAACGAATTGGCCACCTTCATCTCCAGTATTTTTAATGGGCTGGAATTTCGGTGACTGTACAGAATTATTTATAACCGGTATCCTGATGCTGTTATAGAGTTCGCTCGCATCGTAGAACTCACTTTGATTGTTATTCAACGCTTTAAGCAGATAATATGCAAAAACTGAGTGGCCATCGCGCCCTCCGTCCATTACTGGTTCCACCCCACCCGAAGTTAAAGCATGCCTGGAGATCAAATTGTGAACGTTCTTATAGTATCTCTCAGAGTTTTCGAAGGGAACCGAAACGGTTTGTCCTCTAAATATGTCACCACTAAAGCAAGCATCTGCAACGAGCAACGTATGCTTAGATTTTATTCCCCCTAAGAAAGTCTTGAGATCAGAATTAGAAACATACTGTGACGTAGAAGCTGTAGTCGCATCTGCTGGAACCCAATACCCTTTGTTGAGGTTTTGTTTGTACTCGCCATGGCCCGAATAATACACAAACACATTGTCCCTGGGTTTAACCACGTCCACCAACCTTTCCAATTCCTGAATAATGTTGGCTCTGGTAGCTTTTTCATTCAGCAACATTCTAAATTCGTCAAACCTGTACTTGGACTTTAATAATTGTTGCACGGCTTTCGCATCGTTCACTGCATTATTTAATGGACTCCAGACACCCTTATAATTATCGATGCCAATTATTAAGGCATAATATTTACCGATCTCCATGTTTTTAATCGCTGTCGAAACATTGAGACCCTTTAACGGATCTCCGCTTCCCCTGAATAGTGTTGCCGGATTATCCTGTGGTTTATTTATCTGTTGCGCGAGTCGCTCATTCTTAAACAAATACTTAGCAGTATAAACCGAAAATTTTAATCCATTCTCCTTGTATACAGACAAGCCTACATCAGTGCCAATCCATTTATTCCCTTTCATATCAACTGTGATATAGGTGATTGAATTATCGGACAGATCTGAATTTTCAGTGGTAAAAACCGTCCATTTTTCTCCATCCGGATTGAACATTGCCAATCCATTCTGGGTTCCTACCCAAACCACACCATTCTCGTCAGGAGCAACTGTGGTAACCTTGTTATCCGGTAAACCTTCAGCTTTACCAAATACCTTCCATTCCTTTCCATCAAACCTGGCAATCCCTTTTGTTTGCGTTCCTGCCCATATATTTTCATTGAAGTCGACGGTTACACAGGTTATATAGTCATTGGGCAAGCCAGAGTTCTTTTTATTGTATACCGTCCAATTCTTCTCATCAATAGCTGATTTTCCTTGCTCATAACGAACCAACCCTTCAGTGGTTCCCGCCCATACGCCGTTGTTACCATCAACACACACGGCATTGATCATATTATTGGGTATGATCGTATTTCGCGAATTAAATGTTGACCAGGTTGTGCCATCCAGCCTTACCAGCCCTGCAGCTGTGCCCAGCCACTTTGCCCCGGAGTTATCAACTGCAACGCACCTGACAGTATTGGTAGGCAAAGCAGAATTTGAAGAGTGGAAGATCTCCCACTTGCCCTTATAATAGCTAGCGAGCCCACGATCTGTTCCAATCCACTTTTTACCAGTTCCATCTACAGTTACCGCATTGACTCGATTATCAGGAATTGGCGAATTGCTGGTATTGTACACAACCCAATCCTTTCCATCAAATTCACACAATCCCCCACTTTCAGATGTGGCTCCTATCCATATACTACCATCCTTGTCCATTGCAACCATATTCACATGATTGCTCTTCATTCCTGAATTGGTAATTTTAAAAATAAACCAATCTGCCGTTTCCTCTTGGGCATGAAGTAATTGCGGCAAAAGAAACACTGCCAAAATGAAAACTAACCTTTTCATAAGCGTATTTTTAGAAATTATTATTGTTTAACCAAAGATAGCAAAATTCGAACCAAATTATTCCTCAAAATGCGCCAGTACCTCGTCTGAAGAAAGCGTAAATGAAAAACCACCATCATGGAAAAGATTTTGCATGGTCACCATTCGTGTATAGTCTGAAAAAAGAGAAATACAATAATCGGCACAGCTCTCGCCTGAGGCATTTCCCAGCGGTGCAATTTTATTGGCGTAGTTGTAAAAAGAATTAAATCCTTTAATACCCGACCCCGCTGTGGTAAGCGTTGGAGACTGTGATATGGTATTAATCCTCACATTTTTTTCTCTACCGTAGTAGTAACCAAAACTCCGGGTAATGGACTCCAAAACCGCTTTAGCATCGGCCATGTCGCCATATCCGGGCATAGTTCTCTGCGCAGCGATATAAGTGAGTGCAACCACCGATCCCCATTCGTTAATGGCGTCTAACTTATGGGCTGCCTGTAACAACTTATGTAGTGAGAGAGCGGATATGTCCAGTGTTTTCAAAAAGTGAGCATGGTTAATTTCAGTGTATGGAAAATTCTTTCTTACGTTTGGAGACATCCCGATAGAATGCAATACAAAATCTATCTTACCCCCCAGTATTTCAGTGGATTTAGTAAACAGATTTTCCAGATCATTCATGTCCGTTGCGTCCGCGATGATAACTTCAGTTTCACATTTTTCCGCCAGTTCTTCGATCTTGCCCATTCTCAGTGCTACAGGGGCATTGGTAAGTATAATTTTTGCGCCCTCTTCATGCGCCTTCACTGCGGTTTTCCACGCCAATGATTTTTCATCCAGAGCGCCAAAAATGATTCCGTTTTTTCCTTTTAATAAGTCGTGAGCCATCGTTCAAAAAGTATTTGTTGCGATTGAAGGGGGCAAATATAAGGTTTGTTAATTGTTATCAGGCGATTCACTTTTCATTTTCTGTTTTTTATTTTTTCTCCTGAAAAGATCCTTCAAAGTATTAAACTCTTTACTATATGACAATCCAATTCCCTGGGTGTACGGAGCATTGTCCGTTGTCAGATAAGTGTCATTGCTGCGATTGTAAGCTTTTATCTTTAACCTGCCGTCTTTGGTAATTTTGTAATCCAAAGTAAAGTCACCTACAATATTCGAAGAATTTTGATTGTCTTCGTTTAGGTTATTCGCTACACTTCCATTTATGCTCAATCTCTCATCAAACAGTTGAGTGGACAAAGCCACCTCAACTTCTTTACTGGTCAATTCGTCGCCTGGCCTGTAGTTAACGCCGATATCAAAATCTTCGCTAATTTGTGACAGCCAGTTACTCAATTGATTGGAGAGTAGTTCTGATGTATTGGCCCCGACTCCACCAGAAGTTTCAAGACCTCCACCCTTCAAAGGCTGAAATTGCCCCAATACAAGCAATGAGAACATTTGCCTGTTCAATTGCTGCTCTGTCGTAGCTGCCAGCAAGTTGTCCGCATCGGCGCCATCCCCGAGGTTGGGAAACTCAATATCAAACGCAATTTCAGGATTCATCAAATTACCACTCATCTTCAAGATGCAATTAACCGGGACTCTCCGCCGGTCATCCTGTTCTAAGGTTAGATCATATAGAGAAGCAGTAAGGCCATAAACAGCTACAATGTCCACGGTTGCGCTATAGGGGTTTCCACTCCATTGAATCGTTCCACCCTTCTCGATCTTAAATCTCTTGTTTATGACGTTTTGCAGTGTAAAAAGATAATCACCCTCCTCAATCACATACTCACCATATATTTTAAACTCACCGGCATAATTGACCTGCAGCTTGAGATTCCCATTTCCTTTCGCTTTCAAGATATCGCCTACAGTTTCATCAAAGATCAGTTGAATTTCTGCTTCCCTGGTAACTTCCAGATCGAAGTTTAGTTCGGGCAGCTTCTCAAATTTCTGATTTATTTTATTATAGGCCCCACGCGAAATCGTGTCCGCGGGATTTATAAAAGTTATAAATCCACCCATAGATATTTCAGCATCCGTATTTAGGGGAATAAAGAATTGTGTACCCCTTTCCGTTGTGAGCGCCAGATTCAACACAATTTGCTTTGGGGTACCGGTAACCGTGAAATTTCCTGTGGTGTATGCTTTCCCGTAATACAGTTTATTTTGAATCTGATCGGTATTCAACGTATATAGATTCTCTGGCTTCACTTCAATATCAAAGCGAAAATTCCTTAAATGATCGTGATAAATCCTTCCTTTAGCCATTGCCCTATTCCCCTTCAAGTCATTTATTATTACATCATCAAATCCGATCCACTCCTTGGTGAATACAACTTTATCAGCAAAATTATACTGTGTATTAAGGAAATCCACGGTTACACCGACTTTACTTACATCGAGGCTTCCGATCAGGTTGGGTTCCTTTAAAGATCCTGTCAATTTCAGCTTTCCAGAGGCAGCTCCCTGATCTGAAATATCAGAGAATATATTTTTTATGAATGGTTCAAAAACACTCACCCTGAACCGATTCAGGTTAATGTCAAAATCCAGGGCATCGGTCCGGTTAACCAGCTCTGTGTTGAGGTAATAGTTGCCATCCAGCAATATGGTGTTGAGTTTTCCAGATCTTACCGTCCCGTGTATGTTGATTTTTTTCTGCGAATTGTTCCAATAACTGCGTATCGATGCATCGCCTAAGTCCCTTTCGTTCAATTGTAACTCTTCAATATTTAAATCGCCTGTTACATAAGGATTGATAAACACATCAGAGAACTTGACAATTCCCGAAAGGCTGCCGCTCCAGCTGAGCTTTGCACTTGACATGAATGGATTGATCATGCGCAAATCAAAATTGCTCATCTCAACATCTATCGAGCCTGGTTTCGATTTGGATGAGCCTCCGGAAACCTTAACTGTTCTAGTGCCACTGCGAAAAACAAAATTCTCTATGTCAATTGAGGAAGAGTCAAATAAAAACATGTTGCCCGCCTCAATTGTCCAGATAGAATCGGTGATCACTATTTCGGATTCGTCAATCCCCAATTCAAATCCCAGACCACCCTTATTTTCCGCTTCGTGAAGCTTGAGATAACCAGCTACTTCCCCTTTGTAAGCGGGTTGGCTCTTGTTATCCCACAAAAATGAAAAGTTCACACTATCGTTACTGGCTCTTACGCTTAACTCAGGCTCCAACATCCATACGCTATCAGAAAAAGTAAATTTATCACAGCTACCGCGAAAAATCAGGTTAAGTGGTTTTGTCTTTGATTCCGCACTTTTATACAAGGTATCCGCTGGCATTACAAGTTCAATGTCCAAGTTTGTGATCTTATTCTCCCCCATGGAAATCGCAGGAAAAGTTCCCCATAAGGTTATACTGTTTGAACTACTTGAATAATTGCCGTGCAACATGGAGTTCTTTGAAATGGAAAGCCCCGGAACAAACACCGAGAATATGCTGCTCTCTTGTTTGATTGAAACTGCGTAATGAAAATCCTGGGCAACCAGGGACTTCCCTCCTTGCCCCTTCCGTTCAAATTCAGCAGCTGGAAACAGTTCACCTACAACCGATTTAATGGATTGGGGTAATTGAGCAACCTTGAATTTTCCGACCAGTTCTGCCTGGGCAAAGTCTGCAAAGAGTTGTAAGGATTTTTCACCGGGAACCCGCGAGGCTATCAGCTTAATGTTGCCAAAGTCATCTTCTCTTATCTCATCGCCATTCCCGTGCCTGTACCTTATGTTGTGAAATTCTAATGATCCCAGCATATTATCGAGATTACTTCCCTCAAAATTTGAGACCATCTCAACTGAAAAATCAGCAGTGGTCTCCTTTTCTACAAAGTTCAGCGCGTATAAATTGGCACGGCTTATGGTGGAATTAAAATTGAACACGGGAGGATTGGTACTAAAATTGATGTTTCCATCAAATTCCAGATCGATATTTTCATCTGTAACCTTCAGTGAGCCTTCAAAGAGCCGATTTGCCATTATTCCCTCCAATTCTATATTCTTATAGTTATAATCCCTGATGCTCAATTGGCTCACTACACCTCTCAATTTCGCCGTTACATTTTCCTTGCGCATCCCACTTCCGTTTATCGAAATATTAAATGCCGCCATACCAAAGTCATCCAACTGAAGAAATGTACCAGCATTTATTCCAGGAGATTTTAAGTTTCCAGCGTAAATCACTTTCCCCGTAGTTGTGTCTTGCTTCAATGAAAGATCTGAGGATATCAATCCAATACTTGTATGAAAATCCCCATATGCAACAAAGTCATTGTAGAACCCTGTAAAATCTCCGTGGAACCGAATACTGCCCATCTTTTCGAACACCTCAGGAACTTTGAGCCTCTTGCCCAATTCAAACGGTGGAATGGGAACGGTTCTCAAGTCTGCGGCATAAGTTTTGAGTTCCTTTACTTTGAAATGTATAAAAGTCTCCCTTACTTTTGGTAAGCCTGTTAAACTGAAATCTCCGACGAGCTTACTGCTTCTACCAAATTTCAGGGTTATGTTCTTTCCCTTTAGCCTGCTAATCCTACCGTATACTTCCCCGTCTAACTCAATATTATAAGCAATACCCTTCAGAACAGGGGCAAAATAAGCTACGTCAGCTACACTTATTTCAGACTTATCGAATACTGAAGTTATCATTACACTATCTGTAAAGTCAAGATAATCCCGATAGCCTGAGTACCTAAAAGACAGGGCACCATTGATTGTGCTGGAACGGGTTTGTATTTGCAAACTTTCCATGTCCATTCCGGTTGACGATACTTTTACATGAGCATTGAGTTTGCGCAAGTGAAATCCAGATTTTTCACTGCATGACAGCAATAGGATTGAAGCGTAAATCGTATCGTTTACAACAGACATATTGTGGATGTCTCCATTGATTTTCCTAACATCCAGATCCTGAAAATTAATACCTTTTCTCATCCACCGCCTATTCCGATTTTGCCATCTAAAATGAGAATTGAACAGGTGTATTTTATCAATGCTTATTTTCCAGTTTCCGCTTGAAGTATCATCTGAAGAGAACGCGTCGGTTAAAAATTTGATATTCATAAAATCCTCTCCCTCGTACTTGACCAAATTAAAATGAGTCCGTTCAAGCGTGACCTTGCTAAGCCTCAAACTCTTTTCTTCCCCACCGAATTCGCCAATATCAACTTTAATAAATTCGGAATAAATAAGTGTATCACCATGAAGATCTTCGATGTATAAATTTTCAAGAATTACCGTTGTGAAGAAATCAATGTCAACACCTCCAATGGATACTTCAGTTTTCCATTTGTCAGCGAAATATCCGGCAATTTTTTGGGTTATATAAGTCTGTACAGCAGGAGTTCGAAATGCAACATAGCTCAGTACCATTACGACAATAATGCACAAGAGAAGCAAGAACGATATTTTTAGTTTTTTTGTAATACCTTTAATTGAACTTAGTATTAGACTTTTGCAAACTTATGAGTAATCCGGTAGTAATACTAGGTATTGAGTCATCTTGCGATGATACCGGCGCCTCCATATTGAAAGAAGGCAAAATTCAAGCCAATATCGTTGCAAACCAGGATGTACACAAAGACTATGGCGGTGTAGTGCCCGAACTCGCATCGAGGGCCCACCAGCAAAATATTGTTCCTGTGGTGCATGAAGCGCTCAAGAAGGCCCATGTTGATAAATCAGAAATCACGGCTGTGGCATTTACAAGAGGCCCCGGCCTGTTAGGCTCTTTGTTAGTGGGTACTTCCTTTGCCAAATCATTCGCTTTGGGATTGGACATCCCCTTACTGGAAATCAACCACATGCATGCGCATATCATAGCACATTTTATTGATTTGGCCGGTGAAGAAACGCCAAAACCAAAATTTCCCTTTTTATGCCTCACTGTTTCCGGAGGACACACAGAAATTGTACTGGTGGAGGATCACCTGAAGATGAAAGTAATAGGAAGAACCAATGACGATGCCGCGGGTGAAGCTTTTGATAAAGCTGCCAAGACAATAGGCCTCGATTACCCGGGTGGCCCGCTAATTGATCAATTGGCGAAAGACGGAGATCCATTGGCCTATAAATTCCCTCACCCGAAGGCGCCCGGATATGACTATAGTTTCAGTGGATTGAAAACCGCCTTTTTATATTTTATAAGGGATCGGATAAAAAGTGATCCTAATTTTGTAAAAGACAACATTGCCGATATTTGTGCGTCTATACAGTATACGATAGTGAAAGTTTTGCTTAAAAAATTGGTTCAGGCATCTATGGACTTGGGTATCAGGGAAATTGCAATATCCGGAGGAGTTGCTGCCAATTCAAAACTTAGAGAGGAGCTTTTGTTATTAAAAAAATCCGAAAATTGGTCAGTGTATATCCCTAAATTCGAATTTTGTACCGACAATGCCGCAATGATAGCAATGGCCGGATACTATAAATACATCAACGGGAGTTTTGCACCCCAAACTATATCTGCTTCTGCCCGATACAGTTATGAAGACTAACACAATCTATTCGCCAATTCTCTTATTATTGATAACGTATATGTTATTGGTATCGCAGAATGGGTATTGCCAGGTTATAGAAGAACCCCCCGATCTTAAAGACAAATCAATATTTATCAACCCGCAAAAGATAAGCTCAGTGTTCAAACTGAACCCATTCTTAATCATATGGGGAACAATACCCCTCAGTGCAGAATACCGGCTGGTAGCAGAGTTCACTACATCAGCGCACCAATCTACTCAAATTGGAATTTCCTATATTGATAAATCGCCTCTTCTGTCATTGGTTCCTGACTCAACCGGTGCTTCAGAACTAATTACAGTGAAAGGCGGCCGTTTTGAAATAAGTCATAGGTTTTTTATAAATGATAAAGGTAAGTACGCCCCGCAGGGATTCTATTTTTCTCCTCATATAAGTTATGCCAGCGCCAGGATAAGCACTAAATATTACAATAGCCTTGGTTATTACTTAAAAATAACGCAGTTCAACATCAGCGCATTGGCGGGATTTCAGTGGCTGCTGGGCGGTAAATTTGCCATCAATGTATTCAGCGGGTGGGGTTATAAGAAGAATAAGATCGAAGAGCATGATCCGCAACAAACCATCCCATATGACGGTGAAGAAATATTTCCCAATTACAATTCACCTCTTAAATTCACCTTGGGCGTATACTTTGGATGGGCTTTCTAGTTTCAGGAAAGAATAAAATTTTGGTTACTACTTCGACAAGGGCAACACCGTCTCAACAACACCAAAGGCATCAGATTCAGATAAAACAATGGCGGCAGATCCAAATACACTGTCCGTGCCATTAAACCCAGCCGAATAGAGGTAGTAGTTGCCAATAAACAAACTGTCAAAAGTTACTTTCCCAAATACATTCACCTTATCACTCCAGTCATAGACTGTAGTGTCAGCCCCTGGAAACGCTGTAGTACTTGCTTTCAAAAAAACGCGGGCACTGGTTACCGGTATAGAATTATATTGAACCTCAACCTGAATATTAATATTGGCCACAGCCGGTTGGGGCTTTTCTTTCTTACAAGTTATACCAGCAACCATCAGGCAGGCCAGTATGATCATATGAAATATTCTCTTCAAGGCAGTTTCTAAATCGTTTATCTCCACAAAATTACCCATCAAATCCGAAATTCGAACGTTTCCTGAAATCTATTTTCCGGTATGAACAATTCTCCTGGTAATTTCTTTACCGGCGTACTTAATATAAACAATATAAATTCCAGCTTCTTTATCTGTAAAATCCAACTGTAAAAACGTACTCGTCAATGTTCTACTCCAATTATCAATGATTTTCTTCCCATCTAACGCATAAATATCGATGGTTACCTCCGTATTCTGAGCCAATCCTAAATCTATTCGAAATATTCCATTTCCAGGATTTGGAAAGGGCTCAGCAGATGCACTCGAAATTATGGAATAGACCGCTGAAACTGTATCAACACATGCTCCACCCTCTCCTTTCACTTCAAGCGTGACGTTATAAGGACGTATGAACTCGGAATAGGAATGCTTCGGATGCTGTACCGTACTGCTGTATCCATCACCAAAATCCCAACTCCAAAAGGACGATCCTGTTGTTAGATCTGTAAATTGAGCATCGTCATCTGTCATCAAATTGTATTCAGCTGGTGAAACGGTAAAGGCTCCATTAATTGGTTGCGTAATTTTTATGGGAACTGCCGTCCTGCCGCAGCCGCTGCCATATGTAATTTGCCAATCAAAGTAATAGTAGAAATACCGGTAAACAGGTGTTCTGCTGCAAGCTTTTATGGATACCACACCAGGCAGCTCATATGGATAACGAACATCTTTGTTGTTGTAATACAAATCCGCATAACCTGATATTCCCAGGCGATAGTCAGTACCTGGCTCAATATCGAAATTCAGGCTAATCGTGGACTCTCCAACGGGTAGGTCAAAAGTATCCGATTGAAGTATTACCCCAATGCTATCTTTTAGTGTAACCGTTCTGTTTCCAGTAGAATTCGCATATACCTTTACAGAATTAAGCGTAAATGGCTTGAAGCAATCAAAGATCAAATACCTGCTGAGATTAGATGTGAAATTCCCGTCAGCGGTATCCTGCATTCCGACGCTACCCACGCCAACCGCATCCACATAATAGGTGGTGTCGCTACTCAGCAGCGGAGTCGTGAAATTGTTCCCCGTTGCTATAATGTTTCCATTCTCCAAAGAATCATACCAGATAGTCGATCCATTACCTGAAGGGGTTGCAGTCAATACTATGGAATCGCTGACACAAATATACCGGGCTGGCGACACGGCTTTGTCGGCAATTAGAAAAGCTCTTCTCAATTTATCATTAAAAGTTCGCTCATCTGTTGTGCCATTCGGATTCATGAGATTGACAAAGAATTCGTGAGCACCAAAGTTCAGCGCTATGGCAGGCAAGGATATTGTCTCCTCCACAGCCAGCGCCAAAGACCCGGACCAGTTGTACACTGCGGGAGTTTGAGTATCGAAATAATATTCAATTTCGAGACTAACCAAGGTCGCAGTGCCCTTGTTGGTGAATACAATAACTGGAGAAACTACCGTATCGCATTGAAATGCATCCAGGCCTTTTACTGAAAGGGCTGCCGCATCGTTGACGGGTGGAGGTGTTGGTGTGTGGCCCAATCCTATTAAGTAATTGTATGCTGCCGGAATATCGATAATGCCCATGCCGTAGGTATTGTCTTCACCCGGGGTTCCAAGATCAACACAGCTATTGTACAGCGCCGTTTTCACTTCAATACCTGTAAGGTTCGGAAAAGCTTCCTTTAGCAGTGCAATGGCTCCACTAACGTGTGGTGCCGCCATGGAAGTTCCGTTAAGCGACTTATAGCCGTTAAGGCTGTAACAGGAACGAACAGCTGTACCAGGCGCTGAAACTTCGGGCTTGATGTTAAGCGAACCAGTACCCCCGCAAGTTGAAGGGCCCCTGCTGCTCGATCCGCTTATGGGAGTGGTTGGGACATTGCCATTTACATTGGCGACACAAAAAACGTTTACCTCATTGGTATTCAAATTTTTTGGCGGTGTGATTGTCGAAACGCCAGAGCCACCATTGCCACAAGAAAATACGATTGCTATTCCTGCAGCTTCTACAGCGTCAAAAGCTACTTTATAGATTCCGTCGCACTGATCAGTCGTATCGCTGGGATCCTGCCAGGAGCAGTTAATCACATCCGGCATGTCATCCGCTGTCAGGGAGTTACTATCAGGATCCATGGCCCATTGGAAGCCGGCTATGTTTCTATCCGTACTCGGGCTCGGTCCACACAGACTGGCGGAACCTATCCATCTTGCATTGAAAGCAACACCTATGGTATCCTGTGTTGCCGTGTCCAATCCGCACATGATTCCCACCGTGTGGGTTCCGTGGCCATTGCAATCCCAGGGAGTTTGCCCGGATTCGTTGAGCACGTACCAGGATTGGCGAAGCGGCGCATAGTTTCCCATGTATCTATCTCGTAAGGCAGGATGTCTTGGGTCTACTCCAGTATCGAGACTCATTACCTTTCGTCCATATCCAGTATAACCCATGGCCCACATCTGCGGCGCTTTGATGGCATCGTGGCCGGGTTCATGTCCGCCCACCGACTTCTTTTGGGCCGGAGCAGGATCAACCGTGTACGGATCCAATACGAGTTTCACATTGAGATCGATAATCTCAATGGCTTCGGACTCGCTAAATGCAGTGATAAACGCCGGATGGGCACGAAAGAATATTGAGTTGTTGATCCAAAATCCTTGAATACTCTCTTGATCTACCTGATTTGACTGCTGTAGCTGCAAGAGCAAAGTCGACTGTGTACTTTGGGCCTTCTCTTTTAGCGCATTGATAACTGTAGAGGAACGGGCTTCCCGGGATGCTTTTACGGCGTACAATTGCTGGTCAATTTCGTTGATATCCACTCTGTCATTCAGTAGAGTATACACGCTCTGCCACTCCTGGCTAGACTCTACTGCCACCCGAAGCTTATCGCTCATTTTATCCACAGCCTGGGCGCCTAATTTAGCGGAGCTGAGCAGCAGTAACAATCCCAGGATGAATAATCGAATGTTCATGATTTTTAGAAGCGTTAAAGGTAAAGAAATCAGCCTAAAGGGACTATGGATTTTTGGCGCGATGCGGAACTGTGAACTTGCAAAGAGGAATTAATCCGAGATGATGATCACGCTGTGAGCCAGCAGCTCATTTGTACTCACCAACTGAATAAAGAACATTCCCATTCCAATTTCATTGGCATGAAGTGTAAGCGCGGTTTGGTTTTTGGAGAGGGAGTAGGTTTTTACCTTTCTGCCTGTAATATCAAATACAAGTACTTCAACATTCGTTGTTCTGTGTTCGGGATTCGATATTCTTAGTGTAGAGGTGCCGCTAAACGGATTGGGATATACACGAACCAACTCCGCCTTATTCTTATGTTCAACACTTAGTGCTGAGAGATCGCATTCTACGTTCTTGATATTGACAGTGGAACCAGTTCCCGTTATGAGAAAAATAGCACCAGGGCAAGGCCCGACTAAATACGCCGCTGCAAAGATCTCAATAAGGCCGTATGTGGTAACTATTCCGGAGATAAACAAACTGTCGATGTATATAGTGCCGTAATTATCTACAACACCACCGCAATTGACGGTCATATACATATCTCTTCCGCAAAGCTGACCGGAAGACTGCACCAACAAATACCCCAGAGAATCAACCACTAGATTATAAGTTCCCTGTACAAAATGCTCAATTACAATAGTATCCTGTGTAGTGGGAATACTTCCAATATCCCAGGTACTTGTATCTGTCCAGTAGCCATTCTGTACAGATGTAAAAACAGTTGAATAAACTGGATTCATGATGGCCAAGTTTATTGTTAAAAAAAGAACGATTTCAATGCGATAACTCATATTCTGTATTTTAATAACGGGCACCGATTATACCCTTGGTCAATACAACAATTTTTAGAATTTTTACTGATTAATTATTTTACGGTAATAAGTTTGTGCTCGTGTCTGCACGTAGAGCAGATAAACTCCCTTTGCTGAATTGCTCAAGTCTATCTGAAACTCCCACCCTGTACCACTTATGTCCTTATATACAGTCCTTCCAAGCATATTCTGAACAACGATCTGAGATACTACTGCATTCTTATCTGAAATCACAATATTAAATATTCCATTAGATGGATTTGGAAAAAGAGTAACTCCTTCAGAAAATGTGCTTGAATATTCTTTGTTTTCTAGTTCCTCCGTCTCTAGCTCTTCATGAGATAATTGATAGTGATTAGTTGATTCTGTACCAGTAATCGTCGAATCTTCATCTAATGAAGTTGTATTGGATGTTTTACATAATGATTCTGTAATAAAAACAGCCTTTATAAGTTCCAATTCCTCACCACAACCAAAGAACTTTACTGTTACTATGAAAAATTGATCCGCACAAACTCCTGCTCCGTTCCAAACACAGACAGGATCTGTCGTGATCGTATTATTGCTGCTGCTGAATATTAATTGTCCGATAATACTGTGTACTACAATATCATACGTCTCCGCACCGGAAACTGTTATGCACAATTCATCTTGATCCCCATCCCCATCAGGAGAAAAGAAAGAAGGGAATATATGAGCAGTAATGCTTTGACTGGTTGCTGGACAAGCGCCAATAGAAGCGGTAAAATTGGAACCATTTACAGCAGTAAAACCAGGTTCAAGCGTAATACTGGTACCTGCTGTATACGAAACGGTTGCGCCATTTTCAACTATAACAGGACCATTAGGACCTGGGTTACCAACGTTGTTTCCTGCCCTGATGGTATTGTCAGCTCCTATTGGAGGTATGAATCCGGAATAAGATATATTTTCTATCCTCAGATTATCAGGACAACAACCAGGATAAGGCCTGACCCTTACATCATCAATATAATAGTACCCTAATTGATCCGTAACTATCCCTCCCGATGCGGGTACTCCTGGAGTACTATTCGGATCAGAAAAATTGCCAATTTGCAAAAAGAAAGTGCCGCTACTTGTAGCAGTAAATGTGCCAGAAATCAAATCCCAACTGCCTATATTATCAATATTACCTGATGTGGTAAAATCCGGCGTTATGTTAAAATAAGTGTTTGCGTCACTAGAGAATCTATTAACTATTATATCTGAAATGTAGAAACTAAGTTGTGTGGCCCAAAACGATTCTAATGATAAACTTGCATAGAAGGATACTTCATACTCCACACCTGCCGTCAAGGTGATTTCTGCTACAAGGAATTCATGTGAATTGATTGTTAGACCATTTATGTCTTCCTCTATTGTTATCAACCCTCCATATGCTTCCCCCGTACGTGCAGGCATAGAGCCCCTATTGTTGTCTGGTACGCCTACGAAGCCATTTATGAGGTTATTGCAAACGTGATAATAATCTGCACTTCCAACCGAGCTCCAATCTTCACAGTCCACGACTTTTCCAGTAGTTGCCGGACAGGCAGTTTTGTCTTCGAAGGAGGGATTAGATACAAGATTGATTTGTTGTGCCATTATTGTCTCGGTCACCATTGCAAGAATGATGGGAATACCAACCCAATAACTTAATCTGGAATCTCTCTTAATATATTTCATCCGAAGTGCAATTTATCATTATGGGTTAAATAGAACTGAACGCCAGCGAATTATGTGGTTATTGAAATATTGAAATACCAAAAGGGCCTACGATCCACTTAACTCCTTTTTTATCAATAGCTACGTCACCGATTCCATTGTGAATAAGTCCTGAATTTGAAGTCGTGTAAATGGTGAAATCCACATCATCAAACTTTATTAAGCCATCCATGCCTCCCATCCACTTGTTGTCCAATTGATCAAATGAAACAAAATATACGCCATTTACTGATAAAGGGGAATTTGATGAATTGTAATGTGTCCAATCCGAGCCATCTAATCTTCCTAAGCCAATACCATCCATGCTTAGCCATTTAACATTATTATTATCAATTGAAATAGCTACGCCGTACATAGGGATTCCTGTAACAGACACATCATACATTGTCCATGAAACGTCATCAAACATGGCTAATGCCGTTACCCCCCCTGCAATAGGGTGTTTAGTCGCCGAAACCCACTTGTTATTGTCACCATCCACTGCAACGGCCAAGACCTCATCTGCGGGCAGGCCCGAATTTGCCATGGTAAACACTTCCCAGTTTTCATTAGTATCTAGTTTAGCGAGGCCTCCACCAAAAGTTGAAACCCATATATTTCCGATGCTGTCTGCCGCACTGGCGGATATACTGGTATGTGGTATCCCCGAGTTTGATTCATTATAAATTGTCCAGTTACCGCCATCAAATTTCAACAGCCCGGTGCCAGTCGTGCTGATCCATATATTACCTGACCCGTCAATACTCATATGATAAGACCATCCGATTAATGATGTTTCAGGAACATCATATACCTCCCAGTTAACATCGTCATATTTCACGAGCTTTGATTCACTCGTCATTAGTACTAGCATCCACTTATTATCATCTTCATCGATCTCTATCTGCCGAATATTGTTGCCAGGCAACCCTGAATTGCCAGTATCATAATAACTCCAATCAGGGTATACTGCAACCGGAACAGGTATTGGTTTATCCACCTCACAAGAAGTAAGAATCAAACTAAGAACCATAACATGTAATATTAACTTTCTCATTACCCTCCCCTAATTTACATAATCTCTTTAAGCCCATTCCTGAACGGTATATCCTGTTATATTATCTATTTCCAGTCTTCTCCAATTCCTGTATCCGCTTATCCTTCAATTTATCTTCCTTTTCTGACTCCTCTAATCTCTTAGTATAGACTTAACTCTCCTCAATTTGCTGAATTTGTCCTTTGCTCCGATACTATTTTCTTTAGTTTGTTAATTTCGACCTCTTGTGACCTAATCATACCGTTCAATTCAATGACATACAAATAAAGTTCCTCCGTTTTTTTCATATGTCTGATCTGCATATCACCAAGATTTATTCCATTATCCTCTTTTAAGTCCAGTGCAGAAGGAATCTCCGGTAAATGTCCGTTTTTTCGAATGTACTCCTCTAATTCAGACATAGGCATTAGATGATAATCGTTTGAAAACACATAATCTGGCCATGGGTTTTGCAGTGTAACTTTAAATTCCCGGGCACCAACTTTTCCTTCCACGGCAAGTTTAAAACTTCCAGGGTCACTTGTTCCAATTCCAACATTTCCTTCTGCCGTTATTCTTATCCCCGCAGTACTGGTGTTCCAAGGCGCAATGACCAATCCCGCTACAACGCCGGTGCCTGACGGAGTTAGGTGGTCATTCCAAAATATTCCCACATCGTTAGGTTGTGATAGTGCACTATAGCCAAAGCCATCCAATTTCGGCACTATAAATAAACCTCGGTCTTCACTATCTTTCATATTGAGAATTCTATCATTTACAGCAGAAACTGAATTAATTTCTAACGGAGATTCAGGATTATTATTTGTTCCAATACCAACATTACCAGATACCAGGTTCATATTTATTATTTGCTTTATACCAGCATCGTTGAATGAAACCAAATCTCCCTCTTGCTCAATTTGAAAAAACTTGCCACTTGGATTTAGAGCATCCTTCAGTGTAATTCTAACGTTTCCATCATTTTCTACATGAAGCTTTGTGATTGGATTGGTTGTTCCAAAACCAACATTGCCTGAGTTGTTGAAATAAACATTACCATCAGTCGCTAAAAATATATCCAGATTGCCGTTTGCATCGTATACATGTGTTCTTCCAGCCCCCGTACTAGTTTCAACGACCTCAAATACATTATTCGTATTTGAACTCCGCTCTATGCCAAAATTTACCGCATTATTTGCACTTTTTATTGTCAACTTTTCACTCGGGCTGGTTGTACCAATACCAACATTACCCTGTTCTGTTACGGTAAATAATGGATTGCCAGGAGTACCAATATCGAGTTTTGCAATACCACTTGAAAAAACAGGTTCAATATCCCAGATAGATGTGTTCGGAGGACCAGGACCACTAACATCCTCAAGCCTAATACCATTATGAGACTCTTCAAGACCGGTATGGATTGTTTTGACGTGAAGCTTTTTTTGAGGGCTTGTTGTGCCAATCCCAACCCTTCCGTTATTGTCATTTGCGTTTAGAATAGTATTTGCAGCAGTATTTGCGTTAAGAGGCGTAGGAACGAGTGTTGCATCCGAACTATTGATAAACAAGTCTTCACTACTACCCGAGTTTATATAAATGTGGTTTTCTGGGCCAGGAGCCCCGGTCGGGCCTGCACTCGCATCTATAATTATAGAATTACTTCCAACCTTTAGGATTCCAGAGACACTAATGTTACCATCTACCTCCAAAATTTCCGATGGATTTGCTGTACCTATTCCCACCTTTCCTGCAGAATAATAGATATCATTCCCCGAAGAAGTCCATTGAGACTGTTGCAAAGGACTGCCATTAAGCAGGTATTGGCCAGCATCGATTGAACCGGAGGACCTGATATCTCCAGCCACTTCAAGTTCAACGGCTGACGTAAAAAGATTTGATCCAATTACTACCCCTCCACCATTTATATTTAATCCTTCAGGGGCACTCCAGGTAGATGGCCCTGCAATACCATCAAATATAAGTTGGTCACCAGTATGATTGAATATTTCAATCGTTCCTTGATTACCTAATGAATTCTTTCCATTAATAGAAATTGACCTTCTAACATCGATTGTTGATGTAGGTGTTGGCCCCGAAACTTCAAGAAGTATAGTACCTTCTCCATTATTGTCAACCAATGCCATTAATCCATCGGAGTAATCTGGAATTACAGATATTGCCGCAGAAGGAGGAATCATTTTAAATATTTGTCCCGTGACAAAAGACGGATCCTGCAGCAAGCTAATACAATTGGGAAATCCTAACGTTTGAAAATCAAGTCGACTGTTGCTACCAGTTGTACCTAAATAGGTTTCGGGACTCATAAGAACGCTTCCTGTATTACCAGAATAGTGTAACCTCATGTTTTCAACACCATTTGTTTTAAAAACCAAATCTGTTGCATCAGTGGTACCAATAAAATCCGTACTCGACAATCCTGAATTTCCGTCAATCTTCCAGGTATTTGCTAAAAGGGCCGGTATTCCGCCTTGACCAACGCCATTGCCATTTCCGTTTCCACTCTGGTTACCATTTCCGCCACCTTGCTGCTGCAACAGTTGAATTGTCGCCGTTACATCTGCTGAAAATGCACCACAACTCTTTTCAAAAATAAATACGTTAACACTCCCATCCAGAGTTGGAGTAATGTCTACTTCTGATTGTTGTCCGCATGCGTCATCATCACACCATGTGTTGTCGCTAAAATTTTCTAAAACAAATAAGTAGGTATCGTCTGATGTTCCATTGCAAGTAGATACTCTATAAGTAGATCCAACCTGCACTCCAGAGATCGTTACCCCCGCCCCGGAAAAAGTAACAGTAATTTGAATTTCGCCTACCGGGCCTGCCACTGTAGGTGCGACAACTTTATGCTTTAAAGCTGCAAAGCAAAGTAGCTGCACACAAGTCTGCTGCTGTTGTGCATAAGTTGACAAAGACAATAATTGAACGGCGGCAATAATGGCACACCTATTTATGAAGCTTCTTAGTTTCATGGCTTTGGTATTTAAAGAGTTATTATTTTGTAACAAGAAATATTATCGATTCATATTTAGTCAACAAACACAAATTGTCCTTTTCTAATTTCGCGGCAATCGTCAAGGTATTGCGTGCAGACGATTCCAATCTTAGTCCAAAAGGAGGTCAATCACGTGTGCTTACCGCACGTTATAGGGCGAAGGTTGGTAAGAATCAAACCGGGGCGCTCCATTCCATTTGAACTCTTAAATTTACAAATCCTACAGATTAAAATATGTCCAATTAGACGAAGCCCCATTATAAATAGATGATTATCAGTAATATTTGCAAAAAAGAAGGGCTAAATGACCAACTTGACCGATAATAATTGCCAATTATCTAATAAGCGCGGATAAAGTTTGGAACTTAATACATTTATCTTACATTTGGCTCACCAGAAGTAGAGGAAATACTTCAGAAGGAATTATTATATGTTGAAATTATGGGAAGACCACCTACCAAACCGGGAAAACTCAAGGATGGCTTTTATATCGAAGTTCGAAATAAGGGATCAAAATCTGGTGTAAAAATCAGGAGAGACACCAAGGAGTCTATGCTCGATGCTGCCAAAGATTATGAAAAAACCAAGGATGTGGTAATGATGGGCGAATTCAAGAATGGAAGCCCGGTAAAGCAATAAATAACATTACTCCGCAATTCCCGTTTCAAAATTTATCTCACTTTAGATTTTACTTATCACATTCGTTATTTGTTTTCTTTAATCGACCTATACCAGAAATGGTAGCATGAAATTCGAGGATTTTAACATAGACGAGAAGCTACTCGAGTCCATATCTTATATGGGATTCAATGATGCTACACCTGTACAGGAGCAAACCATTCCTTCAATTCTGGAGGGGAAAGACATCATCACCTGCGCTCAAACTGGCACGGGCAAGACGGCGGCGTTCATGGTGCCGATTTTGCACAGTTTGTTGAAATCTCAAGGTGATGGCATAAGGGCATTGGTACTGGTTCCTACGCGGGAGCTGGCCATTCAAATTGACCAGGTAATACAGGGCTTTTCTTATTTTATGCCGGTGGAATCATTGGCAGTATACGGAGGTGGCAGTGGTGAGGATTGGGGTGCACAAAAAAATGCAATCGTCAAAGGATCAGACATTATTGTAGCCACTCCAGGTAAACTGATATCTCACCTCAATATGGGCTATGTAGATTTTAGCAAACTCAGGTACTTGGTGCTGGATGAAGCAGACCGTATGCTGGACATAGGTTTTTTGGAAGATATTCTCAAAATTGTTTCACATCTGCCGAAACAACGGCAAACACTGATGTTCAGTGCTACCATGCCCTCGAACATTCGCTATTTAGCCAAGGAAGTCCTCAATGACCCCATGGAGGTCACCATTTCTCTTTCCAAGCCTGTTGCCGGTGTACTCCAGGCTGCGTACCTGATTTATGAGAATGACAAAATTGCACTTACCAGCAGCTTGATTGCTGACAAGCCTGAATACAAAAGCATACTGATATTTGGATCTACCAAGAAAAAAGTGAGCGAGGTACACAGAGCGCTGAAGAGAAAAGGCATGAACGTCGAGGCCATATCTTCTGATCTTCAGCAGAGCGAGAGGGAAGAAGTACTGCTCAATTTCAGAGCCAGAAAAACACGGATATTGGTAGCTACTGATGTATTGAGCCGGGGGATCGACATCAAAGATATCAACCTCATTATCAATTTTGATGTTCCCAATGATGCAGAGGATTATGTCCACAGGATCGGCAGGACGGCAAGGGCTGACACCACGGGGGTTGCCTTGACCTTTGTCAATGAGGACGATATGTACAAGATGGAGAAAATAGAAAAGCTGATCGAGAAAAAAGTGCCCAGGGTTCCGCTTCCCGCTGAAATACAGAAGGGGCCGGAGTGGAATCCTGTGCAGCGATATCAGCCACGTGGTGGCAGATTCCGTGGTGGTGGAAACAAGAGGCCACATTCCAATCGGAGGAGGTAGGGTGTGGATACACCACGATGACCATGACTATGACTTTTATAGTTAATCTTAATATTTGAGAAATATGGCCAACAAATACTCACCAAAAGTTGATGCGTACATAGCGAAGTCGCAGGACTTTGCCCAACCCATCCTGAACAAGATCCGCGAGCTGGTTTGGGGGGCTTGCCCTGATGTGGAAGAGACCATAAAATGGGGAGCACCTCATTTTGAGTACAAAGGCGTGATTTGCAGCATGATGTCCTTTAAGCAACACTGCAACTTTTCATTTTGGAAAGGAACAGCTATGAAGGATCCTCATAAACTGCTAACGATCATGGGAAAGACATCCTTTGGACTCTTGAAGAAATTGAAAGATGTGGAGGACTTGCCATCGGACAAGATTATGCTGGAGTACCTTGCTGAGGCCATTCAAATTAATGAATCAGGAGTTAAAGTACCGTTGCAAACAAAAACGGATAAGAAAGAGCTGGCAATTCCCGAGTATTTTATGAATGCCGTTAAAACGGATGTGAAGGCTCTGGCGACTTTTGAAGGATTCAGCTACTCCAACAAAAAAGAATATGTTGAGTGGGTTACCGAAGCCAAACTGGAAGAGACAAGGGAAAAGCGATTGGCTACCAGTGTTGAGTGGTTAGCGGAGGGTAAGCCAAAGAACTGGAAATACATATGATATCCGCGAATCGCCAATTGACGCGAATGGCGCGAATTTGTTGCCAATTTCCACCAAACCACCTATTCGTAAATTCGTACAAATTCGCGATTCGCAGATTGTTCGTTAATAACATTATGATCAGTGCTCTCAACTTGTTGAATTAATAGTTGTTATTTGTCAGACGCATAATCCTCAGAGGAATGGCTATTCTTGTTTTTATTATTGCCCACTGGTACCTCTCCTTGTTTGCTCAAACTTTCTTTCATCACCGATATGCTGCACATAAGATGTTTACCATGTCGAAATTCTGGGAAAAGATATTTTATATCTATTCTTTATTGACACAGGGAGCATCTTTTATGAGCCCTTATGCTTATGGTGTAATGCACCGGCAGCATCATGCTTATGCTGATACAGAGAAGGACCCACACTCACCAAAGTATGAGCCCAACCTTTTTAAGATGATGTGGAAAACCAAAACCCATTACGATGATATATACGCTGGCAGGATAATCGTTGAAGATAAATTTAAGAAGGACCTGCCTTCATGGGAAGCATTCGAAAGGTTTGGCGACCTTTGGGCCGTGCGGTTGTCCTGGGTGGCATTGTACATTACCTTTTACGTGTTCTTCGCACCCTATTGGTGGGTATTTTTATTCTTACCACTTCATTTTGTAATAGGGCCCGCTCAGGGAGTTGTAATTAACTGGTTCGCGCACAAGGTTGGATATAAGAATTTTGAAGTAAACAACACGTCAACAAATATCTGGCCCTTTGACTGGTTAATGCTCGGAGAAGGTTACCACAATAACCACCATAAATACCTTGGAAGGCCCAACTTCGGGCATAAATGGCATGAGATTGACCCGGTATATATCGCTATCTGTATTTTCAATAAGCTGGGGATCATCAGGATCAGAACCAATATGATTCAGACGGAGGCAGATTTCGCATAAGCGTTCACTGGGTGTGTGCAAGAGCTGTCGTGGGCTTGCCAATCATCGCGTTACTCAGCAAATTTTCGAACGAGTTTACTTCCTTATAAAAATAAATTGCCCTCCCTCATCTCCGGTGTTTTTAACGGGTTGTAATATTGGAGTTTGATCAGAATTGTTTGCCACGGGTATTTTCAGATCCTGGTATAATTGTCCTGCGTCATAATATTTGACTTCATTCCTTCTGAGCATTTCCAACATGTAATAAGTGAATACAGAATGGCCTTCCCTTCCGCCATCCATGACCGGCTCAACACCGCCTGAGGTCAATGCTTGTCGTGATTTTAAGCTGTGTACTTTGGCATAGTATTTTGATGATTCTTCAAAGGGAACTGAAGTAGTGGTTCCTCTGAACAGATCTCCGCTAAAGCACGCATCCGAAATCAACAATGTGTGCTTTGATTTGATTCCGTTCATAAAGGTCTGTATGTCGGAATTCGATATAAAATCATAAATTTCCGTTGTCAGGGCATCTGCAGGAACCCAATAACCTTTATTCAGCTCTTTTTTGAAATCACCATGCCCTGAAAAGTAAATAAAGACATTGTCATTTTCGGTTACATTTTTGACAAGCCAGTTGAATTCTTTCATGATAGTTCTTCTCGTGGCGACTTCATTGTGTAAGGTCTTGAAGTAATCCATCTTATATTTCTCTCTTAACAGATTTTCCATTTCTGTTGCATCTCTTACCGCATTTTTTAATGGCTGCCACGCACCTTTGTAGTTGTCAATTCCAATGATCAGGGCATAATAATTGCCTATATTCATTTGCTCCATTGCGTTTGAAATATTAAGCCCTTTAAGAGGATCTCCACTGCCGCGCATAGCGGTTTCCTCTTCTACTACAGGTGTCCTTTTATTATCAAATGCCTTATGAATGATCAACTCAACTGATATTCTCCTGTATTGTGCGCCGATTTTTTTTGATACAAATGCGTAATGTTCAAATTTGTTATCAGTAACTCTTAATGGCGAAACGTAGTCTTCCATAAACTTCCTCACGCCGTAAGTTCTTAGAAAGGCGAGCTGCTCATTACTAGTGATACCGCTCTCCTTAGTGATCGTGATATTTTCCAACATGCCGTTAATAAAAGCGAATTCTTCCTTGAACCAGCCATATTCTCCTCCATAGCGGATTTTACCGGTAACTGGCGATGCATCTGTAGAGCCGGTGATCTTTATCGTTACCTTGGTTTCGGGCATCAGATACTCCTGTAATTCGTTCTCAATCGTACTTTTTAATACATACAAAATCACTTTGGCTGCGTTGGATTGACTCAACCTGTACTCACCAGCAGTGTAATCATCCGTTTGGGTTGCAATCACTGCTTTTATTACCTGGTATTCATATTTCACTTTTAAATTCAACTCCGCCTCCCCCTTTTCATCTATCTGCTCCACGACTTCTGCTTTAACATTAGTTTGAACGTTTCGCGCCACTTTGCTTTGCGACAGCATTTCCTCTGTCTGCTTTACCAGCGCTTCTTTCATCAAGACTTCTTTCTCCTTTACTTCCTTTTCAATTTTTTTAGAGACAACCGGTTCCTGGACTGTGACCGTTTTTTCCACCGCCCCCGCATCGTACTGAGTAAAAAAGATGTCAGCTAAACCAACGCTTGTAAGTTTGGTGGTTCCTGCGTCCGGGTCAAAGTTGGCTGTACGCTGAAAAGATCCTGTAATACACACCTTGCCTGTGGGATCAAAGGCTATGCCTCTGCCAACATCGCTCCCCTTTCCTCCGATGCTTTTTGCCCAGAGATATTTTCCGTCACCATTGTATTTGGCCAAAAAGATGTCTTTCGAGGCAAATGAAGTGAGGTTAGCCGTTCTGGGGCCCAGGTCAAAGTCCGGCGTAACGCTGAAATACCCGGTAATATACACGTTGCCACTGCCATCGGTTGCGATGCCCGTACCTCCGTCATCCGTTGCGCTTCCAATGTTTTTTGCCCATAGGTAGTTACCGTCGGAATCGTATTTAGCGAAATAGATATCTTCCCAACCAGCCCCTATAAGATTAGCCGTTCCAGGCCCCGGATCAAAGTCTGCAGTACCGTAAAAATGTCCTGTAATATAAACGTTCCCGCTGCCATCCGTTACGATGCCTGAACCTTTATCATCAAATAGGCTACCAATGCTTTTCGACCAGAGGTGCTTACCTCCCGAGTCATATTTGGCAAAAAAGATATCCGCTCCGCCAACCGCCGTGAGGTTAGACTTTTCAGCGCCCGGGTCAAAGTCTGCGGTTTCTTGAAACCTCCCCGTGACATAAATATTGCCACTACCATCTGTTGTGATGTTGGTACCATAATCATCACCTGTGCTTCCGATGGTTTTTACCCAGAGGCCATTTCCGTCGGTATCGTATTTGGCGATAAAGATATCAGTGCCTCCAACCGACCTTCGATGAGTCCCTTTAGCTCCTGGGATAAAGTCGAACCTGCCTCGAAAAGCTCCCGTGATGTACACATTTCCATTCGCATCAGTGGAAATACTACGGCCAAAATCATCACTTGCACCTCCAATATTTTTTGCCCAAAGGTAGTTACCGCTGGCATCGTATTTGGCAAAGAAGATGTCATATTTGCCAGCTGATGTGCGGTAAGCCTTTGCAGGGCCCGGATCAAAGTCCACTGCACGGTAGAATAGGCCCGTGATATATATATTTCCACTTCTATCAGTTGCAATGCTATAGGCCGCATCTGCAGCATTGCTACCAATACTTTTAGCCCAAAGGTAATTGCCACCAGCGTCATACTTCGCAAAAAAGATGTCGGACCAACCAACTGAAGTTAGATTAGCAGTTTTAGGGCCCGGGTCAAAATCTGCAGTACCCCAAAAATCTCCCGTGATGTATACATTCCCTTTTCCGTCAGTGACTACACTGTAGCCTTGATCATGGGTTCTGCTACCGATGCTTTTAGCCCATTCGAATAATTGGGCGTTAGCCGTAAAATGAATTAGAATAGCAATAGCTATGAAAAGAATCCTTCCCATTTTGGAAAACTTTGCTTGTCCGCCAGTGACTAATTATTTATTCTGATAAAAGTTTCCTCTGCTCTTGTTTTCAAGTCAACCGTTACTGTAATAATACAAAAAATTTAGTTGGCATAATTGAGAACACTCCCATAGAACCCTATTTGGGTTCAACCCGTATAATGCTTATATTTGAATAGAAAATTCGGGTTTCTCATGAGAGTATTGTTAACGGTTTTGATAGTGTGCTTTGGAACAATTGGCGTTTTCGCACAAACGGGATTCACATGCACTTTCCCGACTACTACTGATTCATGCGCTAACAATTGCACTATAAGCGTACAGGGAACTTGCCTGAATAACGATTGCTGCAACCCCATTAACATAACTCAGTCCATCCTCAGCTCTAATTTGCCAGTTGGATGGAGCCTGAGCATGTGCAACCCCAATGGTTGTTTTGGAAGCAATGTCACCAGCAATACATTTATCCTGGGTCCTCAAAGTAGTGACTACATAGTGTTTTCCATTCACGCTGGAGCCAACCTTGGAACAGGTACCGTGCAAGTCAGACTCGAGAATAGCGCCAATAGCAGTGATTTCGTTGAATATACGATCACAGCAATTGCAACGGGAAATGAAACTACGTCATTTGTGGAGATCAATAGCGAAAGTAACGGTTGGCTTTCACAGAACTTCCCGAATCCTGCATCAGGTACAACACATATTAAGTATAAACTTCCCAAGCACAATGTGGATGCAAAAATTGTGATCAGGGATGCAATTGGGCGTCAAGTAGCCAATCACGAGCTAAGTGATCAAATAGGATTGTTAAGGCTTGATGAAAATCTACTTGGGGGATTGTATTTCTACACGCTCTTCATCAACGGAGAGGAATTCGATACCAAGAGAATGCATCTAATAAGGTAGATTGGTTTCCTTCGTGAATTTCTTTTCAAAGTACCCGATGATATCTGCACCGTAAGCAATTAGTTTTGTTTATTTTAGTGATCTTACAATAAACAGATGGCTTACATAAATATTATTCCGTACGAAGAATCTGAGGGCCGCCTTAGAGAGATTTACGACGACCTGATAAAGAAGCGCGGCAAACTGGGTGAGGTACATAAAATGATCAGCCTCAATCCCGAGATGATTGTTCATCATATGAAACTATACATGGAAATCATGTATGGGCGGTCTCCACTGAAAAGATACCAAAGAGAAATGATCGGAGTAGTTGTCTCTGCTGCCAATAACTGTGAATATTGTGTAGCGCATCACAAGGCAGCCCTCGATCACTTTTGGAAAGACAAAACCAAATCCGACCTGCTCCTCTCTAACTGCGATTCCTTAAAACTATCAGATTCTGATGTAGCTCTCTGTCATTATGCTAAGGACCTGACAAACAACCCGAAGTCGATTACTGAAGAAGAACACATCAGGAAGCTAAGAGAATCAGGCCTCGATGACCGGGCCATCATGGATGCAGCACTCGTTATTTCCTATTTCAATTTTGTAAACAGGATGATAATTGGACTGGGAGTAAATATCGAGGATGACGTTACAGGATATAACTATGATTAGAACCTATCAAGGCACGATTTATCCCTGGAACTGTGACCATATGGGTCACATGAATGTCCAGTTTTATGTGGCTAAGTTCGATCAGGCCACATGGAATTTAATGGCTCTACTAGGTTTAACAAGTGAGTATTTTGAAAAGGAGAAGAAAGGCTGCGTTGCGCTTGAACAACATATCAAGTACTTTAAAGAAGTAGCTGCCGGCGACAACATTTTTGTTGAGTCCGAAATAATTGAGATTAAAGACAAGATTATCTTATTCAACCATTATATGATTGAGTTGACAGGGGAAGAGATAGTTTCAGAAACCAATCTAACCGGATTGCATATGGACACAAAACTCAGGAAAGCTTGTTCATTGCCAAAGTTTGTGAAGGAAAACTATAAACGATTAATTCAGCAATGAGAATCTTTACCCTCGTTCTGATTGCTTCTGTTATTTTTGCCTGTGGCAATCCGCAACAAGTTGAAACAGAAACGGCCGTTGAAGACATAGATGTTTCAAAAGAATTAAAATCTCAACACATGAGCGACAAAAAGGTTACTGGAATTGGAGGAATTTTCTTCAAGAGCAATAATCCGGAAAAGATGCGTGAGTGGTACAAGAATAATTTGGGATTGGTTACGAATGAATACGGATCGTTATTTGAATTCCGGAATACCGACAACCCTGATGAAAAAGGATATCTGCAGTGGAGTCCTTTTGGTAAAAAAACAACCTACTTTGAACCCTCGAAGAAGGAGTTTATGATCAACTATCGAGTGGCAAATATTGAAAAGCTGGTTGAAAATTTGCGTACGGACGGAGTAGAATTTTTGGATTCTATCGAGACATATGATTATGGTAAATTCGTGCACATCATGGATCTAGAAGGAAATAAGATCGAGCTGTGGGAACCCGTGGATAGCGAATTCACCAGAATGTATGAAGGACAAACTACACATTAAACTCTGAAGGACTACCCGTGGTACAGATTACAAAATACCATTCCGGAATAAAAATCAAGGTGTTGGGTTGGCATACCTTGTGGGCTTTCAAAGACCAGCTAATTATACCAAGCGCCAATATCTTAAAAGTATATCATGCACCTGATACAAAACTGGGTTGGTGGATGGGTTGGAGAATTCCGGGAACACATTTACCAGGCATAATTGTGGCCGGAACTTATTACCGAAATAAAAAGAAATCTTTCTGGGATGTGGTGAACACAGAAAATACGATTGTACTGGAACTCAACAATTTTAGATATAACGAAATACATGTGGAAGTAGAAAATCCAGCGGAAACTATAAGACTCGTTCAGGAACAAATGAAGTAAGATGAAGAGACTATTCTATGCTTTATCTTTGATCATCTTATTCCTCACACCTGATTCGGTTACATCCCAATCAACGGATTCAATAATTAGCAAGATAGCATTTGGTTCTTGCAGCCACCAGGACAAACCCCAACCCATTCTCGACTTAATAGTGCAGTACAAGCCAGATCTTTTCATATATCTCGGCGACAATATTTATGGCGATACCCGGAAAATGGACAAGCTCCAGAAGAAGTACAATAAACTGGCAGCAAAACCAGAATTTCAAGCCCTTAAGAAAACTTGCACGGTCCTCGCTACCTGGGATGATCATGATTATGGAGAAAATGACGCTGGCAGACATTATCCCTTTAAAGCTGAATCAAAGGAGCTTTTCTTAAAGTTCTGGAACGAACCAGAAGATTCTGAACGCCGAAAACATGAAGGAATATACCATTCGATAATATTCGGCCCGGAAGAAAAGAGGGTTCAGATAATATTGCTGGATACCAGAACATTCAGGGACAACCTGGTGAAAACCAAGGGTAAAATCATTTTCATGAACGATTATCAGCCCAATGAGAACAAAGATTCTACCTTTTTAGGACACGAGCAGTGGAAATGGCTGGAAGAGCAGCTTAAGCTGCCGGCAGAACTGAGAATAATAGCTTCCAGTACACAATTTTCCCATGAATACAATGGCTGGGAGTCCTGGACCAACGTTCCCCATGAGCAAAAGAGAATGACTGATCTTATCAAATCCACCAATGCGAACGGGGTATTGATCATTTCCGGAGATGTTCATTGGGGTGAAATTTCAAAACTGGATGTGGAAGGACAATACCCTTTATACGATGTGACTTCCAGTGGAATCACACAAACATGGGACAAAATAGCGCCCAACAAAAACAGGATAGGTGATGCTATTGCAGAAAACAATTACGGTGTTATTGAAATTGACTGGACAAAGCCAACTCCTGAAATTGACCTAAAGCTATTTGATATCGAGAATAAGTTGAGAAGTAGCGTGCACTTATCCCTAACTGATCTTAGCTTTTAATTTAAGGTAAGTTCAGTTTAGTTTAAAGGTATTACTGGTTTAAAGGTTTACGAATTACGAATCATACGAATTTACGAATTGGAGTCACCATGAATCTCAGAACAATTATTCGTTCATTCGTATAATTTGCTATTCGTTGATCCTGATTTTCCCTTATCCCGAATTCAGATTAATATAATTTATGAAGACAACCCTGCAGAATCTACTTTCAGACGTACGTTTCTGGATTGTTCTGTTTTTCATCATTCGGCTTTATGGCATTACGGATCCACCATTGGAGGCAGCACACAATTGGCGACAAGCCTGCGGCTGTATGGTCGCACGAAATTTTGTAGAAGTAGATGCCAATATCCTGTATCCAAGGGTAGACATGGCCGGAGATAAGACAGGAATTACCGGCACTGAGTTCCCGGCATTGAATTACGTGATCTATCTGGTATCGACGGTCTTTGGTTATACACATTGGTACGGCCGGTTGATCAACTTGATTATTTCGTCAATTGGTACTTATTTCTTTTTCCTTCTCGTCAAAAAGTACTTTAACCCAAGAGCTGCCCTCTTCTCGACGATAGTACTTCTGGGCTCTATTTGGTTTGCTTACTCACGCAAAACCATGCCCGATACTTTCAGTGTCTCCCTTGCGCTGATGGGCCTTTATTATGGGATGAATTATCTTGAACGCCATCAATTCAAATGGCTACTGCTGTTCTTCCTGACAAGTACTCTTGCACTGTTGAGCAAAATACCTTCAGGTGTTATTCTGAGCTTGTTCCTGATACCAATTGTTGGAGGAATCTATCCATTGAGATCTAAAGTGCTGTTCTCAATCACTGGTGTGCTGGCACTGACAATCGCGGGCGCCTGGTATTTTCAATGGATCCCTTATCTGGTACAGCAGTACGGATACTGGCATTATTTCATGGGCACGGGCTTGGGAGAAGGGGCCCGCACCTTGCTCGCGAATCCTTTCAATACATCAGAAAAAATATTCTTTGATGCGGTCAAATTCATTGGATTTGCTGTATTTCTGTTTGGCATGTATAGGATAATAAAATCAAAGGATAAGTTCTTGATCTATATTTCAGCAGTTACGATATTGATCTTTGGGTTGTTTATGGCTAAGGCTGGATATAATTTTACAGTGCATAGCTATTATGTTATCCCACTGGTTCCGTTTATGGCGTTGATCATCGGCTGGACGATTTCCAACATGACCAATAAAACGTTCCAAATTCTTCTGTTGCTAGCCATCGCCGTCGAAGGAATCGGTAATCATCAGCACGACTTTAGGATAAAAGAAACTGAATTGTATAAAATGGACCTGGAAGCCATAGCCGACAGCATTTCCAATCGCGGTGATTTGATTGCCATTAATGCTGGCGAAAATCCTCAGCAGATGTACCTTGCTCATCGCAAAGGATGGATCATGAGCAATGAATATTTTCAGGATGAGGAAACGCTCAATAAAATCAGAGAGAAGGGATGTGCATTTCTATTTATCAATCTTACGGAACCCGACGAGATCAGCTACGAACTTCTCTTTAAAATAGTGTATGAAGACGAGCACTATCGCATTCTGGATTTAAACGCTCAGCAAGCAAGAGCTCTTTGAATTTTTATCCTATCGAATGCATCCAGTCATGGGTATCAGCAGTTTTTCCAACTCGAATATCTGTAAGCGTTTTTAACAGCACGGATGAGATACTATTCGAGTCAATTGGAGGTAATTTATAATCTACTCCATCGTATGATATTAATTCGATGGGGGCAACCGTCGCAGCGGTACCTGTACCAAAAGCCTCTTTTAACAATCCTGTTTTGAATCCGTCGATTATTTCTTCTACCAAAATTCTTCTCTCCTCAATTTCTATGTCCAATTCCTTCGCCAGTCTTAGCACGCTATCCCTGGTGATTCCGGAGAGAATCGTATTTCCTTCAAGCGAAGGAGTAACCAATTTATCGCCTAATATAAACATGACATTCATCGTGCCAGATTCTTCTATATATCTGTGATCTTTCGCATCAGTCCATAACAACTGATCAAATCCTTTCTCCTGCGCCAGTTTAGCCGGATACAATGAAGCACCATAATTACCGGCTGCCTTTACGTATCCAACACCACCTTCGGCGGCCCTGGAATAGTGTTCCTCTATTACGACTTTAACAGGGTGTGGATAATAAGGGCCAACAGGACAAGTAAGAATCACAAATTTAAACTGATCTGCTGTTTTAACCTTGATCTCAGCGGTTGTCGCAAACATCACCGGCCGTATATACAAAGAACAACCATCCTGTGTTGGTACCCACGCCGAATCCATAGACACCAATTGAGTAAGCCCATCGATGAAAAGTGATTCTGGAATCTGAGCCATGCACATTCTCTTCGCTGACTTGTTCATCCTCTTTATATTGTCAAAGGGCCTGAATATTCTGACTATCCCGTCAGCACCCTTATAAGCTTTCATGCCCTCAAATATCGCCTGGCCATAATGCAGAGCAGAGATGGCAGGACTCATCTCCAACGTTCCATAAGGCATAATGGTAGGCTGCATCCACTCATTATCCAGGAAATCCACCACAAACATGTGGTCTGAAAATATTTTGCCAAAGGGAATATTATCAAAATCCACATCATTCACTCGCGAAACTGCAGATTTAATTACCTCAATTTCCATTCTCTTTATTTCAGGTGCATGTTCTGTCATTTCCATAGTCCTTTTTAGTTAAATATATAGTATTTGGAGAGCAATTTTCCTCAATATACGAAAATTTCGTAACTGAGTTCTGTATTTTAGGCGAATATCATTTTACAGACCATAGATCAACCAATATTTAATTTTAATCCATCGTAAGAAAGCCTTATATTATTTGGTAGTTCTTTTTCCACATTCTCATGTTTTCCCAGCTGATGACTTATGTGAATAATATATCCTGTTTCTGGTTTTAACTCTTCAAACAAGGCAACCGCCTCGTCCAATGTAAAGTGCGAAATGTGCTCCTCCTTGCGCAGTGCATTCAGCACCAACACTTTTGATCCTCTGATTTTTTCTTTCTCCTTTTCGGGGATTTCACTTGCGTCGGTTATATAGGTAAAATCACCGACTCTAAAGCCAAGGACAGGAAGCTTGTGGTGAAAGACTTGAATAGGAATGAATTCCACGCCTGCCACTTCAAAAGGTTTGTTTTCGATATGATTCAAATTGATTCTGGGAATGCCCGGATATTTTGTACCATCAAAAATATATCGGTATTCTCTTCTGAGCGCCTCCTCCACATTATCAGATACATAAATGTCAATGTTCTTTTTCAGCATGAAGTTAAAGGCTCGAACGTCGTCGAGTCCTGCAGTGTGATCTTTGTGCTCATGGGTGAAAATGATTCCATCCATGTCGACAACATTCTCCCTAATCATTTGCTGCCTGAAATCGGGGCCCGTGTCGATGACAAAAGTCTTTCCCTGCGTTACGATCATAATTGAAGATCGCAGTCTTTTATCCCTTGGATCTTCTGATGTACACACATCGCATGTGCAAGAAATTAATGGAACTCCCTGGGAGGTACCTGTACCTAAAAATGTAATCGTTATACTCACTTTATCTATAAAATCCTTTACTACATCTAAAAAGCCTCGTAAATGTAGAAATTTAGGTATCCAAAGTGTTTTTTTCCATTATTATTTTCTAGTATTGCCCTCGCAATTACTCCATAACAATTAATTAATTTACTACACAAGTGAAATTAGCGGTTCCTAAGGAAACTAACGATAATGAGAGCAGGGTAGCATTAACGCCTGGCATTGTAAAATCCTTGGTCGAGGCGGGCTTTGAATGCAACGTTGAAAAAGGCGCCGGGCTTAACTCTTATTTCGACGATAAAGACTATTCTGACGCAGGTGCAACAATGATAGATACTGCTACAGCGCTTTACGCAGATGCGGATGTAGTGCTGAAAATCAATGCACCAAATGCTGAAGAGATCAAATCTATGAAATCAGGATCGGTTCTGATATCATTTATGTTTGCGGCAACCACTCCGGATGTTGTAGATGCTTGTGTGGCCAATGAGATATCCTCTTTCTCAATGGATGCAATTCCGAGAATCTCTAAAGCTCAGAGTATGGATGCTTTGAGCTCGCAGAGTAACCTGGCAGGATATAAATCGGTAATACTTGCGGCCAATTCATTGGGAAAAGTATTTCCTCTGTTGATGACGGCAGCCGGTACATTAAAGCCTTCTCGGGTGGTGATTATGGGTGCGGGTGTTGCAGGCCTTCAGGCCTTGGCAACGGCTAAAAGGCTGGGAGCGATTGTGGAGGTCTCAGACATCAGGCCAGAGGTGAAAGAACAAATAGAATCACTCGGTGGAAAATTCATCGAGGTAGATAGCGATGATGAGGTTGAAACAGAAGGGGGATATGTGAAAGAAGTATCTGCAGAATACCTAAAGAAACAAGCAGAAGCCGTCGCACTTCGAGTTGCTGAAGCGGACATTGTCATTACCACAGCACTCATCCCTGGCCGAAAAGCACCTATGTTGATATCTGAAGACATGGTTAAATCTATGCGGTTTGGATCTGTTATTCTCGACATGGCTGTTGCTTCAGGAGGAAACTGCGAGCTCAGCGAAATAAATCAAACCGTGATAAAACATGGAGTGACTATCATTGGCGAATCTAATTTACCAGCATTACTTCCTTTAAATGCGAGTGAACTCTACGCAAAGAATATCAGCACATTGTTAAAATACCTGGCAGATAAGGATGGATTTAAGTGGGAAATGGATGAGGAGATCACCAAGGGGTCATTGATCACGCATAAAGGTGAAAAGGTGCATCCGACTGTACTTCCAAAGAAAGAAGAAGCTGTTCCTGAGCCTGCAAAAGAACCCGCTCCTACGGCTGACACTGATCAGGATGGCGGGGAGGCTGCACCTGCACCGGTCAAAGAGCCTGCCGAAAAGGCTGACACGGATCAGTCGAACGGGGAATCCCAACCAGAGAAACCTGCCCAAGCGCCTGAAGGCGATCAATCTGGTGGGGAAGAGGCAGAACCAGAGAAACCAGCCGAGACACCTGAGGACGATCAGTCGAACGGCGAAGCCGAACCAGAGAAACCTGCCGAGACGCCTGAGGACGATCAATCTGGGGGGGAAGAGACTAAAAGAGAAGATCAGAATTGATATTATTTCACTTAATAACAATCAACTAATAAGATTATGGAAATACTAAAATTTATCAATGATAATAAGGAGATGACTTACATCATCATTCTGGCCATCTTCGTGGGTTTTGTACTCATTGGCAATGTGCCATCAGTACTTCATACTCCGTTGATGTCAGGTGCCAACGCCATGAGTGGTGTTATTATGATCGGGGCTATTATTGTAATGGGTTATGCAGACACGACCATGGCAAAAGTGTTGGGACTGATTGCCGTTACCTTGGGAACATTCAACGTGGTTGGTGGTTTTGTAGTTACGGACCGCATGCTCCACATGTTTAAGAAAAAACCAAAAGAAGAGAAGGAATAATCTAGACCGACAATATTTTCATAATTAATATTTAGACAAATGGCCGGATATATTTTAGAGATCACATACATCATTTCAGTACTGCTGTTTATGATGGGCTTAAAGAAGCTAGGGCACCCGCAGACTGCGCAGAAAGGGAATATGCAGGCGGCGATTGGCATGGGGCTCGCGATTGTAGCTACACTGGCATTCTATACAAATAGTGAAGGTGAAGGACTGGGAAATTTCGCTTGGATTGCAGGTGGAATACTGATTGGAACAGTAGTAGGATGGCTCTCAGCCAAGAAGATTGCCATGACAGAAATGCCTCAGATGGTATCCCTGTTTAACGGAATGGGAGGAGCCTGTTCTGCGCTTATTGGCTTGCTAGAGTTCGGGCCTGCCATTGACTCAGATGTTCTGATTTTCGCGGTTGTATTGGGAAGCCTTGTAGTGGGTACAATTACTTTTTCGGGTAGTATGATTGCCTTCGCGAAACTCAATGGCAACCTGAACAAAGACATACGCCTTCCTTATTACAACATCCTCAATACAATTTTCATGATCACCATTGCAGGGCTGGTTGCCTGCTTGTTGCTGCACAATATTACTGATGCGGTTACATGGATTTACATCCTTTTTGCAATTTCATTTGTTTACGGCATTCTATTCGTAATACCAATTGGAGGTGCTGATATGCCTGTGGTTATTTCCTTGCTTAATTCATTAAGCGGTATCGCTGCTGCATTGGCAGGATTCATATATGGTAACCAGGTAATGATCATCGGAGGAATATTAGTCGGCGCTTCAGGGACTATCCTGACCATTGCCATGTGCGAAGGAATGAACCGCACCCTTGTCTCTGTAGTTTTCGGTGCATTTGGAGCAGGTGGTTCTACTGCTGTTGCAGAAGGTGATGGCTCACAGGGAGTTGTTAAAGAAACCTCAGCAAGTGATACTGCTGTTATGATGAACTATTCCAAATCGGTAGTAATGGTACCAGGATATGGATTAGCAGTTGCACAGGCTCAGCACATAATGAGTGAATTACAACAGTTACTTGAAGCAAATGGAGTGGACGTAAAATATGCTATACACCCAGTTGCCGGAAGAATGCCCGGACACATGAATGTCTTGCTTGCAGAAGCAAATGTAGATTACGATTTACTGGTAGAAATGGATGACATCAATCCAAAATTCCCAACTACAGATGTAGTACTAATCGTAGGGGCGAATGATGTGGTAAATCCTGCTGCCAACACTGATCCAAGCAGTCCAATCTATGGAATGCCTATCCTGGAGGTAAGCCAGGCGGCAAAGATCATTATCGTGAAACGATCAATGGCTACGGGTTACGCTGGTATTCAAAACGAGCTGTTCTTCGATGACAAAACATCCATGCTCTTTGGAGATGCTAAGAAGGTAATCACCGACCTGGTGGCCGAGATTAAGGCAATGTAACGCTGTTACGCATTTAAAACGCGCAACAGCAGCGTTTCAAACACGCAATAATGGCAGCAGAATTTCTAAAAAAACTCGTTCCTGAACGCGATTTGTTCAGGTGAGATTAAGAGTATGTAAGCGTCCAGCGCTTTACTAAAGCGCCATCGTCTGATGCATTGGACGGTGCATAAGATTTACTGCTCAGATAAAATTGGATTTGTAATACAATTTCCCGAAATTCACCTTCCGTTTGTCTCAACCACTTTTTCTATTGATTAGTGCTGACCTTTTTTGTTCATAAGACTGTGAAAAGGCAACTTTTTAAAATAATTTATATCTTTAAGTAATTTGAAAAACTATGGCAAATTCTGTGGAAAATATATTAAATGAGGCGATGAATTTAAGACCATCAGAGCGTGCAGTGCTTGCCCAGCGGCTTATCAGCAGCTTAAGCGCTTATGATGACGACATTGAAGCGCAGTGGCTTGAATTGTCAAAACAGCGCTTCGAGGAGCTAAAAAATAATTCAATCGGGCAGATTAGCTGGGAAGAGATACGTGCAGCAGTCAAAAAGTCATAGATGCACAATATCATTTTTCATCCTGATATTCGTGATGAGGTGCAAGCGGGTTACGATTGGTATAATGTAAAGTCATCGGGCTTGGGTGAGGAGTTTTTGAAAGAACTCGACTTGGCATTTGAATTAGTACAAAAGCAACCTTTAACATGGCCGATATTTTCGGATAACTTCAGAAGGTATTTATTAAAACGGTTTCCTTTCGGAGTAATTTACAAAGCTGAAAATACAAACATTTACATTCTGGCAGTAATGCATTTAAGCAGAAAGCCCGGATATTGGAAAATAAGAATATAAAAAACCTAAAACCATGAAAAATCAACTATTCAAAACCATAGTATTTCTTACCGTTCAATCGCTGATCATTAATCTGCAATCTGTAACCGTAAATGCCCAATGGACACCCCTCACATCAGGCACCACAAACACCCTTGAAGAAATTTACGCCTTCTCTCCTGACACAGTAATTGTGGTAGGAGATTTAGGCACAATATTGAGAACCACAGATGGAGGGGCGAGTTGGACCGACCTATCACTTGGTATTACCGATTACCTTGAAGGGGTGCATTTTCCATCGGATACCGGGTATATTGTTACGCGGAATGGAGACGTTTATATATCTTATGACAGAGGTGTAAACTGGAGTTTGCTTTCTATAGCCGTTTTAGGAATAGGAGAAGTTTATGAAATACATTTTACAAGTACTGATTGTGGATACGTTGTAGGATTTTGGGTCGGAACGGGAGGTACTCAGCTAGGGAATACAACCGATGGAGGTTCTACATGGACGGGCAGTGGAGGTGGCAGTGAAGATTTGAGGTCAGTATTTGCTTCATCTGCTGATAACGTTTGGGCTGTTGGGTTACACTCTGGGGCACCTGGTCTTGTTTGGGGTGGCGCATGCACTTCTTGTGGGGTAGGCTGTTGGAGTAATAAACTTGAAAACTTTTCTTCAAATCCTTTACGCTCTGTTTATTTTGTTGATAACAACCTGGGTTTTATTGTTGGAGATTTGGGAAAAATTTTCACTACCACCACAGGAGGAATCACATCGGGAGACTGGTCGCTTCAAACATCGGGCACCACTGATAATTTGTACGATGTGTTTTTTCTTGATAGTTTATCGGGATATGCCGTAGGGCAAGGGGGCATCATAATCAAAACCACCGACCAGGGAGCTAATTGGATTGCCGACACTTCCCCCACCGTAAATGATTTGAATGATGTCTTTTTCGTCAATGGGGTTGGCTATGCGGTGGGTGCAAATGGCACCATTCTGAAATACAGCTCGCCATGCATTAATTTTAATACCACTGTTTCAGCCACAGACGTCCTCTGCACCGGCGACAGCACCGGCACAGCCATCGTCACACCCTCAGGCGGCACGCCACCCTACACCTATCTCTGGTCAACCGGCGATACTACAGATTCAATCGGCAATCTCGCAGTGGCAACATACACTGTAACCGTAACAGATTCCAATAGCTGCACCATCTCCGATTCTGTTATTATCAACGAACCGCCACCCTTATCTACATCCATTTTAAGCCTAAATGCCACATTACCTGCTGCCAGTGACGGTTATGCAAACCTATTTGTTTATGGAGGCGCACAGCCATATACTTATAATTGGTCAAACGCTGATACTACAGAAGACATTACAGCTCTTTCAGCGGGCACATATACCGTTACCGTAACTGATTCAAACGGATGCCAGACAACAGATAGTGTTGACATAACAGAACCGCTCCCGGTTTCTCAGCAAATTGCCTTTCAAAAAACATACGGGGGGATAAATCCCGATGAAGGGCATTCTGTTCAGCAAACGGCTGATGGGGGATATATTATTGGAGGATACTCGAACAGTTTTGGGGCGAATGACGGCGACGTTTATTTACTCAAGATAGATTCAATTGGAGATACACTGTGGTCGAAAACCTATGGGGGAAGTGCTGTCGATTATGGCAGGTCCGTTCAGCAGACCACGGATGGTGGATATGTTATAGCAGGTCATAGTGATTTTGGTCCATTCTCCGGTGGAGATCAGTATATAGTAAAGACAGATGTCAATGGAACTCTGATGTGGTCAAAAGCCATTGGTGAAGGTGCCTCAGATATTTCCTATTCCATTCAGCAGACTGCTGACGGAGGATATATTGTTTCAGGAACTCAGTGGTCATTTACTGGAGGCTTGGACCTTTATCTTATACGAATGGATACTATTGGTAATATAATTTGGGCTAGAAGCTATGGAGGAGGATCTTTTAAAAATCACTATGGAAGATCTGTGCAACAAACTACGGACGGAGGATTTATAATTGCCGGAGAGACGAACAGGTCAGGAAATTATGATATTTTTTTAGTCAAGATCAATGCCAACGGAGATACCTTGTGGACAAAAACCTATGGGGGAAGTAGCTGGGATGTGGGATATTCCGTTCAGCAAACTGCTGATGGAGGATTTATAATTGCCGGAGAGACGACTAGTTTTGGTCCAGGAGATTTTGATGTTTATTTGATCAAAACCAACCCAACAGGAGATACTTTGTGGACGAAAACTTATGGTGGCACCGGATCTGATATGGGCTACTCCGTTCAGCAAACTTCTGACGGAGGGTATATTATCACAGGAGAAACGGGTAGTTTTGGTGTTGGAGGAGATGTGTATTTGATCAAGACAAATTCAAATGGAGATGCACTGTGGACGAAAACTTATGGCGGTGCAAATAGTGATTACGGAAGATCAGTTCAGCAAACTTCTGATGGAGGGTACATTATTACAGGACATACAAATAGTTTTGGAGCAGGGAGTGATGATGTTTATATGATCAAGACCGATGCCAATGGAAATACCGGTATTTGTTATGAAGGTAACCCGGCCACTATTGTGAACAATCCTGCAACCCTGGTCAACTCATTGTCATTTGATATTACATCAACAGGAACCAGCATTAACCCTCCTACAGTTGTATACAATGCATCGCCAGGGGTATCTGAGCTTCTTAATATGTCTGTCAGTATTACAAGTTATTCAGATGTAAGTTGTAATGGCGGAAGTGATGGCTCGTCAACAGTGAGTATTGTATCAGGCGGATATGGCCCTTTTGACTATTTTTGGTCGAGTGGTGATTCTATTCAGAATACAGTTGCACTTACCAACAGTATAACAAATCTATCAGCAAACACATATACTGTTACAGTTATTGATGCTCATGAATGTGCAATATTGGATACAGTAGCCATCGATGAGCCGCTACTTTTAACCACGAGCATATTAGTTACAGATGTAACTTGCAATGGGAGCAGTGATGGAGCTGCAGACCTCACGGTATCAGGAGGCACTCCTCCGTATTCCTATCTGTGGTCAACTGGAGACACCACACAAAATGTTTCAAGTTTGCCAATAGGATTGTATTCCGTTGTTGTTACAGACTCATTAGGATGTATAGCTGCCGATTCTGTTAATATTATTGAACCCATTGCATTGGTTATCAGTATTATTACAACAGATGTATCTTGTGTCAATGCTTGTGATGGTACGGCCAGTACTTCTATATTGGGAGGCAATTCACCTTATACATATTTGTGGGGTGGCGGGCAAACCAGTTCGGCATTAGTAGCTTTATGTGATACCACTTATACAATTAATGTTATAGATTCGATTGGATGTGTAGCAGATGACACAGCATCCGTGGCTATTTCTAATAACCTGACAGCCGTTATTACCGGCGTAACTCCTGCTTCATGTATTGCAGTATGTGATGGAATAGCATCTGCTTTTGCTACCGGAGGGACAACACCCTATAGCTATCAGTGGAATGACCCGTCATCCGAAACAAACTCCATTGCCAGTAGCCTTTGCGGGGGCTCCTATGATGTTATAGTAACTGATTCCGTAGGGTGTAAAGACACTGCAACTGCAACAATTACATCACAATTGGAAATTGTTCTCACCGTAACAACCAATGACGCGAACTGTGGAGTAGCAGATGGCAATGCATTGGTTGTTGAAACTAATGGCACGGGGCCGTATGATTATTCATGGTCGAGCGGTGATACAACTGACTATGCAGACAGCTTGGGTTCTGGTGTTTATATCGTGATCGTTACCGATGTAAACGGATGTTCAAGCAGCGCCCCGGCATTGATCAGTGATATCGGAGGCCCAAGCTTGATAGATGTAGTAACCAATGTAACGTGCAATGGTGGCTCTGACGGAGGTATAAACATTTTTATTTCTATGGGTACGCCCCCATATAATTACCAGTGGTCTAATGGAAGTGCAACTCAAAATATATCAGGTTTAAGTGCTGGTCCTTATGAAGTAAATGTAACGGATGCGGCAGGATGTGTGGCAACACAAAGTATTGTGGTCACTGAACCCTTGCCGATAAGCCTGTCTGTCAGCACAACCGATGCGAGTTGTGGAACACCGGATGGAACAGCTGCTGTAAGCGCAAGCGGTGGAACCGGCTCTTACACTTATTTATGGGAAACCGGTGGAACAACATTGACTGAAGACAGTCTTATGGCCGGGGTTTACAGCGTTACGGTGACGGATGCAAACGGTTGTGTCGATTCAGCCAACGCTGATCTCAGCAATGTTGGCGGACCTATCATCACGGTCGATTCAACCGTCGATATTAGCTGCAGCAATCCTGTGGGTGGTTCCGTCTATATGGACTTGCAACAAAAAAACAGACAAAAAGTTAAGCTGCATTTAAAAGTTGATTAATTAATACTTGTTCTTTCTGCTCAGGGGATAAATAACCTAGAGCAGAATGTCTTCTTTTCCTGTTGTACCAC
>JACZWC010000007.1 GCA_022572355.1 Bacteroidota bacterium | reverse complement strand
GGTGACCTTATTAAGGGCCATTCAATTAATTTCTACTAAAGGGTGGAACTTTGAACTGAGTATATATGGCAATGGGCCGTTGCTCAAAATGCTGCAGAAACTCTGTGTTCAGTGTGGGATTTCAGATTGGGTGACCTTTCATGGTAAATTATCGCATGAGAAGATGCCCAGTGTTTATCAAGCTGCAGACTTGCTCGTGGCCCCTTCCATTAGCGAAGGGATGTCTATTTCAATTCTGGAAGCGCTTGCTACGGGCTTGTATGTCCTCACTACGCCGGTGAGCGGAAATACAGAACTTATCACAGATGGTGTTAATGGGGAATTGCTGGGAATTGGCAATCAACGTGCGTTCGCCGAGAGGATAGAAAATTATTACCATCATAAGTTTCACAAAAACTTTTCAGTTGATATAGAGCACTTAAATATGTTCAGAAAAACCAATGATTGGCAAACATTAATAAAAGAGTATGATACCCAACTCTACAATGCAGCAAATAAAATGAAACATGAAGGTTCTGCACATTATTGATACTTTCTGGTTGGGTGGAGCACAATCTTTGCTGAAATCTTATTTTGAAGCAGAGACAATGAACCGCGACATTCATCTATACTCACTAAGGAGTACGGTTCCCTCCATATCCATTCGGCACAATAATGTGTGCTGCTATAACTCAAATAGCCGCTATTCACCTGGACCGTTGAAGGCTTTGAGCACAATAGTAAAGAAAAAGAATATCCAAGTCCTTCATTGTCATCTGCCAAGGTCGCAGGCATTTGGATACCTGGTTAAGCGCTTGTTCCATCCGAACCTAACTTTGATTTTTCACGATCATGGCGACATTTTTGAAAAGGGTGTGTTGCTGCCGATACTGTTGAGATTTTTTGAACCTCATGTGGATCAGTTTATTGCATGTTCCAAAGCCGTAAGGGAAAGGCTGATGGATCGTGCAAGAATTCCAGAAGGGAAAATAAAAGTGATTTACAACTTTGTAGATGCGGAGAAGTTTTCACCTACAGAATTGTCCAAAAATGTGGAACTGGAAAAAAGTGGATTGGGAATTGAACCAGATGACTTTGTGGTAGGGTTCGCTGGAAGGCTGGTGAAGAGGAAGGGATGGAGAGAGTTTGTCAAAATCGCCCACCGATTTAAGTCTCATGGATTTGACGGACAACTTGAAAGAAAGGTCAAATTTTTAATAGCGGGAATTGGCCCGGATATCGATAAAATGAAAAGGCTAATTGACAATTACGGACTAAATGTTTCTGTTACGTATGTTGGTTATTTGGACGACATGAAATCATTCTACGCACTATTGAATTGTCTGGTCATGCCCTCTCATTGGGAAGGACATCCGGTAACTCAGCTTGAGTCGCTAGCGCTGGGAATACCTGTTGTTTGCAGTAATAGCCCAGGCTTAAGCGAAGTCACTACGGATAATAGCGATGTTCTTTATGCACAATCAGGGAATATTGAAATGTTTTATGACAAGATATGCTTGATAGCATCTGATGAAGAACTTCGGAACAAGCTGTCTTCTACAGGGATAATTACGTCTAAGCGTTTTAATCTTTCGAAGTTCACGGCTTCTATCAATCGGGTATACAATCATTCGTCTCTGATTAAGCCGTTTAAGCGAAAAACTATTGACATTGTAACATAAAATTGCAATCTTCGTAAGTATATGCCTGTTTTACCCCTTGAACAGAACGGTGCAACACAATTATTCAAGCTATAATTCATCGGGTAAGGGCGAGTTTTCGGCATAATTAATGAAATTTAGATTGTGACCAACCGTACACTCTATAATCATTTTATTGTTCTCTTGATTGCGTTACCGCTAAGTAGCTTCGGGCAATTCGCAAACCTATTATCAGAGAATTTCGACGCATGTGGGGAAGGTGCTCTTCCCAGGTGCAGTTGGAGCGTAAGCGGATTTGGCAGCCCATGGACCACTACCAATGATGGCTGTGCGATAGCGGGGATTTATAGTCTATCCGTCGGTAGCGACGCAGCTTTTTGTGCTTACAATAGAGATTTTGGTACGAGCAATAGAATCGCATATCGTGGCTTCTCTACTTCGGGACGCCAGCTTGTTGATATAACTTTCAATTGGAAATGTATAGGCCAGGCTGCGGCAGATTATGGCATGGTGGTATATTCTACCGATGGGGCCGTTTGGAGTAATGTTTCAGGAACGCAATATCAGGGACAAGGCGCTACGCAAACTGTTACTAACCTGGCAATTCCGGCTGGGATCAATAACGATGCCACTGTTTTTATAGGGTTTCGCTGGTTCGATGATGGAGCTACAGGCACTTTCCCCGGATTTGTAATTGATAATGTTTCTATACAGGGAGAACAAATGACCCCGGATGATCCGTTAGCGCTTACGAGTAATTCACCGCAATGCATCAATGTGACAATATCCAGAACAGGGAGCCCCCCTTCCCCTTCCAATGTAATCTGGTATTGGCAAGGCACCTCTTGTGGAACGAGTACTGCACTCGGGTCTGGAGCTACTTATAATGCCACTTCCACAGCTACATATTATTTGAGGGCATACAATACTGTCTCAGGCCTCTGGTCAGCGGGTTGTGTTAGTATACCCGTGGTTGTGGATTCTCCAATGCCAACGGCAAATGCCGGCGCTGGTGGTGACGAATGTGATTTAACATTCGTGTTTAGTGGAGTTCCCAGCATCGGAGTAGGTACGTGGACCCAGGTCGCTGGGCCGGGAACGTCTTCCTATTCACCAAATGCCAATACGGCCACGGCTACAGCTACAGCAACTTCTTATGGAACCAATACATATCGATGGACGGAGGCGAATGGTTCATGTGTGGATTTCGATGAGGTAGTTGTGAACTTTTATCAGCAACCCGTTGCTAATCCTGGAGCAGGATCCGCCGAATGCGACCTCAACTATACATTTGGAGCGACTCCGAGTGTTGGAATAGGTACCTGGACCCAGGTATCTGGTCCTGGAGTTACGGTATACGCACCAAGCGCTAACAGTCCGGCAGCAGTAGCGACAGTTTCTGCTTATGGAACTTATACATTCAGATGGACAGAAGTGAATGGAACCTGTTCGGATTTTGCTGATATCACCGTCTCTTTTGATCAGGCGCCATCAGCAGTGGCTGGCCCAGATGGCAATGAATGTGACTTAAACTTTACGCTTGCTGCTACACCAAGTATAGGGTCAGGGTTGTGGACCAAACAGACAGGCCCGGGATTTGTATCGTTTTTTCCAAATGCCGCTGCACCAGGCGCAACCGTTACGGCCACTAGTTATGGGACGTATGTATTCAGATGGACTGAAACCAATGGTCCATGTACCGATTTTGACGATGTAACGGTCATATTCTCAGAAACCCCAAATAGTAATGCAGGTGTAGGTGGTTTTGGCTGTGGGATTTTGGATTTCGGTTTTACCGCAATTCCCAGTGTTGGATCTGGGTTATGGACAATTGCAGCTGGTCCGGGAACAGCGATTTACAATCCGACCAATACCAGCGCAGGAGCAACAGCTACTGTGTCAGTCATGGGTGTTTACACCTTTCAATGGACGGAGACCAATGGAATTTGCACGGACTTCGACCAGGTCGTTGTGGAATTTGTCAATTTGCCAGTGATAAGTTTCTCTGGATTGGGAGGTCCCCACTGTATAAGTGATACTGCAGCGATACCTCTGACTGGTGCTCCTCTTGGCGGAACATTTTCTGGTAATGGAATTATTGGTGACAACTTTTACCCTAATCTCGCAGCTGTAGGACTCAACGCAATCACGTATACGTATACGGATGGTAACGGGTGTACGAATACTGATGTTCAAAATGTAGAAATTATTGGATTGCCTATAGTATATTTTACTGGCTTGGTTAATCCGTATTGTGAGGATGATGTAACACCGGTAGTGCTTACAGGTTACCCATCAGGTGGCACGTTCTCTGGCCCTGGAGTTTTTGGAAATACTTTTACACCTTCCCTGGCGGGTGCAGGATTTCACCAAATAACATACGATTATGTAGATGGAAATGGTTGTACGGGCAGCGAAACTCAATCAGTCAATGTGAATACGCTGCCATTCGTAACATTTGCTGGTTTGGCCAGTGACTATTGTTTGGATGATGCAGTTGCCGTGTTGACTGGAATACCATCTGGAGGTACATTCTCAGGAAACGGTATTACAGGAAACAATTTTGATCCGGCCGTTGCGGGAGTAGGGGTTCACAGTATCACCTATGCATATACAGATGCCTTTGGCTGCTTTGATGATAGTGTTATGAGTGTTACGGTTAACGCATTGCCGGTTGTCTCCTTTAGCGGGTTAAATCCCACTTATTGTATCACAACTGGGAGCTCAGTATTAACCGGCTCACCTTTGGGTGGAACTTTCGGGGGGCCTGGAATCAGTGGTGGCTCGTTTTATCCATCGATAGCGGATACCGGTACTCATTCTATTACTTACACCTATACCGATGGTAACAACTGCGTTAACACAGATACCCAAACAGTGATTGTAACGCCAATTCCGGTTGCCAGCTTTACGGGCTTATCTGCAACCACATGTGTAGCTTCAATACCAGATACGTTGGTGGGATCACCTGGACCTGGAACATTCACGGGTAACGGTATAATTCTGGGTAACGTATTTGATCCGGCGACTGCTGGCACAGGTAGTCACATCATCAAATTTGTATATTCGGATGGAGGTGGATGCATGGATAGCACCACACAGACGGTTGTTGTGAACGCTTCTCCTTTGGTCACATTTTCCGGCTTGAACAGTCTATATTGTGCAGATGCATCTGCTTCTACACTAACGGGATTCCCTGTTGGTGGTACATTTAGCGGCCCTGGGGTAGGTGGAAGCATCTTTGATCCCGTTGTAGCGGGAGTTGGGTCCCATACCGTTCAATATGCATTTGTAGATCTGAACGGATGCAGTGACAGCACAACTCAAATCGCTGTGGTGGTTGCTCTGCCTACTGTATCTTTCAGTGGTTTGAATGCCAGCTATTGCATTGATGCATCTTCTTCAGTGCTAACAGGATCCCCATTGGGTGGATCATTTTCTGGAACGGGCATTAGTGGAAGCTCATTTTTCCCAAGTGTTGCAGGTACAGGTTCACACACAATCACCTATACATATACCGATGGAAACGGATGTACAAATACGCAGGACCAGATTATTGCTGTCACAGCACTTCCTTCAGTGAGCTTCAGTGGATTATCAGCAACCTATTGTGCAAGCAACTCACCCCAGGTGTTAACAGGTACTCCAAGTGGGGGAATATTCAGTGGGCCCGGGATCGTGGGAAGCACTTTTGATCCATCTGTTGCAGGCGTGGGAACTCATACTATCCAATATATGTACAGTGATGGCGGGGGATGTGCAGACAGCACAACTCAGTCGGTAACGGTGAATTCAGCTTCACCGTTCTTAAGCGTAGATTCAGTTTCAACTACCGAGGCTGCATGTGATAGTACCTGTGATGCAACAGCAGAAGTGATTGGTTCTGGGGGCGTTGCACCTTACACGTATGCATGGTCCAATGGAGATGTAGGAGTTATTGCAGATAGTTTATGTGCATCAACTTTCTTTATAACAGTAACTGATGCAAGTGGATGTACGAGCAGCAATGACATTATGGTTGCGGGCCCCAATGGATTCATGAGCAGTATAATAAGTGCCACCATGATAACAACGTGTTTTGGCGATTGTACGGGTGGTGCAACAGCAGGAGGAATTGGTGGTATACCACCGTATACTTATTCCTGGGTTGATAGTTCTGGTGCGCCGGTAGGTGGCTCCTCATCGACCATCGCGGCCTTGTGTGCCGGATCTTACTATGCAATCGTTAAAGATGATAGCAGTTGTGTTACCACAGCCCCATTTACTATCACCCAACCTGATGTGCTTGTTCCAACAATTTGCAATCTTCAGAATGTTTCGTGTAACAATGCATGTGATGGTTCTGCTACGGCATGTCCTTCGGGTGGTACAGGTCCATTTACCTATTTATGGAATGATCCCGGAACGCAAACAACGGCTATGGCAACTGGATTGTGTGCGGGCACATTCAGGGTTGACGTTACGGATGCACAGGGATGTACCACGACAGATTCTAATGTGGTTATTACTGAACCGCCTGCTGTTGTTGCTACAATTACCGGAACTACAGATGCTAATTGCGACACATTGGCACCAGTTGGAACGGCTACAGTTGTTGCGGCAGGAGGAGTTGGCACCTTCCAATATGCATGGAACACGACGCCGCTACAGTCGAATTCTGTTGCTGTTGGACTACTTGCTGGATCTTACACCGTAACCGTTACGGATGCAACGGGCTGTACTGATACAGCGATGGCCAATGTAGGTGATACTTCATCCATGGCGGCTTCGATTACAAATTTGGTATTGAGTTCTTGTGTGGTTTGCGATGGAAGTGCCACCGTAACACCTACAGGAAGTGTGTCTCCTTATGTGTATAATTGGCTGGATTCTCTGGGAGTTGCCATTGGAGAAACAGATTCATTGGCTGATTCTCTTTGTGGAGGCCTTTATAGGGTAACAGTAATGTCGAGCGTATTCTGTATAAGATCAGTACCTGCAAACACCGAATCGCCTCCACCTGTGGCGTCGTTTACTGGGTTAACAACACCTCATTGCATAGGTGATCCTGCAGATGTGTTAACGGGAATACCGGGTGGCGGTATTTTCAGTGGGCCTGGAGTTTCTGGTAGCAATTTTGACCCTGCTGTGGCTGGAGTAGGTTCGCATGTCGTAAAATATGTATTTACAGATGGTGGCGGATGTTCAGATAGCAGCATGCAAACTGTTGTGGTAAATGCGCTGCCTACTGTCTCGTTTACAGGATTGGATACGGGTTATTGCGTCGATGCAAATGCTGCCGTATTATCTGGCACTCCGACAGGAGGCGTTTTTAGCGGCCCTGGTATCAGTGGTATTCTCTTCGATCCGGCACTTGCAGGGGCGGGAACACATACCATTCAATATAAGTTTACGACGGTTAATGGATGTTCGGATAGCACAACACAATCGGTGAATGTAAATGCCTTGCCTAACTTGTCAATCATTGGACTGGATCCTATTTACTGTGTTGATGCTTCTGCAGCAGTTTTATCGGGATCTTTGCCTGGAGGTACGTTCTCAGGTCTGGGAATAAGCGGAAACTCCTTTTATCCATTCATTGCAGATACAGGAACTCATTTAATCACATATATCAATACAAGTGGTGCTGGATGTACCAATTCACAGGTTGATACCGTAACTGTTACTCCGGTGCCAGTAGTTAATTTTACAGGCCTTTCCACACAGATATGCGCGGGTGCGGACCCGGATACCCTGGTTGGTTCGCCAATAGGAGGAGTTTTTTCAGGTATAGGTATAACAGGTTCTAATCTGTTTGATCCAGGAGTTGCCGGTGCGGGTGCTTACACAATAACCTACGTCTACTCAGATGGAGTGGGTTGTACGGATAGTGCATCACAATTGGTGCTGGTGGTAGCACAGCCAGCAGTTGGAATGGCAGGATTGAATTCATCCTATTGCCTCGATGCACCAATTTCCAACCTCACTGGATTCCCAGCGGGCGGAACATTTTCCGGAGTTGGTGTAACGGGTAATTTATTCGATCCGGCAGTTGCTGGGGTTGGCACGCATAGTATTACCTATAGCTATACCGACGGAAATGGCTGTACACAGGATACGATCCAGATGACAGACGTTTATCCTTCATTAACTGTAACAACCTCAAGTACTCCGTCCTGTGGAGGTACACCAAGTGGTACGGCAACCGCGGTTCCTGCTGGCGGGACAAATCCATTTAATTATCAGTGGAATGATACAAATACGCAGACAAATGCTACAGCGGTTGGATTATCGGGTGGAACATATACCGTTATTGTAACGGATGTAAATTCATGTAGCGCAACGAATAGTGTCTCGATAAGTCAGTTGGCAACATTGGTAATTACTACGAGCTCAACGGACGCTACTCCCAATAATTTTGACGGGTCTGCCACTGTCATAATTACGAATGGGGTAGGACCATTTATCTACGTATGGGATGATGGGCAAAGTTCTTCAATGGCAACTGGATTAAGTGCAGGGGATTATTTTGTAACTGTTACTGATGCTAACGGATGCCCGGCTACTGCAACGGTTACGGTGGAAGTGGCAAAAATCAACCCGTCTACTGCATTTACTCCAAACGATGATGGAGTCAATGATGCATGGATTCTTGAAGATATGATCTACTTCCCTGATGGAGACGTCACGATATTTAATCGCTGGGGAGAGCAATTATTTAAAGCAAATGGAGCTGAATACGCGGCGAATCCATGGGATGGCACATACAAGGGAAGAAAGCTTCCGTTTGGAGCGTATTTCTATATTATCAATTTGAATAATGGAGATAAACCAATGACTGGATCAGTAACCATTCTTAAATAGACGGCGGTATGAAAGTATATTTGAAATATCTTGTATTGTTCTTGTTTGTGATGGATTCATCTTTCGCGTATGCACAGCAGTTGGCACAGTATAGCCAGTATATACACAATCCCATTATATTGAACCCTGCAACTGCGGGTATCAACAATAATTTTAACATTGATCTCAGTTATCGAAACCAATGGACCGGGTTCAATGATGCACCCAAGACCTTCTATTTTAGTGCGCATGCAACCTTATTCAGAGAGAAAAGCTCTTCGTCACTGAGACTTAGCAGGCCCGGTTACACAGATGCAAAAAAATCTGAAAGAATGCTGACTCACGGGCTTGGCGGATATATCGTTGCTGATACGTATGGCGCGTTTTCTAACACCTCGGGCTATTTATGTTACGCAGTTCATTTGAAGATTGCAAAAACCATAAAGCTTGCACTTGGTCTTTCTACGGGTCTTTCAAATTGGAAGTTGAACATTACAGATCTGGGCGTTTCGGATCAAAATGACGAAACCTATAATTATCTCTCTTCGCAAGATTTCTCTAAAACATTTTTTGATGTACAGGGGGGGTTATGGCTTTACTCAGATAAATTTTATATAGGTTATGCCACTGCCCAGTTATTGCAAAATCAGATAAGATCGGTAAATGTACCAGCGGAAGCTAAAATAAATGTGCATCACTTTATAACGGGCGGTTATAAGTTTAATGTCAGCGATAATCTTAGCATAACGCCTAGTGTCCTGATAAAATACATGACTCCTACGCCGGCATCTTTTGATATGACTGTAAAGGTTAATTTCAAGGAGATGCTTTGGGGGGGATTGTCATATCGACACAAAGATGCGGTGGTTGTATTTCTGGGTTACGAACTCAATCATATGATTAAAATCGGCTATTCTTATGACATTACTGTTTCGGAAATTAGGAAATACAGCTCTGGAAGCCATGAGATAATATTAGGCGCAAAACTCTTTAAAAGCGCTCAAAAATCTTCAATAAGTTTCTTATAATTTTATTGTAATCACCTTGATTAGATTAGCCTTAATCTTTCTATTACTGGGTTACTGTACGCTATCCAACGCGCAGCGAATCGCATATGAGGAGCCGCGGAAATTAGCGGATGCTGTAAATTCTGAGGCGGAAGAAACCATGCCACTTATTTCAGCTGATGGGAGCACCTTGTATTTCTCACGCATCTTGTTTGGAGAAAATATTGGAGGCGAAACTGCAGGACAAGACATTTGGTATAGCAGCACAGGGGAAGATGGTGCATGGACAAGATCCAAAAATGACCTGACCAAACTCAACAATAAATTTGACAATGCTATTATTGGTATTGGAGATGATGAGAAGACTTTTTATTTATTAAACAGCTATAAAAAGAAGGGGAAAATGGGTGTTTCGGTAACCACCATGGAAAATAGGATATGGTCAGTGCCTTCTGGACTGGATATCCCTAGGCTCGAGTCAACAAGTGGGCTCTACGGCTTTTACATGCATCCAGAGGGGAAAATACTCATGATTTCTATGGAGGGCTCTAATTCAAGTGGTAAAGAGGATATTTACGTGTGTTTGAAAGCGGAGGATGGTAAATGGTCTGAGCCTATAAACCTGGGGTCTACAATTAATTCTGACGCATTTGAAATTACTCCATTCATAGATGTGGAGACCAACAAGCTTTATTTTTCCACGGATGGCCGGGATGGATTAGGATCTGCGGATATTTATGTTTCTGAAAGAATGGATGACACATGGACTAATTGGTCCTTACCCGAAAACCTCAAGGAACCTATAAATTCAGTTGGATTTGACGCGTTTTTCTCTTTGAATCCTTCCGGAGATGTGTTCTTTTCCAGTAATCGCAGTGGCGAGTTGAATGACATCTTCTACTCTAACACGAAGAGAGCCGATCCTGAACCGGAATCCGAACTGGAAATTTATTACGTACAAAGACAAGAGCAGCCAGTCGTAACAGAAAATGCCCTTGTTGAAACTTCCGAGTCTATTACAACTGAACCAACCAATCAGCAAGAATCGGCTGAAAGCGGGGAAGTCTCAGAATCTGTTGACGATATAATGAATGAAATTTTGGCTGAGGGGGCTGTTGATGAAGCAGAAGAAAATACTTTGGCTGATAACGTGGAAGTAGCAGCAGAAGAAACTTCAATTATGGTAGTTGATGAATCTGAGAGTGCTGAAACAGTTGATCGGGCAAATGACGGAGAGGAACCAATTGTTGAAGAACCCTCATCAACCGCACTCGAGGAGAAACCAATTGTCGTTGAATCGGAAAAAAGCGAGGAAGCATTAGAGGAAATTAGCCGCACAGAATCTGCTGAACCAGTTGCTGAAGCGGTGTCAGAACCTGAACCGGAGCCAGAACCGGATGTAGTTGCTGAAGAGACGAGTATACCTTCGGAAGATAATTCTGCGGCTGTTGAAGAGAAGGTTATTAGGGAACCGGTTCGCAGCAGTTCGCCAGCCCTGGCAAGTGGAACTACTGAACGGATCTATTTTGATCATAATTCTTCCTATTTGAGTGAGAAGGCGCAACGGCAATTGAGGGAACTATCGAAGCGAATAGCAGCAATTATGTCCACCAATAAGATTGAAGTTGTTGGCTATTCTGATAATACCGGTGAGCAACACTATAACTTATGGATAACAGAGAGAAGAGCAAACAGGGTGATAGCTTTTCTTGCAGAGAACGGCATTGAGTCCTCTGTATTTGTGGCCCAGTGGAAAGGTGCAGATAACCCGCTTAAACATTGCTCAGACTGTACGGAAGAAGAGAATGAGGCCAACCGAAGGGTCGAAATTATTCTGAGGTAGGCGCTACACCAACTAGTTTCACACTTTAACTCCCATTATAAGAATATCATCTATTTGATCGTAATTTCCCATCCACCGGGAAATGGTTTGGTCAAGATGGGTTTTTTGTTCTTCCATACTCTTACCCTGAATATCGAGCAGAACTTGCTTGAATGGTTCGTAGTAGAATTTCTTACCTTCAGGCCCTCCTCTTTGATCCGCATATCCATCAGAAAATAAATAAATGACGTCACCCTTTTCCAAATCTACACTGTGGTTTTTGAATATTGATTTTGACAACGGTCCACCAATGAAAAGCCTATCTCCTTTTATCTCCGTTATCTTTCCGTTCCTAACATGATAAAGCGGATTGTGGGCGCCTGCGTACTCCAATGTATTGGCTTCAATGTTCCAATTGCAAATAGCTATATCCATACCATCGCCAGAGTAGCCTTCCTTAGATCCCTGATTAAGAGCCGTCATGACTCCTTCATGAAGGTTTTTCAGTATTTCTGAGGGCTTTGTGATGTTATTTTCATGCACAATTTGATTCAATAATGTATTCCCAATCATCGACATAAAAGCACCAGGAACCCCGTGTCCCGTACAATCTACAGTGGCGAAAAGTGTGCTGCCATTATTTCGCCCTACCCAATAAAAGTCGCCACTTACAATATCTTTTGGTTTGAAGAGAATGAACGAGTCGTTCAGATATTCATCCAGTACATTTTTGGGAGGTAAAATCGCAAGTTGAATCCTCTTAGCGTAATTGATACTATCCGTTATTTGCTTGTTCTTCTTATCTAAGAGTGTAAGTGCTCTTTGTTTGAGTCTATATCTGTTGTAGATAAGAAAAACCATTATTAAGACCAGGACAATAGTCCCTATTGAAATAAAAATTACAGCACGCTGTCTTTTCACTTCTCCTTCTTTATTAATAATTTCCAGCTCATTTATGTCATTGACCATATTGAGCAATGCAATTTCCTTCTCCTTTTGCTCGGTCTTGTATTTGGTTTCCATTTCCGCGATCTGTCGAGCTGACTCCTTGCTGCGTAAGGAGTCTTTTAATCCGCTGTATCTGGATTGATACTCAAAAGCTTTTTCATACTTTCCCTGTTTAGAATAAAGAGCGGCATAACTCTTATAAACGTCCATAATCATATCCGCTGCATTCAATTTTTTGGCCAAAGACAAACACCGTTCGAGATATTTGATTCCGGTTTTTTCCTGCTTTAACTGTTGAATGTAAATCTTTGCGATGTTGTAAAGGCTAACGGTCATTCCAGTTTTATTGCCAAGCTCTTCTTTGATTTTTAGAGACCTGGTGTAGTAATTGATTGCTTTATCTGGTTGTTTGAGTTGTTCGTAAACCGAACCAATGTTGTTAAGGCTATGGGAAACCCCATCCCTGTTTCCCATCTTTTCCCTCAATTCCAAAGATCGGTTGTAATAATTGAGCGCATCTGGGTAATTGCCCATTTCTTTGAAAATAACAGCGATGTTATTCAGGCAACCCGCTATTTCACTCTGGTCACCAATTTCTTCGTTGATTTTTAATGATTCAAGAAAATAGTCGTTGGCTTTTTTGAGATTATCCAGATAATAGTAGACTACACCAAGATTTACCAGGCTTGACGCAATACCAGATTTTCTTTCCAGTTGTTCATACAGTTGCAATGCTGCGAGGTGTGAGGATATGGCCGACTCATATTTACCTTGAATCAGCTTCACAACACCTATGTAATTTTTTGATTGAGCCAATCCGGGTAAAAAGTCCAATTTTCCAGATAGGATCATCGCATCTTTCACATAATTTAGAGCTTTGTCCGGGCTAGAGTCTCGATACTTTTTACTGATCTTGCAGAGGAGTTCTACCTTATTTGTGTCTTCAGTTGCATGATCTAGCGCGTGCTCCAGAGAATCTAATTCATTGTTATTCGAAAAAACCAAACCGGGGTAAATAGAAAGACTTATGAAAGCAAATACAAAAGGAAATGTAATTGAGATATAATTGCTGCGAAGGCTCATGGTCAGATTCGTACTCCAAAAATGATTATATCATCTATTTGCTCGCCTGATCCGATCCAGTCAGTTATAGTTTTATCAAGAGTGATTTTTTGCTCCTCCATTGGTTTTTGATGTATCTCCTTTAATAACTCTTGAAAAGGGGCATAGTAGAATTTCTTGTTGTTTGGCCCGCCTTTCTGATCCGGGAACCCGTCTGAAAACAAATATATTACATCACCTTTTTGAAGCTGTAACTTGTGGTCTGTGAAGGTATCATCCTGCTTTGTACCACCAATAGACAGCTTTTCACCTTTCCTCTCGGATAACTCTCCATCCCGGAACAGATATAGAGGATTGTGTGCACCTGCATACACGAGTTCTAATGTAGCTCGGTTGTAGGAGCAAAGAGCGATATCCATGCCATCCTTCACTTCCCACTCGAATTTTATACTACCATCTTTATTTTCAAGATTGGACTTCTTTTTTTGCTGCAACCGTCTCATCACTTCATGGCTCAACAATTTAAGAATAGATCCTGGAAGAAGGTTTTCGTACTGAGTAACAATTTGATGGAGGATGTTATTGCAAATTATTGACATAAAGGCACCTGGAACACCATGGCCGGTACAATCTGCAGCTGCAAACAACACAGTATCCCCATAATTCTTAACCCAATAAAAGTCGCCACTCACTTTTGCTTTAGGTTTAAACAATATCATTGAATCAGGTAGGAGGTTGGTTACATTTTCATAGGAAGGCAATACGGCAGTCTGTATTCTCTTCGCGTAATCAATACTATCTGATATTTGTTGGTTTTGCTTTGCCAGCTTGTCGCGATTCACTTCTATTTCTTGCTTTTGTTTTAGGATCTCGTCTTTTTGCTTGGTTATTTTATCGTTCTGTTCCGCCAAAGCAATATTTGCCTTCTGTTTCGCCTTATATCTGCTGTATATCAGGATTACCATAATTATTACCAAGCCCAATGCACCTGCTCCAGCTCCATGAATTATCTGTGCGTTTCTGGCCTCGGCATTCTTCTTGTCAAGCTCAGCACCTTTTTTATCCAGCTCTGCTTGATTCAATTCGTTCTCCGCATTGAGCAATTGAATCTTGTTTTCCTGTTGCTCGGTTTCATGTTGCTTTGCCAGAAGTTGCCTGTTGTATTCATCTTCCTGTATCCTGCTCTTCAGCTCTATGAGTTGTTTCTCTTCTGTCAGCCCCTCTATTTCCTCTAAGAATTTTGATGATTGCTGCTGAATCTGCATCGTTTTTTCTTCCATTTCCCGGATGTATTGCTGCGATTCCAATTCTTGATCTTTTTCAAATTGTGTCTTAGAATCGCCGTACTGTGCCTTGTTTCTCTTCACCACTGCCAGGTTGTTTTTGGCAGAATTATAAAGTGACATGAGCTTGTTCTTTTTTGCAATAGTCATTGCCTCCTGTAAGTTCTCTTCTGCACGATTGAAATTGCCAAGATTTGAGTAAGTAGATCCTATTCTAACGAGTGTCTCGACCACTCCTCTGAAGTTTTTTATTTCGCGATCAATTTTTAATGATCTGGTATATTTTGCAATAGCCTGGTTATACTGTCCTTCTTTATTGTATATATCACCAAGGTTAGATTCAACCAAAGCAATAGTTTCTTTGTCATTGAGGGATTGGTAGATTTTTAAGGATTTGTTGCAATAGATGTTGGCATCGCCATACTTTTTAAGATGTTTATATTCTAATCCTATCTGGTTCAAAGTGTAAGCTTTGGCAGAACGATTATTGGACTTTTCAAAAATTGCAAGGGCTTTTTTAAAGGATGTCAGAGCCTTCCAATGATCGTTGAGGCGACTGTGGGCGTTACCAAGATTGATACGTGCATTGGATTCTCCATTGGGATAATCATTCTCTGTGGACACCTTCAATGCTTCATTAGCGTATTCAATGCTTTGGGTAGCATTCTTTCTGAGATGTAACTGTGCCAGTTGGTTGAGAACCTGCGTCCTTTCCCTACCATAAACCGTCTCAAGTTTTTCCTCCAGATTTAGAATTTGATCCTGTCCTAATGAAGGGTTAGCAACGAATGCAATTAGGATGAAGAATGTTGCAATTTCTAGAATCCGGGTATAGATCGTGTTCACAGGATGTAATTAGTTAATGTTAACTGCTTGTGAGACACTTATTTTTTTCCCGTTGTAAAAGGCAATCAAAAATGCGTCGGAAAATCCAGCGGAGCGCACCTTGGCCTGAGCTTTTTTGGCTTCATCGTAGGTTTTGAATATGCCTACACTGCAGCGATATATATTGCTGGGAAGCTTATTGGCCATTACAGGATATAGTCCTTTTAACACTTTTGCGCTCGGCAATTTTGAAAAAGCCCCTATTTGAATCTTGTAGATAACACCATCTGGCAAAGTCGGATCTACCGGTATTTTATTTGTTGCGTAATAGTTCATTTTTGAGGTAGAAAATTGCTCCTGAGAGGGAGGATCAGGGGTGCTTATTACTACAACGTCTACTACTTCTTCAATAAATTCGGCTGGCTTTGGCTCAGCTGAGGAGGGTAGTTCTTCCACAGAAACTTTCTTCACCGGTGTTGGCTCTTCACTATCAAAGCTTTCTATTTCAGCAATGGTCTCCGCATCAGATTCCTCAATTTTTCGGGTCACATTTTCAATTTCAAGGTTCCCAGACTCTTCAATCAACAATTCCATTTCTTTCGACTTTGTGTCTTCTGCAACAGCATTCTTCTCTTTCTGTGCAATTTTTCGATCAGAAGCATCTCTAGCTGCCGCACGAATCAGCTTATCAAATTCTAATATCTTAAACTCTGTTCTTCGATTTTTTGCTCTGCCCTCTTCAGTATCGTTGCTCGCCTTTGGTTGACTAAATCCGTAGCCTTCCGAAACCATTCTGGCCTGCGCAATGCCCTTATTAGCTAACCAGGTTACGACAGATTTTGCCCTGTTATTCGATAATTTTTGATTGTAACTAACGGTACCTTTGTTATCTGTATGGCCTGAGATCTCTATTTTCAAACTCTTGTTTGTTACCATAAACTTCACAACACGTTCCAGCTCAATTATAGATTCATCTCTCAACGTAGCTTTGTCAAAATCAAAGAAAATGAAATTAAGCACCATTGATTTACCAACCTCCATATGATCCATCTGAATGTTTTTGAACAATTCAAAAAATGGCGATGACTCAGGTATATCGATGTTTTCAGAATGAAAGAAATAACCATCGGCTGTAACGGTAATGCCGTAATCTCTACCTGATGGAAGGGAAAACAAAAATTCACCCGTTAATTTGTTTGACTTAGTATTGGCAACAACTTCATTTTTGTCATTGTCGATAACTTCAATGTACGCCTCTATCGGCAGTCCGGTATTTTTATCAAGAATTTTACCTTTTACCAGGGTCAGTTCCGGACTAGATTTAGTTTCCAGAAAAGTTATCATATAAATGTCTTTCTCGCCTATTCCATCAGGTTTGATGGATGAATAATAACCACGTTCACCATTGGCAGCCATAACAAAGAATACATCATCATCGGGTGTGTTAATCGGATACCCAAGGTTTTCCGGACTAGACCAGGTACCAGATTTACTATTGTAAACGGACTTGAAGATATCGTATCCCCCCATTGTTTTATGGCCCTTGGAGCTGAAATAAAGCGTCTTGCCATCCGGGTGCATGAACACAGCTTCTTCATCATATGGAGAATTAATAATAGCGCCTAAATTCGCAGCAGGCCCCCAAACATTATTACTGCTACGGTTGGAAACATAAATATCGTTTTCACCGAATCCTCCAGGCCTGTCGCTAACAAAATAGATTGTTCTCCCATCATAGGAGAAACATGCGGTAGGTTCGGTGTATTCTGAGTTGATGTTCTCGTTCAATTTTACTGGTTCGGTCCATACATCTCCGTTTAATACGCATTCGTAAATATTACCATCACCCTCATCATCTTTATAAACGAAAAGTTTTTGACCATCTGGAGCAAGGCCCACCGTTGCGTCATGAAACTCTGTGTTTATGGGTTCACCCACCCCTTTTGCATCACTCCATACGCCATCAGCGTCCTTCCGGGACACATATATATCTTCATAATAAACATCGAAATTTGGATCTCTGTTACCTCCGGTGGTGCTATCCCTTCTTGCTGTGAAATACATGACAGCTTCATCTGCGGATATTAGGGGATGGTATTCTGCAAACTCAGAGTTTATGTTATTTCCCAGGTTTTCAATCTTAACTTTAATAGGTGATTTAACCAGCTCTTTGCCATAGTTGCACTCATCAATTTTCTTCTTGGCCAAAGCAACTTGTTTCTTGTTTTCTTCTGTGGCATTACTTACAAAATTGCCATAGGATTTTATCGCTTCATCCCATTTCATATTCAAATGGTAAGCTTGTCCTAGCAAGAAGTTGACATAGTTATTGAGAGGTGCATCCAACGCAATGGACTTTTCCAGAAAGGTGAGCGCCTCAGTCTTGTGCGACGAATACAAATAGCAATGCCCAATTTTCATATTGAGCTCAGCGTTATTGGGATTGAATTTTTGCGCAGTTTCAAAATGTATCAGCGCCTGTGAATAGACGGCGGCTTTATAACTTGCTTCACCCTTTTGTAACTCTTTCTCCGCTGCTTTAAAGCCCTCCTTGTCGTTTTCAAAATTGGCTTTATCAAAGGCGATATTACCCGAACCGGTTTGTGAAATTACCGGTGCTGATAGCAATAAAAACGCACCTACCAGCGTAGACACTACCAAATTACACAAACGCCTCATAACTTTTTTACGCAATAACTCAGCGCTACTCAAAGAATATAATTGCCTAATCATGTGTTGATTTCGGTAAAGGCTCCAATCTTGTTTTAGGGAATTAAACTACGATATATTCAAATGGTATTCCCGTCATACTTGCGAACTCCTCGCCAGACTCCTTCATATCAATATCGGGTTCCTCATAGTACCATTTCACAGTAACATTCATATCATCTTTTCGAAATGTCTCAATCTTTTTAAGAATGTCCAGAATGAATTTAGCAGAAGTACTATTAAAATATTCGAATTTAAATTCGAAAACCGTGGAACTGGATTTATCATTGAATTTGCTATCCCTCCAATATCTGAGCGAATGGTAATTATCCATCCAGTTCAATATTACTTCGTAGAATTTACCGGCGTTTTCCGGCCTGGATTCACCTGACATTTCAAACTTGTTTGAATCAGGGTCCATTATCACATCTGGAGTAAATTCTGTCGCTTCGATAATTAGAGCCTCCATTTTGTTCTAAACTTTAATTTCAAGTATAAAGAATGAAATATCGTCTTTCACCGTATTGAATTTGTATTCAAGCGGATTATCCGATTTTATAGCCATGTCAATGATACCCAATCCTGCACCTCTGCTATCTGTTACAGAAGAAGCGAGAATAGTATCACGGTATTTTGATTTTAATTCTTCCCGATTTAATTTATTTATATCATCCAATTTCTCTTTAAGTATCTTCTTATCTTTCTCTTTAATCAGATTGCCTACAGTAACATAGAATCCTTCCTCACTGGTGCCCAGCAAAAACAAGGGAAAATGAGGTGTTAAATCATCCTCATCAAACTTACCCGCCCCTGCATATCTATTAATGTTTTCTAAACACTCAACCATAATGTTGTACAGCTTTTTCCTAACAGGCAGCTCCATTTCCAGGTTTTGCATCTGAGTTTTAGCATTCGATAAAAGAGAATTTACTATCTTATTGTTGAACTCTCCCTTATACGCCAGGAGGATTTGCTTATCCAGCATGGTATTGTGGATTCCATATATATTATCAACATTGACAGTCATAAGTGTCTTCTATTTAAGTACAAGCTTCGTTTGGGAGCAGGTATTATAACAAATATAGAAAATACCCTGTAAATACCTATTTTCTGATGCGGTTAATCTTATTTCTCCGGATTGGAAACTATTAGTATGATGTTCGCTGTGTAGGTTCCGTCAACACTATACCGGATAGTATAAATTCCATTCGCTATATCCAAACCATTATCCGCTTTCCCATTCCAGGTTACGGTGTGAATACCGGTACTATAATGGCCTGAAATCGGCATCCCAATGATCTTGCCAAGCATATTGAAGATGGTGATGGAGACTTGTGAATTTTTCTTTAAATCAAAATAGATTGATACATTCCCCGATGCAGGATTTGGAAACACATTAAATTTCTTTGTTTGAGAAAGCGTATTACTTGATTTAATACCGGTGACAACATATATGTTGGATTGTACAATGCTGTCACAGCCCTTTGTGCTCAAGAGTGATTCAATCAACACAGTATCGCTGAAATAAGCAACTCCGTTGTATAAAGTACCAGATTCAATAGTGGTATCAATAGTGAGAGAATAGGTAGAATCCACCATTAGCATGGTATTTACGATGCTGTCACACCCATTTACCCCGGTTAGTGAGTCAATCAGCGAAGTATCAGAGAAATGAAAGCTGCCTGCAAACAGGTCGCCTTTACATATTGTAGCGCTGGCAGAATTAAACGATGGTGACAAAATAACAATGCTGATTGAAATAATGCTGTCGCAGGAGAATTGATTTTGCATAGTATCAATCAGGGTTGTATCTACAGAATAAGTCGTTCCATTGTATAAGTCCCCCTGACACAATGAAATCGTTGAAGTATCGATAATGAATGGGTTTACTGTAATATTCGTTACAACCGTGCTGTCACAACCATTTGATCCGGTTAACATTGCGATTAAAGAGGTGTCGGAAACATATGTATTCCCTAAAAAGGTATCAGATTCACAGATAGTTGTATCTATGGTATTGAGGTAAGCGCTTAACACAACCAAATCCGTAACAATTATGCTATCACAACCAGTTCCCTGAATGGTGTCGTAATATGTGCCGGCATTGTATTGATAGGTTCCTTCTAAATAAAGACTGTCACCCGAACAAATTGATACTTGAGTGTTGATGATAGTCTCTGGGTTTATTGATAAAGTAGTAACAACAATGCTGTCATTCCCAGAAGAGGCGATCATTGTATCCCGATATATTCCAGCAGTCGTTTGATATCCGCCTCCGAGGGGAATACTATCCCCGTTGCAAATACTGGTGTCTCTGTAAACCATACCATAAATAGTAGAGTCCTCTATTATATTAATGTGTTGATTGGGGTTAATAATGGTAAAAACTTCTTGATTGCCATCCAGCCATGTGACAATCAGGCTGTCAATAATTGTTGACGCACCCAAACCGAAATAGGCACTACTCATGTTTTGGGAGACATGACTGGATCCGCCGTCAATTTCCCGGATCCAGCTTCGCCCGTTTGAAACTATCCGAATACGAGATCCGAAACCATCTCTGTTGTTCACTACACCCTGCAAGCTAACAGATAACCAATTGTTGGAATCAGGGCTTAGATTTTCATACAACAGGAAGTGGTTGGGTGATGAACTATCTGAGACTACCACGCCAACTGCTACATCCAGCTTTCCATCCATGTCAATATCCCCAAGTGCTAACCCTCTGCCAAATGTTGTGTCATTAAAGCCTTCTATATCTGAAACATCGGTAAATGTAGCATCTCCATTATTTCTGAACAGAACATTTGGGTTGGAGGGTGTGTTGTAAATAAATGAGTCCGCTGGTATATAGCCATTGGCAATAATTAAATCGAGATATGTGTCGTTATCATAATCGAAGAAGGCAGTACCCCAGCCTACAGCAAAAAATGTGCTATCGGTATAAGTGTTTGCGGTGCCGCTTGTATCTGTCTTATCCAGGAAAGTGTTGTTTCCCTGGTTGTTCCTCAGCACATTTTTCCCAAGATTGGTGACGTAATAGTCCAAATCGCCATCCTCATCGTAATCCCCAATAGCAATACCCATACCGAAAATAGAATCATCCATTGAGGATGAGATACCAATATCTGTATAGTTAGCAGTGGGAAAGTTATTTTGCAGTATTGTGTTGGGCCTTACCCAGGCGCCGAAATCGTTGGCTATATACACGTCTATATCACCTTCATCATCGAAGTTGGTAAAGGCCGTTGCTAATGCGCAGCCTGTGTCAGCCACCCCATAGGCCACCCCTGATTCAGTGAATGTTTGATTGCCATTGTTTAAGTAGAGAAAGTTGGCAAAACAGGTATAGTCAAAACCGTTTTGTGGATTTGAGTTGATCAGGTCTACATAATTCGCCACGTAGATGTCTAGAAACCCATCTTTGTTCACATCCCCAAACGTAACAGAAATACTATTAGAAGAATCCGCAACTCCTGATGTCAAAGATATATCTGTAAATGTGCCGTTACCATTGTTTTTGAAGAGAATATTTGGATATCCTTGCCATGTTGTAATGAATATCTCTCTGTAACCGTCATTGTCTATATCTCCGGTTGCAACACCAATAGTTAGCATCGAATCAGTGCCTATTATTCCGGCAGCTATGGTTACATCTGTAAATGTGGCATCTCCGTTGTTATGATAGAGTTTATCACCGGAACTGCCACCGGTAATGTACAAATCTTGAAAACCGTCATTGTCATAATCGAAAAATGCGACGCCACCTCCCATGAGCATGGGGTGAATCTGGACCATATCAATGCCAGCTTGTGCGCTAATTTCTGAAAATGATTGCCCAAAACCAGTATTAAAGCCAACAAGTAGCAGGAGCAACGCCGTAACAGTATTCCCTAGATTTTTCATCCTTTTCTTTACCACATCGCAAGAGCTTAATTTAGTCAAAGATAAGATATAAAAATGGTTCAAAAGTTTTGGTTTTGGTCAAAAAATGGTCAAGAATAGCTGATCAAATGTTGTAATTTTGATGCACTGAAAACCAAAAAAAATCACATTGAGCGATTTCCTAAAGTCATTAAATTCTGTACAGAAAGAATCCGTAGTATGTTCTGAAGGGCCGGTTATGATCATAGCTGGCGCTGGTTCGGGGAAAACGCGGGTGTTGATGTATCGCGTAGCTTATTTGATTAAGAAAGGGGTAAGTCCTTTCAATATTCTGGCACTAACCTTCACCAACAAGGCGGCTAAGGAGATGAAGGCGAGGATAGAGGAAATAGTACCGGGGTTGGAGGCCAGAAATACGTGGATTGGCACATTCCATTCCATTTTTGCAAGAATTTTGAGAATTGAATCGGAGAGAATCGGGTATCCAACCAACTTCACCATCTACGATACTATTGATTCCAAAAGTCAACTGAAGGCGATAATAAGGGAAAAAGGCCTGGATGATAAAGTGTACAAACCTTCTTTGGTACTCAATAGGATTTCACTCGCCAAAAACAACCTGATTTCTCCTGAAGCTTACCTGAACGACGGTGATCTTTTGAAGGAGGATCAGCTGGGTTCCAGATCGGAACTAGGTGACATATACAAAACCTACGTTGACAGGTGTTTTAAAGCTGGTGCAATGGATTTTGATGATCTTCTCTACAAAATGAATTTTCTGCTTTCTAAATTCCCTGAGGTACTGCATCAATATCAGCAAAAGTTTAAATATGTCCTGATAGATGAGTTTCAGGATACCAATGTGCTTCAGTACTCAATAGTGAAAAAGCTCGCCGCAAAGCACGAGAATATTTGTGTAGTTGGAGATGATGCGCAGAGCATATACGCGTTCAGGGGGGCAAACATTCAAAATATACTGAACTTCAAAAGGGACTATTCAGATCTGAAGACGTTTAAACTCGAACAGAACTATAGATCCACAAAGAACATTGTCAATGCTGCAAATAGTGTTATTGCCAACAATAAAAAGCAGTTGCATAAAGAAGTTTGGACAGATAATGAGGAGGGTGATAAGCTGATAGTGTTAAAATCATTTACAGATAATGAAGAGGGTGCGCAGGTAGCCCATTCGATCTTTGAGTGCAAGGCCAATAAGGGTGTTAAAAACCTGGATTTTGCTATTCTGTACAGAACTAACTCCCAATCAAGGGCAATAGAAGAAGCGTTGAGGAAGAACAATTTGCCTTACAGGATTTATGGGGGATTGTCATTTTACCAGAGGAAAGAGATAAAAGATTTATTGGCATATTTCCGGTTAGTGCTCAACAACAAGGATGAGGAATCCCTGAAAAGGGTAATCAATTATCCCGCCAGGGGAATTGGCCTGAGAAGCATGGAGAAAATAGCTGTAGCGGCTCACGAGAATAATACTACGCCATGGGAAGTAATAGAAAATCTAAATCAATACAATTTAGGGATTGGAGCAGCATCTGTTGGAAAGATATTCGACTTTGTATCGATGATAAAGAGCTTTTCGGTAGACCTATTGAATAAAAACGCCTACGATCTGGGAAATCTCATAGCTACTTCCACCGGAATTTTGAAAGAACTTTACGATAGCCAGGCCCCTGAAGATATTGTACGGTATGAAAATATTCAGGAGCTGCTCAACGGATTAAAGGAGTTTTGCGAGACATGGTCGCGCAGCAACCCTGATGCACACGAGCAGTTTGAAGGCCCATCCCTGTCAGAATACATACAGGATATTGCATTACTCACTGATGCAGATGAGGATGATCCGGATGATAATGATAAAGTATCCTTGATGACAATTCACGCGGCGAAAGGTCTTGAGTTTCCTTATGTGTTCGTTGTTGGACTGGAAGAAAACTTGTTTCCCTCTCAGCTCGCTCTTAATTCTAAGGAGGACCTCGAAGAAGAGCGAAGGTTATTTTATGTGGCCATTACCCGAGCTAGGGAGAGGGCTTATCTGTCGTTTGCCACTACCCGGTACAGATGGGGAAACCTGATCCATTGCGAGCCCAGCAGGTTCCTGGAGGAGGTTGACGAGAAATACCTCGATTTCCCTGCCACCAAGAAATTAAGTGAACCTTTATTCGACATTTTTGATAATCCAGTAAAACTGAAAAAGCCACCGATTACCAAGAAATCGAAGAAGGGTAACTCTGTAGAAACCAACTTGGAACCACTTAATAAAAAACTGGTAAGGCTCAATAAAGCGATTAGTGCATCGGCGAACACTTTTGAAGCCGACAACACGGAAAATTTGCAAGTGGGGATGGAAGTTGAGCATCAACGTTTCGGAATCGGAAAGGTGCTTCAAATTGAAGGAGACCAGGCTAATCAAAAGGCAACAGTATTTTTTCAATCAACCGGCCAGAAACAATTGCTTTTAAAATTTGCAAAATTGAAAATACTGAATTAATGGTCTGAGTAATATTGGCAGTAAAGCATAAAAGTCCTATCTTTGTATTTCAATTACGATGCTATTGACCTAAGCAGCAATAGCGAATCCCCTTCATCAATAGGAATTTCTTTTAATTACACGTTCAATAATTCAATTAACAGTTTTTTCCTTCACCGGAAAATTTAACATTATGGAATACAATAGCCAAAGAGAGAACTTAAGCATATCGGAGTATGGAAGACATATTCAGAAGATGGTCCAATCTGTTGTTGCAGAGAAGGATAAAGAGGTACGAAACAAACAGGCAAAAGCAATTATAGATGTAATGGGTCAGCTCAATCCGCATTTGCGTGATGTAGCAGACTTTAAACACAAATTGTGGGATCATCTCTTCATTATATCTGATTTTAAATTAGATGTAGATTCACCTTTTCCTAAACCGACTGAGGAATCTCTTGAAGTAAAGCCTAAGAAACTTGCTTATCCTGCACAGAATATCAAATACAGGCATTATGGAAGAACCAATCAAATTATGATTGAAAAAGCAATTGAATTTCCAGAAGGACCGGAGAAAGAAGCCCTGATAATGACCATAGCCAATCATCTAAAGAAATCATATGTAACCTGGAATAGAGATGCAGTGGCGGATGAAAAGATTATCAATGACTTGACGGAACTTTCAGGAGGTAAACTTAAACTTGACCCCAATACCGTACTCACAGATACTTCTGAAATCCTAGCTGCAAACAAGCGCAAGAAAAAAAGTACGAGGTCGAGCAATAGTAAATCGCGCAACAGCAACTCGCGACGAAGAGGAGGGCGTTATTAAATTAGCCACCAACCTAGCTATAAGAAGCCTCAGTATCTGGCCGTCACACGACGTACAAATCACTGAGGTTTTTCTTTACCTACCTTTTCCATAAAGACTATTTTTGCTTTTAAACCCTAACTCATGGGATACAAAAGCCTTTTTGAATGTTTACATGACCTGGAGCGTAACCGGCATTTGGTAAGGATTGCCAAAGAAGTAGATCCGGATCTTGAGATGGCGGCTATCCATATGAGAGTTTATACCCACGGGGGGCCAGCGGTGCTATTTGAAAATGTGAAAGGCAGTCCGTTTCCAGCGGTGTCAAATTTATTTGGGACCATGGAAAGATGTCGATTTATGTTTCGTGACACCCTTGAGCGGGTTAAAGTGCTTACAGACTTGAAGAAGGACCCAATGTTAGCGTTGAGACACCCGATGCGATATTTTTTAGCGACAAAAGCACTTCCCCGGTTATCGAGCGCATCTGCAATTGCTAATGAAACAAAGATTGATCAACTTCCGCAAATCCAGTCCTGGCCAAATGATGGAGGTGCGTTCATGCTGTTGCCCCAAGTTTACACGGAAGATGTAGATGCGCCCGGAGTCAGGCACTCCAATTTGGGTTGTTACAGAATACAAATGTCGGGGAATGAGTATGTGACCAATGAAGAAATAGGATTGCATTACCAGATTCATCGTGGTATTGGTGTTCACCAATCCAAGTCCAACGCGTTGGGCAAACCGCTAAAGGTGAGCATTTTTGTGGGTGGACCGCCGGCACATACGCTGGCTTCCATTATGCCCCTTCCGGAGGGATTGTCTGAATTGATGTTTGCAGGAGTTTTGAATAACAGAAGATTCAGGTATTCGAGAAGAGATGGGTATGTAATATCTACGGAAGCAGATTTTGTGATCACCGGAGAAGTGCATCCGGGTGAAACAAAACCTGAAGGGCCTTTTGGAGATCACCTGGGCTATTACAGCCTCCAGCACAATTTCCCCGTGATGAAAGTACATAGAGTATACCATCGCAAAAATGCTGTGTGGCCCTTTACTGTTGTTGGCAGGCCGCCCCAGGAGGACACTCAGTTTGGCAGGTTGATACACGAGATTACCGGTCCGGTTATACCAAGTGAAGTTCCAGGCTTGAAAGAAGTTAATGCGGTAGATGCTGCGGGGGTTCACCCGCTTATGCTGGCCATTGGAAGTGAGCGTTATACACCGTACAGCGAGGAGCGCAAACCACAGGAAATTCTCACCATAGCGAATCACATGCTGGGTTTCGGCCAAATGTCGTTGACGAAATACTTATTCATTACTGAGAGGGACGACAATACTGATCTGAGTGTTAATGATATTGAAAAGTATTTGATCCATGTGTTGGAGAGAATTGATCTGACACGAGATTTACATTTCCATACCAAACATACCATGGATACCCTCGATTATTCAGGAACCGGAATTAACTCAGGGTCAAAAGTGGTGTTGGCAGCAGCCGGGCCGAAAAAGCGTGACCTGGCGAAAGAGCTAAATGGCAACATCACATTGCCCGACAAATTCAATAACCCGAAGCTGGTTCTACGTGGAATACTTGCCGTCAAAGCACCGGAATACGTTGACGAACAAACCACAAACTTTCAACTAACGGCATTTTGTGAGTCAACTTTAAACTTATTGTCAGAGGGAATTCTGATGATAATATGGTGTGACGATAGTGACTTCGTGGCAGAATCATTGAATAACTTTCTATGGGTAACGTTCACACGCAGCAATCCAGCCAGTGATATTCATGGGGTAGACAGTTTTACAGAGAATAAGCATTGGGGATGTAAGGGAAGCATGATCATTGATGCAAGAGTAAAACCGCATCACGCACCTGTGTTGGAACTCGATCCCGCTGTGGAAAAAAGGGTGGATGCTCTGGGAGTGTCCGGACAGCCCTTGCATGGAATTATATAACCGTTCTATAGTTTAGCGTAGCGACCTCTAGGCTTAACACAGCTTGTCAGGCACAATTCTCTATTAATCTTCTAGATCAACAACATCTTTGTACAGCATATAATGACCTATTTTTTCAGCAAATGCACTGTTTATTTCTTTTGTAAAATGACAATAATCGACAAAGGCCCAGTTGTCTGATTCATGAACCCAGTTCATCAGGAAAATAGAACTATCATCGGCGTATTTTTCATCCGCATTCCGGTACAATAGTTTATAATATTGATTGGTGCCTGAATCGCTTAGTGAGGTGTAATAGTTATAAACTCCTTTTTCTATATTTTTCAATTTGTTTGTATCTCTCAAAGAGAGATGTGGTTGAATGAATATCAAATGTTTTTGCTTGTCGTCGGAAAGTATCTTTCTAAAAGATTCTAAATTGAATAAAAAAGTATCCACTGCATTGGAGATGTATTTATCACTGCTGTCGTACACCAATTCGGTTCTATCCCAATTGATCCATTTTTGCTGGATTTCATCATTTTTATTTCGTCTCCATTTCAACCTGAGGAAGAAAATGTATTTTTTCACCGTATTCAAAAAGGCTGATTTCCGGGTGAGGTATGTATAAAAACTAATCGGGAAATTGTTGGAAGGATCATTTTCCCAATCTATTATAAGTTGCTGGTTTATGGATTGGCCTGATTTAAAAGTTCTGGGTTCGTTGACTCCATCCAATGTGATAATCCAATCGGGATTGTACTTTTTTAAGCGTTCATAGTTCCTCATTGATTGAACGATTGAAGTACTGCTTATGGCTGCATTAAACACTTTTACGTTCTTATCTGGCATTTTATCTTTTAAATAAAGCTCCAAATAACCATCAATGGATGAAGAAATAGGATGATTGAACACATTGGTTATATCCAGCCACTCTCCATTGATATTGGATCCCATTCCCGCCATGGCACTGCCGCCCAGTGTGAAAACCCAAAAATCATCCTTTGCCTTTTTAGGCATCAACGCTTCACCGGCAGGCATTCTCATGCCTAGCTCATTGTACTGTGATTCCTTATAAAACTCTAAATAAAAAGGGCGGTTATTCCAGATCAATGTTGAATCGGAAATTAACCTTGGGCTTCCCTGAATGGATAAATAAGTTTCGTAAGAATCCCATTGCAGGTAATTGTATACCCTGAAAGAAATTTCTAGTGTAAAAAAGAAAATGAACAGGACCAGCAGGTTATAAACTAATAGTTTTTTCGTTGACCAATTTTTGGTGCTTTTATTCACCTATTGTTGGGTTATTTCTGAGCAACCTTCTGCTGTGGTGAATCGTTAAGATGTCAACAAGGTTTGCATTAACGATTTTATAGATGATTCGATAATTTCCCTGAATGAGCTCTCTTAATTGATCCTCTTCGATCTCAGGTACCATTCTTCCCAGTTTTGGTTGGGTCTTGAGAATGTCTACTCCGGTGAAGAAACGTTGCGCTTGAATCTTCGCATATCTGGGAGAGTCTTGAGCTATAAACTGAGCAATATTTTCAATATCCTCTATGGCCTGGTCAGTCCACCTTATTTCAACCATTTCTTAAGCTTCCCCTTTGCCTCATCTGTTGAATTCGTTTGTCCTGCCTGAGACTGCTCTAGACCTATTTCAACTTTTTGCAGCAATATTATTCGGTCAAGCACATCATCCAAAGAAAACTTGTCTGGCAGGTCTTTAATTGTTTGAAGAAGTTTCTCTTTAGTAAGCATAATTCTGCATTTTATCAAAGATACGTATTATCCAAATATCAGATTACGCCTAACATGGGAGTAACCCCACTTATTTAATCTCAATAATCTCTTGTTTCAAATCCTTATCTAGATGACTTTTTACCTTATCAATGAGTGGTTGAATGGTGCTATGCCGGTTGTCTTTTGCATCCAACACAAAAATAGTCACTGAGAATTTTTTAATATTCTGCTGATGTTTCAAGTTTTTGTCAACTGTAATAAAGACTTCAAAGTCATTTAAAGTAAGCAGCCCCAGCAACTCTCCGTTGCTTTTTCCGCCCCAACCCAATTCTTGTGTAGTCTTCACTTGATACTCAGCGCCAAAATCAAGTTTTACCTTTTTGGGAATATTTTCGTCAAGCAATACTTTCATTGAAATCCGCTGAGGTTACTAGTTTTTCAGCAATTTTCAACACTTCTATTGCTTGGCCTTTAGTTACGGTAGGAAAGTTTTCAAGAAATTCTTGAAGAGTCTCGTCATTTTCCAAGTAGTCAAATAGTGTCTGAATGGGAACCCTTGTCCCTTTAAACACGGGAGTTCCTCCCAGAGTTCCGGGATCAGTACTAATTACTTTCTCTGTCATTATTAACGATTTACTCAAAGATACGGAAATACCAGTGTAATTGTTGCGTTAAGCCATTCAATTCAGGACATTTTGCCGGTATTGCTGGCTATCGACCCGGTTATGAGCCGTGCCGCATTGTTTTAGTAGCGTTAAGATACAAAACACTTTTGGTAAGCATTCTGGCGTGGCATGGCATCATAACCATTGTTAGCTGCCCGTTGCATCAAATATTTTATTAAGAATCTCTTTGTCCTTCTTGCAGCGGATTTTAAAAAGGACAATACTGATGATAGGCATTATTATTCCAATTAATAATAGAATAAAATGGATGAAGTTCCCCCACAGTAGTTCGAATAGCGAGTCATAGCTAGTCCCGTTGGCCATGTAGAGTATTAAGCCGAACCAGAAAACAAAAAAGACCAAAGTGCCCGTATCGTATTTTAACTTAATATCAATCACGGTCTTATCGTTGGATGTATAGATTTTACCGATTATAAGAGGAAGAGAGTGGTCTACGGTATAATTTATTATTCTCCGTATTTTGAACAGGTTGTTTTCAATATTGCCTCTATAAATTTTCTCATTTTTCCTAAATTGATTCTTAAAAGTATAATTCACCTCAATTTCATTCGTAAGTACTTTTGTCGCATCCTCAGTGGATAAAGGAGATATTATCGTAAAGCTTTCTGAAAGCATTTTTGCAAGTGTTTTTTATCAAATGGCAGCCAACTTGTGATATCAGTAATAAACATGTGCATTCCCGCCTGCGCTAATGCTACAGGCGGGTAAAAACCGATGTCATTTCCGGATTACCCAAAACCAGATTTAGCCATTCTCCGCCACACTCTCCTGCAACAAACTACCCGTTGGTATGTACGGGTATATTTTTTCGTAGGTCGCCACAGATTCCATGCTAATTCTGCTGTTAATATGCATGCGGTTTAGTTCATTAGGGGATTTGAGTCCGGCTGCGGCTATCAACTCAACGAAGCTATCGAGTGTATTGCGGTGGAAGTTGGCAACCCTATCGCCTTTTGATTTCACATCCAAGCCTTTTATTAAAGACTTATCTTGCGTTGCCACCCCGGTAGGACATGTATTAACGTTGCACTGTAAGGCCTGAATACATCCCACAGCCATCATCATTGCCCGGGCACAACTGACCATATCAGCTCCAAGCGCAATGGCCCTTGCTATATGAAAGCCACTGATAACTTTACCAGACGCAATTATTTTAATATCCTTCCTCACGTCAAATCCTTCAAGCGTATTGTGTACAAAGGCCAGTCCATCTTTTAATGGTGCACCCAGTGAATTTGAGAACTCAACCGGAGCCGCACCTGTACCTCCCTCGCCCCCGTCCACCGCAATAAAATCAGGCTTTATTCCAGTAGATACCATAGCCGAACACAATTCTTCAAATTCTTCTTTTTTACCAACACACAATTTAAACCCTACCGGTTTACCACCGGACTTGTCTCTCAATAGTTTAATAAAATCCATTAAGCCTGTTGCAGAGGAGAATGCGGAATGTGTGGGCGGAGAATTGACATCTGTATAGGGTTCTACACCTCTGATTGCTGCAATCTCTTTGGTGTTTTTAATCGCTGGCAATATACCACCGTGCCCGGGTTTCGCACCTTGAGATAGTTTAATTTCAATCATCTTTACAGTATCCAGAAGCGCCTTTTCTGCATATTTATCCTGATCAAAGTGTCCATCATCTGTTCTGCAGCCAAAATATCCGGTTCCAATTTGCCAAATCAGATCACCACCGTACTCTAAATGATAGGGGCTAATTCCCCCTTCACCCGTATTGTGAGCAAAATCACCCTTCTTGGCACCTTTGTTCAACGCCAACACTGCATTTTTACTCAGTGAACCAAAGCTCATGGCAGATATGTTCAACAAACTTGCAGAATAAGGCACAGTGCAACCAGGGCCGCCAACCATAACTCGAGGGCTGAAGTCCAGATTTTCATGGCCGTATGCGTACATTGAATGCTCTATCCATTCATAGCCAACTCTGTACACATCCACCTTTGTGCCGAAGGGAGTGGTATCCGTTACAGCTTTTGCCCGCTGGTATACCAATGAGCGAAACATCCGGTTAATTGGAGTTCCTTCTGTGTCTGTCTCTACAAAATATTGCATTATTTCCGGGCGAATCGCTTCTAAGAGATATCTAATGCGCCCCAGTACCGGAAAATTGTTTCTTATGGCCGACTTTTTTTGTAAAACATCTATTACACCAAGAAAGATAATAGGGCCGAAAAGCACTGTGCTCCAGATAAATGGGGGCCAGAGCATGGATAATGCCGCAATACCTGCTGTGGTGATTACAGCGATTAATATGAATATCTCTCTTCCTCTCACACTTGTTGTGCCGATATGGGATTTCAGTTTATGATCCTCAAATTATTAAAAATTCTTCAGTTCGGCTAATGAGCAACTACAATCATGCCGTTAAATACTGGCTTACCGCTCTCTGAAACGTCAATGAGATACACACCGGATTTCCATTTTATCGTGGAGATTTGGAATTCTCCTTGAAAAACTTTGAGCCTTTCGATTTGGATCAGCTTTCCTTCCAAATTTACCACACGCACCACCGTGTTACCTCTTAGCAATTCATGGGGAAGGCTAATGGTAAATGAATTGTCAGTCGGATTGGGAAACAATGTTATAACAGCCTCTCTCCTGGTATGTTTTTCTATTCCAACGGATAAATTCTGACCGTTGATGATGCAACCATTTGCATCAACTACTGAAACAGAGTACAGCGTTGAAGGCGACAATCCCGTGGCCGTGGCTGTAACTTGATTCTGCGGGTCGTCCCACTGATAAGTATAAGGTGTGCTTCCTCCCAGTACACTATAAGTTAATGAGGCATCATTGCAACCACCGCATGTTTCATCGGTATTGTAAATGTTTGCCATCAATGCATCGGGAGATATTATAGAAACACTCAGAATTACGGTTTGCCCTGAGGCATCTGTTATAATCACCTTGTAAATGCCTTCGCATAATCCGGTAGCCGAGATGAATGTTTGATTGGTTGGATCATCCCATAAGTACGTATATGGAGCAGTTCCGCCCATTCCAGTTGCTGTTACACTTCCATCGCAACTTCCGGCACAGCTGACATTTGCACTTGATGTGATAGAGGTAGATGCTACAAATGAATTACTCTTGATGGCAAATACATATTCGCCCAACTGAAGGGAATCAACTTGCATCAAACCAAATTTATCATTAAGTATCAAGGGGTTTATACTAAAATAAGGGTACAGGGTCCATTCGTCTCCGGCATCTTTTCGGTACATCAGTACAATGCTATCTTCTACAACCAGCGGGTCCTCAAATAAGCCAGGATCATAATAAAACGGATCAAATTTCCTTCCATCGTAAAACATCTCAAAATCTATGGAATAGTTGGCGGGAAGTAATCCATCAATTTTCCAATACCTGTTTGGGCAGAGCTTATAGATCGACGCAGATTTCATCGGATCAGGTGCCGTCCAATTGTGCTCAATTCTTATGAGAGCAGAGTCGGTTATGGATGAGACCGTCAAAGAAATATGAGCAGATTTTGTATTCACAAATTTATATATACCCGGCGCATTGATTGTTTTCATATCGGCGGAGATAGCGTCACTTATTTTTGACGCAACATTTATGGCCGTAAAAGTGGGATTAAATGGAAGTGAAAAAGTGTTATTGGTCAAGGAACCGGACATATACATCACACGGGTTTGTGAACTCCAATCCGTATTGTAAAAGGTTATTTCCAGTGGAACGTTATTAAACAGCCCGGGTGCCGCAGTTAACTTCTGTTTCACATAAACCGTGACGTCAAAATTGGGGCCGTTTGTGGATGCAGATGTTGAATCGATAGAAAAGTGAGGAAATCCAGGATTAAAAACCCAACCGTGAAAGAAATCAGACATATCAATGCCGGTCACGTCGGTGAGATGATCCCTGAATCCGGCGCTGCTCATGTCCGTGAATTTATTTGAGTTCAGGAAGGAGGTTATACCCATGAAAAACAGGGAATCCCCCAGATATCCTCTCAAAGTATGCGCAACATCTGCTCCCTTTAGGTAAGAGTGGTCACTATAAGTGAACTGATGGGGAATTTCTGTTAATGCTCGATAACCCGAATCAATGACATGCGCAAGATGCATCACATATTCATGGTTGTCTCGTACATATTGAATATATTGATCATATCCGTAAACTTCTTCAATGTATAGGAACTCAGAAAAAGATGCCATTCCCTCATTGAGCCACATTTCCTCTGCCCGATAACAAGTTCTCAGGTTGCCCCACCATTGATGGGCCAGTTCATGGGCCATCAACTCCTCGTAGCCCAATGACCCATCCACTGCATATCTGGGGTATGCTATATTTGTCGCGTGTTCCATCGCCCCTGCATTGAACGGAACCAAGGTGTAACCCACCTTACTCCAGCTGTATTCTCCATATGCATTTTCAAATGCAGTAAGGGCGCTTCCGAGGTTCGCAAAGGAACTTCTAACCAGGCCTGAGTCTGCAGCTCTTGCATATATATCGATGGGAATCGTGCCTCCCAATCCGGCATGAGTCATCTTAACCACCTCGTAGTCTTTAATGGCCACACAAGCGAGATAGGTGGGGATTTCTTCCTGAAGCTTCCATTTTCTAAGAATTGTGTCTCCTGCCAGAATTGTCTCACTGATTAAATCACCATTGCAAACTGCTACATTTCCTCCAGCAGTGGTTATGTTGAAATCATAGGATGACCTTTCCACAAAATTGTCAAAACAAGGAAACCAAACCCTGCCGAAATTATGCGGGTCAGATTCAAAACCCACACCCAGGTTAAAGGCGTAACCACTTTGAAAATAAAATCCACCCCATCCAGAAGGGTCCTGTACAGGATTTCCATTGTAGAACACGTCCACAATAACTGTGTCACCAAGGGATAAAGCAGCACCAAGATCGATAGCCAACAAAGTATCATCATAAGTAAAGCTCAGCGAGTTGCCGTTTAAGACCACAGAATCAATATTCAATTTTAGCAGATCCAGGTTTAATTTGGAAATGTTATCCACAAGAGGCGTTAGCCTAATTTGACAGTCACCCCTCAATGACTGTTGGCTGAGATCAGTGAAATCCAGTGTGATGGTATAATTTAGTATGTCGATAGTATCGCTTCTCGAAGTTGTTGAAGGCTTCTGAACACCGCTATTTTTACTGGATAAGTGCTTAAAAGCCGATTGTTTAGCGTATTTGCAGGTGTAGGTTTTTAACCCCTGAGCATAAGAAAGCTGTCCTAATCCGGTGAGGAAGAAGGTAATAAGTATCCGTATGTATACGTTTATCGTCATTAGAGTAGGGTAACTTTATATACCGGAGTTCAGCTTATCGTGATTTCACGTTATATTAGGCTCCTAACAAAGATAACAAGCATATCTCTATAATCAAATGAACAGTATAGGCACACATCTGGCAATTGCACTTTTCTTTTTGATTATTCCCCTCAGAAGCACTGGACAAGAATCAAATTTTAAGAAGTGGATGCATTTAAGCGGCCCGGAGAGAAGATGGGTAATATGGCATCCACTTGTTGCATTGTACGTACTTAAAATTACAATGAATACCAGGGATGTTACTAAAGAGTTTGCAAAAAACCCTCTGCTTGATCAATATAATAGCGGCGGGAAGCTGGATGCGTTCAGGCACGTGTTCTGGATGGCTTCCTTGTCGTCAACAATTAAATGGAGGAAAGCATTGCGTTTAGGAAACGCCCACGAGAGAGTAAACAAGAAAGATTGGAGGAAGGGGCGGTATGAAGAAGGATCTCCGCCTGATAAGATTGCAGGTGAGATGGATTATTGGAACAATGACATTGGACTCGAGATTGGGAAGCAAAATCAGGATATTTCGGAGGAGGAGCTTATTCAACTTGTGTTGAAGGTAATTACAGATGGCAAGTGTAAAATAATTAAACGCAACGCCAATGGTGACTTTTTGGATAGGGACGGAAATATTGTTGCTTCTTCAGATTGGCAAGGCAAATGGGAAAATTCTAGAAGCTTAATTTTTTCAAACAAAGCGGGTTGAGGATCAGAGTTCAGATATTAACTTTCCTTTTATTTATCAGCACGGGGTTGTTAGCTCAAAATGTGCATACCCTTACCATTGAGCAGCTGAATCCCTTGGAACCCAATCTCATATTTAAGGAGATAAATTATAAAAATGAATTGCCCAATTCAATGCTTGTGGACAGAGAACTACAAGAGTATCTGTTACAATATTACGGTAACGGATATCTGGCAGCGTCCTTCGATAGTACAGTGAGAGATTCGATTTCTACGACTGCATATTTGACGGTGGGCGCCATTTACAAATGGGCCAGGCTGTCGAGTGGAAATTCAAACGAAGCAGTATTGAGCAAAATTGGATTTCGGGACAAGTTGTATAACAAGAAGAGATTTAACTATACGGAAGTCAGAAAACTGCAGGAAAAACTCATAGAATATTATGAAAACCATGGATATCCATTCGTTTCCGTGAAGCTCGACAGCCTCGAATTTTTGTCAGAAAAGGACACAGAGTATATAAAAGCCCGGATTAGTGTTACCAAAAACACGCAGTACAAGGTCGACAGCATTATAATAAAAGGGGGGGCAAAAATTGCTCCGGTCTATATTTACAATTATCTAAGCGTAAAACCTGGAGATCTCTACAATGAAGAAATCATAAGCAAGATTAGCGCCAGGTTGAAGGAGTTGCGTTTTGTGCGTGAAACGAAGCCTGTGGAGATCGCCTTTACTGATAAATCCGTCAAGATATACCTGTATCTTGAGAGCAAGAAAGCCAGTAGATTTGATGGAATGGCGGGTTTCTTGCCGAATAGCGAAACAACCGGAAAGTTATTGATTACCGGCGAGGCTCGCCTGAAGCTCTTGAATTCCTTTGGCAGAGGAGAGCTGATAGCAATTAATTGGAAAAGCCTTCAACCACGTACGCAAAACCTAAAGGCTCAGATAACATATCCTTTTGTACTATCGTCACCCTTCGGAGCGGATATCAATTTTACGCTTTACAAGCGTGACACAATTTATCTTGATCTGATCACGGATGTGGGCATACAGTATATTTTAAAAAGGGGCAACTACCTGCGGGCATTTGTAAAAAATAAGGAAACCCGATTATTGAATGGTTACACACAGCAATTACCGTATGCAAGTACCAACACTACCTTATATGGGTTGGGTTATAACATGCAAAAGCTCGACTATATTTTCAATCCTCGCAGGGGATATTCACTGTTTGTAAGTGGCGGAGTTGGGAACAAAAAGATTAAGAACGACCCAGATCTGAACCCCGATACGTTAGAAGTGAAATCAACAGAATATAATGTGACCTTGGATCTGGATTTCTACATTCCTATAGCGCAGAGAATGGTCATCAATATAGGTGTCGATGCTTCCGGTTTGAGTAGCAAATCCATGTTTGAAAACGAGCTTTTCCGGATTGGTGGTATGGGTTCTCTTCGAGGTTTTGACGAGGAGTCTATGGTTGCATCTAGTTTTGTCATATATACATTTGAATATCGGTATTTGCTGGAACAGAATTCCTACTTGTACTTGTTTTTCAATGGCGCGTACTATGAAAATGAGGTGCGCCGGCTTAAAAACGAAGTGTGGGTTGATGTGCCATATGGCTATGGCGCTGGAATAAGCTTTGAAACGAAAGCTGGAATTTTTTCGATTAGCTACGCGCTGGGACAGCAAAGGCACAGTGGGGTTGAATTCAGCTCTTCAAAAATTCATTTTGGAATAATTAATCGGTTTTAACGGGCGCTTCGGCTCCGCTCAGTGTCTGATGTTAAAAAGTCACTATAAGCATATCCGGGCACTGAGCGGAGCCGAAGTGCCCGGAATACAATCTCCAATACTAAAGCATTTAGGCTTATCACACACTGGATTTAACTAATTTTGCGTTATAGTAAATTATCACATGCAAGTCGCAATTCTCATCTTCTGTATCCTGATATTCATAACACTCATGGTGTTATTGTATTTCTATATCCAATCCAGGCAGGAATCAGGTGGTGACGACAGATCTCAGAAGATCATGATCGAGTTGATGGAGAATATGAGAAAAGAAGTACAGGAATCAGGTGGCAAGAACAGACAGGAAATGCAGACGCGGCTGGATAAAATTACAGAACAGATTTCCAGTCACCAGAAAAACACATCCGATAACCTCCAAAAGCAGTTCAATCAAAGCGCCAGAATTATCAAGGAGGTGACGGAAAAGCTTACGAGCATCGAAGGCACCAACAAACAGGTACTTGGATTTGCGGAGCAGATGAAGAGCCTGGAAAATATATTACAAAATCCCAAACAAAGAGGAATACTGGGGGAGTATTTCCTGGAGGCGCTGTTGGGAAATGTATTGCAGCCCAACCAATATAAGATGCAATATAAGTTTGCATCAGGTGAAATAGTGGACGCGGCCATATTCTTTAAGGACATGATAATTCCCGTAGATGCCAAGTTCTCGCTCGAGAAATATAATCAAATGGTTCAAACCTCGGATAAAGTGAGGCGGGAGCAGCTGGAAAAAGAATTCAAAGCGGATATAAAAAACCGTATTGACGAAACGGCCAAATACATCAGGCCAAACGAGGGAACAACGGAGTTCGCGTTCATGTTTATCCCCGCGGAAGGAATCTATTACAACCTGCTAATTTACAATGTGGGAACCGTAAATGTGAACACAAAGGATCTGATAGAATATGCTTTTAGAAAGCACGTAATTATCGTGTCGCCAACCTCATTTTATGCCTACCTGGAAACAGTTCTGCAAGGATTAAAGGCCCTGAAGATTGAGGAATCAGTGAAAGACGTGATAAAAAGAGTGGAGAAATTGGGTGATCACCTAAATAGCTATCAGACTTCCATGACCAAGCTTGGGAATCATTTGGGAACTACTGTGAATATGTACAACGACGCATCCAGAGAATTCAAGAAGATTGACAAGGATGTGATTAAAATAACTGACGGGGACCCAGATGGGAATTACGACGTGGTAGAGCTGGAGAAGCCACATAAAGAGATAGAAGAATGAGGGTATTCGCTTTAGCTTTGATTATTATTGCGGCAGCAGGTTGCGGCACTTCCACTAAGCTTAGCAATCAAAATTTGTCGTACCTCTACTACAAGGGTTCGAGCATTATGCACCCTGAGTACCAGGTCTATCATGTTTCTGATACAGTTTCACGCTTGTATTGTTCTATAAATACTGATGAATTTCTGTACAGCAAAGACGGCGATAACCAATATTTTACGGCGGCCTATTCCATCTCTTACAAGTTATTCTCCTCCTTTGAATCCAAGGTGGTGATCGACAGTTCGTCGGCAACATTTGTCTATAATAAATCAGAAGGTAGAAGGCAAATAATCAATAGAATTGATTTCAAAGCCCATTCGCCAAATACATATTTGCTGGAAGTGAACACCTACGATTTGAAACGAAAGCAGTCCGCCAGGATGTTCGTTAATATTGATAAGGGTTCTAAATATACCAGGCAATACTTCAAAGTCGATTCGAAAATTAAAAAGCAAACCAACTTTGATCCGGTGGTACACGGAAAGGATGTGCTTGAGATCAAGCCCGTAATGAAAGATGTTTCAAAAATGTATGTGAAGTATTTTGACATTAACTTCGCTATATCATTGCCTCCGTTCTCGATGCAAGAGGCTAAAAAAGTCAGGTATCGTCCTGACAGTCTTTATGAGGTGACGTTAAATGAAGAAGGTATTGTAGAATCGACAATGGATAAGAAGGGTATCTACCACTTTCAAATTGATACGATTACCAGGGAAGGGTTGACCTTTTTCCACTACTATAATGATTTTCCAAGATTAACCACAGCTAACCAGATGATTGGGCCATTGCGCTACATTACTACCAAACAGGAGTTTACAGAAATGATGGCTGCGGATAATAAGAAACAGGCAGTTGATGATTTTTGGATTAATATAACCGGAAACCCTGACCGGGGTAAAAAGGTGATCAAGAGATTTTACACAAGGGTTCAGGATGCTAATAGATATTTCACTTCTTATCTTGAAGGCTGGAAGTCGGATCGGGGTATGATCTATATTGTCTACGGAGCACCTGATGTAGTTTATAAAAATTCTTTTTCTGAAAACTGGATATATGGTGAAGAGGGGAATCTGGTTTCCTTAAATTTCGCCTTTGTGAATGTGTTAAACCCATTAACGGATAAGGACTTCAAGCTCGATCGATCTCCTATTTACAAAAACAGCTGGTACCTGGCCGTTGATGCCTGGAGACAGGGAATTGTATATTAGCTTAATAGAAACTTAGTGAAACTCCGTGTCTTGGTGCCTTTGTGGCGAATTTTTTCTTGCCACCGCTCCGTCGCTAAAGTTTTGGAGCGTCGGCGACAAGACGCAAAGGCTCAAAGAAACACAAAGACTTATTTTCGGTTATGGCAATAGATCAGATGGTATTCGGAATTAGGCCAGTGATTGAGGCCTTGAATTCAGGCAAGGAGATAGAGAGAATTTTTGTACAAAAAGGCTTACAAGGAGAAAACGCCCAGGTTCTGCTTCAACTCTTAAAGCAAAAGAGAGTTTCGTATCAGCTGGTTCCAATTGATAAGCTCAACCGGGTTACCCGTAAGAATCATCAGGGTGTTGTATGTCTGATATCACCCATAACCTACTCCAGTATAGAAGACGTTCTTCCTTTTGTATATGAAAAAGGAGAAACACCATTTATCTTAATTCTCGACGGCATAACAGATGTGAGAAATTTTGGTGCGATTACCCGGACTGCAGAATGTGCAGGTGTTCACGCCATCATTATTCCTGAAAAAGGTGGGGCACAGATTAATTCAGACGCCATAAAAACATCGGCTGGGGCATTGCATAAGATTCCGATTTGCAGGGTACAGAGCTTGGTAAAAGCCATTGAGTTCCTCAAAGGCAGCGGATTGAAAATTGTGGCTTGTACTGAAAAGGGCAACAAAGAGATTCACTACCTGAAATACAACGATCCTTTAGCGTTAATCATGGGCTCAGAAAAAGATGGAATTTCTGATCCTCTGCTAAGAACTGCTGATGAAATTGCCAGCATTCCAATCAAAGGGGAAATAGGATCATTAAATGTTTCTGTTGCAACGGGAATAGCACTTTACGAGGTGTTGAGACAACGGGATCAGAGAAACTAAAGGTCGCCCAAAAAGGAGGCAACTTTCTTTTTCAGCCTTTCATTAGAATTATTTGATTCCAAACCAGCATACTCCTTGGCCATTTCCATTGAGCGGCTTAAATCAAAATCGGATTGTGTTTCGCTGTAGAAGGCGCCCTTCCCCATCATGGTTTTGGCAAGGTATTCCTGCTCCGTTTGTCCTGGTGTGGGTACGAGAATCGCCTTGTTGCCCGTAGCTTCCAGATCCATTATCGAGGAGTATCCGGGCCTGCACAGAATCATATCTGCCGACTTCATCGCCTCCAGCATTTTGTCGGATTCCAGATGTGGAAACATCATTATCCCAGGCTGAGATTGAATTTTTCCTTCAGGAAGTCCTTGAATGACGAGAGCTTTAAACGAAGAAGCCTTAATCTGTTCAAGGACTATTTTTTCAAAAATTGTCCGCTGTGGCTCAGGCCCGGAGAGGATCACCATCAGGTCGTATCGCCTGGAGGATTCATGGGTGCTTTTCTTCTTCTTAAATCTGGAGAGTGAACCGATGTAGTGTAAGTTGGGAAGTACTTTTTTATGGGCCAGGTCTTCTGATAGATTCTTATCTCCTTCGTAATCCGGCACCCAACATTCGTCATATTTCCTGATATAGTTCCTATTAATGATGAACAAGATTGGTTCCAACAGCTTAAAAAGCCCGTTGGCTTTAATAGATATCTGATGGGTAACAAAGACTGACTTCACCTTTTTACTCCAGAGTCCGTATCTATTATCCGAAATCACGCCGTCGATCCTGTAATGATCGATGAATCTGTCCAGGGCGTTGTGTTCCGATCTTATCCCACGTAAGATTTTAGGAGTTGAGAGTATCATTTGAAGTGCCATGCTTCCCTCGGAAGGATAAGCAAAATTATATCCGGGGAAATTGACACATGTGAGTGTTGGGAATTCTGTTTTTAATAACTCAAGCGGGCCGCCCTCTGCTGCAATAATTACATAAGCATTCTGTTCCAGGAGCGCCTCAATGATCGGAATGCATCGGGTGGCATGGCCCAGGCCCCAATTAAGCGGACAAACAAGAACTCGCTTTACAGCCGGACTATTCTCTGAACTATCGATGAGTTTTCAGTGTTGAAATGTATGAGGTAAGCACCTTTGGTCAATCCAAATTTTGATTCATCAACAGTATAACTGTATTGTCCAACCTTTTGCTCTCGATTTACAATGGAACCAACTTTTTGTCCAAGCATATTATATATTTCCAGCGAAACAAAACCAGGGGTTATGATTACATAGTCAATTTCAAAATTATTTGTAAAAGGATTGGGATGCACCGAAAATTCATGCAGAGACGAAAGGCCGGCTATTCCAATGAAACCAGGCACGATTGTTATGATAACAGTTGCCGTATCACACATAACCGGAGTACCGTTGTCGCAAATAACGTAAACTAACGTGTCTGTTCCGCTAAACCCTGAATTCGGTGTGTACTCGATAGAAGTTCCATTTACCTGTGCTGTGCCATTACCTGGCCCTGATAAAATAATTGTTGTTAGTGAGTCTCCATTACAGTCATTGTCGTTGAGTTGCACGTCAACCAGAACCAGCGTCGAAGTATCAGTTGAGGCAATGTCATCCACTGCAATAGGTGGATTATTAATCGTTCCATCTTTAATGATTGTAAATTCATCAAACACTGAGCCTGTTGTGTCAATAAAATAACCATCCAGGCGGTTGTCGTTTACTTCGATAACCATTGAGCCCAATTCGTAAGCGGCCTTGAAATGTAATTCATGATCCAGCTGGTAGTCTGATCCAAGGCTGCCAGTTTTCGCTGAACATCCAATTACGCAATACACGGTGCCACGGTTTGGATTTGCACCTGTGGAGGACTTTGCATAGGCAGCGCACTGTGAGGCGATTCCAGAGCCCGCATTTACAACGGTTGAATCAGGAGGGTAGGTACCTCCAGCTTCATAATTCCCGTAAATAAGGTAAGACCTTTCATACACGTGGCTGTGGCCACCCAATACCACATCCGCGCCATAATTTTCTAGAATGGGCACAATATAATCTCTGACACTTCGCATTACCGAGCCATCGATAATCTTGGTAATGTCATTACCGCTGTAGCTTTCGGTGTGTGTTCCTCGGGAATAGGGCGTAGCGTGTAAGTATGCGATAATCCAATCTTTGTTAGTATTGGCAGCCAGATCGTTTTCAAGCCAGGTAAGCATGGCAGGTAAATGGTCTATGGTAACCGTAGTTGGCAAAGTGAAACTAAAGGCATATTCTTCCGTGTTTATCGAAATGAAGTGCACATTACCGTAATCGTATGAGTAATAGCTCTCTGTACCGCTCGCCAGGCCACCCGCTTCTGCATTAGCAGGCATGGTAAAGTTGTTGAAATAGGGGTCAGCACCTAAGGGAGCTCCTGGATGATTTGAACCATAATCGTGATTGCCTGGAGCCGGCCAAACCACCGTATTCTTAAATATTTTCGGATACATATCAAACACCGCTGTCTGGTATTCATTGTCCCGGCCATCATCATAGGCATTGTCACCCAGCCATACCCACACATCTGTGTGCTTATTGCCAACGAAAGACTTATAAGCATCGCGCACCTTTCCCTGATTCACATTGCCCTCACCAAAATCACCAATGGCCCAAATTCTCACGGTACCGCTCGTATTTCCAACAGTTGGTGAGGTTTGGAAGTATTGAGCGCTGTCGAGTGTAGATAGCATTTCCGTGCTTGTTCCCACAGTGTAATAGTACTTGGTAGCAGCAGTTAACCCTGTTATGTTGAACTCATGATTGGTTTTCAACGCCGTATCGTTCATGGTCATCATCGAGGAGGTATCTAGTTGTGTCCCGTACCAGATCTTGGAATCAACAGTGGATATTGTCGAGTCGGTTCTCCATCGCACTACCATTGAATTGGGTGTTCCAATATTTAAATAAGGGCCTCTAACCAGTGTTTGCTGCGAATAAGAAACGTCAGGAATTATAATTAAGAATGCAAGAAGCAGTGTGAAATTTTTCATTTACTCAGGGTTTGTTTCTAAACCACTAAGGTAACGAAAAATAGAGATCGGGAGATATTGTAGGAAGAATTACCGTTTTTGGTACCCGGGCTTCCTGAATCCAATATGCTTCTTGGTGGCCCAGATATGATATCCAAGGCCAAAAGACACTTTTAGCTCATTCAGAGAAACGGGAGCCACATCTGATAAATGAGTGCCAATTACGTATTGAGCATTTATAAATAAGTTGAAGAACCTGTTTGCATAATAATTAAATCCCCCTGCGAATGAAATCAGCGGACTCAGTACCACTGGGTTTAAAGATTGCGGCTCGAGCCCTGATTGGGCTACCACTTTATCATTGAGCTGGCCAATTGCATATCCCGGGAATACGCCAACATAGGGATCGAAGTTGTTATTGGTTTTAAAATGAAAATTTGATCCGAGAAATCCTGAATGATTCATTTTGAAGTCACTATTACCCCCAAAACTCCCGAGATAATAGTTGATAGATCCCTTTATCGATACATTGTTCTCAACGTAGTACTCCAAATCACCTACAAGATACATGTTGGTTCCGGGAGAGGTGTTGGTTGGTATTCCGAGAGCAATATTGCTTTGAACCCTCAGAAGACCCTTATCAACATATTGCTTGTTCAGATTTTGTGCGTTCACGAATAACGGAAGGCAAAGTAAGATGATGGCAACTTTTTTCATGTTGCTAATTTTAGTGTCATGGTTTAAGGAAGTCAAAAAGCATATAATTCAAGCTCATGGTCATCAGAAGGTGCCCTTCAAGGGTCAAGTCCCCCAGATCATCATAGATGTGTAAATATTTATTCGACCCTTCTTCAGTTTGTTCAACTTCTGCCCGAATGTCTTTGCCCAGGTGAGTCATATATTGTACAGAGAGCGACAAGTCAAGCCTATCTGAAAAATGATAGCTTGCTCCTAATCCCAGCTGCACCGCAGAAGTCCACCGCACAGCAGAATTTGAAGTAAACCCGCTCGTTGCATGATCATAGTACAGGTTAGACTTTACACGTGCATAATCAAAGCAATGCCCGGCAATGATGTAGGGGGTGAATGCTCCCTTTCGAGTTGATGTATTGAACGGATAAAACATTACGCTCCAGCCAATGTGAGCAGTTTCTCTTTGTCCCACACCGCTATAGTCAGTTTTAATATAATCTGCATACCATTCGGTATTGAGTCTTTTCCCTGCGCGAATTCTGAATTGGCCGCCGAAGCCGATTCCGTAATTATTGGTCATCCCGAATAAGTTTGCAGTATTTCTTATTCCCAAAGAGAACTGGCCGTCCACGTGTTCTTTCTGGGAAAGCGAATAATTGTTTTCTCTGTTTTGTGCGATTCCCCAAAATGGAAATACCAATATCATGGTTATGAGATGGATTTTTTTCATGGCAAATGTTTGTTAATGTCCAGTTCGCCAAATAAAACGGAGCCGCCAAAATGAATATTGCATCTTATCTGGTGCATGGTGAAATCAATTGATTAATTTAGCAACGATTATTGGCCTTAATATGACCTCAAAACGCAAAAAGATTGTTGTGATATGGCTATTGGCTGGTGCGCTGTTGGTGTTCTCAATGGTGATCGTCGGCGGCATTACCAGGCTGAGTAATTCTGGGCTATCAATGGTAGAGTGGAAGCTCATTATGGGCGCCATTCCACCATTGAACGAGGATGCCTGGAAGGCTACTTTTGAAAAGTATCAGCAATTTCCAGAGTATCAAAAAATCAATTATGAAATGGATCTGGAACAGTTTAAGTCAATCTTCTGGTGGGAATATATTCACAGGACACTTGGCAGGTTCGTGGGATTGGTCTTCATTTTTCCCTTTGTCTTTTTCGTTTTGCGAAAATGGTTGGATCGCGCTCTGATAAAAAAGTGCCTGATTATGTTTTTTTTGGGTGCATTGCAGGGCTTCTTTGGCTGGTATATGGTAAAAAGTGGATTGGTCAATGATCCACACGTAAGTCACTACAGGTTGGCAATTCATCTGATTACCGCAACTATTTTGTTTGGATATATTTTATGGGTAATGTTGAATTTTTGGTCTCAAAGTGAAAGGAATGAAGATGAGGCGTTCAATGGTATCCGAAAATTATCTAAACTATTACTTGGGCTGATCTTACTGCAGGTTGTCTACGGGGCATTTGTCGCTGGTTTGGACGCGGGTAAAGCCTACAATACCTTTCCTCTGATGGGTGACAAATGGATTGCGGAAGGAGTAACAGCCATGGCTCCCTTTTGGAAAAACTTCACAGAGGGCTTGGCAGGCGTACAATTTGTTCATCGCTATTTGGCTTACGCGATTGTCATATTGGTTGGGTGGATTTGGTTTAAAGGAAGAAATCTAAATCTAACAAAAGGTACAAGTTCAGCTATTGTCATGGTCATTGTCATGGTTATAGTGCAATTCCTGCTGGGCGTTTTTACCCTCATTAACGCGGTGCCTTTTCAATTAGCCGTATTGCACCAATTGGGTGCAATGCTGCTTTTCGCTTCGAGTGTATATTTGTATTACCAGATGGGTACGAGGCAGGCTTAGCCTAGTCAGATTACTAGTTTCCGAATAGTTGCCGACCCATTTTCAGCACTCACGCAAGCAAATAAACACCGGCCGTATGCGGATTTAGACTTTTAATATGTGACCTGGCGCAAAAGAGTACGGATGCACAAAAGCAGCAGTTTCTTCATAATGCCCGATTCAAAATGCTATACAATACCGCAACTTATTTTGGAGGCTACAAGTGCTGAAACCTGTGCCAGGGCATATTGATTTCGAAATGTTGCGTTTATATGTTCTATAAAACACGCATCATATGTCGAATAATTTCAAAATCAGATTATTAAAATTCGAAGCACTGGCAATATTAAAATTTCCTAATTCTAAAACGCTTACATGTATATTAGAATTTGTTTAGCGTTCGGATTTGGTGCTTCGAATCTATTTGATAATTGGATGCCTTATATTGCGTAATAAATTTGCTGCCACATTAGTTTCCAGATAGCTCAGAGTTCTTCCATTTGAAGGAGTTAATGAAGTGATTCACATCAGCTTTGATAAAATTAATTACCGGAGCCAGCGAGTCATTTTTAGGGGCGACACTAAAGTATAGTGCACCACGTATGAAGTGATTATTGCTGTCGGTGAGGAAAAATTGCAGGGAGGATGCAGTATTTGCCCCTCTTATTTCATACACAATACCATGAACATGCTGCTTGTCTCTTCTTATCAATGTTTCATCAATGGCCTCGGCTTTTATTGTATGCTTATAGGCGAGGGTCCTGCTATCCTCCAAAAACTTTTCAAACATTGTATGATCTCCAACCGAATCTCTATCTGTCTGTAGAGAAAAATAACTTAGGTGAAGCCTGCCTCTGTATTTTGGGAAATCAAGATTGAGCCAGCAGGGATGTTCTTCAATATCAACATGGCGGCTTATCCTCGAATAAATAGGGTACTCAAAAACAAATGGGCATTCACTTTTTAGTTCCGTGTATTTCTTCTCGGGGAAATCAATTCTGATGTACCCCTTTGGCCTGGGTATAAAGTTCTCATCACAGCCAGATAATACGAGTGAGAAGAATAGCAAAACGAAGGCCTTTGCGCAATTATCAAACTTTGTCACTCTGTAGTATGCTAACTTTTATTTGCTTTACCCTTCTCAAATCAGCAGATTCAATGGTAAATGAATAATTCAGGAAAGAGATTTTTTCATTTTTAACGGGAATCTTGCCAACCAGTTCAATTACAAATCCAGCAAGTGTATCTGAATCCCCTTTGACTTCCTCAAATTTATCACCGTCAATATCCAAAATCCGATAGACGTCGTTAAGAGGCGTTTTACCTTCAAATTGGTAAGTATTCTGATCTATTCGGGTGTATATAACCTCCTCCTCATCATGCTCATCACTAATATCGCCTACGATTTCTTCTATAATATCTTCCAGTGTGACGATCCCCGATGTACCCCCATATTCATCGACCACAATCGCCAGATGAATTTTCTTTTCCTGAAACTCTTTAAGCAAATCGTCAATTTTCTTGTTTTCCGGAACAAAAAACGGGGGCCTAATCAGTGTTTGCCAATTTTTTAGAGATGATGCTGCATCAGGATCTGCCTGGCCATTAGATCCCAACTTTAATGAGGGAAGCAAATCCTTTATGTAAAGTATGCCCGTTACCTTGTCGAATGACTCTTTGTAAATAGGGATTCGTGAAAAACCGGAGTCTGTAATTTCCAAAATCAGTTCGTCATAAGAGGTTTCAACATCAAAAGCAACTACGTCGAGACGGGGCTTCATTATTTGCTTAACATCGGTGCTTCCAAATTTTACAATGCCTCTGAGAATATCTTCCTCTTCCAATTTGTCTTTAGATGCCAGTTCCAGCACATCCGAAAGATCGTCTACCGAAATATTGGTTCCCCTTTGTTTTACTCTCTTGAGAATAACAGAGGTAGACGAAATCAGAAGTGCCGAGAGCGGGGTGAAAAATTTCTGGAGAAAGAGAATGGGATAGGCCATGAATCTAGCTACTTTGAGCGAGTTTCTGGTTGAATACACCTTGGGAATCACCTCACCAAACAGCAGTATTAGGAAAGTGATTACCACAACTTGTATTGTGAAGCCGATGTAGGGATGACTGCTAAGATCGAAGAGGTTGATAGTAATAAACGTCGACAAAACAATAATTGCGACATTAATGAAATTGTTGGCAATTAAAATAGTGGCGAGCAATTTCGGTGGATTGCCTAATAATTCCCTAACGAGTGTGCTTTTAGCTGACTTGGAGTTTTTAAGCGCTTCCTTATCAGAGGGGCCTAAAGAGAAGAAGGCCACTTCAGCTCCGGAAATCAGGCCAGAACACAGCAATAACAAGGCCGTAGACGTTATAGCTAAAATGGTACTAAAAGAGAGAGGCTGAAGAATATTTAACACAGCGAGAAACAGCCATATATAAGGCTCGCTGCTACTGTCGGATCCTTCCAAATATCCTGATTATGTTAGATCAAAAGGGTTGAAATCAATTCGGTATACGAAAAAATGCGAATAAAGTTTAAAATGGCAAATCGTCTGATGGATCGTCAGTACTCGTTGCCGACGGCTCCGAAGCAGGCGTCTCGCTGTCACTTTGAGAATCCTGCTCATTTTCCCTTTTAACTGTAAGCATTGTCATGTTATCTGCAATGACGTCGGTGGTGTACCTCTTATTGCCATCTTTATCGTCCCAGCTTCTGGTTCTCAGCCGGCCCTCAACATAGATGCGGTCTCCTTTGTGCAGGTATTTCTCCGAAAGTTCCGCCAGCCCTCGCCATAGTACGATATTGTGCCATTCTGTGTGTTCTTTCTTTGCACCACTTTTGTCTTTCCATACCTCATTAGTAGCTAATGGAAAGCGAGCAACGGCAACGTTGTTTTCCAGGTACTTAACTTCAGGGTCTTTGCCCAGGTTGCCTATTAGAATTACTTTATTTACTCCGGCCATTCTTTCATCAGGTTAATTTCTAATCAAATATAACAATCCCAATAAGTAAATCAAACCTGAACGTGCAGGTTTCTTTCAAGGTACTTCGCGAATAATCTATGGATTGGATAGTCGTCAATGACACCTTCTTTAATTCTAAAACAATTGTTTATTGACGTGGGGTTAATAGCGCCGTTCACTTTTATCAACCAGAACTGAGCATGGATTTGCTGGTGCGTAAGTGCATGGTTGAGCGCGAATGAAAGTCCCTTAGTGGAGAATGCTACGTCTTTAAAAATTCGTTTCCATTCATCAGTTTTGATCAACTGAGCAAAGCTCAACGAAATATTCGATTCGATCATAGGCGGTTCGTAAAGGTTTTTCCAAATGTCTTTGTCAGTTCTTTTTCTGATGTATAATCCTTCGTTATTACGAACAATCAAGAAATTAAAGAACCTGTTTCTCTGCTTCACCCTCTTTGATTTTACCGGGTATTTTGAGATCCTGTTCTCACTGTGGGCAACGCATGCGCTCATGACGGGGCAAACAGAGCAATTCGGGTTTTGAGGCTTGCATTGAATCGCTCCAAATTCCATCATCGCCTGATTAAAAACTCCGGGTCTTCGTTCATCTATAATAGAATTGGCCAACGCTGCGAATTCTCTTTTACCAATACTGCTATCAATGGGAGTTGAAATTCCAAAAAACCGCGAAAGAAGCCGGTAAACATTTCCATCTACAACCGCATTCGCCTCATGAAATACAATTGATGAAATTGCAGCAGCGGTATAGTCTCCAACACCGTAAAGTTCCTTAATGCTTGCAAATGTTCGCGGAAAGATTCCATTCAGATTAAAATGGATATGGCGCGCGGTTTTATGTAAGTTTCTTGCCCTTGAGTAGTATCCCAGGCCCTGCCATACTTTTAACACTTGTTTCTCAGTGGCCTCAGCCAGGTCCTTTATTGTTGGGAACAATTCAATGAACCTGAGATAGTAAGCAAGTCCCTGGTTTACTCTTGTCTGTTGTAGAATTATCTCTGAAAGCCAGATTTTGTAGGGGTCATCCGTATTGCGCCAGGGAAGCTCCCTTTTGTTTATTTCGTACCATTCAATTATTTGACGAGTGAAGTTCAAGATGCGCTTATGTTCTGTTTTATGGCTGAAAGCCGTATATTTGTCAACTTTTAAAAATACATATTAATATTATCAAGTATGACTAAGGCCGATATTGTAAACAAGATTGCTCTGAAGACAGGGATAGAAAAAATAGTTGTTCAGACAACTGTGGAGGCATTTATGAATGAGGTAAAAGCGACAATGTCTGAAGGAAATAATGTTTATTTGAGAGGATTTGGAAGTTTTACGGTTAAAACCCGTGCTGAAAAGACAGGGCGAAATATCTCTCAAAATACTACCCTGGTTATTCCTGCTCATAATATCCCTGCCTTTAAACCGGCAAAGACGTTTGTTCAGAAGATCAAGAAAAACGTCCCTGTTCAGCAGTAGATTCCGGGTCAAGTAGGATGAAATCCCTTTCTAAAGTACAGTTGCTATTCATTATTGGAGCAATCGCATTAGTAGCTGTTATTTATGCAATGCCAAAAACAGCGCCTTTATCTGCCGAGGCCGTGGTTGAGACTACAGAAACAGATGCGATAGAATTATCTGCTGATGAGAAGATCTCAGAGGCTATCTCCCTGGTAATGAATGGCTCGGAACCCATGAAGGGTATTATGATGCTAAGAGATGTTTTAGAAGAGGACCCTAAAAATATAAAAGCACATTTAACCCTGGGAATGTTTTCCATTCAATCGGGGCAATTAGAAAAAGCGTTAGACCGATTCAATACGGTCTTATCTATTGATTCAAGTGAATCAGAAGCCTATTTATATCTCGCTGAAGTACATGAAAAACTAGGAGAGAGTGATCTGGCTATTGAAAATCTTGAAACATATAAATCCTTGGTCGAGGACTCAAATTCCTTGGCTCAAGTTCAAATTATTATTAACGAATTAAAAAAGATTTAAAAACATTGTTATGCCAAGCGGTAAAAAGAGAAAAAGACATAAGATGGCCACTCATAAGCGTAAAAAACGCTTAAAGAAGAACAGGCACAAGAAGAAAGATTAACCTGATAATTCAGGTTTGTTTCGCACTATCTCAAGCGAATGCGGTATTTGAAAAATACCATTCATTTCTCTTAAATCAGTCTTTCAGTATAGGTATACTTTCTATTAGTCCGAAACTAAGGCTGCAGCTTGGTACACAAGCAAATTATACAAAGTGAATAAAGAATTAATAGTGGACACGTCATCTTCGGATGTAACGCTGGCCCTGCTCGAAGACAAAAAGTTAATAGAGCTAAACAAAGAAGACAGTGAGAACAAGTACACTGTCGGTGACTTGTATCTCGGAAGAGTTAAAAAAGTTATGCCCGGCCTTAACGCCGCATTTGTAGATGTGGGTTATGAAAAAGATGCCTTCCTGCATTACCTTGACCTTGGCCCTCAATACAAATCCCTTGCAAGGTTTGTGAAGGGAGCGATGGGTAATCAGCACGTGGGGCCGCTTTTTCAGAACTTGTCCTTTGCAAAGGATATTGACAAGAGGGGCAAGATAGCCGATGTCCTCTCGTCTAACCAGCACGTACTTGTTCAGATTGTAAAGGAGCCTATATCAACTAAAGGTCCGCGCATTAGTTGTGAGATCTCTTTAGCTGGCCGTTTTATTATCCTGGTCCCGTTTAATGATAAGGTCTCTATATCTCAGAAAATTACCAATAGGGAAGAGCGTACAAGGTTAAAAAGGCTTATGACGAGTATTAAGCCTAAAAACTTCGGTATTATAATTAGAACTGTTGCTGAGAACAAGAAAGTAGCGGAACTTGATTCAGACCTTCGTGAATTAATCAGCCGTTGGACCAATGGATTTAACACGCTAAAAACAAGCAAACCACCGGTAAAAATTTTAGGGGAGCTTAACAGAACCTCTGCGATTTTGAGGGATCTCCTCAATGCAGATTTCAACAATATTCAAATCAACAATCAAAAACTTGCGGACGAAGTAAAAGAGTACATCAAATCAATTGCTCCTGAAAAGGAGAATATCGTTCATTACTACTCTGGCAAGGAGCCAATTTTTGAAAAGTTCGGCGTAGATAAGCAAATCAAAGCTCTGTTTGGAAAGTTTGTGACCATGAAAAGCAGGGCTTATCTGGTAATTGAGCATACAGAAGCGCTCCATGTAATTGATGTAAATAGTGGTAGCCGTACAAATTCAAAGGACGATCAGGAAACCAACGCCCTTGCCGTAAATCTGGATGCAGCGGATGAAATTGCACGGCAATTGCAACTTCGTGATATGGGGGGAATAATAGTGGTGGATTTCATCGACATGTACAAGTCTGAAAACAGAAAAATACTGCATAAGAGGCTCACTGACGCAATGAGCAAAGATAGGGCTAAACATAAAATATTACCCCCCAGTAAATTCGGGCTGATTCAGATTACAAGGCAGCGTGTACGACCTGAAATGAAGATTACCACAGTTGAACAGTGCCCTGCCTGTAACGGAACAGGAGAAATACAGGCCAGTGTGTTAATAATTGATGATATTGAAAGTAATATCTCCTACTTCTTAAATGAGCAAAATGAGCCACAGTTAACCATTCATGTTCACCCTTTTATAGAGGCATATATAACAAAAGGATTTATGTCTATTGTTAGAAAATGGCTATTGAAATATAAGAAGAGAATCAAAATCAAGCCAGAGCCATCATATCATTTTCTCGAGTCAAGGTACTTCAACAAACAAGGCGAAGAGATCAAGATTTAAGGATCTTTTTGTACCACACCAGTAGAGGTATAGTCGATACGACTATAAAGCAACCCATTATCATAAATGGGTAAATGATATTATTTCCACTAGCAAAAAAGGGTAATGAGAAACTTGTGAGGAAGGTGAATCTGAGCATCACATTAGACATTCCAAAAATACTATTGGTTCTGCCAATAATGTTGTTCGGGATATGATTAAAAATATAGGTCATTCTCATTATTCTAATTCCCGCATTGCAGCATCCTATCAGGAGCATAGTCACATAAAACAGTGAAAAATTGTAATTAACGGTATAGAAAAAATAAATGCATGCCGTGACCAATGACATTACAATGATTGCGACTACGGTCTTTTGTTTGAAGACATATCTAATTCCAAATCCAGCCAGAACTGCGCCACAGGCAAAAAACACATCGGATATGGCATATACGCCTGCACCTCCATGTAAATGGTTGTTTATGTAAATAGGTGCAATGAAAAATCCAATACACAATATGGTGACGAAGACGGAAAAAGACGCGATTCCGAAAAGAAAAACGTATTTATTGCTTTTCAGGTAGTTAATTCCAAAGATCAAACGATCTTTTATAGATCCTGTATCTATTATTCTCTCTTCTATTGGCACGTACCTGATCAGGAGAATCAAAGCAAATGCGAGCAAGTAAGTAATCGCGTCAACAGCAAAAATCTCGTGAAGCTCCCATTTTTCTATCGTAAATGGGAATGTAAATTCCCAACCGAAAAAACTAACCACATCTGAATTAACTCCGGATAACAGCAGAGCAGCCAACCCGCCAGCTATCATCGTGGTAAGCTGCCCTTGGATTTCTATATAGGAAGTGATTCTTCCATAGTGCTTTTTCTCTGTTATTTCCTGTGCAAAGGCATACAAATTGGGATAATGAACGGAATAGATAAAGTAGGTAGAAGCAAAAGCTGCTGCCACCAATAAATAATGTACAGTACCCATATAGTATCCTGAAAAAGATATGGCCGAGAGCAGGAGTGCCCCAACGCCGGTTACGAATAGAAATATGTACTTACGGTTAAAGCGATCGACCATGGTACCAACAAGCAACCCCCAAAACAGAGACAATCCGGTAATTGTGGCATAAAGAGCGCCAAAAAAAGAAGGCATATTAAGTTCGCCTGCAAAGTACCAGGGTATAGCAATCATACTAATTCCCTGGGAAACCCCCGAAACGCTATTGGCACAAAAAAGAAAAAAAATGGCCCTTTTGTTTTTCATAAATTCGTCCTTGGTGAACTAAATTTTGAACTGGGCAAAGCTATGTTCTTTTAACCACTGGAAGTGATAAATTAGATGAGTAGATGAAAGGGGAGACGAGAGATACATTGAAAAAGGCGAAGCATTACTGTGCATATCAGGAGAGATGCCAAAAGGATGTGCGTGATAGAATGAGAATCTGGGGAGTAAGATCAGCGGAGATTGAGAGTACCATTGCAGATCTTATAACTGCTGGATTTGTTAACGAGGAACGTTTTGCAAGAATCTATGCAGGAGGGAAATTCCGACAGAAGAAATGGGGACGAGTTAAAATAACCATGGAACTAAAAAAGCGTCAGCTCTCGGATTATTGTATTGAGGCGGGGTTATCGGAAATAGAAGAAGATGACTACGTTCAAACGCTGAAGTCTCTTATTGAAAATAAACGAAAATCAAGCAGAAGTACCAACACATTTGTAAAAAACAAGCAGGTCGCCAGCTATTGTATTGGAAAGGGATACGAAGCTGAACTGGTATGGCGCCTGTTGAAATAAAGATCAGGGCAAAGTTGTAATTTTAAAGAGTGAGAGGAGTCGTGGTAAGATGACTATGACAATTATGATGAGAATGACATGAATAAATTAATTTTAAAGGCAATTTTTCTTATTTGCATGCTTTCACCTGCGGTAGGTTTTTCGCAGAGTACGGTTTATATTCAAAACAACACAGATTTAGATTTCGACATCACAGTTGCCATTTCGGGTAATAAATCGATTGCAGGAAATCAATGGAGCTCTCTGGATGTCATGTCTACTGCTTGGGAAAACAAGACAGCGATCATGGATTTTGACCCGGATACGCTGCTCGTAAGCGGTGATACTGTAGTATTTGATGTGAGTGCGTCTTACAATGGCGACACCGTACATCTAAAGGCAATGTTTGTTGGTCCATCGCTGGGAGCTGATCTTCTCTATTCGGCATCGGCGAATGGTTTCAACCACCCATGGTACTTTGATGGTAGCTTTCATGAAGGCCAAACCACTGTGGATACTACCAAGTGTACTATCAAATACAAACGTGAGACAGATTTGATCGACAATGATGATAATATCGTGTTTGCCATTCACAAAGATTTCGTCTATGCAATATCGAATTCTGATTTCAGCGATCCCAGTACAATCAATGTGATATCTTACAACGTTAAGTTGATGCCCATCATAACGGGTAACTTTTACGAACGAGCATCGCTGTTGCCCGTACTGTTTTCGCCCAACCAGGATGTAGTCATTTTTCAGGAAGTTTTTAGTGATTCTGCCAGATGGAACTATCTAACACCGGCGATGGAGGCAGAAGGTTTTACGAATTACACATTGATATTAAATGATACCGCTTTGCCTAGTGTAACTTCCTTAACCAACGGCGGGGTAATTATTTACAGTAGATGGCCCATTATTTCTGAAGCCGAGTACCGCTATAATAATTGTTCGAATATCAATGCTCAGGATTGTTTTGCAACCAAGGGAATTAAATATGCGAAAATAAACAAGCTGGGCAAAACGTATCATATTTTTGGTACACACATGGAAGCCGGAGGTTCTGCTCTGGATATTCAAATCCGAACTGAGCAATATGGCGAAATATGGAATTTTATTGATAGCTTGAATCTGCCTAATACCGAGGCGGTTATTATCGGTGGAGATTTGAATACAGGTCCGAAAGATGGCGTTGAGTATACTGCACTCAAGGCCGCTCTACTTCCACTAATACCAGATCATATTGGATATTTTGAATCAACGTTTAGTTATGCTGATACAGGAAAGGTGATCGATCATGTGTGGGGTTCGAGCAGGCATTTGTTGCCTGCAGAAACATACAACTCCATAATTACCTTTCGGGGAATTGATAGCCTCATGTGGGATATAACGGATTTCAGTGATCATAGAACATGCCTGGGCCGGTTCTCGTATCCGGAAATTACATTTGATTACATTGATACCAACCTGTGTTTGACAGAAGCTCTTACAATGAGCATAGCTTCTAATTTTCCCCTATCCTATCAGTGGAAGCTAAATGGTTCTGCAATTACGGGTGCGAACGCAACCAGTTATAGTATTGTGAGTGCTACGTCTGGAGATAATGGGGTTTATGATTGCAGCGTAACTACTGACCTGGTATTGGGTGCTTCAACTCATGTGTTAACGCAATGGTTTTTCCCAAATGGGCCGGAAACATTTTCAAAAATTCGTACTTATAGTGTTGCCAATGTAGGCATTCAAGATCCTTGTGGCGTGGGCATACAAGATGTTTTGGATGAAAATATTGCGATCAATATTTATCCCATACCAACTAATGGAAATCTCATGTTGGAGGTTAATGAATTGAACTTACCTTTTATTGTAGAGATTTATAACAGCATTGGACATCTTGAGAAAAGACTGAGTATTGTGAATCGCATTTCCCCAATTGATTTGAGCGATTTGTCAATTGGATTGTACTACATTTGGGTAAAGATACCGGAATTTGCACAATCCACAAAGCTTGTTATTTACTAATTACTGATACTAACCTTTATGACCACGTCTGAACAACTTCATGATCTGGAAGAGCGCCTGGTAGCGCTGAGGAGGCATCTTTGACATAGATGCCAAAACCCAATTAATAGAAGAAGAAGAAGAGCAAAGTCAGGCAGCAGATTTTTGGGATGATCCTAAAAAGGCTGAGATCTTTCTTAAAAAAATAAGCAAGAAAAAGACCTGGACAACGGCTTTCCAATCTACCAAAACAAATCTGGACGATTTGGTTGTTCTATTGGAGTTTCACAAAGAAGGAGAGGCCTCTAAGGAGGAGGTTGTAAAACAATACGAGAAAACCTTAAAGAGCGTTGAAGATCTGGAGTTCAAGAACATGCTCTCCGGTGAAGAGGATAATCTCGATGCCGTACTACAAATAAACTCTGGAGCTGGCGGAACCGAAAGCCAGGATTGGGCAGAGATGCTCATGCGCATGTACATCATGTGGAGTGAAAAAGGTGGATTTGTAGTTAAGCAAATAGACCACCAGCCCGGGGATGGAGCTGGGATAAAATCCGTGACGCTGGAAATAGGGGGAGAATTCGCTTATGGATATTTAAAGGGGGAAAACGGCGTTCACAGGTTGGTCAGGATATCGCCATTTGATTCAAACAAGAAGCGTCACACTTCCTTTGCATCGGTTTTTGTGTACCCACTGGTGGATGATTCGATTGAAATAGAAATTAATCCTGCCGACATTACCTGGGATACATATAGATCTGGAGGGGCGGGTGGCCAGTCTGTGAATAAGATTGAAACGGCTGTAAGGTTAAAACACGCTCCATCCGGGATTGTTGTTGAGAACTCTGAGTCCAGGTCGCAGTTGGATAATAAATACAAGGCCATGCAGCATTTAAAATCACAACTCTATGAACTGGAGCTTAGGAAGAAGATGGAAAAGAGGGATAAGATCGAAAGCGGGAAAAAGAAAATAGAATGGGGCTCACAAATCAGGAATTACGTAATGCACCCCTATAAATTAGTGAAAGACCTTCGCACCAATGTAGAAACATCGGACGTTCAAGGCGTGATGGACGGCGAGCTGGATGAATTTATCAAAGCATACCTGATGGAGTTTGGCTCGGATAAATAACGTATTATTTATAATTTAGCCTTGCATGTCAATTGGATAAAATTATGTTAAAAATACTTCACAATACCAGATGTAGAAAGAGCCGGGAGACGCTGGCAATCATACAGGAAAGCGGATCAGAAGTAGAGATTGTTGAATATCTGAAAGATGTTCCATCAGCGGATGAGCTCAGATCTATATTGGATATGCTGGCACTTGCACCCGATCAACTATTGAGAAAAGGTGAATCTGTTTTTAAGGAGAATTATAAAGGAAAAGACTTGACAGATGAGGAGTGGATAGAAGCAATGGTATCGAACCCTGTTCTCATAGAAAGGCCAATTGTCATCAAAGGAGACCAGGCAATAATTGGCCGGCCACCGGAAAATGTAAATGAATTATTATAGAAGCAGTATTTTTTATCTTAAAGTGACAAGTACCTTATATAGACTTAACCCTTAGTGCGTCTGAGTGACCTGCGTGTCTTAGTGGTAAAAATCTTCACCACTAAGGCACTAAGAACACAAAGAATCACTAAGAAAGTCAATAGGGTTTTATATAAGCATTTTATATAACGAATATCAAGGTTCCATGGAACATCGAATAGAAAAAGACACAATGGGGGAGGTTAAAGTCCCTGCTGATAAGTACTGGGGAGCGCAAACGGAACGATCCCGCAATAACTTTAAAATTGGCGGACAGAGGATGCCGGAGGAAGTTATTGGAGGTTTTGCATATCTGAAAAAGGCGGCGGCACTCACCAACATGGAATTAGGCGTACTTGACAAGGAGAAAGCAGATCTCATTGCCCAGGTGTGTGATGAAATATTGGAGGGTAAACTGGATGATAATTTTCCCTTGGTTGTATGGCAAACCGGATCGGGTACTCAATCAAATATGAATGCAAATGAGGTCATTGCCAATAGGGCGCACGTAATTCAAGGCAACAAGTTAGGTGAGGGAGATCTCTTTATACATCCGAATGACGATGTAAACAAGTCACAGTCATCGAATGATACTTTCCCAACAGCCATGCATATCGCGGCTTATAAAATGATTGTGGAAGTGACCATTCCAGGTGTTGAAACGCTGCTAAAGACCCTCCAGCAAAAGGTGAAAGATTTTGATTCTGTAATCAAAATAGGCAGAACCCACCTGATGGATGCCACGCCCTTGTCTTTGGGCCAGGAATTCTCTGGCTATGCCTCTCAACTGGAACATGGTATAAAAGCGCTAAAGAATACCTTGGAACATTTGTCGGAATTGGCATTGGGTGGAACTGCCGTAGGAACGGGAATTAACACACCTGCCGGATACTCAGAAAAGGTAGCAAGCACTATTGCCAAGTTAACGGGGCTTCCATTTGTTTCAGCGCCCAATAAGTTTGAAGCGCTGGCCGCCCATGATGCCATTGTGGAGTGTTCCGGAGCATTGAAGCAACTTGCTGTAAGCCTGATGAAAATTGCCAACGACATTCGCTTATTGGCCTCTGGTCCAAGATGTGGCGTGGGAGAAATAAGCCTGCCCGCCAACGAACCTGGATCATCTATTATGCCGGGAAAAGTAAATCCAACACAATGTGAGGCCATGACCATGGTCTGTGCACAGGTTGTTGGTAACGATGCTTCAATCACCATTGGAGGGATGAACGGCCATTTTGAACTGAATGTGTTTAAGCCTGTTATGATTTTCAACCTGTTAATGGCTGCCAGATTAATTGGGGATGTATGCGTATCATTCAATGACAATTGCGCAGTGGGCATAGAACCCAATCACGAAGCAATTCAGCAGAACCTTAATAACTCCTTGATGTTGGTTACAGCCTTGAACACCCATATAGGATATGAAAAGGCCGCGGAAATAGCAAAAACGGCCCATAAAAATGGAACCACTTTAAAGGAGGAAGCGATAAATCTGGGCTATGTGTCTGCTGAAGATTTTGACAAGTGGGTTGACCCCTCCAAAATGACAGGAAAATAAACAGGCTAACTATTTTGGTTCTGTTACGGTACTTCGCTGTTCCACAGAAGAATAACGAAGACACGGTCCTGAAGAAGTGATTTTGACGCAGACAAACGCTGATTTTTTATGATTTTACGCTGTGAAAAACATAATTAATCATACAGGATCAGCGCAAATCAGCGTCTTGTTAAAAGCCACAATTCATCCACATTATTCTGTAATAGAGCCACTATTTTTTGGAATAAATGTCGCTTACCATCTGCTTAATCTTCTGCTCATCCTCTTTCTTGCAAACGAGTAAGGTGTTGTTGGCTTCGACAACGATATAATCCTCAAGGCCTTGTAACACAATTAGCTTGTCTTGCGGTACATTAACCATACAGTTTTTTGAATCGAACATATAAACCTTGTCTCCAACCACAGCATTATTGTCTTTTGTCTTCTCCAGGTTGTCGTATAAAGAGCCCCAGGTACCCAAATCCGACCAACCAAACTCTGATAGCACCACAAACACATTATCAGCTTTTTCCATAACACCGTAGTCAATAGAGATGTTTTTACAGCGCTCGTATACGCTTACAATAAACTTCGCTTCATCAGGAGTATTGTATTTTCCTTCACCTTCTTTGAACAGAGAATCAACTTCTGGTAAATGAGTGGCGATTGCCTTCAAAATGCTCTGTACGGTCCAAACAAAGATGCCAGAGTTCCAGTAGAAATCTCCACTGTCCAAGAATTGCTGTGCCAGCTCGAGATCAGGCTTTTCGGTAAATGTTTTCACTTTTCTAACATTATCCTCCAATTTTCCTTCATCATCATCAAACTGAATATATCCATAACCCGTGTCGGGCCTGCTCGGTTTTATTCCTAACGTGATCAGGCATTCTGCTTCCACGGTCTTTTTGATGGCGCTGTCTATAGTTTCCTGAAAAGCCTTTTCCTTCAGAATCAAGTGGTCTGAGGGTGCCACAATAATATTGGCATCGGGGTTGATGTCAGCGATTTTATAGCTGCCGTATGCAATGCAAGGAGCCGTGTTTCTTCTGGAAGGCTCACAAATTACCTGAAACTCTTTCACATCCAGTTGATCCTGAACCTGCTGTCTATACAGGTCATTGGTAATGATGTATATGTTCTCTGCAGGGCAGATACTTAAAAAGCGATTGTAGGTTTGCTGCATTAGTGAAGTTCCCGTGCCCAATATATCGAGAAACTGTTTGGGTTTTTCCGTGGTGCTCATAGGCCAAAATCGGCTGCCAATGCCACCGGCCATTATAATGCAATATGTGTCTTTCTTCAACATAATTTAATGGGATTGCCAGATGATCATTTCTTAAGATCAGCCAACATGCTCCTTAAAGACTCAAAAAAGCTCTCGATATCCTGCATAGAGGCAGTTCCGACTGACAAGCGATACCAGTTTGAATCTCTCTCAGCTCCAAATGCATAAAACGGCACCAGTGCTATCTTCGCTTCTGACAACAAGTATTTTGTCACATCTTCTGTTGATGCTAATAACTTTCCATCAACAGTTTTCAGGCCCTTCAAATCCAGCTTAACCGTTAGATATATGGCTGCTTGTGGTGCAATCGCATCCACCGCATGGCCCATAGACTTTAAGGTTTTAAATCCTTCATAGAAGGCATCGAGTCTTTTCTTTAATCTGGCCCTAAAGTCATCGCTAAATTTTTGTGTAGCCTCATTGTCGATCAAAAATTTTGCCGCAGCTTCTTGTTCTGCTCTCGGCGCCCAGGCTCCTATATGTCCTAATATGGCTTTCATCTTACGGATCACTTTTTCAGGTCCGAAGCCCCAACCAATTCTAACTCCTGTTGCGGCATAGGCTTTCGACATACCATCGATAAAAAGTGTATAATCGCGCATTTCTGGCCTTAATATAACCGGATTATAATGTTTTGTTTCACCAAAAGTGAGTTGCCAGTAAATTTGATCAAACAGCAGATAAATAGGCTTTTCATTGGGCCCCCTTCTCTTATTTTCTTCGAGAATCAGATCACAGATAGATGTTAATCCTTCCTTTGAAAACGCTGTTCCTGTAGGATTGAGTGGTGAACAAACCGCGATCATGTTCACATCCTGAATATAAGGTTTGATTTGATCAGCTGTAGGCATGAAGTTGTCTTCAAACTTCGTTTCAATTTGGATTTTCTTTACTCTTGTAAGGTGGCTGTAGTGATTGTTATTCCAGGAAGGTACAGGATAGACTACGGTGTCACCAGGATCCAGGACAACTTGATAAATGGCATAAATAAGTGGCCGGCCACCTCCTGCTATTAAGATCTCCTCCGGAGAATACTCTATTCCTCCATTTTTAAGCAATAGATTAGAAACTGCTTTTCGAAGTGCTGCAATTCCATTAGCCGCAGGGTAGTTGGTTTTTCGGCCTTCATACGCCTTTTTTATTTCTTTCTCAAACTTTGCCGGGATCGGGAAAATCTCCGGATTAAAATCCCCAATTGTCAAGTTGAAAATATGAGCGCCGGCTCGAATCTTTTCGTTTATCTCAGCTGCGAGCTTTATAATCTCAGAGCCAACAAGGTTCTCGGCCATTTCAGAAACGATCAGATTATTATTTTCTTCTATAATCTCCATGCAGTCATAAACTCATAAAACAGGCGGTTCATATCAGTAAAGATAGAAAAAATGAGCGGGTTTCAAGGATAATTTACAGCGAAAACAGATCCTGTTCCCAACGGAAGCTTTCAGCTGAGATCAGGCCGGTGTCACCTCGGCTAAAGGGGAGAATAAATAGCTTTTACCTGATTTAATCTCTTTGCACTGATATCTCTTTCTCAATTTCTTGCCCTTAAGAAATGTTCTTCCTTTTGAGATTATGAACAGGGTGTCGTAATCGAGTTCATCCAGAAAAACGCTGTTCGTCTTCAAATCATAATTTCTAAGCGCAATGGCCAGGTTTTTATCGGTGTGAGCAGTGGCCTTTGGGTTTCTCATATTAACTTTAATTACCTCCGTGAGTTCTGGCGGGAACACCTTTAGCGCATAAATTATTTCCATTTGATTGCGAAAAACGGATTTCCATTCAGTGCCATGAGGTTTAACCTTTCTTTTATGACGCTCCCATACGATCAAATGTGATATTTCATGAATAAGTGTAAGTAAAAACGAATAAACATTCAGATTCTCGTTGATGGATATTCGATGACCGAACTCTCCGAATGGTGCACGGTAATCTCCATGTTTTGTCACCCTGCTTTTGCTTGTATTTAGCTGAAAATTGTATCGATTGGCCAGGTCACAGAGAAAAGTATGTGCACCTTTTGGCGTATGGGCCAAGATGTTGTCAATCGTACTGTCGTTAACTTGCATTTTCAGATAGGGCATGAGGTAATTGGACTCAAAATGGACACTATATTTAGAAATAAAATTAGTATTATTGTTTAAGAATAAATGACTTCATATTTATAAAACCCAACTTATGTTACCTAAGAAAATTGAAACAGCATTAAATAATCAAATAAACCAAGAGGCAAATGCATCTTACTTTTATTTGTCAATGGCCTCGTGGTGTGAATATGAAGGCTTGAATGGCGCCGCCAAGTTCTTGTATATACAATCGGAAGAGGAGCGCGGGCATATGTTGAAGATCTTCCGCTATATAAATGAAGCGGGGGGCCATGCCATCACTCCCGTGATAAAAAAGTTCCCTGCAAAATATAAATCCATAAGCGATGTTTTTGAAAAATCCCTTATGCAGGAAATTTCAAATACGAAATCCATCAACAGCTTGGTTGAAAGTTGTTTGAATGAGAAGGATTATTCGACCTTTCATTTTCTACAGTGGTATGTTGCCGAACAACATGAGGAGGAGATGACATTCAAAAATATTCTTTCGAAAATTGAGATATTGGGTTCGGATGGTAAGGGGATCTATATGATAGATAAGGCGATAGGGAAAATGGTTGACGAAGAGAGCAATTAATAATCCGACAATTTATCCATTAGCAAAAGACCGGAGATTTTTGGGGTGTTTGAATGCTTTTCTGATACGCTCCACTTAGGGCATTCTCCGCATTTATTCTTCTTTCGAAATAAACCGCATCCAGATATTAAAAAGCATATTAGCAATGTAGAGGAGAACAATGCAAACAAACCAGAACCTTTTATGCTAAATATTCGTTTAAAACCGTTCATTTAATACTTGGATGTTAAAGGGTATTCATTCAAAGATATTAGATTAAACCCGAATTTTAAATTATTTATTGTTCTGAGATGGAGCTATTCTATCATTTGGGGAGATATTATATGATGCTTAAACTGGTTTTCAAGCGTCCGGAAAAATGGTCGATTTACCTCCGTCAGATCATCAGGGAAATAGATTCTATAGGCATTAGTTCTATCGGTATTGTGGCGATCCTTTCCGTATTTATGGGAGCGGTAATATGTATTCAAACCGCCTTTGGGGTGGATGGGGCCGCATGGATGCCACTTTATGCAGTGGGCTTTACGGCTAGAGAGTCTATCATATTAGAGTTTTCCCCAACAATTATCTGTTTAATATTGGCGGGTAAAGTAGGGTCACACATTTCCTCCGAATTGGGTACCATGCGGGTTACTGAACAAATAGACGCGCTGGAAATTATGGGTGTCAATTCAGCGGGATATCTAATATTTCCTAAAATTATCGCTGCAATTTTTATTTTCCCGTTTCTTATCATCATGAGTATGGGCCTGGGACTATTCGGAGGTTGGTTCATAGGGGTGAGCACCGGAGCCGTTACGTCTTACGAGTACATATATGGCATACAGTATGATTTCCAGCCTTTTAATGTTACCTATGCGCTTATCAAAACTGTTTTTTTCGCATTTATTATTATCTCCGTGTCGGCGTATTGTGGTTATTATACCAAAGGGGGAGCTTTAGAAGTTGGGAAATCTAGTACGAAGGCAGTAGTGTATAGCTCAATAGCCGTACTTCTGGTCAATTTGCTGCTAACACAATTAATATTGGGATGATTCAGGTAAGTAACATAAGCAAATCCTTTGGGGGAAAGCCCGTGCTCAGGGATATTTCTATAACCTTTGAAAAAGGGAAAGCGAACCTTATCATTGGCCAAAGTGGTTCAGGGAAAACAGTATTGATGAAATGTATGGTTGGCCTCCTGGAGGTTGATGAGGGTGTGGTGATGTATGATGACCGGTTGTTTTCCGACAAAAGCACCACCGCACACAGCTCTAATGGCGTCAATAGACAAAGTATTAGGAGAGACATAGGCATGATGTTTCAGGGTGGAGCTCTCTTTGATTCACAGACCGTTGAAGAAAACGTAATCTTTCCTCTTTCGATGTTTACCAATATGAGCGAAGAGGAAAAATTAGATAGAGCTAATTTCTGTCTTGATCGCGTTCATCTCGAAAATGCAAATAAGTTATTCCCGGCTGAGCTAAGCGGGGGAATGCAAAAAAGAGTGGCCATAGCGAGAGCCATCTCTATGAACCCGAAGTACTTATTTTGTGATGAACCCAACTCAGGCCTGGATCCTAAAACGGCAATCGTTATAGACAATCTCATTCACGAGATTACCCATGAGTTTGACATTACCACCATAATTAATTCTCACGACATGAACTCAGTGATGGAAATAGGAGATAAAGTAGTTTTTATCCACAACGGTGAAAAATGGTGGGAAGGAACCAATGAGGAGATCCTAAGCGCAGATAATGAGGAGTTAAACGATTTTATTTTTGCCGCCAAATATTTGAAAGCACTAAAAAAATAGAAGCTGCGATCCACTGAACCCATAAAAAAAACCGCCCCTCAAGTTTCTGTGAGGGGCGGTTTTTTTAAAACCAGAAAGAGAACAGCTTAGAAGATAATTAACTTCTCAGTTCGTTTACCCTCTTCATTGGTAATGCTCAAGAAGTAAACTCCTCTTTCTTGTTCTTTCATGTTAACCTCTTTCGTCAGGCCTCCGGTCACGTTAGAGATAACATCCGAGTAAACCAATTGGCCAATGATGTTTCTTACCTCTATGTTGTAATCATCACCTTTAAGGTTTTGAATATTAACAACAAAGCTTCCATCATTAGGGTTTGGATATACGTTGAATGTCATGTTAAACGCAACCTCCATAATTCCAACAGGTCCATCTCCAACTGTTATTGCGGATGTCGTTGTATTACAAGCATTCGCATCTGTTACAGACAATATATACGAGCCTCCATCCAAGTTGAAAATGTCCACAGTTGTTTGAGAGCCAGGAGTCCAGAAGTAAGTATAAGGTTGTGTTCCTCCACTTACGGTCATGTCGATCTCCCCATCCATTGCAAGATCTGCAGATTCGTTGGTTACCGAAGTTGTTGTCACTGAAAGTAGAGATGGTTCGGTAATACTTGCGGAAGCAGTTTTTATGCATCCGCTTGAATCCGTAACAGTTACAGTGTAGCCAGGAATGGTGTTAGCCGGTAAGTTCATGACATCTTCCGTAGTCGACACAGGAGTCGTGTTCCAGGAATAAGTCAGTGGAGGTGTGCCGCCAGTTGTCGTCAAGTCAATAGAACCGTTCCCATCGCCATTACATTTAATGTTAGTTGCTAACACATTCGCTGTCAGAGCCGCTGGTTCAGCAATTGTCACACTTGCCGTGTCTGTACAACCATTAACATCAGTAACTGTAACCATCTCCGTTCCTGCACCTAAGTTTGTTACACTGGCTGCAGAACCACCTGAAGTCCAGCTATAATTTAATATTCCGGTTCCACCTGTAGCTACAACCACTGCTGTACCGTCAGTCAAACCATTACAGCTAATATCTGTGGAGCTAATGCTGGAAATACTAACTGCAGTAGCAGGCTCACCAATAGTTACATTTGCAAAGTTTGTGCAAGAATTGGCGTCGGTTACGGTAACATTGAATGATCCAGCCGGAAGACCGGTAACCGTATCTGTCAATCCGCCAGCCATTGTACTGTCACCATTTGACCAATAGTAATTATAAGGCCCTGCTCCACCTCCAGCGGCAGCAACTGCACTTCCATCACTGCCACCCTTACATTTGACGTCAGTAGAATCACTAATACTGATATTTGGCGCTGCACCATCCACCAAAGTAACGGTCCCAGTGCTTTGACAACCGAAACCGTCTACTACAAGAACGGTGTAGATTCCCGCACTTAATCCTGTTGCACTATCGTTAAAGACTACGACTGGACTCCACTGATAAGTATAAGGCGTTGTTCCGCTTGTTACCGTTACATATGCAATTCCGTCACCTGAGGTACAACTGGTTGGGGCCACGAAACCCGTAGTCATTACCACAGCTGGAGTACCTGCTATAGACAACATAGTAGTATCCATACAACCCATCGAATCAGTAACAGTAATGGAATAGTTTCCGGCTAACAATCCTGTTGCCATAGAGTTAGTTTGCGTATTTGGATCATCCCACAAATAGGTATAAGGTGCTGTTCCCCCAGATGGAGTAACTGTACCTGAGCCATCCAAACCACAAACAGCAGTTGTAGAATCCAATCCCAATGTCATAGCAGCAGGTTCTGTAACAACTACAGAAACGCTGTCCAGGCAACCACTTGCATCCTGCACAATTAAGTTATATGTGCCCGCAGATACTCCTGTAAAGGAGCTGGTAGTTGAATAAGCACCACCATCAAAGCTGTATTGATATGCCGAAACAACTGCTGGCTTTTCTACCTTTATATTGTCTATAAATAAACGCTCCTGGTCAGTTGAATTATTTCTGAAAGCGATATAGACGGTTTGATTAGCATAACCTGCTGCTGCCAGGTCTACACTGCGGGATGTATACGTCATGTTTTCAGCGACTATCGAAAACAGTGTCGCATTTGCCAAACATCCTGTAGTTGTAGGAGTTGTTGTTGAAATTCTAACTTCATAACCGTCCTGGAACGCTGAAAATGTCTTGGCATCCCATGAGAGTACATTGTTAGTAGTTAATGCAATAGCACCTGTGATCAACCAGTCATCAGCTGTTCCTGGTGTTGCATACCATGAAGTACTCTGAGCTACAAAGTTAGAGCCCGTTCCATCATCTAGAACCAACCATGCTGTAGAGTCTGCTGTATTAAAACCCAACGCAGCTACTCCTGCGGCTGGGGTAAGGCCATCACTGTTAATTAATGTATAGCCGGGATCCATTGTTCCAGATTGAAAATCATCAGAGAATATTGAAATAGCAGAAGCGCCTACCAGATTTCCGCCTACCGCCGAAGCATCTACCGTTCCATTGGTCATGCCGTTGCATGTAATATCTCCCGTTATTTCGCTTATTACCAGTGCGTCGGGTTCTGTAACTTCCACATCCAAACTGTACATACAACTGTTGGCATCCGTGATTGTCATTGTGTAAACTCCGGCCGCCATTCCTGAGGAATCGGGGTTAGAGCCTCCACCTGACCACTGGTAAGTAAAAGGAGCCGTTCCACCTGTCGCTGCAATTCCAGTAACCGCTCCATCTGAACCACCGTTGCACCCTACACTTGTAACAGTAGGAGCCGCGGAGTTTAAATTACAGACCACTGATGGAGGTGTTGTATTCAATCTCACAAAAGGAACCGAGCCAATGTAATAAAACTGGGAGTTATCCCGTAAATAAGATGTCCCGGGTACGGCACCGCCATGAGCAGCAAAAGTAACTGCAGAATCAGTACCTGAAAAATCAGCAATCATTACAATGTAGTTACTCAATGCATTGAGAGCAAATGGTGTACTAAAAGCCAAAGTAATCCAAGTTCCAGCATCCCCAGGTTTAATTGTGTAAAATCCGGTCGATGCCAGTTCTGTTGGGTTTGGAAGATTGTCATCATAGATTTTACCTTGCATGGCAAGAGTACTGTCATCCAGAGTACCAACTCCAATCATAACTGATATTGAAGTTGCCATATCAGCATTGGTGGTTTCATACCAGTTTCCAAATTCATAAGGTTGGGTTACACCGCCATACAGGCCCAAGTACACTTGAGTAGTTGGTGTTCCGTTATCCCTGGCGAAAACTGAATCTGTCACTTCATACGCATGGGACATTGTGTTATCTGACATGTCTTCGTCCGTAGAGTCAGCGCTTAAACTCATCGAAATGGTATAGTTGCCAATATTTCCCACCAAATATGGAGAATTTTGAAGAACCGTGGAGTCTTGACAAGCCGCCATTGTTATAGGTGCAGTAGTTTCATTGAACACATCATTTGTTCCGTCATTTACCACCGTGGTTAACTCAACATTGGTTTCTTGATACGCCATTTTGTTGTTGACAAGAACGCTGAACAGAGTAGTATCGGTCTGCTTTATAGGTATCATCGTGTAGTCAGGAGTAAACCATGCATTGAGGAAATTATCAGCAATTATAGCTAAGTCATGCGCGGGTACAGCCTCGAGAATAGCTATGTCATCGACTTGCCACATATAATGACTTGTCCCTCTCCAATGAAATCTGATGTACACAGTAGATTGCCCACCTGCAATGCAACTGATGTTAATGCTCTCTGTTTGGGAATTTGGGGGTAAGTTTTGAGCACCGTAATTGCCAGTCACATCATATTCCGCAAAATTAACACCATCATTACTTATTGATACTACCAATTCACCATCAAAATAGTAAAAGAAATAATGTTGAAACGAAAGAGTTACATCAGAATAAAGAGAAAGATCTATGGCATCAGTTGTAAAATATGCATCGACATCTGTATAAGGGCCTCCACCGGGATTCTGAGCATCAGCATCCAATATCATAAATCCATCTCCGGCGGTAGTCGAATTAATTATTCCGTTTGCGCCCCATCCGGCAACATATTGACCTTGAGAACCCTGAGTACTATAAGCCCAACCCCCTGTTCCGTTTACATCTGTCAAAGTCCAAGTGCCAGGAAGGCCACCGGCAAAATCTTCAGACCAAATAGTATCGCCCGCAGCCATTTTAGCTTGATTGTTGGTGTTGTTTACAACCGACTTCGCAATCTTAAACTGCGGAATTGACGCAGATGTGGATGTTGATGCCAGTTGTGGCAAACAATCTTTTGAAACAGCGTTTGAAAATTTTGATTGTCCAAATACGAATGAACAAACCGTCATAATCGCCAGTAGAAGAGTAACTTTTTTCATTTCAGTGTTGTTTATAGCCGTGCTTTAATTATTGTCGGCTATGGTTAATAAATCTTATGTTATTCTAAAATTAATGCCTGATTCTTTTTTTAAAAGGATTACAAAGATATTATTTTATTAAAACCCAACAAATAATATTGAATTTATAATATATCCGCAATTTAATTCGGCAGTAACAAGAAAATTAGGTGATGGCTTACGATAAAGACGATAGAGGCTATTATTGGTTGCCTTTACGGATCAAAAAACATTTTTCAGCTCTCTTCTAGGATATAATTCCCTCACCTGACTTTACACTGTCTGTAGAGTAGTCTTCTAAAGGTGGACAGGTACAAAAGAGGTTTCTGTCTCCAAAAGCATTATCGACGCGCCCTATAACAGGCCAAAATTTATTAAATCGAACCCATTCAATCGGATAAGCGGCTTGTTCTCTGGAATAAGGGTGTTTCCACTCATCAGAAGTAAGAGTATTTACAGAGTGGGGAGCATTGACCAATACATTGTCATTGGTATCTGCAATACCGTCCTCCAATTCAGCAATTTCTTTGCGTATGCTTACCATTGCTGTGCAAAAGCGGTCTAATTCAGCCTTGGATTCACTCTCTGTTGGCTCAATCATCAACGTGCCTGGTACGGGAAAAGAAACTGTTGGTGCATGGAAACCATAGTCTATCAGTCGTTTTGCAATGTCTTCCACTTCAATTCCCGCTGATTTTTTAAAGTGTCGGCAGTCGATGATCATTTCATGTGCAACGGTGTTATTAGAGCCCTGGTACAACACGTCATAGTAATTGGACAATTGGGACTTTACATAATTGGCGTTGAGGATGGCTATTTTGGTTGCATGTGATATTCCTTCAGCCCCCAACATCTTTATGTAACCATAAGATATCAGCAAAATCAATGAACTTCCCCAAGGACCCTGTGATATAGAAGATATTTGTTTACCCGTTTTGTCAGGATCTGAAGTATGCCCTGGCAGGAACGGCGTTAGATGCCCGGCAACTGCAATGGGACCCATACCCGGTCCGCCACCACCGTGAGGGATGGCAAAAGTCTTGTGCAAGTTCAGGTGACATACGTCGGCTCCAATTATTTTTGGGTTGGTAAGGCCTATTTGAGCATTCATATTAGCCCCATCCATATATACCTGACCTCCATGGCTGTGAATGATTTCATTTATCCTTATTATCTCTTCTTCAAACACTCCATGTGTGGAAGGATAGGTTACCATTAATGCCGTGAGATCATCTTTGTGCTCTTCTGCTTGAGTTTCCAGGTGTTCCAGATCTATATTTCCCTTATCATCGCACTTTATCAGTACAACTTTCATTCCCGCCATAACTGCACTTGCAGGATTGGTTCCGTGAGCCGATGTAGGAATTAGTACCACGTTCCTGGCCTCCTGTCCGATACTCTTTTGATAAGCACGGATTACCAACAAACCCGCATACTCTCCCTGTGCCCCTGAGTTTGGCTGAAATGAAACGGAATCAAGCCCCGTAATAGAGCACAACATCTCACTGAGCTCTTCGAAAACCTCGTGGTATCCCTGTGCCTGGTCAACGGGGACGAATGGATGTAAATTCCCGAATTCTGGCCAACTGAGAGGAAATAGTTGTACTGCGGCGTTGAGCTTCATGGTGCACGAGCCCAGAGGAATCATAGATTGATTGAGAGACAGATCTTTCTTTTCGAGCATCTTAATGTAGCGCATCATCTCAGTTTCTGAATGATGTGTATTAAAAACGGGATGACTTAAATATTTGGAAGTTCTCTTTAGGGAATCGGGATAATTTTGACTGTTTTCCGGGCTTATTACATCTGACTTTTGGCCGGTGAAAATGTTGCAAAGGGCTTCGATGTCCGCAGGGGTGGTAGATTCATCCAGACTTATCGAAACCAAATTTCCACCAATATAATTGAGGTTGACTTTGTTTTTAAGAGCACGGCCATATATATTTTCAGCTTCCTCTTCATTCTTGCATTCAATTGTCAGCGTATCAAAAAAGTGCTCGTTTATTTGAGTGAGCCCAATTTCGGTCAATACCGTATTCAGCCTGGAAGCGTGGTCATGTATAGTTTGCGCAATTGCCTGAATGCCTTCGGATCCATGATAAACGGCATACATTCCGGCCATGATAGCCAGTAGTACTTGTGACGTACAAATATTTGATGTGGCCTTATCTCTTCTTATGTGTTGTTCCCTGGTCTGTAGCGCCATTCGATATGCCTGGTTTCCCTGTGCATCAATTGAAACGCCTATTATTCTCCCGGGGATGAAACGTTTAAAATCTTGTTTTGTGGCGAAGTACGCTGCATGAGGCCCGCCATATCCCATGGGTACGCCAAATCTTTGGGTGGAACCTACTGCAACATCGGCTCCCCATTCGCCTGGTGGCAGTAATAGTGAAAGGCTTAATAAATCCGCCGCAACTGCAACGAACATATCGTGATTCTTGGCTTTAACGACAAATTCCGAGTAATCTGATACTGCTCCCTTTTTATCAGGATATTGAATGATAGCGCCGAAATAGTGCTCATCAAATTCAACTTCTTGCCAAGATCCAATATGGAGTTCAATTCCCAAAGGCTCCGCCCGTGTTTTGAGCACATCTATGGTTTGTAAAAAACATTCATCTGAAACAAAGAACTTATTGGCGTTGTTTTTAGCAGGCTTTCTGCCGCTTACGTTGTATAGCATGATCATGGCCTCTGCCGCAGCAGTAGCTTCATCTAAAAGCGAAGCGTTGGAAACTTCAAAACCGGTGAGGTCTGAAACCATGGTTTGAAAGTTAATGAGGGCCTCTAATCTCCCTTGAGCGATTTCTGATTGATAGGGTGTATAAGCAGTATACCAGCCGGGATTTTCTAATACATTTCTCTGAATTACCGGAGGCAGAACACAACTATAATAGCCCTGTCCAATATATGTTTTAAAAATCTTGTTCCGATTTCCCAAATTCCATATATGACTTGCGTACTCGTGTTCGGTAAGCGCCGTAGGCAGTTGCAGGCCATCCTTTAATCGTATGGATTTTGGAACAGTTATGTCAATTAATTCGTTCAATGAAGAAACACCTATTGCAGCGAGCATTTCATCGACTTCTGCATTGTCTGGACCTATATGCCTGCTTGAAAACGAATTATGAGTCATTTTATCTTGAAAATTGGGTTGCAAAGTTAGTGATATTTAAGACAAATCAATTCAAAAACAGTATCAGATAAATTGGTATATCGAGAGATAATTGGCATCGCATAAAACCGTTTAAATAATTAGTTTTACGAACACATTGCAAAGTTCTATTCATGAGTAGTACAATAAAATTATTGGCCTTTCTTCTTATTGCATCTGGCTGGCAATCCCGATCCTATGCCCAGGAGAAAGTGTTATTGCTAAGTGGGAAAGAGATTGAAGGCGAAAAGGTGGAATTGGATTCCGTCGATATCAGAATAACCCGAACCAAGAAGGATAAGAAGAAATTTATTTTTTACGATCAGAGCAGAGTGTTTTCTATTACACAGGCGGATGGTACCACGGATATCATCTACTTTCAGGATACCACTGATGAAGACGCACTTAGCATTAGGGAGATGCAGTTTTATATAATTGGAGAACAAGACGCAATGAAAAGTTATAAAGCTCCTTGGGCGCTAGTAGGCGGATTAGTAATAACAGCCGCAGCAACCTATCAGTGGGGTCCCTGGATAGGATTGATTCCAGTAATACCTTTTACCTTTGGAATTGCCATGGTCAACCCTAAAATAAAACGCAAAGCGGTCTCCAATCCGGATCTGCTAAGAGAGGACGCCTACATCATGGGGCATACGAGAAAGGCTAAAAATATCAAGATTCAGCGTGTAATTTCAGGTACCATAGGAGGATTTGTGGTTGGAATATTAACAGCGACAATCGTTGCAAATGCGAATAAATAAGCTTGTTTGGCTCCTAGAGTAATTATCAGGTTTCTCAATTTTCTTATATACACCAACCTTTACGTAGCTTTTCCTGTTACGCTAATTGCACACTCTACGTACTTACTGAATTCACCAGCACAGGTAGATTATTCACTGCTGCTGTTAATATATTTCTCGACGCTTTTCTTGTATTGCTTTCATCGAATATATCCTTTTGAAAAATTGAAGCATCGGGCTATGTCTAAACGCTATCTATGGCTTGAAAGCAACCGAATACTGTTTCTGGGAATAATGCTAACAGCGCTGGCTTTTACCATAGGTTTAGTCATAATAATGAGCTGGGTAATTTGGTTTTGGCTGATTCCATTAGTACTGATCTCTGCGTTGTATACAATTCCGTTTGTCAATATTTCAGGCCATAAAAAGAGGCTTCGGGATATTGCGTACATCAAAATATTTCTGATCGCGATAACCGTAACTTGTGTAACTGTGTACCTACCCATTGTTGATGCCGGGGAGAGGCTCTTCATAATGGATAAGGAGCTGGCATTGCTTTGCGCGGAGCGGTTCTTTTTTATTTTGTGCATTACGATTCCTTTTGATATAAGAGATTTGCATATGGACGAAAAGATGGGCTTAAAAACAATTCCGACTTTGCTTGGTGTGAAGAGGTCTTTGGCCTTGTCGCTGGCGTTTCTTGTCCTTTTCGTAGCGATTCTTGCTTACCATTATGCTGGTACAGAACTCATGTCAGGAGCAACATTTATTGCCATGCTGTTTTCAGCGCTTGTAACTGGATTAATTGTTGTAAAGTCTAAGCCGGAGCGAAGTGAACATTACTTTTCATTCCTCGTGGAGGGTACGATGGTCATTCAATTTCTACTGGTACTCACGGTCCGGTGAAGCAAGTTTTTGGTATACCCGGCCAACTACAAGTCCATGTAACATCTGGGTTTGAGCTACTGTGCTATAGTTGAGTTGGCTAAATGCTCCTCCGAATCTGGGGAGTTTTGTAATTCCAAGTGGACAAAATAAATTGAACACGAAATAGAGAGACTTAATAAACGCACTCCGCATATCCGAGATGATTCCAAAATCCTGATCTTCGTTGAAATCGGTAAACAACCAGGTACCACCAGGCTCCAGGTGTTCGTCCAGTTTTGTAATCACTTTTAGGAGATTCTCATCTGAAAAACAATCCAATACAAAGGGCGTAATAATCAGATTAAATTGCTGGTTTTTGTTCAAGACCTCCGTACTGCCTTCTATGAACTCGATTTTAGTGACATGATCTGACTCGTAAGCTTCACAATTTCTCCTTGCCTTCTTCAGCATATTACCTGAAATGTCTATATAGGTCAGTGAATTGAACTCAATGGTCTTGAAAAGAGGAGGTAAGATTTTACCCGTGCCTCCACCAAAGATTAGGATTGAGTCCACTTTTCCGATGCGATCAAAATAGTGGGTTTGGGCATGCAATAACCTTCCCTGAAAGAGCAGGTAGCTGAAAAGATCATAATAGGGTGCAACAAAATTGAAGCCGTGCTTGATTCGCTCTAACTTCATGATAGAACCTCGTCTAATGCCGAGATCATTACCTGTGCTGTACGTTCGATTTCCTTTTTGGAATGAGCCGCTGAAACAAATCCTACTTCATAACCTGACGGTCCGAGGTAAATGCCATTTTCAAGCAGGTAATTGTAAAACAAATTGAACTTCTCCATGCCTGTTGCATCGATATCTCCCGCACTTCTAATCACCTCTGTGTCACTAAATGACATCCAAAAGATCGATCCAAATGTGAAGAACCTGAATGGGTACCCCTTGTTTTCAACATGGTCCATCACTGAGGTTTTGAGCGCTGTTGTTTTTTTCTCAAGGCTCTCGTAAAATCCCGATTGCAAACACGCTGTTAGTTGAGCAATTCCTGCGGCCATTGCTATGGGGTTTCCAGAAAGAGTTCCGGCCTGATAAACGTCTCCTTCAGGCGCAATTTTCTTCATTATTTCATTACTAGAGGCATAAGCACCAACTGGAAGTCCGCCACCAATAATTTTACCATAGGTTATGATGTCCGGCACAATGTTGTAATGTCCTGCGGCGCCTTCAAACCCCACTCTAAATCCTGAGATTACTTCATCAAAAATTAATAACGAGCTATGCTTTGTGGTAACATCTCTCAAGAAATTCAAATAAGAATCCTTTTGAATTAGCAATCCATTGTTAGCAGGTATGGGCTCTATAATAATACATGCAATGTCATCGGGGTAGTTTTGAAACGCCTCTTTTACAGCATTTTCATCGTTTAATGGAAGAACAACCGTTTCGTTAGCAACTGATTCGGGAATTCCTGCCGATGAAGATATTCCGAAGGTGGCCAAACCCGACCCTGCCTTTACAAGTAGAGAGTCAGCGTGACCGTGGTAGCAACCTTCAAACTTTATGATCTTGTTTCTATTTGTAACTCCTCTTGCCAATCTGATTGCCGACATGACAGCCTCAGTGCCCGAGCTCACAAAGCGAATCTTCTCTATGAAAGAGATATTGGAAAGTATGAGTTTTGCGAGTTCGTTTTCGTATTCCGTCGGTGCGCCAAACGACAAACCCTTTTCTATAGCATTTGAGATTGACTCTTTCACCTGAGGGTTTGAATGCCCAAGGATGAGGGGGCCCCAGGAACAACAATAATCTATATATGTATTACCGTCTGCATCAGTAATAGTCGCTCCTTTGCCGGATTCAATGAAAGGAGGAGTTCCTCCAACAGATTGGAAAGCACGCACAGGTGAATTAACCCCGCCTGGAAAATAAGTCAATGCTTCATCAAACAGTGCTTTTGACTTTTCGCGATTCATACTTTCTAAATTGATTCCCGATTGATTTAATTTTTACCTTTGAATCCTGCTTGCTAATTCCGAAATGCCTGATTCTTTGAAGGGGCGAATTTAATATATATAATGATGAACTACGAGGCATCTTTGGACTTTGCCAGATCTCTGGATGATCAGGACCCACTAAGGAACTTTCGCAATAGATTTCATATTCCCAAAAAAGACGGGAATGAGGTTGCTTATTTTTGTGGAAATTCCTTGGGATTGCAGCCTAAAGAGGCTTCCGCAAGAATAAATCAGGAACTGAAAGACTGGGCCGAATTGGGCGTTGATGGGCATTTTGATGCAAAAACCCCTTGGTATTCCTATCACGAAATGCTCTCTGCGCCTCTTGCTACATTGGTTGGTGCAAAAACGACAGAAGTCGTAGCGATGAATACACTAACAGTAAATCTACATTTGTTGCTGACATCTTTTTACAATCCCACGCCAGATAAGTACAAGATACTCACCGAGTTTAACCCGTTTCCATCGGACTGGTTTGCGCTTGAATCACAAGCCAAGATTAAAGGCTATGATTCCAAAACTGCCTTAGTAGAGATGATGCCCGAAGACGGAGAATACACTGTAAGCACCGATGCTATACTTTCTAAGATAGAAGAACTAAAAGATGAGTTGGCCCTGATAATGTTTGGCGGTGTGAATTACTATACAGGGCAATGCTACGATATGCAGGCAATTGCAGCTGCTGCAAGAGCCAATAATATTACAGTCGGTTTTGATCTGGCTCATGGAATTGGAAATGTTAAAATGAATCTACACGATTGGGATGTTGATTTTGCAGTTTGGTGTTCTTACAAATATTTAAATTCATTTTCAGGCGGAGTCGGTGGTGTTTTTATCAATGAAAAGCATTTTGAAAATCCTCAAATTGTGAGGATGGAAGGATGGTGGGGACACAACAAGGAATCCAGGTTTAAAATGGAAAAGGGATTCGATCCAATTCCTACATCAGAAGGCTGGCAACTTAGCAATGCACCTGTATTTTCAATGGCCGCTCACAAGGCCGCATTGGATATATTTGAAGAAGCAGGTATGGAAGCGCTTTGTGAAAAGAGGGATAAGCTTACAGGATACCTGGAGTTTGTAATCTTAAATGCTGGGCAGGGACTTGAAATTATTACGCCTTCAGATATAGATCAAAGGGGTTGCCAGCTCTCAATATTAACTGGGGAAAACGGAAAGGCAATTCACGATGGTCTTGGAAAAGCTGGCGTGGTAACAGACTGGCGACATCCAAATGTAATTAGAGCTGCACCTGTCCCATTGTACAACAGCTACGAAGATGTTTATAGATTTGGAGAAGTTTTAAGGGAATTCTCCGGTTAAGACAATGAATAATATAAGTGGAAAAGATGAGCTGGATGAAGAAGATTTTTACAAAGAGGACGGGTATATCATATTCACCGAAAAATACCACTTAAAAAGAGGATATTGCTGTGAAAACGCTTGCAGACATTGCCCTTATGGTTTTGATGCAAAATCAGGAATGAAAAGACAATCTGACAAATGATCACAATGGAATGACTAGAGTATGGAGAAATTAGATATTTCCTCTTTAAAGACCCCTACAGGTTCGGAGATCAGCTGTAAAGGCTGGATTCAGGAGGCAGCCTTAAGAATGCTACACAATAATCTGGATCCCGATGTGGCGGAAAATCCTGAGGAACTTATTGTCTATGGTGGATCAGGAAAGGCAGCAAGAAATCCGGCAGCATTCAGGCTCATTGTAAAAGCGCTAAGAGATTTGGAGAACGATGAAACGTTGCTGATTCAATCAGGTAAGGCAATAGGCATTCTCCCCACACACCCCGATGCGCCCAGGGTAATTATCTCTAACTCCATGCTGGTTCCACACTGGGCAAATTGGGATCACTTCAGAGAATTGGAAGCAAAAGGCCTCATTATGTTCGGACAGATGACCGCCGGGTCGTGGATCTATATTGGATCGCAGGGAATTGTACAGGGTACTTACGAAACATTTGGAGAGGCAGCGCGTCAACATTACAGTGGAACACTAAAAGGTACGCTGTCCGTTACTGCAGGTTTGGGCGGCATGGGAGGAGCACAACCGCTGGCAATTACAATGAATGATGGCGTTTGTCTGGCTGCGGAAATGGAGCAGTGGAGGATCCAAAAAAGACTGGATACCGGATACCTAGATAAAATGAGTCATGATATTGATGAAGCTATCGATATGGCTATTTCTGCTAAGGAGTCAGGTGAAGCTGTGTCGATAGGTGTTGTTTGCAATGCCGTGGATCTTCTTCAACGGCTGCTAGACCGGGATATAACTCCGGACCTACTTACTGATCAAACCTCTGCTCACGATGAACTTATCGGGTATTTCCCTCAGAATATGTCAGTTGATGAAGCCCTGGATTTAAGAAAAAGCGATCCTGATAAGTACGTGAAATTATCGTTGGATACCATCACTCGCCATGTAGAACAGATGATAGCTTTGCAGAGCAAGGGAGCGATTACCTTTGACTATGGCAATAATATCAGGGGTAAGGCCCTTGCTAATGGACTGAAGAATGCATTCGATTTTCCCGGATTTGTTCCGGCATTCATACGCCCACTTTTTTGTGAGGGAAAGGGCCCATTCAGATGGGCGGCTCTATCAGGTGATCCCAACGATATTTATGAAACGGATAAGATAATTCTGGAGTTGTTTCCCGAAAACGAGGGATTGGTACGCTGGATTAAAATGGCGCAGGAGAAGATTGCTTTTCAGGGAATTCCCTGCAGGATTGCCTGGCTGGGAATGGGGGAAAGAGAAAAAGCGGGTTTGGCTTTTAACAAATTAGTAGCCGAAGGAAAGGTAAAGGCACCAATTGTAATTGGGCGGGATCATTTGGATACAGGATCAGTCGCATCACCATATCGGGAAACGGAGGGAATGAAGGATGGATCTGACGCAATTGCGGATTGGCCCATACTGAATGCGCTGTTGAGTACTTCCGGTGGCGCAAGCTGGGTTTCGGTGCATCACGGTGGCGGTGTTGGAATGGGTTATTCAATCCATGCGGGCATGGTTATTGTAGCTGATGGAACCGAAGAAGCTGCTAAAAGATTGAAAAGGGTACTCAATAACGATCCGGCCATAGGCATTCTTCGTCATGCTGATGCTGGGTACGATGTGGCAAAGGATAAAGCTAGAAATTTTAATATTGACCTCGAAGAGAGGCTCAGATAACATTTGAATCATGGGTAAGAAAAAATCTGCGTTCCTTTTAATAATGCTCATGCTTGTGGCGGTGGCTTGTAATAAAGACAAGGAAGACGACGGCAGTGCCGTTAGAGATGATTTTTTGGGTCTGTGGCAATGTGATGAATACGATCAGAATCAACAACTGGTCAGAACTTTTCAAGTGGAAATATTTGCGCACGGGAGTAACGCCAACAATATTCTAATTGACAACTTCAATTTATTGGGGCAGGGATATCAAGCTGAAGCATCAACCAGTAACACAACAGTGACTATCTCACAGCAGGTGATCGGCTCTGTCTCCGTAAACGGAAGTGGATATATTACCAATCAGCTAACTACAATAGAGTTGCAGTACAATGTTGATGACCAAAGCGGCATGCCAGAAAATATATCTGCTACGCTCTCCAAATTATAAGGGCCATCCGGTTTCCCGGACAGCCCCCAATTAAATGTACTCAGCGTTGCTTATTTGCTGATCACAATGCGCTTGTTCGCCACCTCTGATTCTGAAGTATATCTAATTATATAGATACCATTCGGCAAATCCTGAAGGTCAAGCTTGGTATTCAGCTTAAGAACAGAATCATAACTGTACGCTAACATTCGCTTTCCTATCAGATTGTATACCTCTAAGCTAAATTCAGAAAGCGCAGCTTGAACCAAATTAATATGAATCAATCCGTTGGTTGGATTTGGGTATATCTCAAGTTGAACAGAACCAGTGAGGTTTCCAACGCTACCGAACAAGAGTACCAATGCGCTTGCGTTGGAAATACAACCGTTCGCATCCGTAACCATTACATTGTACGTTCCATCGCACAATCCTGTTGCAGTTGCAGTAGCCTGAGTATCCGGGTCATTCCATAAGTAAGTAAAAGGTGCAGTGCCACCTGTAACAATAACCGTTGCAGTTCCATCGCACGAACCAGTGGTGTCAGCGCTAGTTGTTAATGTCATTCCACCTGGTGCACTAACCGTGACGCTGGATGTACTTGTACAGCCGTTATTAGCGGTTACCGTAACTGAATAAATACCAGCTTGTAGTCCGGAAGCTGTATCGGTGGTCTGAGTATTGGGATCATCCCACACATAGGTATAAGGAGGTACACCATTGGCTGCATTTGCAACAGCTGATCCATTTGATAACCCGCAGCCAGCATCAATACCGCTCATACTAATGCTGAGGTTACAAACAACCGCAGGAGTTGTATTCAATCTCACAAACGGAACCGAGCCAATGTAATAAAACTGTGCATTATCACGTAAATAAGATGTCCCGGGAGTGGCGCCTGGATCGGCAGCAAATGTAACCGCGGAATCTGTACCTGAAAAGTCCGCAATGGTCACAATATAAATACTCAATGCAGTAAGAGCGAGCGGTGTTGTTAGAGCCAAAGTAATCCAGGTTCCAGGATCTCCGGATTGAATTGTGTAAAATATAGTTGATGCTAGTTCTGTAGGGTTTGGAAGGAAGTCGTTATAAATTTTGCCCTGCATTGCGGCTCCAACGAGCGAACCCTGCCCTAAGAGCACTGATATTGAAGTTGCACTATCAGCATTGGTAGTTTCAAACAAGTTTCCAAATTCATAAGGTGGGGTTACACCGCCATACAGCCCCAAATACAATTCAAATGTTGGCGTACCATCATCTCTGGCATAAACCGAATCAGTTACTTCGTAAGCTCGTGAGATTGTATTATCGCTTATATTTCCATCTGCAGAGTCGGCACTAACACTCATCTCTATAGTATAGTTCCCAACACTACTTACCACATAACCTGTTGAGATTTGCGAGAAGGTTGAATCCATACAAGCCGCAATTGTTGCAGGTGCCGTGCTTTGGTTGAACACATCATTGGTTCCGTCATTTACAACTGTCGTGAACTGAACATTGGTTTCAGTAAATGGCATATTGTTCGTGATAGTAACACTGAACATAGTGGTATCAGTCTGCCTTATTGGTATCATGGTATACTCAGGAGTTAGCATAGGATTGAGGTAAGTATCATCACTTATGGCCAAATCGTGTAATCCTGATGCTTCAAGCAATACAATATCATCAACCATCCAATAATAATGACTTGCACCAATTTGGTGAAATCTTAAATAGACAGTTGATTGGCCTCCAGCAACACAGCTGATGTCCACCGTTGTAATTATGGGATCGAGAGATGCAACATTGGCCTCTACCCCATCTTTCGTGTCAAATTCAGTCCAGTTAACGTTATCGTTGCTCACAAATAAGCTGAGCTGATCAGATTGATTGCAACAATACATGAAAGATTGCTGAAACTGTATTTCTATAAATGGATAAGAAGATACATCAATGGCTGTGGTTTGGAAATAGGCGTCCATAGGCACCGGACTGGGCGGCAGTGGAGAGTTATACTGATCACTTTGCAATGACATAAAGCCATTGGTACCTGTAGTAGACCCTATTGCTGGCGCGATGGTGAAATCACCAGTTGGTGCCGCTGTTGTCCAGATCCAATTATAGTTGTTTCCGGTAAAATCTACAACGGTCCATCCAGCAGGCAGGCTTCCCCCGCCAAAATCTTCAGACCAAATAGTATCACCTGCTGCCATTTGAGCCTGATAGGCAGGGCCGTTCATTTCAGGTTTTGTGATTTTGAATTGTGGGTTTGAAATAGCAGCAGCTATTTTTTTTGGAAAACACTCCTTTGAAAGAATGTTTGAAAATTGAGTTTGCGCAAATGCGAAGGAGCAAAGCGCCATGATGACTATTAAAACAACAACTTTTTTCATATCAATTCTGATTTAATGCTTATCGTAATTGGCTATCACCATTTTGATAGCTTATGATTGTGGAAGCTCTAAGATACATTACTTTAGTGACTATTCCCAAAGAGGTGATCTGCTCCCGTTTCCTTAACGGGTTGGCAACCTGAAAATATTGAGGCCACACTCTCCAAATTATAAGGGCCATCCGGTTTCCCGGACAGCCCCCTATTAAATGTACTCAGCGCTGCTTATTTGCTGATCACAATGCGCTTGTTCACCACCTCTGATTCCGAAGTATATCTAATTATATAGATACCGTTCGGCAGATCCTGAAGGTCAAGCTTGGTATTCAGCTTAAGAACAGAATCATAACTGTGCGCCAACATTCGCTTTCCTATCAGATTGTATACCTCTAAGCTAAATTCAGAAGGCGCAGCCTGAACCAAATCAATATGAATCAATCCATTGCCTGGAGTTGGAAACACAGCAAACATGAGGTTCTCAGAATGAGAAGCGATTGCATCAGGAATAGTGTTAACGGTTGCGCTGGAATTTGCACTACAACCACTGGAATCAGTTACAACTACGTTGTATACTCCATCACACAGCCCGATCGCTGTTGCATTTGTTTGCGTTCCCGGATCATCCCACAAGTAGGTGAGCGGAGCAATTCCTCCCGTTACCGTAACAGAAGCTGTTCCAGTGCAGGTACCAAGCAATACTGAGTCTGCTGTAGAGGTCAGGGACATGCCGGCAGGCTCACTAATAGTTACACTCGCAGTGGTAGTGCACCCGTTGTTATCCGTTATTGTGCCAATGAAAGTATTGGCGCACAATCCCGTAGCCATAGCGTTCGTTTGTGTTCCCGGATCATCCCACGAGTATAAATAAGGCAATGTTCCTCCACTTCCTACCACTGTTGCGTCACCATCGCAAACCGCGTTACAGGATGCGTCGTTAGTGGAGCTAATGGAAGAAGTAAGCAGGACGGGCTCACTAATTGTAATTGAACTTACCGATGTACAACCAATTGCGTCTTCTACCGTTGCAACAAATAATCCCGCACATAATCCGGCGGCGGTTGCATTAGTCTGCGTTCCCGGGTCATCCCATAAGTAGGTAAACGGGCTTGTTCCTCCTGTGGAAGCAACTGTTGCATCGCCATCACAAACGCCATTACAAGTCGCATCCGTAAAGGACGAGATGCTCGCTAACAACCCACCAGGGGCATTTACCGTATCCGTATTCACAGTTGTGCATAAATTAGCATCCGTAGTCGTCACGGAATAAATGCCGGCACAAATACCACTTAAGCTGGATGTGGTACCACCAGTGTTCCACACATAACCATAAGGTGATGTTCCTCCTGCAGGTGTAGCAGAAACTGAACCGTCGCAAACAACACATGTTGTGACATCTGATATTACAAGCGCAGCTGACAATATAACGGGTTCATTAATCACAACCGATGCTGAATCCGAGCAACCATTGAAATCAATCACAACTGCTATATAAGTACCAGCGCAAAGACCAGTTGCAACAGAATTGGTTTGATTACCAGGGTCATCCCACTGATAGGTGTATACTCCTGCTCCACCGGTTACGGTTGCATTTGCTATGCCATTGCATGCCCCATTACACAAGGCATCTGAGGCTACCATTACAAAGGAAATAGCCGTAGGTTGATTGATGGTATCTGTTGCCGACGAAATACAACCAACAGCATCTTCAACCGTGACGTTGTAAGTGTTTGCCGTTAGTCCGGTGGCCGTTGTGTTGGTCTGAGTTCCAGGATCGTCCCACGTATAAGTATATGGGGTTGTACCTCCACTTGCTGTGACCGTAGCCGAACCGTCATTACCGCCGAAGCAGCTGACATCTGTCGTCGATGAAATCGTCGCAGTAGCTGCACCCACATCATTAACAGCAATAGAACCCGTTGCAGTACAACTGTTGTTATCTGTTACTGTTACATTAAAAACACCCGCAGCTAAACCCACAGCGGTGTCTGTGGTCTGTGTTCCCGGATCATCCCAGGCATATGTGTAAGCTCCGGTGCCCCCAGATGGCGCAGCGGAAGCAATACCATCGGGATTACCGCAAGTTGCATCAGTACTTGCCATTACCAAAATGATTGCAGTTGGTTCGGTTATGGTAACCGATGCAGTATCTGTACAGCCATTGTTGTCTGTCACCGTACCTACAACTGTACCGGCACAGAGGCCCGTTGCAGTGGCTGTCGTCTGTGTTCCCGGATCATCCCAAGAATATGAATGTCCACCAGAGCCTCCAGCCCCGGAAATACTTGCATCACCATCGCAAACAGCATTACACATCAAGTTTGTAGATCCAGTAATGCTTGCAACTAGAGGCGTTGGGTCAGAGATAGTGGTATTCGTAGAATCCATACAACCATTTATATCTGTAACGATCACCTGATAAGTTCCCATACATAATCCGGTCGCCATGGAATTAGTTTGTGTTCCAGAATCATTCCATAAATAAGTATATGGAGGAGTAGACCCGATCGTCGCAACATCCGCATCTCCATCGCATGAACCTACACAACTAGGATCTGTGTCATTCATTGAAAATACAAATGCAGTTGGTTCGGAAATAGTCACAAAATCACTTGCAATGCATCCGTTACTATCGGTAACCGTCGCAGTATAAGTAGCAGCCATCAATCCAGTTGCCGTTGTGTTGGTTTGTGTTCCTGGGTCGTCCCATACATATATGAATGGAGCAGTACCACCTGCAATAGATACTGTCGCATCTCCATCGCTTCCTCCATTACAAGTCACATTGGTGCTCGCACTGATAGAAACCGTTCCGGCACCGGCATCATTTACTGATTCTCCAGCAATATCAAAGCATCCTGTATTGTCAGTAACCGTTACAGAATACGGCCCTGCTGCCAGGCCTGTTGCAGTATCCGATGTTTGAGTTCCAGGATCATCCCACACATATGTATAGGGGCCAACACCTCCTGCTGCGGAGACACTTGCCTCTCCGTTAGACACCCCGCAGGTGGCATCCACGCTTGCAGTAGTTATGACAATTGCAGTTGGCTCTGTAATTACCACACTTGATGAATCAATACAACCGTTGTCATCCTGAACTTCCACGTCATAAGAACCGGCACAGAGTAATGTTGCCATGGAATCTGTCTGTGGAGGGAAGGTTGACCACGTGTAATTATAAGGTGTAATACCCCCGGCTGGTGTTACCGTTGCATCCCCGTCGCATACGCCGTTACAACTCGCATTGTTGGAGGCGGTAATTGAAGAAGTTAAAGCAGACGGCTGTGTAATTACAACAGTTCCCGTGTCTGCGCAGGTATTGGCATCGGTCACAATACCATCAAAGGATCCGGCGCACAATCCGGTTGCGGTTACATTTGTTTGTGTTCCCGGATCATCCCACAGAATAGAGTAGGGTCCCGTACCTCCGGCAATTGAAAGGGTGGCATCTCCATTGCAATCTCCGTTACACAGGTTATTTGTTGAAGAGGCTATGCCAATTACCAATGCCGTAGGTTGAGTAATTACAACGTTTGAAGAATCCATACAACCATTATTATCCGTTACTATGACTTTAAAAGTAGCGTTGCACAAACCCGTAGCAAGGGCGTTCGTTTGAGTACCTGGATCGTCCCAGAGATAGTTGTAGGGCGCCGTTCCTCCAGATGGAGAAGCCATTGCATCCCCGTCACAAGCCCCGTTGCAGTTAACGTTATTAGAACTTCCTATACTCGATGACAGAGCAGTGGCGGGTTCAGTAATAATAATTACATCCGTGTCTGTTGCACCGTTGTTGTCAGTAACCAATACGTTGTAAGTTCCCGCACAGAGTCCCGTAGCTATTGCATTAGTCTGCGTTCCAGGGTCGTCCCAACCGTATGTATATGGAGGAACTCCTCCAACGGGAGAACATGTCGCATCACCAATACATACTCCTTTACAAAATAGATTGGTACTAGCGGTTATCGTGGCAACCAATAGAGGCGGCTCGTCAACATCAACACAATCGTTGATTGTACATGCATTACCATCAGTGACCGTTACGCAATAGGTGCCGGCACAGAGTCCAGTTGCCGTGGCATTGGTTTGCGTACCGGGATCATCCCAGATAATCGTATAAGGTGCAACTCCACCTCCGAATATTGCGATTGCCTGTCCGGTGCATACACTGTTAATAAGCAGGTCGACGCTGTCCATGGTTAATGTAAGTGCTGGGGGTTCTGTAACGCATCCACTCACATTAGAGCTACAGCTATTGTTATCGGTAACGGTTACGTTATAGCAAGCGGCAATCAAACCAGTAGCGGTGCCATTTGTTTGTGACCCACCATCATCCCATAGATAAGTATAGGGAGGTACTCCACCTGCCGCTGATACGGTCAGGCTTCCAGTTGCATCACCATTACACAATATATTAATGGTTCCGGTAATCGATATGGTTGGAGCTCCAATATCGTTTACAATCACAGAATTGGTGTCGTTACATCCATTGTTGTCGGTAACAATAACTTCGTAAGTTCCAGCTACGACTCCTGTAGCAGTCGTATTGGTTTGTGTTCCAGGATCATCCCAGACGTAAGTGTAAGGCCCTACTCCTCCAGAAGCCGCGACGATGGCTGTACCGTCTGGGTTTCCACAAGTGGCGTCGATTTTACTCATGGTCAAGGCCAAAGCTATTGGCTGTGTAAGGGTAATAGTATCAGAATTAACACATCCATTTGCATCTGTAACAGTTGTGATAAACTGTGTTGCACAAAGACCAGTTGCCATTGTGGTGGTTTGTGCGCCTGGATCATTCCATAAATATGTATAAGGCGCCATAGCCCCTACCGCCAAAATTGTAGCGTCACCGTCACATATACCATTACAAACTAAATTAGTTGAGGACGGAAATGAAAGGATGGGACGAGAATTAACACTATAAGCAACCTCAGCTACGTTGGTGCATGTTCCATTAGCCACGTTATCATAGAAGATCTGGCCATTTGAAACCGTGACATTTGTTGGTGTAGGAACAAGAACGGTTAGAGCCGCATCTGAATACCAGGTATGTGTATAACCATTGCTGCCATCAATGGCAATTTCCAGGGTAGTCAGGTCTATTCCTGCAACAGTACCTCCGCCAACTACATCTTCGCACATAGCTGCGGGATATTGATAATTCGCTTCTACCCCCGTAAAGGTCCATCCGGTGTTGTTACCCATATCAACACTGTATTGGCCCGCATAAAATGTAGCGCCACTGGCGTTCATGTCCTGAATATTGAGATAATCACCGCAGAACACAGATGCCTGGGCGATAGCGGCAGTAAAACCATCATTGATGGTTTTCAAGGTGATCATGTTACCAGATGCTCCCGTCGCTATAAAATCAGTTGTTGTTTGAGTTGTGCTCGTATCAAAGTAAACCTCTGCCCCTGCTAGAATAGTGAAAGTGTTAAAGGTGTTTGATTCATAGAAATAAATGGCCCCCCAGGTATAAGGATTAATAGTAAGATTATTATACGTAAGATTTCCACCACGAAATGTCCAACCGTTTCCATTCATAATAATCTCAGAAGTAGCCGGATTTAACGTCATATTGGTTGCATCGAGCATCTGCCAATTCTGAAGTGTAATTGTTGATGATCCCAAATTTAGGGTACGTGTACTGGAGGAATTGGATCTAAAATCCCCATTAGACATCGTTATACTCTGATTATTGGTGTTCAGAACGCCGTTATTAAAAGTTATTCCGTTCCATGAAAGATTAACAGCATCCAGTAACGAATATGTTCCGGACCCGCTGAACATCAAACCCATTAATGTTTGTCCTGCAGTAAATACTGTGTTTACCGGGTCTGATGAGACAAAAGTAAAGGTGCTGCCAATAGTTGTAGTCATGCCGGTAACTAATGTCAGGGAACCAGCAATATACAATTGTGCCCATCCACTAAAGTTCGGAGTATTGGTCACGCCGGTCCAATCCATATTCTTGCAATATGCAATGATATCAACGTTGACAATTTGGCCTGCTATCGTAAAAGAATTTGCATCAAAAAACACGCTGTCATTAATAGTAGGAATACAACCAAAAGGTGCACCTCCGGAAGTTAGTGACCAGTGTCCTGCATCACTCCAGTCGCCGCCATCTCCGACCCAATACAAATTAACACTCGCAGGGGAGGTAATATTCCACCCGGTTACGGTACCAATACCAAGGCTGTTGGTTGCATTGAATGTACCACCGCCTCCGGTAGTTAAGTCAGTAATTCTTAACCAATCGCCATTAAAAACACCTGCAGGCATAGACCAGGCAGCGGGAACTCCCGCATTGTAGGTTCCGATGTCGAAATAATCTGCACATCCTGTACCGGAAGGAATAGTAATGGTATTAAACGTCTGAGTCATTCCTCCTTCAAAGCGTATGGTTGACGCAGTTGGAATATTTAAATTATCATAACTGTTGCTTCCAAACATTGTCACAGCAGTGGTTGTGGTTATGTTCAGATCGTTATAGGGTTGGCTGCCCCCATAATACCACCCAGCGGTTATATTTATAGTTGAGGTTCCAGGAATAACTGTAAGGTTTGTTCCATTAAAAAACTGCCATCCTGTAAAGTTCAACGTTGAACTACCCAGGGTAAGTTGCCTGGTTTTTGAGGTGGATGAATAGAAGTAATATCCGGTGACATTAAAATTGTTAGTTACTAAACTTCCTTCATCCAGGTAGAGACTTTTAAAAGTCGAAGTCTGTAATGTTAAATTATCTTGTAAGGTCCACTCACCGGTTCCAGCAAAATGCAGTCTGCTTCGGAATATTTTACCTGCGGAGGTGATTGTTTCACCTGCACTATTTGATCTGAAATATGTATTGCCTGTGTAAAAGGCAGTTGTCGATAGTCCAGCAGAGAGGGTCAGCGAACCATAAATATTGAGCTGTTGAGTACCTGATAACCTAGGGTTGTTTGTAACTCCTGTCCAGTCCATATCGTGACAAAATGCCGCCTGATCAAGGGTAACGGTTCTCGAGCCAACGGAGAAGGAATTCCCGTCGAAGAAAACGTTATCCATCTGCGTCGGGATACAACCACTTACGTTTGGCGCTCCTCCACTGCTCAGTGACCAATGCAAAGGGTCACTCCAATCACCGGAATTGGAGATCCAATAATAATCAGTAGAAGGCAATAGGGTGAATGTCCAGCCACTGTTGTTTCCTTGATCGACAGCATCAACAGCGTTAAACGTGGCACCACCCGTCGCGATCATATCCTGAAGGCTCACATAATTAATTGTTATTGACCCTGCTGTTTTTGAAAGGGTAGTTGTAGAGCCATCGATCGTTGACTTAATTGTAACCAGATCGGCACAAGTTCCTGTAGCAATAAGATCTGTCAATACCTGTGTTTCTCCTTCTTCGATAAATAAGTTAACGTCACTACCTAAGGTCAGCACATTAAAAGTGTTGGAACCATACAAATAAGTATTACCCGTACTATTCAACGTAACATTGTTGTAGGTTAGATCTCCACCATCAAATGACCATCCGCTCATGGTGATTGCAGAAGTTCCACTGTTTAATGTCATATTGGTATTATCACTTATAGACCAACTTGATGATAGGGCGATCACCGAGCTTCCGAGGTCAAGCTGGCGTGTCAATCCAGAGGCTGATGTGAACCAGGTACCGGTGATATTGTTATTATTAGTGTTCAGGTAACCTTGATTCAGGATTATCGAATTACAGGTTAAGTTATCCTGCAATGTCCAATCACCGGCTCCTTCAAAGTAGATACTTGAACTTAAAGTCTGTCCGGCCGTTGTGATCGTATTTCCCGCGCTGTTCGATCTGAAATATATATACGCAGTACTGGTGGCGGTCATCGCAGCGTCTAAAGTAAGGGAGCTGTATATATTTAACTGGCCCGGCCACATGGATGCCATATCAGGAGTATTTGTAACTCCTGTCCAATTCATGGAATTACAAAAAGCGACCACATCTATCGTCATCACTTCTCCTGCACCGGTAAAGGAGTTTGCATCAAAAATGACGTTGTTAATATCCGTTGGAACACAGGTATTGGAAGTTGGGAATGGCTCCCCGCTAAATGAACCCCAGTGTGTTGGGTCACCCCAGTTGCCAGTTCCTCCAACCCAAAAGAAATCACCTGGTGGCGCTGTATTTATCGTCCAGTTGGTAACATTGCCCATATCAATACCAAAATCAGTAATAAATGATGCGCCGCCTATGATAGTAATATCCCTGATATTCAAGTAATCTTCTTGAACAGTACCCGTCAGCTTCTTTATTGATGCTGTTTGTCCGGGAATATCTGACATGACATTCTTCCTTTCTGAACAAGTAGCACCAAAATTGATATCAAATACTGTATTCATATCTCCAGCCGCAATTTGAAGGCCGGTAACATTGGTATCCGTCAAACCCAGAATATGAAAAGTATTTGACCCCATAATATACACGTCTGAAGGCCATGTAAGCGGAAAATTAACATCGTAATAAATTAAGTTCCGGCCATCGAACCAACTATTTTCGATGTTAATAGTCGAGGTGTCAGCATTGAAGGTGAGATTTATCGGGTCTAACCATAACAACATGCAATTTATCGTAGAAGTGCTGAAATTTATAGTTCGCACATCCGGGGGCCAGGTCTGAAACATCCAAACACTTATTGTATATCCATTGGTATTTAAAGTCCCTTTAATAACCGACATGCTGCCAAATCCCAGAGCGATGTCGATATCAGACATGATTGTCCAGTCTCCGTCACCGTTAAACTCAATATTCCATATGTTTAAAAGCGGTGTAGAAAAATCGACTGTATTGCCTGGGCTAGCTGACCTAAACACGAATCCCGAGCTTAATGAGGCAGTCATCCCTGGTATGAATGTTAGGGAACCATATAAATCGACGTTAGAAAAACCTCCAAAGTCAGGAGTGTTTGTGGCCCCTGTCCAGTCCATAGAGTTACAGATGGCAGGCACATCGGCGGTTACAACCTGGCCACCAATTGAAAAGGAATTGGCATCAAAATACACATCGTCGGCCGGGCCTGGAACACTTGCGTGAAAGCCTGCTCCACCAGAGGTTGTGGCCCAATGAGTTGCAAAATCTGACCAGTCTCCTGTATTGCCTACCCAAAAGTAATCTACTGCATATAAACCATTGTTGGAAACAGCGGAGAAGATTAGAATTATGGTGGTTACGAATAAATTCCTACACGTGTTCGTGAGCTTATAAAATAGTGCGGTCCTTTTCATAGTGTATTTGAGTTAAGAGTAGTTTCTAAAAAGTGTTAAGTAGATATGGGTCATTTCACAACAGTTATTTTCTTACGTAAAACACGTTGATTTGTTACTGAATTTCCGGAGCTTTTTAATCGAATTTCAACAAAATAAATGCCATTCTCAAATGAGCTTAGGTCCTGCGAAACTTCTATGTGCTGAATATTGTAAAACAACTCATGTACAACACGCTGCCCCAGCAAATTATACATGACGAGTTCGGCGTCTGAAATTTGAATAAGATCGAGCGCGATCGTCATCATTCCGGATACGGGATTTGGATATACGTTGATCTTGTCGCCATAGACATTTTGATCAAAGATGCTTGTGTATTCACCTACAACTACAACAGCAGAATCCATGCAACCGTTAGAATCTGTTACTGTAAGCGTATAGGTTCCCGCAAACAGGCTGTCCGTATCCTCGGTGCTATCACCGTTACTCCAATTGTATGTATAAGGTGCCGAACCACCGCTAACATTGGCATTTATGGATCCGTCATTCTGTCCGAATGTTGCGGTGTCTGGTATGGCTGATATATTGATCGCTGTAGGTTCAGTAATGATCACAACATCGGAGGCAATACATCCACTGGCATCAGTGACCGTGGCAGAGTAGGTGCCTCCACCAAGCCCTGTGGCCGTCGTATCCGTTTGAGAAGATGGATCATTCCATGAGTAGGTCAAAGGCGCGGTTCCACCGGTTGCGGTTACCGTAGCCTGTCCATCATTGGCTCCGTTACAACTTACGTTACTCGAAGCCGAGATTGTAACCGTGGGTGCACCGATATTATTTACAGGAACCGATGAATTATCGGTACATCCACTTCCATCTGTTACAAGCACCACATATACTCCGGCGCCCAATCCTGTTGCTGTACTTGTGGTTTGCGCTCCACCATCGTCCCATAAGTAGGTGTATGATCCCGTTCCGCCTGTTACGGCTACCGAAGCCGTTCCATCAGATAAACCGCACGCAGCATCTGTGCTCGACGGAGTTAATGAAAGTGCGGTGGGTTCGCTAATGATGATACTACTTGTGCTCATGCAGCCATCTCCATCTGTCACCGTTGGATTGTAGGTTCCAGCGCATAAGAAGGCAGCCATTGCATTGGTTTGTAACAATGGATCATCCCAAACATACGTATAGGGCCCGTTCCCCCCGGCTCCAGCTATTGTGGCGCTTCCTATACACACGCCCGCGCACGTTAGATTTGTAGTATCGGTAAAGGAGGATGTTAATATAGTAGGTTCAGTAAGAGTTACGGATGAGGAGGACGTACATCCGTTGGCATCAGTAATTGATGAGGTAAATGATCCGGCACACAGCCCTGTTGCATTGGAATCAGTTTGTGTTCCAGGATCATCCCATAAATAATTATAGGGTGCTGTTCCACCTGATCCATTTACCGTCGCCATACCATCACAAACTCCGCCACAACTTATTAAAGTAGAATCACTAATTGTAGCTGACAGTGCCGTCGGTTCAGTTATCGCCACATTTGCGGAGTCCATACAACCGTTAGCGTCAGTTACCACGATCTTAAATGTTCCTGTGCATAATCCGGTAGCATTTACTGTGTTCTGAACTCCTGGGTCATCCCATAAATAGGTATATAGAGGTGTTCCACTACTTACCAATGACACGGCAAACCCGTCACAAATTCCATTACAACTCAAATTGAAGCTCGAAGATATCGACACAGATGGCCCGATGGTATTTGTTAAGGTCACCGTATAGGTATTGGTACACGCTGATGCATCTGTAACTGTCACACTATACACACCTGCCGCAAGTCCGGTTGCTGATACCGTGGTTTGTGTACCAGAATCATCCCAGAGGTAGGTGTAGGGCAGGGTTCCCCCTGAGGCTATTGCCGTGGCCACCCCGTTCACAAGTCCGCAAGTTTCATTCATTTGACTCGATGAAATAAGTATTTCACCTACAACAATGGTTTTCGTAATTGAAGTAACACAACTATTATAAGTAACAGTTAAACTGACGTTGTATGATACCCCAGCCGAGTCAAACCCATGAGTTGGATTTTGTGCAGTAGAGGTGTCACCATCCCCAAAATCCCAGGCCCAGGTAGCCGGTGTCGGTGATGAGCCATCCAGGAAGTCCACAGAGTCGCCCAGGCAGATTGAGGCATAAGAGAAATCAGCAATTGAACCGTCTTTTACGGTGATGGACATATTGGATGTATCACTGCTGCAACTGTTGTAAACAATATACGTTACGGTATATGTGCCGCTTGCTGCGTAGTAGTTGGTAGGGTTCTGTAAAGTAGATGTGTTCCCATCACCAAAATCCCAATACCAGGCTGAGCCGTTAAAACCAAAAGGCCAGAACCAGGTCTGTTCACCTGGACAAGGCGATAATGGAAAGTGGCTAAAGCCCGTATTTCCCGGGCCGGGACCGTCGATAGTAACGTTTATCGCGTCAACAGCGGAGGCAGCGTTTCCACAGGCGTTGGTAATGGTAAGGGTGACAATATAAAATCCGGTGTCTGCATAAGTATGGCTTGGATTTACTAGAATAGAAGTATTTCCATCACCAAAATCCCATAAACAGTTCAGCGTATCACTGCTCCAATTATAGAACTGAACAGAACCTCCCACACATACGGTATACGATGGAAAACACGATGGATTTGTGCAAAAAAATGGTGAAGGGATAACATCATCGACAATGCGAACACATTGCTCGATGGAATCCTGTCCCCCACAGGAGCTGGTAGAAACAAGCTTAACCGTAAAATTTCCGGTGTCGGCATAAATGTGCGTTGGGTACGTATTTGTGGAAGTGTTTCCATCACCGAAATCCCAAAAACTGCTCACGCCGTTATTGGTCCAATTAGTAAAAGTTACCGTCGTACCCGGACATATATTTGAAAATGTAGGGCAAAATGACGAAGGTGAGTACCAAAACCAAGAATCAGGAGCGGCGCTGTTGCTCACAACGACTGTTGTAGTGTCCTGATTTGAGTTACCGCAAGCATTGGTGCCTGTAAATATTACGTCGTATGATCCGGTATTGGAGTACACATGATCTGGGTTTTGCTGCAAAGAGAAATTAGTATCTCCAAAATCCCATGAATACGATATTAAATCTGATCCTGAACTGGAAAATGATACTGAATCTCCCGGACAAACTGTGTCCGGGTAAGACCAGGCAAATACAGACGGAACAATGGAGTTATCCACTGTAACTGAGCTTATAATGGTAGTGTCATTGCACCCGTTGCCAACTGTAAACGTCAAGGTGTACGTCCCAGCGGAAGCATAATTATGCGTAGCATTTTGCGTAAAAGCGGTATCCCCATCTCCAAATGACCATTCCCAGCTGGTTGGTGTTGGCCAGCTCCAGTCGTAAAATTGTACCGGTGTCCCAGGACAAACGGGGTTGGGGGAGACTGAAAAACTCGGAAAGGGTGGTGTAGCGTTGGTGGTTACTTCTATGGTGTCAGTATATGAGTCGCTGCCACAACTATTTCCTGCGATCAGGGTAACTACGTAGGTGCCTGGGGATGAATAGCTGTGGGATGGGTTCGCCGACGAAGAGCTGTCGCCGTCATCAAAGTCCCAGATGATGTAATCAGGGGTTGGAAACAACCAGGTGGTGAAGTCAATGGTAGTACCAAAACAGACAGGGGTAAAAGGCGTATAGTTGAACCAGGCCCACCATGAATCAGGAGTGTACTGCATGACAATAATATCCGTAACTACATCACTGTCGCCGGTAAGTGTATCATAAGCCGTCAATGTGATTATAAATACGCCCTGCCAAAGATATTTGTGGTAGGGGTTGACTGATGAATCAACAGGTGAAAAATCGCCGAAATCCCAGATATAAAAGTTAGCACCCGTGCTGCTGTTAGTAAAAACTACAGAGTCAGGTGTGCAGCCTCCATTGGTGTTTGCGAAAGAAAAACCCGCCACGGGAAGCGCCTGGATTTCTTTTGAAATAAAAAGTGAAGTAACGCCCAATAGGAGGGTAAGGATTGCTCTTTTCATATACACTTAAATTAAATCGTTGTTAAAAATGCCAGTCAGAACCAGCCTATAAATTAAGACTTTTTAATCGAATATCCTGATGACTCGTGTTGTGATTTACTAGAGCAGTGGTTAATTCGACTGCCATATTTTTCAATCTTGCTAACTATAGACGCAAAGCCCGGTTTATGGTTGCTTGAGTATGTTGAAGAAATTTAAAAGTAGCGTGGCCGCTATTGTTCTATTACCAGTTGAAGTGTTGACCTACCTTCAGATGAGATGACGTGAATGGTGTAAATTCCCCTCGCGAGGACACCAATATTCAAATGATGCTTAACGCCTCTGTTAGGATTTAACCGCTTTCTAAAAACTGTTTTACCTTGTATATCTATAATTTGAACTTCTAAAGCTTTCAACTGCGCGTTCTCGAATTCGAGAAAGAATTCGCCGCTATTGGGGTTGGGGTATATGGAAACGGGAATTTGATTTCCATTTAGTTCTGCGACCGATACACAATTATCGGAGGTAATATTTATGGCTCCATTCGTAGAACATCCATTGGCGTCAGTAACTGTAACTGAAAATGTTGTGTCTGAACTGGGTGCAGCGGTGAATGAAGAGCTTGTATTTCCTGTATTCCACGAGTAAGTATATGGGGATGTGCCACCAGTAGCCTGGGCGGAAATCTGTGTGCTCGTCCCGATACATACTACGGTGTCGTCAGCTAATACAGACATTGATAAAGCAGGGGGCTCATTCACAACGATGCAAGAGGAATTAGTACAACCGTTAATGTCAGTTACCGTTACACAATAAGTTTGTGCAGTTAAATTAGAAGGTGGACTAATAAGTGGATTCCATACATAAGAATAGAAAGGAGTTCCACCCGTTACGTTTAAATAGATGGCTCCATCTGCGCCGCCGTAGCAGCTTACATCTACGACCGAGTCAGTTATTACCAAGGAATCCGGCTCAGTTATTGTTACAGAAGCTGAGGTGCTACACCCGTTAACGTCGGTTAAGGTCACATTGTATGTACCGTCACAAAGGCTATCGCAAGATGCTGTTCCACAACCGTTTGACCATAAGAACGAATAAGGCGGGATTCCTCCGCCAGCCACAGCAGATGCAGAACCGTCACATATACTATTACAACTTACATTGATTTGATTTGTTACCGCCAGGGTGAGCGTGTCTGGTTCATTAATGCTAAAGGGCATTGTTGCAACACATCCATTTGCATCGATAACATTAACCGCGAAACTCCCTTCCCACAGAGAGAATACAGTTGAAACACCAGCTCCCGAAGCAATTGTGTCACTTCCAAATAGCCAGATATAAGTTAGTGGCGAAGAACTACCCGTTGCAAATGCAGTTGCTACTCCATTGCTATCACCCGAACAGGTAACAGCGCTCGTTGATACCGAATCAATGGTTGGTCCTGGAACATTAGTTATAACTATGGGAGTCGTCGTGGTACACCCATTGCAATCCGTAATCATAACATTATAAACACCTGCAAATAAATTGAATACACAAGCGCCGCTGGTTGTATCTGGGTCATCCCAGACTATCGTGTAAGGCGTACATGCACCTATTACATTCACGCAAGCAGCTCCGTTTGCTAATCCGCAAGTGGAAGAAACGATACTAGGAGCAATACTGATTGGAGGAGGTCCGGTTATTACAACACAAACGTTAATTGTACAGTTGTTTTGGTCAGCAACTACAAGGCAGCACGTTCCAATTGCCAATCCTGTCACAGCTGGCCCACATGGACCGACATCGCATGCACAGAGATCCCACATGTAAGTGTAAGGTGGAGTTCCGCCACTAATTGTAACAGTAGCTGTTCCGTCAGCAGCGCCAGGACAGGTTACAGGAGTGGTAACTACACTTGATGATAATCCTGGGGGCTCCACAAGTGTCACGCAGGCCGTATCTTGACATCCATTTTGATCAGTGACAGTAACACAATAAGTACCTCCTCCGCAGAGGTTGGTAATTGGGTTGGTCGTTTGGCCGGTACTCCAAATATATGTGTATGGTGCATTACCGCCCAGAACTGTTGCAAGGATGCTTCCATCACAATAACCGTTACAAGTGGGGCTAGTTGCCGATAGGCTTATGTCCAGAAGAAGAGGTTGAGAAATAACAACTGTGTCTGTATCTGTACAGCCGTTAAAATCAACAGCAATGCCAATATAAGTTCCAGCGCATAAAAAGGGAGCTGAATATGAATTTGGAGGACAATTTAGTGTTCCCAGGGTTAAGATGTCAAACCAGTAGGAGTAAGGGCAGGTTCCACCAGAGAAACTAACGTTGGCGAAACCGTCACAGTTTCCAAAACAACTGGCGCCGAATGCAGACACAGTTTGTTCGAATGGTGATGGTTCGATGATGGCCACACAAGCTGTATCCTGGCATCCATTTGCATCTGTAATCGTTACGCAATAATTACCAACGCACATGTTCGTTATAGGATTACCAATAAATGCGTTACTCCATATATAGGTTAATGGTAACACTCCTCCTGATGTATAAACAGTTGCGCTTCCATCGCATAGGCCATTGCAACTTATGTTCACAGATGTTATGCTATCAATTATTGGATTTGCGTTGACTGTAATGATGCTTTGGGATGTGTCTATACAAGTGGAGTCAGAGTCACTTGCAATCAGCATTATTGTATAATTTCCAACGCTAGAAAATGTCCAGTTGGTATCCACAGCCAGAGAAATGGATGTCGTGTCAACAAACCACTGGTAATCATCGGCTCCTGTGCCAATATTTGTAAAATTTATTGTTTCGCCTGCGCAAATTGTAGTAGCACTTTCTGTAAAGGCCGAAGTAACACCACAACCGAGAGAATTCACGGTTACACTATACCCAGTGCAGGACCAGCCACTGAAATCTGTTGCAAAAAAGCAATGGTTGCCATCGACGCATTCCATGGCAAAGGAGCCTACCGTATTAAAGGGTGGGGTAGTTACATCAGTCCATCTCGCTAGTATATTTGTCGAGATGGTGAGCGTTACATTATTGGCCGACGATCCGGTAAATTGAATGTCATGGGTAGTGCCATCGTATCCGCCAATGGCTTCAAACCTGGTCGTAAACTTGATCATGTCGCCCTGGTTGATGGTAATGTTGGCAGGACTGAATACACCTGCACCATTGCTGCATGAACCACTGGAAATTACTTCGGCAACGCACACATCCCAGGTAACCTGACAAATTGCAGGGTTTCCGAAAAACGGAATCAGAAGAATTAGAAGGAGTTTTCTCACGCTAATTAAGAATGATCTTTTTATGAAAGCGAGTTTTAGAACCAATTAGTCGTATCATGTACACACCCTTTGCTTCATTAATTAGGTTTATTTGTTCGAGAATTCCATCGTCTGCACTTAAGTCCTTTCTTTCGTATACCAATTTTCCATCATATGAATACACTTCCAGCGAGACAGTTTCTTCAGAGTGTTCACCAAGTGAAATTGCAAAACTACCATTGGATGGATTGGGTATTACCAACAATTCAGGGCCTCTTCGTTGGCCATGTATGCCTGTACAATTTTCAACATTAACGCGAAAACTTGAGGTATCATTAGTGCAAAAGCCATCCGACACGGCAACCTTGTAATCTGTGGTTGCTGTTGGGGATACTGTTATTGTTGCTCCCATTGAGCCATCGTGGAGCCATGTAAACTCTGCCGAGTCTACATTGCCAGATGCCGTTGCGGTCAGGACCGTGGAAGTCTCAAAACAAATGGTGTCATCTCCAGATGTAGATACGGCCAAGGCCGACATGTTTTGTATAACGTAAGTATAGATTTGTAAAGTGTCTATCGCATCAGTAACCGTACATCCATAGGTGCCAGCATATAAACACCCAGGTTCGACCATGAGGCCCCACATATAGGTATATGGCGGAACACCTCCGGTAGGGGTAGGAGGGTTCGCGCAACCGTCATTCATTCCACAGTTAGCGTTCATCTGGGTACCCGGTGCGCATGGGTTTCCAGGACAATACATTGGCTGTATCCAGGCCAACTCATCGATGGTAAATCCGTTGTAATCCGCCCAATCTTTAAGTGCTGGGTACTTATTATTCAATTCGCTAATAAAGGCGTAGTTATTTTCACGTCTTACCGTTTCCGCCAGGCTTTCATTTCCGGTTTCAACAATCAAATAGCCCACTGCACATGCTGTACCAAAATCATCTATGAAATAGGGTGTTAATTCCTGATGGTAGAGGTTCTGAGGAAAAATGCTTGCGTTGGCATAATTTCTCAATCTATCCAGGTTATCCAATCGTCGTTTCAAGGCCTCAGCAGATAAGTGGCTTACATCAGTGGATCGCAATGTTTGAATTACCAATCTCAGATGTACTTGGATAAGATCTTCA
>JACZWC010000047.1 GCA_022572355.1 Bacteroidota bacterium | reverse complement strand
TGTGGTGTTGACCATCAATCCACTGGCTACTGTCGCTGCCGGACCTGATGCTACTATTTGTTCGGGTTCAACCCATACCATGGCGGGTAGCTTTGGTGGTGGTGCTTCTTCTATAACATGGACAACATCCGGAACAGGAGTCTTTACATTGGCTACTGATCCTACAACTGTTTATACACCTTCAGCTTCAGATATTTTGGCCGGTACCGTTACACTCACCATTACAACAGATGATCCAGTTGGGCCATGCCCCGCAGTTTCGGATTTTATGGTACTTACAATTGATCCGTCTCCAATCGTAGACGCTGGTCCAGACAGAACAGTGATTACTGGATTTCCACCAGGTTTAAATGCCGATTGTGCTGATCTAACAGCTGCTGTTACTGGTGGGCTAGGGCCCTTCACGTATTTGTGGAGTACAGGTGCAACCACTTCAACTATCACAGTCTGTCCTAATGTAACAACAGTTTTTACAGTTACCGTAACGGGAGCAAATAATTGTTTTGATTCAGATGAAGTAAAAGTAGAGGTAATAGATGCATCTAATTTGCCTGCATGCCCTGCACCTCCTGCAAACAAGATAGAAATATGCCATGTTGCTAATTGTACCACCCAGTGTGTGAATGAATTTGGTTTGTGTGCAAATTGTTTAATCATTCATTTGTCGCATGGAGATTATCTCGGTCCCTGTACAGGAAGCGGACCTTGTCCCCCACCATCTACCTGTAAGACTGGTGCTCCTATTACAGACGAAGGAACAGATCAGGTTAATGAAGAAGCTCTAGCGTTAAATGATCCATTTTCCGATTTTGCTCATGAGTATTCATTGGACAAGACAACATTAGTTTTCCCCAATCCTAATAACGGAGAATTTACTCTTGTGATGGTCGCTGCCAATAAACGGGTTCTGGCATCCATTTATTTGTACAATACATTAGGAGAACTAATTTATAAAGAAGAAGATCTTAATCGTTATGTTATTTATTTTGACATATCTGATCAGCCCAAGGGCATGTATTTTATCAGGGTAGTTAAAGGCAACAGTATATATACTAATAAAATTACTTACCAATAGGCAGAACGTGAATTGGTAGGCAAAACGGTCTAGGAGGTTGTTGTGAATAAGATATTAGGCCGGAAAGAAGAAAGAACGGTAGAAGTGGCTACAGAGGATTTTTGACCGCAGAATGTAATCTGATTTAAGCAATCGTCTCAGATTCTTTGTCAGAAACATATTTTACCAGCATCATTTTGGCAATAGGTAAATACGACTCAGTAAGAGGAATTGACAAATCCGTTTCTACGAAGTAAGTTGCAGGATTTGGCAGCTTTTTTAAATTTTTGATAACATCTCTCTTAATAGATTCCGCCGTATTACTAAATGTCATTTTATATGACTGAATAAATTTTGTATGAATGTACTTGCTTTCTTCCCCAGGCTTTTTGTACAGAGTAATATTGTATTGGTATACAGAATTTATCTTTCTGAATGGGTTGCAGAGCATCAGGTAGCCCTCATTGATGTTTAGAGGGGTGATTCCTACAGGTTCAATATTGATATGATCTTCGAAGAATTCCAAGATTTGTTTACCATCCTCAATGCACGCCTGCATGGTTGGAATAGAGAATTGAATGATCTCTCTTAGCTCCTTCATAACAGAAGATTCCACCACAGTTTTTTCATAATTAATTTGATTTTTATCGAGATCTATGCTTACCATATCCGAAGGAAATTGGCTGCGAATATGGTTAGCATGTGCCCGAAGGCTGACCAAGTTTTCATAGTGAGCTTGCAACTCATCCAAGTGAGGATACAGCCTTGACTTGTTAAACTGCTTTCCAACATCTTGCAAATAGGCGAGCAGCACATACTTCTTGTATTCCTTGTCTACAAGTCTTTCTGTAAGCCAATTTTCATTAAGCGTTCCCATAATAAAAAAGAGGTTTATTAAATGAAACGAAAAATGAGATAAATAGTTTCTTGCTCATGAGTATTTATTAACATACTTATGTGTAATTAAAGTTGTCATAATGCTTTTTTATTAGCTGTCAAACGAATAATTTTCCAAAAAAAAAGTACGTGAATTTAATCAAGCAAATTCCTTTGTTGGCAGTTCTGGTATGCACTGCTCATTCTTGCGTGTCGCCACGCATAGTAGAGGATCTCAAGAGTAAAAATGAACGTTGTGAAGTCGATAATACGACTCTTAAATCTGATAATGAACGGCTTTCTTCGGCAAAAACGGAGATGGAATCGGAAATAACCGATTATAAGAAAGTGTTGAAAGGGCTCAAGATGGACACTGGTATAATGGGCAGCTCCCTTTCAAAGATGACCAAGAACTATGATCAAATCAATGATTTGTATGAGCTGCTATTGTCGAAGAACCGGGAACTGTTGGCTGGCAATGTGTCTCAAACCAATAGGTTGATGACCAGGCTTCAGCTGACAGAGGAAGATCTACAAAAGAAGGAGGATCAATTGAGGGACCTTGAACGGGTACTCAATGCCAGAAAAACAGATCTCGACCTGATGAAATCGGAGCTTTCGGATAGAGCAAAGAGGGTAGAGGATCTGGAGAGGATTATCAGTGACAAGGACGCCGCCGTTAAAGCGTTGAAGGAGCTGGTTGCCCATGCCCTAAAGGGATTCACTGGGAGTGGATTGACTGTTGAAGAGAGAAATGGGAAGGTTTATGTCTCAATGGAAGCCAAGCTATTATTTGGTAGTGGCAGCACTAAAGTTGACCCAAAGGGTAAAAAGGCCTTGGTGAAGTTGGCCAGGGTGTTGGAGACCAATAGAGATGTGAACATAATGGTGGAAGGCCATACGGATTCGGACAAGTATCCTAGTACAACCGGAGCAATTAAGGATAACTGGGATTTAAGTGTAATGCGTGCAACTGCCGTAGTGCGGATACTGAAGGAAAGCGCTGATATTCATCCGCGAAGATTAACAGCAGCGGGCCGTGGGCAGTATTTTCCAATAGATGATGGTACTACTGCCGCAGCGAAGAGGAAAAACCGACGCATTGAGGTAATCCTCTCCCCCAAGCTTGACGAATTGTTCAGGTTGTTAGAGACTAACTAAGAATTCTTCAAGTTTACTGATAATACCCCTCATTCAGGATTTTTTCATGGACCTTCTTTGGCAGCCATTTTTTGGCTTCCTCAGAGCTGAGTTTCTCTCTAATCTCACTAGCAGACACTTCTAATAACGGTGAATCTATTAAGTGGACATTGAGATGTTCTTTCAGATTACCTCCATCAGAGCCTTTTCTAGGATATACATACAGTTGATAATTATCCAGAATAAGTTGAAAGTTCTTCCACTGTTCAAAATTCTGAAGGTTGTCGGTACCCATGATGATACAGTATTTATGTTCAGGATAAAGTGATCTAAGATGATTCAAGGTATGTATGGTATAGGAAGGAGAGGGCAAACTCAATTCTACATCGCTGCATGAGAGCTTCGGGTTTCCCTCTACAGCCAGCGCAACCAACTCAAGCCTCAATATTGCATCTAACAGGCTATTATCACTTTTAAACGGATTTTGCGGAGACACGATAAAGCTAACCTCCTCAATTTCCGTGTTGGCGATAAAATACTCTGCAATTTTTAGGTGAGCTGAGTGAATCGGGTTAAAAGAACCAAAGAACAATCCTGTCATTACTGAAAATTAATTCAACTAATATAAATCTTAGTGATTAATTAGAGTCTTTGTGCCTTAGTGGCTGGAGAAAATGGCCACAAGGACACGAAGGCACAAGGCTTCACTAAGATTCTTCTAAATCCAATTTACGTCCGGTTTAAAAATCGGCCAACAATTAACTCGGCCTTTGCAAAAGCTTCATCACGATTATCATTCAGTAGAATTTCATCAAATTGATCTGCATATTTCAATTCGCTTGCCGCCTTTTCCATCCTCTTATCGACACTGGTTTCAGATTCAGTCGACCTTTTGAGCAACCTCTCCTTTAGATGATCTATCGAAGGTGGCATGACGAATACTGAAAGTGCCCGGTCTGCATAAAAATCTTTTATATTCAATCCTCCAACAACGTCAACATCGAAAATAATGTTCTTTCCCTCGGAGAGCATCTTTTCTATTTCTGATTTAAGTGTGCCATAGAATTGATTGGGATACACTTCTTCCCATTCCAGGAATTCGTCCTTATCAATTTTCTCTTTGAACGTATCTGTACCCAGAAAATAATAGTCCACACTGTCTTGTTCGCCCTCTCTCTGATCACGGCTACAGGCTGAGATGGAAAATTCCAGGTTCAAATCCTGTTTGAGAAGATGATGAACGATTGTGGTTTTACCGGCACCAGATGGAGCTGAAAATATGACAAGTTTTCCGGACATGTTACGATTAACCTTTACTAAAGGACATTAAAAAGTTGTTCTTTTATTTTTTCGAGCTCATCTTTTAATTCTACCACAATCTGCTGTATGTTTACATCGTTGGCTTTGGCACCAATCGTATTGATCTCTCTACCCATTTCCTGGGCTATAAAGCCTAGTTTCTTACCATTGAAATTTTTCGATTTCATGGATTTTCTGAAGTATTCGCAATGTGCTTTGAACCTCACCCTCTCCTCTGTAATGTCAATTTTTTCCAGGTAATAGATCATCTCCTGCTCAAAGCGATTTTGATCAATTACCATGGCCGGTTTCAAATCCAATATTTTTTTCTGCAATTTTTGACCAATCCGCACACTTCTGGCCTTTTCCTTTTGTTCAACCTTTTTAAGTGAACGTTCAAGAGAGCCAAGTCGTTTTAGTAAGTCCTTTTCTATTGCTTTCCCCTCAGTAATTCTAAAATCGATTAGTTTGCTGATTGCCTCTTTAATACACCTGGAAAGAGAACTCCAATCAGCCTGATTAATCTCAATATTTTCCAGTTGCATTGAGTTGGGCATTTTCAGGAGTACACTCAATAGGTCAGGAGGTGTTTGCAATTTCAATTCCACAGATAGGCTTTTAATTTCTTTCAAATATGCTTTTATCGCTGGCTTGTTCAAATACACGTCCCGGTTGGTACCAACTGAAGCAGTTGATAAACTAAAGTCAATTTTTCCTCTTCCAAGGCCATTCGCCAGCAATCCCCTGATTTCTGCATCTCGTACCTTAAGACTATTTGGAACGCGAAGGCTCAAGTCCAGATTTTTACTGTTTACCGATTTAATTTCGACCGTATAGGATAAAGAACGAGTCTTTACCGTATTTCGTCCAAAACCTGTCATGGAAAGGATCATCAGCTACCAATTTAAAATTTAGCAAAAATAGGAATTAAGATGTTTATCACTTAAAAAGATCTCAAGATTTAAGTCGGGAGCTTGATGGAAACACACCCAAATAGTATTCCTTCCTTCTTTGCGGGCTTCAAGCGAAAAACAAAATGCTTGAAAACGAATTTCATTCGTTCATAAAAACTCTGGACCTCAAGTCTAAGGTCGTTTAGTTTTTGGACTGGTACTTACCAATGCTACCCCTGCAAATATTAATGCGGCTGCAATTAATTTCTCTATGGATAGGACGTCTTTGGCAAAAATCAAGGCGATAATGCTTGCGAGAAGGGGTTGAAGATAAATATAATAACTCACCACCGTAGGACTAAGGGTTTTCAGGGCGTGAATGTTAAGCAGATAAGCCATAAATGTTGTGAAAACAACAACAAAGATCATTGCCAAAATGATATTACCGGGCAACTCAGTCCAGTTAACCTGAGTCAGTTCTATGAATCCGAATGGCAATACATAAATCAGCCCAAATGTAAAAACCCACATAATAACTGTTAAAGGATTGTATTTGTTCATCAAGGGCTTAACGATTACAAGGTAAATACCGTAGGATGCAGCATTCAGAAATATCCATACATCTCCCGTGGCTGATTCCCCGGAAAAAGAGAACGATGCGTTGTAAGTGATCAGAAGGATAGCTCCTCCAATACCCAGGATAATCCCAATAGTTCTTTTTAACGTGATTGCTTCTCTAATCAAAAATGACGCAAACAAGAGAACCATTACCGGATTAATAGTCATTATTATCGCTGCATTTATTGGGTTGGTAATGCTAAGTCCCTTAAAAAACAACAATTGATTGATGGCCACTCCGAATAATCCGCAGACAGCCAACCTCAGCATATCCACTTTTGCAACGGACTCCTTGACCAAGAGGCGATGAAAAATCCAGAATAATAACAACGCTCCTGATACACGGAGCAAAATAAATCCTGAGGGAAGAATAAATTCGGGCATGGCTTCTTTGGCAATCGTGTAATTTGCACCGTAAATGATATTTGTGATGAGAAGGGCTATATGTGCTTTGACAGTTTTATTCACAGCAGAGTATCAGTTATTCTAAATCCATAGATAAACGATCAAAGTTTAATTTTGTTCAGAGAAAATAATAAAATAAATTCACAGGCGCATTAAAGATGAATTTAAATTGAGATGAATGCAGCAGATATATTAAAGACGCTTAGGCCCAGCCGTATTATTTACCCGGTTCTCATTGGAGTTGGCGTTGCTGGATTTCTGCTGTTCAGAGGATTTGATGCTGAAGCTTTTTCCTCTATCAAATGGACTTGGCATGCTGGCATGTGGAGTTTAATCGCGGTAATGATGATGCTGATCCGGGATCTGGCTTATATGTATCGTATAAGAGTTTTAACGGACTACCAGATCAATTGGAGGCGAAGCTTTGATGTGATTATGTTGTGGGAATTCGCATCAGCCATCACGCCAACCATAGTAGGAGGCTCCGCTGTAGCCATATTTATTGTTCACAAAGAGATTGGAAACCTTGGAAAGAGTACCGCCATTGTAATGGTGTCGGCGCTCCTCGATGAGCTTTTTTATGTGATAATGGTACCCATACTCTATTTTTATGTGGGAAGCGAACAAATTCTTTCCATTGCGCAAAGCGGATCCATGGAGGAAATGACATTTGGCTATGGGTTGTTTTATGTGTTTGTATTTGGTTACTTCTTCATTCTCGCCTACAGTATCATTATTCTCTATGCACTCTTTTACAATCCCAGAGTGATAAAATGGGTTTTCATCAAGGTTTTTTCGATCCCTTATCTCAGAAAGTGGCGGCAAGATGCTTCCGATGCGGGAGACGACCTGATCATTGGCTCAAAGGAAATTAAAGGCAAGTCAAAAGACTTTTGGTTTAAGGCTGGCGGAGCCACGCTAGTGAGCTGGACCGCACGGTTTTGGGTGGTAAACTTTTTAATCATTATTCCGCTTACTGGTGGTCTTGGCTTCGCAGATCATATGTTGATCTATGCCCGACAGCTGGTGATGTGGGTGATCATGTTAATAAGCCCTACACCAGGAGGTAGTGGACTGGCGGAAATCGTATTTACTGTGTTTCTAAGCGATAAAATTCCAGCTGGATTGGGATCTTCCATGGCCCTGTTATGGCGACTAATCAGTTATTACCCATATTTGTTTATTGGGGCCATCATTTTACCCGGTTGGATCAAGAGGGTTTTTGCCAAAAATCCCTCCGAATAACGAGGGTGCACACATAAATAATTAATACATTTGTTTACATAATATTGCGTGATGAAATTTGGCACAAAAGCGATTCATGAAGGGTTAAATGTGGACTTGCCCACTGGTGCGATTATCCCACCCATCTATCAGACGTCTACTTACATACAGAAAACTCCGGGTGATCATCATGGTTTCGAATACTCACGAACTCAAAATCCAACAAGAACAGCCCTTGAAAAGAATATTGCTGCCATAGAAAATGCAAAATTTGGCCTCTGCTTTGCGAGTGGTATGGCAGCGATAGATACGGTGTGTAAATTGCTGGTCCCTGGTGATGAGGTGATAGCCAATAACGACTTGTACGGAGGCACATATCGGATATTTACCAAGATTTACGCCAATTATGGTATAAAATTCCATTTTGCGGAGATGGATAATGCCGGTTCTATCGAGGAGCTGGTCAATGACAATACCAGATTGATTTGGATAGAGACGCCTACCAATCCTATGATGAAGATCATAGATATAAGCATGGTCTCAGGGATTGCGAAAAAGAACAACATATTGTTTGGTGTGGATAACACCTTTGCTACTCCGTATTTGCAAAGACCAATGGATCTGGGCGCCGATATTGTAATGCATTCGGTTACAAAATATCTTTCAGGTCATTCAGATGTGATATTGGGTGTATTGGTTTGTAATGATGAAGAGTTGGCAGAAAAATTGGCATTTATCCAAAATACTTGCGGGGGAATTTGTGGTCCCCAGGATTGTTTTTTAGTGATGCGTGGGCTCAAAACGCTTCATATAAGGGTACAACGACATTCGGAAAATGGCAGGATAGTCGCTAAATATTTAAAATCCCATCCAAAGGTAGATAAGGTGTTTTGGCCAGGATTCGAAGATCATACCAATCATGTAATTGCAAAGAAGCAAATGGATGATTTTGGTGGAATGATTTCGTTTGTATTAAAAGAGCATTCTATGGATGCAGCAAAAGAATTGATATCAAAAACCAAAATATTTAAATTGGCAGAGTCACTGGGGGGAGTAGAATCACTGGTTGGGCATCCCGCCAGTATGACCCATGCTGCTGTTCCGAAAGAAGAGAGAGAAAAGTCCGGCCTTGTGGATACGCTCATCAGGCTCAGTGTGGGTATTGAAGACGCGGAAGATTTAATCGATGACCTAAAGCAGGCGCTTGGGTAAAGAAAACTAAGATAAGAAGAACATGGCACAACAAAGATTTACAGTAATTGGATTGGGTTTATTCGGTACTGAGATTGCTAAAACGCTCGCCAAACGTGGATCAGAAGTTTTAGCTATTGATGTGAACGACGAAAAGACCAAGAATATACAAGATGATGTCGCTTACGCGGTAAGCCTGGATGCTACGGATATTAAGGCGCTTCAAGCCCAGAATATCGATAATTCTGATGCAGTTGTTGTAGCTATTGGAGAGAATTTTGAGTCCTTGCTTTTATGTACTGTACACCTGTTGGATTTAAAGGTGAAACGAATTATTGCGCGTGCCAGGGGGCCGCTTCAGCGCATGATCCTAAAAAAACTCGGGGTAACTGAAATTCTCTCTCCTGAAATAGAAGTGAGCACTGTTGTGGCGGAGCAACTGATACACCCGAGTATCGGCTCGTTTTTGCAATTACCAGATGATTATGAGATTGCGGAAGTCAAAACGCCTCGGGGAATAGCAAATCGGTCATTGGAAGATATAAAGCTCCGGGATAAGTACAAACTCAATATTATCACTGTGGAGAGGGAAACGGAAGTTCAAATAGACGGTGAAACGGTAAAAGAAAAGCATATTCTCGGAATACCCAGATCTACAACTATGCTCTATGAAACCGATACGATTATAGTGTTTGGCAGAACCAAGGATATTAAGAAGTTTATTGAGATAAATCAGTAGCCCGCCCCCTTTACTGAGCAGTATATAGTGTCGCGTACATCACAAATGACGCTTATGCTTTCAATCTTGACGTGATTTTCGTAAATTTGTTAGGAAACCCATGAATTACGTTGAGATGGAGACTGAGTTGTTTTCCCTGTAGCAACCAATTACATAGTGTAACCGGTTCAAGTTAGGGAATACATAGTTACTGATACAATTGAGTCATGATGAAAACCAACTTCTTTACTGCAGTTCTTATTATCTGCTTCGTTTTTGGATCGGTATGGGATGCGTCTTCACAAGTTATTGAAAAGTGTGGAACCGTTACCAAAACGAATGAATGGTTGGAGGCGCACCCGGAACTCATAAACCATTATGCTAAGATTGAACATGAATTGGATGTAAAGGCAAAAGCAGATGCTGCTAACCCCAATACGCTAGCAACGACCGTATATGTAGTTCCCGTGGTTTTTCACATTATTCATGAGAATGGTCCGGAAAACGTGCCAGATGCTACGATTCATGCTTCGATGAGAATTTTGAATGAAGACTACAGGAGTTGGAATTGGGACACAATTCTTGTGGCTCAGGCTTTTCAACCTATAATAGGCAAAGCATTCATTGAATTCAGATTGGCCCAGTTGGATCCAAGCGGCAATCCAACTACCGGTATTGATAGAATTGTTAGCTCGGAAACTAATATAGGAGATAACAGTTCTAAGTTAAATTATTGGCCAAGGAGTAAATACCTCAACATTTGGATTTGCAAGGTCTCCAGCGCAGGAGCCGCTTATGCCTACTTGCCAGGTGGAGCGCCAACCGAAAGCTGGGACGGTATTCTTGCCAACTATACCTATATAGGAGAGGGTAAAAGAACGCTAACGCACGAGGTTGGGCATTGGATCAACTTAAGGCATACGTGGGGGCCAACAAATATACCAGGACTCAGTACAAACTGTTCGACCGATGATGGTGTATTAGATACTCCAAATACGGAAGGGGTAGATAATAACTCCTGTGATACCGCCGCCGCCACCTGTAGTTCGCTCGATAATATTCAGAATCACATGGATTATTCAACCTGTGAGCACATGTTCACTGAGGGCCAGGTCAGCATAATGCGGTCAGCGTTAACTTCTACTACGGCAGCGAGAAATAATTTATGGAAGGTGAATAATCTTATTTCGACTGGCGTGTATGATGGGGCGATAGATTTTAAGGCAGATTTTACAACAGTATGTGCCGGTTCTCAGATATTGTTCACTGATTTATCTTATAATGGAATAACGGAGTGGGAATGGTCATTGCCCGGGGCTACACCTGATTCAGCCTTCGGACATAGCCCTGTAGTTACCTACGATGTGTTGGGCACTTATGATGCTACGGTCAGAATTTCCAATGATACCGGAAGCGCAATTCTAACTAAAACCAATTATATAACGGTCATGACTGCCCTAACGATGCCATATTCACAGGATTTTGCAACTTCAGGTGATTGGGCACTCTCAGCGAGTCTTGGAGCCAGTGATTGGACATACAGTAATGTATCCTTTTCTGGATCTGGCGGGTCAATGATGCTCGACAATTTTAATAATGGAGCTATAGGTGATGTTAGTGTGGGAGTAGGTCCTATTATTGATATGAATGTTATGCAGTCAGCAACTTTAACATTCGAAGCAGCTTATGCAAAGCGAACCACGGCGACTGATGAATCGCTTATAGTTTATGTATCTGGAGATTGTGGAGAGAGTTGGTCTTTGATGATAGGCGCTACCAGCCCTTCACTTGCTGGCACAAATGGTGTTCAATCATCGGCCTTTACACCGGCAGACTCCAATGATTGGAAATGGTTTTCGGGTACGATTCCTGTAAATCTTTTATCAGAAAATTTCAGATTCAAATTTGAATTCACATCGGATGCCGGGAATAACGTTTATATAGACAATATTAATATTACCGGCACATTTAATGCTGTTCCATTTCTCATTTTTCCTGGTAATTTCTCGCTTGATAATAATGTGAGTTTAATCTTAGACTGGGATGCTATTGCGAATGTTACAACCTACGAATATCAAATTGATACAACAGAAGCATTCAACTCACCATTTTTGATAACAGGCTCTAATATCTATTTAGGAACAGCTGACAATTTATCGGATACTGAATACCAGTTATCCGGATTGGATAGCGGGTGGACTGTTTACTGGAAAGTAAGGACCGTTGCACCTGCCGGCACATCAGGCTGGAGTGCTACCTGGAGATTTAAGATAGCGAATTTCCTTGCAGGTGTTCAAGAAAAATTGAGTGGCGATTTGAGCATACAAGCTTATCCAAATCCTACGAATGACATTGTGACAATAGCCTTGAAGCTCCTTGTGCCAGCCGAGAAGTTGACGATAGAAGTTTTTGATATCTTGGGGAGAAGATCGGATACGCATACAAAACATGTATATGAATCCTTAAATGTCGGCAGGTACGAATTCAAAATTGAACATTTTGGTGAACCTGGCATATATACGATAAGGATTAATATCGATGGGGATAATTACTTTACAAAAATCATTAGCATCAAATAACATGAAGAAAACGATACTGGTATTATTATTTGTCTGTTTACTCCAATCTATGTTAAGTGCACAGGATAGAAGAGAGTGCGGTACAGATGAAATATGGAAACAACTTCTTAAAGACGACCCTTCTGTACTTCTTGAATCTCAAAAACTAGAAGACTTTACGAAGCAATTCACAGCAAATTACCAGCAAAAAGCGGGTGCAGTCAAAATCATTCCGGTTGTCGTTCACATCATTCACAACTACGGAGCTGAGAATATCAAAGATCAGCAAGTTTTTGATGCCATTAAAGTGCTTAACGATGATTTAAGAAAATTAAGCTCAGATACTAATGAAATTGTAGCGGCATTTAAAGGAATTGCCGCAGACTGTGAAGTAGAATTCAGATTAGCGCAAAAAGATCCATTTGGGAATTGCACAAACGGAATTACCAGAACGGCCTCGATACAAACATATTCAGCGGCTGATCCTGCTGTTAAAAACCTGGTGCGCTGGCCTAACAACATGTATTTGAATGTTTGGTTAGCACAAAACCTGGCGAACGGTGCCGGAGGTTATGCTTACTATCCTGGTGCGAGTTCGGACTTGGATGGTATAGTGGTCCGAACAAGTCAGTTTGGAATTACCAAAAGGACGCTAACTCATGAAGTAGGTCACTATCTGAATTTGCCACATACTTGGGGGTACGGTGAGGTGGGGGATTTAGCCAACTGTACCAGTGATGACTTTGTGGGAGATACTCCAAATACTATTGGAAACGAAACATGTGATTTGAGCGTCATTAGCTGCGGTTCGTTGGATAATGTTCAAAATTACATGGAATACGCGTTTTGCGGTAGGATGTTCACAGAAGGTCAGAATACGAGAATGCAAGCAGCGCTCAACTCATCTCTAAGCGGTAGAAACAACTTATGGACGGCGTCTAATCTGGCGGCAACGGGTACAGATGGTACGGATTGGTTGTGCACGGTAGACTTTTCCACTGAGATTCAGGTTATATGCGAGGGTTCTGCCATTGTATTTACGGATCGATCCTATAACGGCCAAACTGCGTGGAGTTGGTATTTTGAAGGAGCCACGCCAAGCTATTCAAATGCGGAGAATCCGGTGGTAACTTATAATACGGCTGGTGAATATTTGGTGAGTTTAAGTATAGCACAAGGGTCAAATATTATAACCGGCACCAAGCAGTCTTTTATAAAGGTGCTACCTACTCCTGGAGAGGCCATGCCATTTTCTGAGAGTTTCGAAGACTTTGACATTGTCAATACTGATTGGCATATTGTAAATCGAGATGGCGGTAACTCTTGGGAGTTGGTTGATTTTTTAGGGTTTACCGGTGCTAAAAGCTTTAAGATGAACAACTTCTCCGATAATGAGGCAGGGAGGATCGATGAATTGATAAGTGCATCGATTGATTTGACAGATATGCAAACAGTGGATATTAGTTTTCAAGTTGCATTTGCCAGGAAAATTGATACTACCAACGATATATTAAGGGTTTACATCTCAGATGATTGTGGTTTGAATTGGGCACCAAGATGGGTGAGTAGTGGTGATGATTTAAGCACGGTACCCGCGCAACCGGCATCTGAATTTTTCCCTGCAAGTGGAAATGATTGGACACAGCATGTTGTTAGTGGCATAGACGGTTCCTACCTTTCCAACCAGTTTAGGATGAAATTTGAATACGTGTATGCGGGTGGAAATAATCTATTCATAGATGACATTAATATATCCGGGGTGTCGAATACCGTTCCTATGCTTGTTTCACCTACACATACATTGGCAAGCGTGTCGTTAAATCCAACGCTGGATTGGAATGCTGTGTCAAATGTAGATTTATATGAATATCAGATTGACAGCATCGCCTCATTTTCTTCTCCTGCCCTTGTGGTTGGTTCGTTGAATTATATATCGAATTCAAGTTCGGGAACGGATACAGAAATAAATATTTCTGCTCTTGAAAGCAGTACAAGATATTATTGGAGAGCAAGAACGAGCACATCCGGCGTATTCTCGGCTTGGAGCGCGGTGTGGAATTTTACAACAACCAATCAAACAGGGTTGGAAGAACAGCAGCAGATAGACAATGTATTAATATTCCCGAACCCATCCAGCGGAGCGTCGAGGATAACCTTCCGGACACTGAACACAGGGAAAGTTCAGGTGACTCTCAATGACTTGTTGGGCAAGCATATTGTTTCAGTCTTTGCAGGAACTCTTATCAATGGAAGTCACGAATTTTCAATCCCCGTGCTCGCCACAGGCGTTTATATACTAAAGTTAGAAACCGAGAATAGAACTCTCGTACAGAGATTTGTTAAGTTGTAGAGAAGAAGAAGAAGAAGAAGAAGAAGGTAAGTTTATCCTAGTCTTTAAATCCCACCAATAAAGCCACGCAACCCGATATCGATAAAGTGCCGGTTAGTTTCGCCGCATCATGTTTGCCAGCTCTAGGTACAGAAACCAATATGATCATTTGCTGGGTAGCCTTGACATTAAAATCCCAGTTTTTCGCATCATTTTGATCCTCACTGCTGAAAAGGATTTCTCGATCCATATCCATCATTTTAAATGATACTTTCTTTAAGGATTGTTGAGCGCAAATCATAACTCTATATTGTTGGCCAGCATGAAACGTCATGACCAATTCAGCAGATTCTCCCGCCATGAGCGTTGTGCTATTCAACTGTCCGTTATGAATGAATGGTTTTAATGCAGGCAAGCACTTTTTCTTAGCAAATCCTTTGCACTGAGAGTAACCCATAAGGGGTAGACTTATGGCCAGAGCCAAGACAACGATTTTTACAATATTCAATTTATTTGCTATCATATCGGTTTTATTTAACAATATTATTTCTTATGGATTTTATTTTCTCAGTAATTGCTGCTAATTCAGCTTCTCCAATGATTATCTCGCTGGTTGTATGCAGAGTAGTCACTCCGGATTTAACATCAGTAGTAGGTTCCTTTCGAGTATAAGTGATTTCTACACCTTCATAGGTTCTCCTTAAATCCTGAAGGCTTTCAATAACCGGTTTAACATCATCATCAGCAAAATGCTGAAGCATAGCAATAAGGTTGCTCAGAGTCAACTTTTGCTCGCCTATCCTGCTCACAATGTCTTTGTTGTTCTTCGTTTTACTCGCAATATTAACCGAAATATACAATCCTTCAATCCATCCTCCCGCAACTACAAGCGCAGATGTACTAGACCTGTTGTTCTCCTTCAGGTAAGCGTCCGTTTCCCAATACGAGTCTGAAATGATGGAAATCAGAGAATCTCTATTGTTTAGGTTCCTTTGAATTCTCTTAACCGTTGACTCACCAAATGCACTGGTTATACCAAGATCATCGGCCAGCCTCTTGCAAGCGGCGAAATAATGCATTGTTTCCTGTGTTTGCTCAAAAATACTCGAGTAACTGAGGTCTGCCCCATAAATACCCAGATTTAATGCCATGCTGGTCTGCGTATGATAATTGGAAATATTATCAACGGAGTTGCAGATTGCATTATCATAGGCGGCACCGGCTTTTTTAATAATAGAAGTAAGCTCCAAAGGAGATGGAATTGTATAAAAGACCTTTCCGGACTTTTTAACTTTAGATTCCTCTTGTAAGGGCTCCTCTTCCTCTGCCATCTGTTCTTCATCGAACTGATCGCTTTCTTCAGCAGAGTCAGAACTACATGCACTTATGAAGAATAGAAAGCTCGTTATGATGGCAAAGTACCCAGCACGTCTAATTTGTTTGTTGATTAACATAAATCTTCGTTTTAAACTGATTGATATTTTGTGGTTCAATAGAAAGCAAATATAGTTTTATTTATTTCCAAAAATAAAAATAATGTAACATGAATTATTCCCTGCTACCTTCTTAAACCTGTGAAATAAACCAGTGCTTACGCGAAAGATGACAGGAATGTTACGAAAACTATCAGGAAATCAGAAATTCGTCTTTAATGCGCCTCTAGCCAGTTCTTGCCAATACCCATATCCACAACCAAAGGAACTTTCATTTTTATAGCTGATTTCATCTCGTTATCCACGAGGGATTTCAAGTCATCTAACTCTGATATTATGACATCGAAAACCAATTCGTCATGTACTTGAAGGATCATTTTTGAGCCCATTTTCGCTTTTGCCATACTATTGTGAATATTGATCATCGCAATTTTGATCATATCCGCGGCTGATCCTTGAATTGGAGCGTTAATAGCATTGCGTTCTGCATGGCCTCTCACAATAGCATTTCCAGAATTGATATCCTTTAAATGACGTCTTCTGCCCATTATGGTTTCTACATATCCATTTTTACGGGCAAATTCAATATTGCTATCCATATAGGTTCTCAATTTGGGATATTGACCGAAAAAGGTGTCAATTATTTCTTTGGCATCTTTTCTAGGTATATTCAAGGTTTGAGCCAGGCCAAAAGCTGTTTGCCCATAAGAAATTCCAAAATTTACGGCCTTGGACTTACCTCTCAGCTCTCTGGTTACCTCATCGATGGGAACATCAAAAATTTTAGATGCGGTAGCACTGTGTATGTCAACCCCTGATACAAAAGCATCAATCATATTTTCGTCCCCACTCAATTCAGCTATTATTCGAAGCTCTACCTGAGAATAATCGGCAGATAACAAGATGTGATTCGCGTCAGAAGGAACAAAAGCCTTTCGAACTTCTCTTCCTCGCTCAGTTCTTATGGGTATATTTTGCAGATTGGGCCTGTCTGAACTTAACCTTCCCGTTGCCGCAACAGCTTGATTATAAGAAGTGTGAATTTTCCCTGTTTTCTTATTTACCATTTGCGGTAAAGTATCTACATAGGTCGACTTTAATTTGCGCAAACCCCTAAATTCCAGGATTTTGGGTACAATCTCGTGTGAATGAACGAGTTTCGAGAGAATGTCCTCTGATGTCGCATATTGGCCTGTTTTGGTTTTTTTTGGTTTGTCGTCAATTTTTAATGTTTCAAACAAGATATCACCCAACTGCTTCGGTGAGTCTACATTAAACGACGTACCTGCGAATTTGTGGATTTCACCTTCTAGTTTTAAAATGTCTTTCGCTAATTCCTTTGAGAGTTTGTTCAGTGAATTCGCATCGAGCCTTATTCCCTCACTTTCCATGTCGGCCAGCACTGAAATCAGGGGTAACTCTATTTCGTGAAGGAGTTTTGTAGCTTCTTCTTCCTGCACCAGGGGTTCTAATTTCTCTCTCAGCTGAAGTGTTATATCAGCATCCTCACATGCGTATTTGGATACCTCCTTAACAGGTGCTTGCCTTATGCTGATCTGTGCCCTGCCTTTTTTCCCGATAAGCGTTTCGATGGAAACGGGTGAATAGTTAAGATAGGTTTCGGCTAGCACATTCATGTTATGGCGCATATCGGGCCTTATTACGTAGTGGGCAATCATTGTATCGAACAACTCTCCTTTCACCGTAACTTCATAATTCCTGAGGATCAACATGTCATATTTGATATTCTGTCCGGTCTTTCCTATACTTTCATTTTCGAATAGATCTTTAAATTCATTTACAATTGCCAATGCTTCTTTGAAATCTTCCGGCACAGGCACATAATATGCCTGGTTGCTTTTGAACGAAAAAGACATGCCGACTAATTCGGCAACTATCGGATTCAGCCCTGTGGTTTCTGTATCAAAGCAAAACGTTTGTTGCTTGTTCAACTTTTCAAGAAGTTCTTTTCGCTTGTCAGCAGTATCTACCAGATGATATTTATGTTTTGTATCAGAAATTGTTTTAAAGGAAGATTGCACTTCACTACCAAATGTCTCTCCTTCTAATTCTGAAAAAAGGTCTACGGGCTTATTTACATCTTTGTTTGTCGTCACCGGCTGACCATTTTCGCCTGGTGTAAGGATTTTTTGAGCAAGTTGCCGGAACTCGAGCTCTGTAAATAATTTCATCAAGGCATCCTTATTCCATTGTTCTATTTTGAATAACTCTTCATCAAATTCTACTGGTGAGTCCAGAATAATAGTGGCTAATTGTTTGGAAAGCAAGGCTTGCTCCGCGAAATTTTCGACATTTTCTTTTAGTTTGCCTTTCAATTTGTCTGTGTTCTCTAGCAGGTTTTCAATACTGCCAAATTCGCCTATCAGTTTCTTTGCTGTCTTTTCACCGACGCCTGGCACTCCTGGGATATTATCAACAGCGTCTCCCCATAACCCAAGAATGTCAATCAACTGCTTAGGTTCTTGAATTTCAAACTTGTCACAAATTTCTTTTACCCCAAGCACTTCCGCTGGATTTCCTCCTCGGGGTGGCTTGAACATAAAAACGTTTTCCGTGACCAATTGACCGAAGTCTTTATCAGGTGTCATCATGTACGTCGTATAGCCCTTTGCTTCTGCCATCGTAGAGAGGGTTCCAATAATGTCGTCAGCTTCATAACCTGGGGATTCAAGGATCGGGATATTGAATCCTCGGATCAGTTCTTTAATATATGGTATTGAAAGTGCAATATCCTCAGGCATTGCTTCTCTGTTCGCTTTATATTCCGGATATATAGATTCGCGGCTTGTAGGCCCTGGTGTATCAAAAACTATTGCGATATGGCTTGGCTTCTGATTGTTCAACACATCGAGTAGCGTATTGCAGAAGCCTAACACTGCAGAGGTATTCAATCCTTTGGAGTTAATTCTGGGATTTTTGATAAAGGCGTAATAGGCCCTGTAGATGAGAGCGAAGGCATCGAGTAAAAAGAGTTTTTTGTCTGGGTTGCTCATGTATTAAGGTTCATCTGCATATTGAGTAGATTTTCAATTTCATCAGTTTTTAGTTCTCAGTCTTCAGTTCTCAGTCTTCGGTCTTCAGTCCTCAGTCCTTCAATAGCACAAATTGCCGACTGCCACTGCCGCTTTTTTCAATCTCCCTTATTTTCGCTTTTCCGCCTTAGGCTGATCCACTTTGCGGAAATTATCCTTTTTTCCATCTTTGTCTCAAAGAACTGGTGTAATGGAAATATTATTCCTGCCAGTCCTGCGTTTATGGCAAGTTTATAGGCTGGTTCTCCTCCTGTCCATTGCTCGAGATAGGGGTCTAAAAACACCAATACCGTTTCAAACACCAGCAGGAAGCTGATAAATGTCAATGCCTCAATAAGGCGCAAATTCACATTAAACCTGCCGAGTACCAAAACGCCGGCAAATATCATTACAATAAAGATCAAAATACCGGAATACTGAAGATTATCTCTCCTTGATTTCTCTTCTGCCTCTATGAGCGCTTGCTCTTCTTCTTTTCTTTTTCGCTCTTGTTCTGCCATTTCAAACTCGTGCCTTGCCTCTAACTTGCCTATGTCCTTGCTCTTTTCTTCATTAAATAAGCTGTCTTTTGCAATGGAATATTCAATGTGGTGTTCGTATGCCTTTTGGTACCGGCGGGTTTGTTCATAGAGGTCGCTGAGAGATTGATTATGGTCTTTTATCAATGAAAGCGCTCCAATTTCAGTAGAAACTTCCAGCGCCTGCAACAGGTAACGCTCGGCTTTGGTGTATTTTTTTTGCTCTGTGTATAGCGAACCGATGTTGCCGAGGTGGCGGGCAATGCCGTTTTTATTTCTCAGTTCTTCATCCATTTTCAACGCTTTAAAATGGTATTCCAGCGCTTTATTGTATAAGGAGTCGCTGGGGTTTATCCCGATACCACCGTGAACTTTGTCGGCACTTCGATTACGCTCAGCCTGCTTAGCATAGACAATCCCGATGCCACCGAGCCAAGAGGCAATGCCACTTTTATCTCCCAATTCCTCATCCATTTTCAATGCTTTGAAATAATATTCCAGCGTTTTGGGGTAATCGCCCTGGTCATAATAGACACTCCCGATGTTGCCAAGTTGTATAGCAATCAAACTTTTATTTTCAAGTTCTTCTCTCATTTTCAGTGATTTGAAATAGTATTCCAGCGCTTTGGGGTAATCGCCCTGGTCATAATAGACAATCCCTATGTTGCCGAGGTTGTTGGCAATATTTATTTTTCTCCCAAATTCTTTATTAATTTTCAACGCTTTGAAATAGTATTCCAGCGCTTTGGGGTAGTCGCCCTGGCCCGAATAGACAAGCCCGATGTTGCCGAGGGTGGTGGCAATGCCTTTTTTGTCGTTTAGCCGGTTGTTTATTGATAATGCTTTATTATAATGGTCTAAAGCAAGGGGGTAGTTTCCTTTCAGGTAGTTGAAGGCACCGAGATTGCGATAAGAATTGGCTATTCCTTTTTCCCATTCAGCTCCTTCGTCTCCACTCAGGACAAGTTTTTCTGCAAGAGTAAGCGCCTGTTTGGAGTAATAAATGGCGGTGTCGGGGTTGTTGAATTTGAGTTCCCAGGCGAGGTCGTTGAGGGTGTTGATGCGGGTGGTGTCGTGGGTGGTGGTTTGCAAGGCTTTTAGTAAGCTGTCTGTTTTTGTGCTGTTTGCAAACAAATTGGTCCCGACAAAAGTCGGGAGCAGTTGGCAGTTGGCAAAAAAGAGGATGAAAATAATTTTGCAAAGGAGTTTCATGTGTGTAAGATTAAACTACTGTACATTTTTGCTTTTACCGCAATGAACGCAACAGAGGCGCTCCCGATAGCTATCGGGAGCGCGCAAGGAAATCATAGCGATCTTTGCGTAAATCTTTGCGAACCTAGCGGTTAATTTTCAATTTTTGTCCGGTAGTTTGCAATGCCGTAAAACTAGTTTTTTGCTGTATGCTAAAACATACAAGGGGCGTATGAACCTTATTTTTCACTGTAAATTATTTCCAACACGGTTTGCCCCACTGCCTTCAACGTTGCTCTGTCAATTATATCCATATTGTCGTTGTGCGTATGCCAGTATGATCCAAATTTCGTTGGCGTTAATGGATCGTGCTGAATAATATTAATGCATGGAATGTTGGCCAGCGTATTTACATATAGATGGTCATCAGTTATGTGTGGTGTTTGTTTAAATATGAAATAATTTGAATATCCCAAATTAGCAGCAGTTTTCCAAACCTTCTTCACAATGTGTGGGGCAAATTTCATGGAGTATCCCTCCATATAAAATTGTGCATCCTTTGCCCCAACCATATCCAACAGGATACCAAATTTGGGATAGTACCCCTTTCTTAGAGCTGCTTTGGACCAATACTGCGATCCTAAACAATAGGAATTATTTACATTGGTTCTTCCATGGTCTTCTACATCAAATAAGACGATGTCTACACCAATATTCGGAGGAGTTGCCCCCAATTGCCTCCCAATTTCAAGCAATATTCCGGTCCCGCTTGCGCCATCATTCGCTCCCGGGATGGGTTCATTTTGTCTGACAATATCACCGTCGGCGATGGGTCGGGTATCCCAGTGAGCACATAAAAGAACGCGGTTAAGTGCTTCGGGGTTTGATGATGCGGTGATGTTAATGAATTTCAATTTTATACCGTCATATCCCGTGACTTGCCCCTCTTGTGTGGATACTTCAAGATTGAAAGAACGCAATTTATTGATGAGAAATTTGGCGCAGCTATCTTGTCCTGGAGTGTTGGGCACTCTCGGTCCTATGTCGACTTGTGCGTTTATGTAAATATATGCGGAGTCCTGATTGAAGGAAGGAGTTGCAATTTCAGGTAAATCTCTCCTTATTACTTTGCTTGATACTTTGTCTTCTGCATTATTACAAGCAATTGTCAGCGTAATTATGACCAGGGCCAATCTAGCCGTCATACGTCCAGGTTGTCCCCCCATCTTCATCTTTAGTTGTGATATTAAGTTCAGATAGAACATCCCGAATTTTGTCAGAAGTGGCAAAGTCCTTGTTAGCACGGGATTCTTGCCTTATATCGATGATCAGGTTCATCAACGGATCGATTAAATTATTTCCCTGCTTGTTTTGATCATCGATCAGCCCCAATATTTCAGTCGCAAAATCTTCAAAAATAGAGTTGAGAGTCTTCAAATCGCCTTGGGATATTGTTTCTTCCCCTGCATATACGGAATTAGTAATACGCACCGCCTCGAAGAGATGTGATATCAGCACCGGAGTGTTGAAATCATCGGAAATAGCTTTCATGCATTCAGCCTTGAGTTTTGAAATATCAGAGGTAGTAGAGTCCGTAGCCACTATTTTTTTAGCCTGCTCAATTCCATTCAGTAATTTACTAAGCCCCTTTTCCGCTCCCAGTAGCGCAGTGTCAGAAAAATCCAACGTTCCTCTGTAATGTGCTTGAAGAATGAAGAATCTTATCGTATTGGGATTGAAAGCCTGAGAAAGAAGCTTGTGATTGCCCGCAAATAGTTCATCCAACGTTATGAAGTTACCCAGGGATTTACTCATTTTTTGTCCGTCTATTGTAATCATGTTGTTGTGAATCCAATATTTGACGGGGTCTTTTCCATTTGCCGCTTGAGATTGTGCAATTTCACACTCATGATGTGGAAATAGAAGATCCATACCACCCCCATGGATGTCAAAATAATCACCTAGGTATTTGGAACTCATCGTGGAGCATTCTAAATGCCATCCCGGAAAGCCTGTGCTCCATGGTGATGGCCACTTCATGATATGTTCTGGCTGAGCTTTCTTCCAAAGTGCAAAGTCTACGCCGTTGTTTTTTTCTTCTTGACCGGCCAGGTCTCTTGTGTTTTCCATCAATTCGTCAAGCACGCGACCCGATAGTTTCCCGTAATTATTGGATGAATTATATTTTACTACATCGAAGTAAACAGAACCATTTACCTCATATGCAAATCCATTGTCCATTATGTCTTGGATCATCTTAATTTGCTCAATAATATGCCCAGATGCACGTGGTTCTATACTGGGGTGCCTGATGTTCAACAGATCCATGCTATGGTGATAGCTATCTGTATATTTCTGCACGATCTCCATGGGCTCTAATTGCTCAAGCCGCGCTTTCTTGGCAATTTTATCCTCTCCTTCATCAGCATCGTTCTCCAGGTGTCCCACATCAGTAATGTTGCGCACATATCTTACTTTGTATCCTAGATAAGTAAGAAGTCTGAATAATACGTCAAAGACTATAGCTGCACGGGCGTGGCCCAAATGCGGATCGCCGTATACTGTAGGTCCACAAACGTACATGCCCACGTTCGGTGTATTTAACGGTTCGAAAATTTCCTTCTTTCTGCTTAGCGTATTGTAAATCGTGATCTCAGGAATGCTCATTGTACTGGTAACGCTTATTTTACGGAATCACAAATATAGTACCTATAACCAAAGGAGTTGAGCAAATTGACCTGAAAAATTTGAAATAAAAACCCCGCACATAGACCTATGTGCGGGGTTTTTATTAATAGCTTAGTTGATTTACTGTTCCTCGATGGGTGCATCCCCCACGTAATTACCGTTTTTGTAAACCTCTATGCTCTGTAGTATTCCGTCCGTGTTGTATTTGTACCATTTACCGCTCATCAACTTATGGTTTTCAAATACACCGTCCTTTGAGAGCTGACGATTCCTATTGTATAATTTATGATAACCTGTGCCGTCGAACGCTTTAATTGATCTTGATTCTTCACCTTTCACAACCACAACTCCAGTTCCTTTTTTCTCAGGTTTTGGAGCAACTTCTGTTTTTTCCTCTTTATCATATATAATCGTAGCTGCAGGATCCAATGCCCCATTGTTGAAGAACTTCTCAGACCTCAAGTTGCCATCTTCGTAATACTCCTTTATTACTCCAGATTCCTTCCCAGCTACCCACTCTCCTTCAATCATTACCTGTCCGGTATCATAATAATATTTCTGAGCTCCACTTCTCTTGCCCTTTTCGCTATAAGCAAACTCATGATAAATCTTACCGTTTTCATGATAGAATTTGTACTCGCCTACCCATTTGTTTCCCTTCCAAATTCCTTCTTCCTTCAAGTTTCCATTCTCGTAATAAATCTTTGCAAAACCGTTGGGCCGACTGTTCTGATACGTAATTTCATTTTGCATCTTACCATTTGTAAAATACTTCTTCCAAATCCCTGTTTTTCTGTTGTTTAGAAATTCGCCTTCTTCCACCAGTTGATCCTCGGCATATCCAGGAAGTCTTTTGTCTTTACCAAAGTACATCCAATGTCCTTGCTTCAAATTGCTGATATCTATCCTGTTGATCGTATCATTGTTATACATATCAAAAGACTGAAGAGCTTCAGCATATGAAATGGAACACCCTGCAGCAAGTGCCAATGTGAGTAATATGTGTGCAGTTCTTTTCATTCAATCGTTTCTCACAGGAAATTTACATATATAGTGATAATCAATTCTATTATTTAGACCAATAAATCAATTTGGCGGACAAATAACCAAATTTTACCAACTACTGAAAAATTATATCTATTACTGCCTACCTATTGTACGTATATATTCTTTATTTGTTACAATAATACCTGATTTAATTGCGAAATTTCCCCTTTTGAAATAATAGTTTGTTTTTAAGGGTTTTTCAAGGGTTAAATTTTACCAAATCTCAGGTTTTCAAACATATCTTTTGTCATAAGAGGTAAGTCATAAGCCGGTTTCCAGCCCCAATCCTGCTTTGCAATCGAATCGTCAATGCTTTTTGGCCATCCTGTAGTCAATTCTTGCCGAATATCTGGTTTATAGGTACAAGTAAAACCAGTCACATGTTTTTTTATCTCATGTGCTAAATCCTTTGGGGCAAAGCTCATACCTGAGATGTTATAACTAGATCTTATAGATATATTCTTGGATTCAGCTTCCATAAGTAAAATCGTTGCAGTTACGGCATCAGGCATATACATCATGGGTAATACTGTATCTTCTCTTAAAAAGCATTCATATGCTCTATGTTTCAGGGCTTCGTAAAATATATGAACCGCATAATCAGTAGTTCCACCTCCTGGGGATGATTTATAACTGATTAATCCAGGATATCTGAGACTTCTGATATCAATTCCCTCTTTCCTGGAATAGTATTCACACCATCTTTCGCCAGCGAGCTTACTAATACCATACACTGTATCTGGATCCATTATCGTGTTCTGAGGTGTGTTCTCCTTTGGGGTACCGGGGCCAAATATCGCAATTGAGCTTGGCCAAAAAACTTTCTCAATACCATTGGGCTTACAAAGGCTTAGAACATTGAGCAAGCCCTCCACATTTAATTTCCAGGCAGCTTCGGGATATTTCTCCGCCGTTGCTGAGAGAAGTGCTGCGAGGAGGTAAATCTGGTTGATTTCATATTTGGAAAGGACGCTTTCGAGCTGGGTTTTGTTTAAAATATCCAGTAACTCAAAAGGACCGCCTTCCATTACCTCATAATCGGGAACTTTTATATCGGACGCAATTACATATTCGCTTCCATAATTCGCTCTAAGTTTGAGGATAAGCTCACTGCCTATTTGGCCGGATGCTCCAATAACAAGTATTTTTTCTTTCAATTGTACTCTGAATTTGTATCCGGCAAAATTATTAAAATATACCGTTGCAACTCTGAATTCAAAATTATTGACAAAGAACTATCTTTGCAACCCTATTTGTGGATATGGAATTGTATAATAAATATGATAAAAAGCTCTTGAAGGAGCAGCTGCAAAACGAGACTTTTAATCGGGTAACTTTTTCGTTTTACAGGTATGTTAAGATAGATGACCCTGAACGGTTAAGAGATGAACTCTATACACAGTGGAACCAACTAAATGCATTCGGCCGAATATATCTGGCGAGTGAGGGGATCAATGCACAAATGAGCATTCCTGTAGGATACTACGATCAATTACTCAGGGAACTCAATAAAAGAACGGGGTTTGAAAATATTGAAATGAAAGTTGCAGTTGAGGATAATGGAAAATCTTTCTACAAATTGAAAATTGTGGTTAGAGACAAAATTCTTGCCGATGGTTTGAACGAAGGCTCTTTTGATGTAACCAAGGTAGGGAAACATCTCTCTGCAGCTCAATTTAATGAGGCTATGGAATTGGAGGATACCATTGCGGTGGATTTTAGAAATCATTATGAAAGTGAAATTGGCCATTTCAAAGGGGCATTCTTACCTGATGCTGATACATTTTCCCAGGCCATTCCCATTGTCATGAAAGAACTCTATGGAAAAGAGAAGAATAAAATATTACTCTATTGCACTGGAGGTATTAGATGTGAAAAGGCCAGCGCTTATTTAAAACATCGTGGATTTGAAGATGTAAACCAACTGCAAGGCGGCATTATATCATACGCGGATCAGGTGAAAAAGGAAAATATCGAGTCAAAATATATAGGTAAAAATTTTGTATTTGATGAGAGATTGGGAGAGAGAATTACCTCAGAAATCATTAGTGCGTGCCATCAGTGTGGAGAACCCTGTGATACACATACAAATTGCAGGAATGATGACTGTCATTTGCTTTTCATTCAGTGCAAAACATGCGAAAATGAATACACTGGCTGCTGTACCGATGAATGTAAAGAAATTGCCAATCTTTCTTTAAATGAGCAACGCGAGTTGAGAAAAGGGCCAAAAAGGGAAAAACCGTTGGTTTACGCTAAAGGCAGGCTACGGCCAAAGCTCAAGGAATTTTTTTCCGAGAGGAGGAAATGAACTTTTCTTTTATAATTTTAATCATTAATCGACAATCAATAATTAAATCAGGTGCCGTTTTATCATAAATTAGGGAAAACTCCACATAAGAGACATACAGTCTTTAAAAAACAGAGTGGCGATTATCATTATGAGCAGTTGTTCGGAACAGTTGGCTTTGTGGGCATGTCATCACTTTTATACCATCTTCAGCGACCCACCAGGGTTACAGAAATAAAAGGTTCCTATTCCGTTGAGCCAAAGATAGCCGTAGATAAAAATTTGAAGGCCTATAAACTTAAAGGCTTTGATATACAACCGGAAGCAGACTTTTTGGACAGCCGAAAGAGGATTTTGGTAAACAATGATCTTCATATTTCATTGGGGGCTCCACAACAATCGATGACCGATTACTTCTACAAAAATGCGGATGCTGATGAAATGATCTTTATTCATAAAGGAGAGGGAACGTTAAAAACCATGCTGGGCAATATCACATTTAGCTATGGAGATTATTTATTGATTCCACGGGGGATGATTTATCAGATACAATTCAATTCAGAAGACAATAGACACTTCATTGTGGAGTCCTTTCATCCGATGTACATACCAAAGAGATACAGGAATAATTTTGGCCAGCTTTTGGAACATTCTCCATTCTGCGAAAGGGATATACGACCTCCTTCTGACCTAGAAACCTATGATGAAAAAGGTGAGTTTCTTATAAAGATAAAAAAGGAGGGAATGATACATGAGTACGTTTATGAAACACATCCTTTTGATGTAGTTGGATGGGATGGATACAACTTTCCGTATGCATTCTCCATCCACGACTTTGAATCAATTACGGGAAGGATACATCAACCGCCTCCCGTTCATCAAACCTTCGAAACGGATGCCTTTGCGGTATGTTCCTTTTGTCCGAGATTATTTGATTATCATCCGGAATCAATACCAGCTCCGTACAATCACAGCAATATCGATTCAGATGAGGTATTGTATTATGTTGATGGTGACTTTATGAGTCGAAATGACATTGAGCATGGACATATTTCCTTACATCCTGCTGGAATTCCTCATGGCCCACACCCTGGAGCAATGGAAAGAAGCATCGGGCAAAAGGAAACCAAAGAGTTGGCGGTGATGGTCGATACATTTAAACCGTTGAAAATTACCGAAGACGCCTTAAAAATAGATGATGGTGAATATTATAAATCCTGGACTGAATAAAAATTGAGATTATGAGTGATAACACAGAAAATGCGGAAGTTGGCCTGGAGAAAATTTTTGAGGAAGCAGAAGATTTTCTTCCATTAAATGGAACTGATTACGTTGAGTTTTATGTTGGCAACGCCAAACAAGCGGCTCACTATTATAAATCTGCTTTTGGCTTTCAATCCTACGCATTCTCGGGGTTGGAAACGGGCAACACGGAAAAGGTTTCTTATGTGCTGGCTCAGGATAAAATCCGGCTGGTTCTCACCACACCTTTAAACGCAGATGGTCCGATTAACAAACATTTGAATGAACACGGTGATGGTGTAAAGGTCATTGCGCTTTGGGTGGATGATGCCACAAAGTCGTGGGAGGAAACGACCAGCCGGGGGGCAAAATCTTTTATGGAGCCAGTAATGACAGAGGATGAAGATGGGCAAGTCATCCAATCTGGAATATATACGTATGGCGAAACGGTGCACATTTTTGTGGAGAGAAAAAATTACAAAGGTCTCTTCATGCCAGGATTTGTTAAATGGGAATCTAATTACAATCCACCACCAGTCGGGTTGAAATATGTCGATCATATGGTCGGTAACGTAGGTTGGGGAGAAATGAATAAATGGGTAGATTTTTATGCAAAGGTGATGGGATTCGCCCAACTCATATCTTTTGACGACAAAGATATATCTACAGAATATACTGCATTGATGAGCAAGGTGATGACCAATGGAAATGGAAGGATCAAGTTTCCAATCAATGAACCGGCGAAGGGTAAGAGGAAATCTCAGATCGAAGAATACATAGATTTCTACAAGGGATCGGGAGTTCAACATATAGCGCTAGCCACTGACAACATCATTAAAACTGTAACTGCATTGACCGAAAGAGGAGTCGATTTTCTTTACGTCCCTTCAAGTTATTATGACACGGTAATGGAAAGGGTAGGTGAAATTGATGAGGATCTGGAACCACTGAAAAAACTGGGGATACTTATTGACCGCGATGACGAGGGATATCTTCTTCAAATATTCACCAAGCCCGTGGAGGACAGGCCCACTGTATTCTATGAGATCATCCAGCGAAAAGGAGCGAAATCCTTCGGAAAGGGCAACTTCAAAGCGCTTTTTGAAGCAATAGAAAGAGAGCAGGAGAATAGGGGCACCTTATAGATTTTGGATTTACGATTTTTGAATGAAAGCCCTGTCTTTTGGCCATGCTCAAGATAACAGGGCTTTTTTATTGTTAAAAACAAAATGAATAAAAAAACGTAACAAATACTTACTTTTTTCGTATATACATTATAAATATGTACACACAAAATAAAATTGTATGGAAACTTCAATAACAACGAACAAAGGGCAAATCGTAGTACCGAAAAAATTAAGGAGGAAATACGGCATCAGGCGCGGGGTGAAAGTGGCTTTCATTGAAAAAAACGGCGAACTTGTTATTAAAGCATTAAATAAAGCATATTTTGAAAATCTTGCTGGATGGTTGAAAGGAGATGGCGATCCCATAGCTGAGTTGATGAAAGAAAAACAAATAGAAAAGAATTTATGACGAACCTTGTTTTCGACAGCTATGCGATGATTGCTCATTTTAAAAAAGAGAAGGGGCATGAGCAGGTTTCTGAATTACTTTCTGAAATTTCCGCTGGTGATAAAGCAGGGTTTATTTCTTTGATTAATCTCGGAGAGATTTACTATATCTTGCACCGCACATACGGGCAAAAACACGCTGATCAATCGGTAAAAATTGTCCAGCAAATGCCCCTGGAAATTGTTGGAATTGATTTGAATTTAACTATCAATGCTGCAAAATACAAAGCTGTTCACAGACTTTCTTATGCAGACGCCTTTGCTGCAGCTCTCACAAAATCAAAAAGAGGTTTGTTGGTTACAGGCGATAAGGAGTTTAAGAGTTTGGAGGGGGAGATAAAAGTGAAATTTATTTAAAACCATTATAAAAAAGTAATAATATGGGAAATCTATTCTGGATAAAGTTTCTAAGGTGGAAGGTGAGGAACTTAAATCTGTTGACATATCTGAACTAATACCCCAAATTTTAAAGCCGTACAGCTCTTTCCTAATGTATGAAAACCCTCAATAGTCTGGACAATGATGAATAACTAATTTTGAATTGTTCTTTAAAAACGACTGTCTCTTTACGAAAAAATTTTGGAAAATAAAAAATAACGTATACCTTCGCGCTCGATTTGAGAAAATGATCGATTGAAGACCGATCAAAAACCCTTCTTCTAAATCAAAGGCAGACTGATTCCAAACTCTCCTTTTCAAGGAACTGCCAATCAAAAGTAGACTGATTCTAAACCCTCCTACATTAGGTTTATGCCTATAGGAACTACACGATCAACGCAGACTGATCCCAAACCCTTCTGCACTCGTGGTCCATAGCCTGTTTTATCAGGCGAAGGCCCGCATAAATAATCAGTTTTAAACTTTTAATAAATCAAAAAAGATGAACACAAAAAACCTAATTATGGGGATAATCGGGATCGGTTTAACCATACAAATAAATGCTCAGACAATCACTGAAAAATGGGCCAAAAACTACAACGGAACTGGAAATATTTCCGACAAGGCAACGGCAATGGCTGTTGATAATCATGGAAACTCTTTTGTAACTGGTAAAAGCCACAATGGTAGCAACCTCGACTATGCAACTGTCAAGTACAATTCAGCTGGAGTCAAAAAATGGTCTGTTACTTATAATGGCCCTTCAAATAACCTTGACGAAGCAATCGATATAGTTCTTGATAATGCGGGGAATGTTTACGTAACTGGAAAAAGTTACAATGGTTATTCCTTTATGCCGGAATTTGAAGACCTAACACAAGCTCAACTGGATTGCCTGCTTGAAGAGGCCGCCGCTATGATGGGATGGGAACTGTCCTTGGTAGATTCGGAGGGCATGGTTATGCTGTACGACATCGCTTACGAACTCTACCTTGAGGGTTCTTGTGATGTGATGGTGGAATACGGGAGTTATGATTACGTAACCATCAAGTACAATTCAAAGGGGGTAGAGCAATGGGTTGCTATATACGATGGACCTAGCCATGGTAACGAGTACGTGAAAGCGATTGGGTTGGATGATGCTGGTAATGTATATGTAACTGGGAACAGCTATGGTTACGGAACCAACTTAGACTGGGCTACCGTGAAATATGACGCCAATGGTGTTGAACAATGGGTTAAAAGATACAACCGCGCCAATTTCAATGATGGAGTATCTGATATGGCTGTTGATGGTTCTGGAAACGTTCATGTCACAGGTGGATCTGTTGAATGTTTTGGATGTATGACAGAGAATACCACAATTAAATACAATGCCGCAGGAACACAACAATGGCTGGCAAGAGGAGTAGGCTATGCGGGTGGACAAAGACTATTGGGTAGGTCTAGTGCAATAACCTTAGATGACGCAGGTAATGTGTATATCACAGGAACCAACTTCTTCTATCCTTACGGAGGCCAGTATGATTTATACGCAATTTATAAATTCAATTCGAATGGAATTCAGCAGTGGTTTGCGCAGGATGCAATTGTGCCAATTGCTGAACCTGTTGGAATTGAGGTAGACGACGCCGGCAATGTATACATAGCCGGAAGCCAAAACGGAAATGGAGGAACATCAGGCCCTCCGGGATTTGATAATTATGTCACCATCAAACACGATGCGAATGGAGTGCGTCAATGGATTAAATCTTACAATGATTTAAGGCCATATTCTGATGGATCCGTAGGAAATACTCAGGACCATGCCAAGGCTATGACCATGGATGACGATGGAAATGTTTATGTAACTGGTAACAGCTACTACAGTGGAAATGGTTTTGATATTGCGACCGTCAAATATGACGCGAGTGGTACAGAACAATGGAGAGCAAGACACAATGGCCCCATGAATCAAAATGATGATGCAGCGGACATTGCTGTTGACGGTTCAGGCAAAGTATATGTGTGCGGAAGTGAAAGAGTAGGTACTTATAATGATTATGTCACCATAAAATACAGCTCCAAAGGCGGTGGACATAACAAGATGAGTAACAACACAGACAATGAGGAGATGGAAGAAATCCTACTGGATGTAGCAGAGGAGATTGACGAGATTGATATTTCTATTTATCCAAATCCTACCAGAGGAGCTTTCGTTGTGGAAACCGCCTCAATGGATAGAGTAGAACTGAACATCTATTCGCCTACTGGCCAGATCGTATTGAGTGAAACTCTAATTGATGGAGCTGCAAAAATTGATTTGAGTGAGTATCCAAAAGGGATTTACTTCATTCAACTTCTTTCCAATCAGAAGATTGAGAATAGGAAAGTCGTAATTCAATAGCAGGCAGGGGGCAATGCGGAGGTTCGTTTATTCGTGCCTCCGCAATTTTCTTGTTCTGGCACCTTCCTACTCAGCTACTCTTCTCTTCGAGAGCATCAAACTTAGTTCCCATTGTTAAATCGGAAACCTGTTTTTGTAGATTGAGTATTTGAGCTCGTGTCTGTGGATCTGTTCCTGAGTCGGATGATTGATTATCTTGAGATTCGATTTCATTTGATGCTTCTATCATTGAATTTGCATAAGCAACATCTGTTGACATCTTATCAATAAATGGTAGATAAGGTTCGATTCTCTTCTTTTCATCGGCTAACATCTGCATTTTTTGAGTATAATCAATTCCCTTAGATGCAGCTTCAATAAGTTCGTCTTCCGTGAAGTTAAGCATCTTTCCATTAATCTTTAACTCATATGATTTACTTCCGTCAATTGTCGGATTGGTATCTCCGTCAGATGGTGTGTTCAAATCCGACTGGTTTTTTTCGGTTATCCCAGCACTTGTTTTGGGATCCGTTTTATTTCCTTGGTCTAATTTAACATCATCAACAGCCATTTTTTACTCCTTGCCTCTTTGAGGCTATGGTAATACGTGTTCAGCGGGACCTATTGCGTGTTCCCGCCCTTTTTGTGAGGGAGTTTTATCCCTATTGGTTCCCTTTTGGGTTTTGCCCTCACCCCTTGCTTCCATATTCTGTGGTGAAACCAGCATCCCGCGTCCCTTTATTCCGGTAGAAGGAACCATTCCTGCATGTGTGCGTGTTGGTCTTGTATCTTCCGGGATTACAAGGGGAACTTTACTTGGTCTTGATATTGGGCTTATATGTTTTCCCATATTATCTCCTTAACTTGGTCTTTCCATATTATTTGATATTTTCATTGCAGCTGCCCTATCTATTTTAAGGGCAAGCTGTATGAATTCTAAAAGCATAAACTGAAGATTGCGTGTGAATTTTAATTTTTGGGCATATTCCAACAAAAACCCAGTAAGTTCCGGCTTTTTAGTTACTTGTTTCTTAACTTTTGCTTTAGCCATTTATCTCTCCAATTATCATATCTACCAGTTTCTTATTTTGATTTTGTTTCGTAATATTCATTGCTCTATCCCATAACCCTATACCGCCAAGCGCATCAAATACATTGTAATCGGGATGCAATTTAACATCTTCTCTCGTCATAACCCAAGCATGTGCTTTTAATGCTGAATTTAGGGCTTCTATAGGATCTTTCATTAGTGTG
>JACZWC010000006.1 GCA_022572355.1 Bacteroidota bacterium | reverse complement strand
GTAGGACACGAATATTGGGAAGGATTAATTGATTGGATCAAACAAACCCTGTTGAGTGAGAAAAACATAAATGCAGCAGATCTAAAATTATTTACAATAGTTGATACAGCTGATCAGGCGGTAAAGGAGATCGAAAAATTCTATTCTAAATATACGCTAAGCCCGAATTTCTAGACAACGCATTATGACGCGACTGTCCGGCTTCATTTTCGTTTTGTTTCTCTATGCAATCTTTGCTTTGGAGGTAAAATCAATTGAAGGACCCGTATCGGTAAGTCAAAGCGCCCCAAAATACGTAGGGTCGGGAGAACAATTTATTATCAAATTAACCATAACGAAGGAAGGTACAGAGAGTTTTGCCAAAATCCAGCAACCTCTACCTAAAGGATTCTCTGCAGTTGCAGTATTATCAGCTGGTGCTCAATTTTCATTTGAGGAGCAAACCGTTAAATTTATTTGGGATAAGTTACCTGAAGCAAATGAATTCTCCGTCTCCTATAAAGTTACAGTTGACCCCATGATGGTAGGGTTAATGAGGATTGGCGGGGTCTTTGCGTTTGTCAAAAACCAAGATCGGGTGCTGGTAGAAATAGGTGCCATTGAAATTAATGTTAAACCTGCAGAGTCGGTTGCAGAAGAAATTATTGAAGAAGCACCTACTGGAATAGTTGAGGAGAAAATTGAATCAAATGAAGAGGTGCCAGAAGTTGTAGCAGTATTTGTGGATAAAGAAGTTGTCTTGGAGAGCACCAAAGAAGAACAAAAACCTGCACCAACACCTATCAAAAAGCAACGAAAGAGCTTCATTTTCAAAATTCAAATTGCGGCAGCCTACCGGAAGATTGACGTGTCATTCCTCGCCAAAAAGTATAACATTTCAAACAAGATAAGCGAGGAAATACACAACAAAATGTATAAATACACCGTAGGATCATTTGACACCTATTCCGAGGCCAAACTCTATTTAAATAAGGTATTGAACACATTTGCTGTGAAGGGAGCATTTATCACCGCCTATCAGGGGAAACTCAGAATACCTGTCAACCAAACATTTAAGTAAACAAAATCCAATTTACTGCGTATAAAACTTCTTAACCTTGAGTGTTTGATAAAAATATACTTCCAGCAAATCCAGTTTTTTGGATTTTTCATACTTTTAGCGAGATTGTTTTAAAAATCAGGAGATAATGTGATGAACAGATTTGGCAACATAAAAGTGTACAAAAAGGCATGGTTGTGCTTTTTGACCGTTTTACTAACGGTCACTTTTGCATTGTCAACATATGCTCAGGATACCAGCACTTCTGAAACACCAGATTCGATAGATATCGGATCAACAATAGAATCGGTCCCTGTGCTGGATTCTGTAAATGCAGAGCCAGCATCTCTTTCAGAAGAATTGGATACAGCTGAACCCGATCCTACGGAAGGAATTCCCGCGACTGAAGATACCCCAACAGAAACGGAGGAAATTATAGAGGAAACCCCTGAAGAAGAAACTCCTGCCGAAACAGAGGATCAAATAGAGGAAACCCCTGAAGAAGAAGCTCCTGCCGAAACAGAGGATCAAATAGAGGAAACCCCTGAAGAAGAAATTCCTTCTGAGACGGAGGATCCTGTGGAGGAGCCCTTGGTTTCTGTCACAACCATAGAAGCAACTCCAGCTGAAGAAGTAGAGGCTGAGGAAAAACCGCCAACACCCATTCCTTTATTTAAGCCAACGTTGGGAATTGGTTTAGGTTTATTCACTTATTACGGTGATCTTAAACCATATAAATATTCGAGCAGAATCGTGGATAATCTTGGCTATGACTTCACTATTTCTACAAGAATTAACAAGTATCTAACCCTTGGACTGTATTTTATTAAGGGAAAAATGACCACAGATGAAAAATCAGCTACAAGAAACCTGAATTTCGAATCAAAGATATCGATCGGTGGAATCAGCATCTCACATAATTTTGGTAATTGGATTAAAGAAGAAAGCAAAATTCATCCTTACATGTTCCTGGGCATAGAGGCATTTGAATTTAGTTCTAAAACTGATTCATTGGATGCCAACGGCAGGCCTTACTACTATTGGGCTGATGGAACAATACGTGTGGAGGATGAAACCGGATCAAATCCGAACGCAGCTACAACTGAACGCGATTATGTATACGAATCAGATTTACGCGAATCAAATTTAGATGGACTTGGAAAATACTCGCAATTCTCATTTGGCATACCGGTAGGTGTTGGGATAGAATTCAAAATCATGCCCAGGCTTAGATTGAACCTGAGCACAGCTATGCATTTTACGTTTACTGACCTAATTGATAATGTCAGCGCTTCCGGAGTCGGTGTTCGTGAAGGAAATGCTGGATTAGAACGGTTTCTCTACACATCACTTTCCCTTCACTTTGATCTCTTTCCACCAGATCCACCGGAAGAGCCTGAAGACACGACAATTGCAGAAGTTGGAGATCAGGACAATGACGGTGTGAATGATGACAAAGACCTCTGCCCTGACACACCTGAAATTGCAGAGGTAGATTCGGTGGGCTGCCCATTAGATGATGATGAAGACGGCGTTGGGAACTATAGAGATTGGGAATTGGATACCCCTCCTGGTGTACCTGTTGATACAAACGGAGTTCAAATTCAGGATACCACTTCCAGGACACCGGGCGATAGCGTTTGGACAGTGTTGCTTGGCGCATTCCCTGAAGGAGAATACCCGAGCGAAGAATTTACAGATAAAATTCTCAGTATTCCTGGTGTTCAAAGTCATGTAATCAACGATACTACCTTCTATATTAAAGGCCTATTTGACAATCCTGAAGACGCAGCGGTTGAGAAAATTGGATTAGATGAGTTAGGACTCAAAGTCACGAAGGTTGTACTATGGAATCCAAGATTTGATCCATTTGTAATAATCGACAGCACTATATTTGCGGCGAAGTTGAAGATTGCACAACCTCGTATTGAAGATCAAGTGATCTATAGGGTACAGCTGGGAGCGTTTAGCAAACAAATTGACACCAAGTTCTTTGGCATGGTAGACGTGGTTATGCTGCCAGGAAAAGATGGGTTATTCAAATATTTAACAGTCGACAATGCGAACTTTGAGCAGGCCCATGAAATGAGAAAGGACATGGTTGCTACGGGATTTGATGATGCATTTGTTGTCGCCTATAAGAACGGAGAACGAGTTACAATGGAATCAATCGGTATTAACCTGGATGAGAAAGGCAATCGTATTGACAACAGTAGCGGAACTGTAGTTACCCATGAAGACGATGTAGCGCAGAATGAAAAGGATGCACTTCAATTTAAGATTCAGGTTTATGCCTCTAAAGAGCCTATCTATCTCGCACCGGCTAACTTTAAAGGCTTGGAAAACATATATGAATATGAGGATAAAGGCTTATTCAAGTACACCTCTGGTTCATCAAACGATTTTGGATATGCCAACTCCGTACTACTCAACCAATTGAGGCGACGAGGATATAAAGATGCTTTTGTAGTCGTCTTTTTGTATAACAAACGCATAACATTGGAAAAAGCGTTTGAAATCATCAACAAGGAATAAGGTAAATTAGACTTTTCAGAGAGACCTTATAACCAGGAGTTTTATTCATCTGATAGCTATCAGATCACTTTTGAATTTCACCTTTGTCAAATAATTTTAGCTATTGGAAGTTCTGGAATAGTGAAGGACAATCTTTTAATTTGTGAATGAGCCTTTGGATTAATAAATTTGTACACTTCTATAAACAGAATTAATAAATTAATACTGATTGGTTATGAATGATATGAAAGAACAAATTAAGATTGCCCTTCTTGCAGTAATTGCAGGCACCTTAATAATTCAAATCATGTCTTCTAGCAGCGGAGATGAAGTTGCCGATGATTATGAGGGTACAACACCGGGGCTTGAGGCGCTGGCTGATAACAATGTGGCTGCCCAAACAGTAACCCCATTATCTGATAATCCAGTGGCAAGCCAGCTCACTGCTATAGACAAACCAGCTGGGCCCCTAACATCTATCAAATTTGATGAGGATGCATTTGATTTTGGAAGTATTAAGCAGAATACTAGTGATAATAAACACACTTTTACGTTCACCAATACGGGCGATAAACCTCTGATTATATCTAATGCCAAAGGTTCATGCGGATGCACTGTACCCGTATGGCCAAAAGAGCCTATTCCTCCTGGGGGAACAGGTCAAATTGATGTAGAATACAAACCCGGAAAGCAGAAGGGCACACAGAGAAAAACGATTACAATTACTGCCAATACCGAACCTGCGGATACCAGGATCTCGATTTCGGCTGTGGTTGAAGAGATATCCGAATAAGCCAATCCCTTTCTCAAAAAAATACTTAAATCCTCCTGTACAAAAATTGCAGGAGGATTTTTTTTATTACCTTTAATACCAGATAATAACCTGCTTATGTATTCGATGTTTAGATACATTTTTTGCACGATCGGCCTATTAGCTACTTATTATGGTAGCAATTCGCAAGATTCTGTCGAATTAGATGGTAAAACAATTGTTTACATACTGAATATCAAGGAAGACATCGGGCCCGGAATCTGGCGACAAACGATGCAAGCATTTGCTGAAGCCCATGAAGTAAAAGCCGATTATATTATTATTCATATGAATACTTATGGCGGTACCGTCATACATGCAGATTCTATTCGAACAAGAATCCTAAATACAAAAACTCCGGTATTCGTATTTATTGACAATAATGCTGCATCAGCAGGTGCGCTGATCTCTATTGCCTGTGACAGTATCTATATGCGGCCAGGAGCAAATATAGGAGCCACAACCGTCGTAAACCAGGAAGGGACAGCTATGCCCGACAAATATCAATCTTATATGCGATCTACCATGAGATCAACCGCCGAGGCAACAAATAGAAATCCAGATATAGCAGAGGCCATGGTAGATGAGAGAATTAAAATTCCTGGAATCTCTGATTCGGGAGAGGTCCTCACGTTTACCACGAAAGAGGCGATTGCCAATAACTACTGTGAGGGTCAAGCTGAGTCAATTGAAGAAGTTTTAAAGCTCGCAGGTATAACAGAATATAAAATTGTTGAATATAAGCCCACACAACTCGAGAAGATCATCCACATCCTGGTGAACCCCGTACTGAGTGGAATACTGATAATGATTATCATTGGCGGTATCTATTTTGAATTACAAACGCCTGGCGTTGGCTTTCCAATTGCAGCTGCTAGCATCGCTGCTATCCTGTATTTTGCTCCACTCTATCTTGAAGGCCTGGCCGATAATTGGGAAATACTCCTCTTTATTTCAGGACTAATTCTACTGGCCGTGGAAGTATTTGTAATTCCGGGATTCGGGATAGCCGGAATATTGGGAATTATGTTTACAATAACCGGATTGGCGCTAAGCATGGTCGATAACATTGGTTTTGACTTTACATTTACTCATGGTGATACATTGACCAGAGCTTTCATTATAGTCTTGACCTCTTTGATTCTTTCCATAAGCGCAGCAGTATTGTTGGGAGCCAGGCTTGTAACATCATCGGCATTTAACAGGCTCGTTTTACGAACAACTCAAGATTCAAGTAAGGGATACGTTGGTGTCGACTCCAGAGAGTCAGCATTGATAGGAAAAAATGGAAAAGCACTGACTATTATGAGGCCATCTGGAAAAGTAACCATTGAAGGCGACATTTACGACGCCGTGGCTGAAACTGGCTACATTGAAGAAGGTGAAGAAGTGACAGTGATTAAATTTGAAACCGCACAGCTCTTCGTAAGAAAAACCTAACAATTTATATCTCTATAGCTTTTTGCTCCCTATAATTGTTCAATTTACAGACCAGGTTCATTTTGTTAATTGTTGAAAAATGGCTATTATTGAAACTGCATATTTTTAATATAAACTGGGGAATATCATGACAAGGAGCTTGTACCGATACGCTGTATCAATTGTATCTTTTATATTCATAACTAGTTTGGTTTTTTCACAAGAAGTCGTGGACATCAAACCTGAGGTGTTATGGAAAATTTATCAAAAATCAAATTCGGGACTTTCTGACAACAATGCCATTAGAATTGTGATTGACGAATCCGGAGAAAAATGGATAGCTACTGAAAAGGGAGGGTTATCAAATTTGCAAGATTCAATGTGGACCTCCTATCAAACATCTAATTCCGGTATCCCTCACAATTCAATTTATGCTTTGGCTATTGATGCAGAAGGGAATAAATGGGTTGGTACCTACGGAAATGGCCTGGCAAAACTCAAGAGATCATCGCAAGAAGGTGTTGAAGATGAGTGGACCACCTTTAATTCTACTAACTCATTGCTACCACACAATTGGATTCTCTCCACTGCGGTGGATAAAGAGGGCTCTATCTGGGTTGGAGCAGGAGATCAGGGGATAACCAAATTCAACGGCACAGAATGGTTCGTATTCAATACGCTGAATTCAGAAATACCCAACGATGTGGTAAACGCAATTGCCATAGACAGCAAAGGAAATAAATGGATAGGAACGGAAGACGGTGGGCTCACCGTTTATGATGGCACAAGCTGGCGGGTTTTCAATACAGAAAATTCTCGAATTCCCAGCAACTGGGTGCTCACCTTAACGGTTGATAAGAACGACCATATCTGGATTGGCATGTTGAACGGAGGTTTAGCAAAATTTGATACCGACACTGCCTGGACTCTGTATGACATGTACAATTCAGGCTTACCGAACAATTCCGTATATTCTATTGCCATTGATAAAGACGATGCTATCTGGATTGGAACCGGTGGTGGAGGACTGGCCCAGCTCGATGGTCACAATTGGACTGTTTATGATAAATCCAACTCTTCATTACCCAAGGATTTTGTCTATGCAGTGTCTATTGATCAAGATAATATGAAATGGGTGGGCATCTGGAAAGGCGGTGTAGTTACCTTCAGATAAAACAAATTCAATTCTCCACCGGTAGATCCACTCCGTTTCTGTGCGTTAGCAAAAGCAACCCTAGAAAAGTGAGCATTCCGTTTACGATGAGTAATTCATAAGCAAAGATATAGCCGTTTAACAGCTCCTTCGAATAGATCCCAATCAAAAAAGTGATAGCCGGCGCCACCAGGCAGACCACCGGTACCAGATTATCTCTTACCTTCCATTTTGTAAATAGCCCGAAAGCAAATAGTCCCAACAGTGGGCCATAGGTGTAAGAAGCAACTTTCAATAAAGTATCTATAACACTTTTGTCAATCAGGTAACGAAAGGCTATTATCACGAAAAGCAACGATAGAGACATTCCAATATGCACTCGCTTTCTGATCTTCTCCTTCTCAGATTCCTCAAGATCTTGTATAGCCAAAAAATCAATGCAGAAAGATGTGGTAAGAGCGGTTAAAGCTGAGTCTGCACTTGAATAGGCTGCAGATACCAAACCTAAAATGAAGAAGATTCCGATACTCAGCCCCAATCCAGAATTCAAAGCAATGGTCGGGTACAGTAGATCCGTTCTCTCAGGAATAGCTATGCCCTTCTCTGAAGCATAGATAAAGAGCAGAGCTCCCAGGGTGAGAAATACCAGGTTTACAAATACCAACACAATGCTAAAGCTGATCATATTCTTTTGAGCATCACCTACGTTTTTACAGCTGATATTCTTTTGCATCATGTCCTGATCGAGTCCAGTCATGCAAATAGCAATAAAAGCCCCGCTCAGCAACTGCTTAACCAGATGACTTTTGGCTTTAAAATCGTCAAGAAAAAACATAGTAGAATATTCACTTTCGGCAATGCGCTCTACCAATCCACCAATACTAAGATTTATATCCTTCGCTATGAGATAGATGCTCAGTCCCACTGCAGTTAACATAAAAAATGTTTGTAGCATGTCCGTCCATATGATCGTCTTGATACCTCCCTTATAAGTGTAAAGCCAAATAAACATGATGGTAATTAACACTGTAACTTCATAGGGAACTCCCCAATTTCCGAAAACAAATTCCTGCAAAACCGTTGCTACGAGAAACAATCTAAAAGATGCCCCCAATATCCGAGACAGCAAGAAAAAGAATGCTCCCGTTTTATAAGACCAAAAGCCTAACCTCTTCTCCAAATATGAATAGATTGATGTTAAATTCAACCGGTAGTAAACTGGTAACAACACGTAGGCGATAATAAAATAACCAATCAGATAACCCAATACGGTTTGCATATAGGAAAACTGGCTGCTTCCCACCCACCCGGGCACGGAAATGAAGGTTACACCTGATAAGGATGTGCCTATCATACCGAATGCTACCACATACCATGGAGATTTTCGGTTTCCCAAAAAAAATGATTCGCTATCTGCGTTCTTACTTGTTATGAAAGAAATACCCAGCAGTACCAGAAAATAAAGCGTAATGAACGTCAGTATTAGAATGGGCGACATGCAACAAAGAAAAAAGAATTTGTTATCATTACTTTCTGTTTTTTGAATACTTATGAATAAATCATGAGGGATAAGATCCTGGAACTGGAAAAAAAAGCGAGCCCGCTAGAGCCGAATGTTGAGCAGCGCAAGCTGGTTCGAGATAAAGTTGTTGCTTACACTGAGCGATTCATCAATGAAATAGAAGATGAAAAGGCTTTTAATATTACAGCTGATAAAGGAGCGGGCATCTATGATTTCCCCTTCGGTGAAGAACAGCTAGACATTGACACAGTACTGGAAGTCTTCCGGGAAAATGTAGAGAAACCAGGACTCAATCCCGCCTCTGGTGGACACCTTGCTTACATCCCCGGAGGAGGTATCTATTATTCTTCCTTAGGTGATTATATCGCCGCAATCACAAATAGGTACGCCGGCGTATTTTATCCTTCACCTGGCGCTGTAAGGATGACCAATATGCTCATTAAATGGATGGCCAACCTAATAGGTTATCCTGAGGGTACGGCGGGTAATTTAACCTCTGGTGGAAGCATTGCCAATTTAACAGCCATTGTTACCGCACGCGACGCCAAAGGGCTCAAAGGAGTTGATTACCAAAAATGCGTGGTATACACTACAAAACAAGCCCATCACTGCATAGATAAAGCACTAAACATAGCTGGCCTGGCCGAGGCAATCAGGCGATTTATCCCAATGGATGAAGGGCATAAAATGATTCCGCAAGAGTTGGACAAACAAATAATTAAAGACAAAGAATCAGGATTAATTCCGTGGTTAATTGTGGCGGCAGCGGGAACAACAGATGTCGGCGCGGTCGATCCCCTTGAGGACATTGGCAAGATCTCCAAAGATCATGGCCTCTGGTACCATATGGACGGTGCCTACGGGGCGTTTTTTGTAATGACAAAGAAAGGCAAGGCGTTGTTGAAGGGAATGGAGCTTTCTGACTCTATAGTAATGGATCCGCATAAGAGCCTGTTCCTGCCATATGGCCTGGGAGTTCTTCTGGTAAAGGAAGAAAAACACTTACAATATTCCCATAGATATTCGGCCAATTATTTACAAGATGTGATTGAAGCAGAAGGCGAATTATCTCCTGCCAATATATCTCCGGAGCTCACCAAACACTTCAGAGCATTGCGATTATGGCTGCCCTTAAAATTATGTGGCACAGCGCCTTTCATCGCTTGCCTGGAAGAAAAGTTGCTTCTGGCCAAATATTTTTATGATCAGATTGGGAAAATTCCCGGTTTTGAAAGGGGGAAGGAACCGGAATTGTCCGTTGTTACATTCAGATATGTGCCAAAAGACGGCGACGCCAATTCTTTCAACAAAAAGCTGCTGCAGGAAATATTAAATGATGGAAGAATATTTCTGTCGTCCACTGACCTTGAAGGAGTATTTACGCTGAGGTTAGCCGTGCTGGCTTTCAGATCTCACCTGCGTACTATTGATGAGGCCCTGGAGATTATTGTCCAAAAAACGGATGAACTGGTAAGAGTTAATACGCAATAGTTGGTGTAATATTTTTTTTGATGCTATTTTTGAACTATGAATTTTGGTTCGTCACTTGTAGAAAAAGCTGTTGAAGAATTTTCACGGCTTCCCGGAATTGGGAAAAGAACCGCCTTGAGGCTCGTACTTCATTTACTTAATCAGGAAGAAGTGGAGGCAACTGCGTTTGGAGAAGCAATCATTAAGCTGCGAAAGGACATCAAGTACTGTGAGCAATGTAATAACATATCTGATTTAGACATCTGCGATATCTGTTCAGATCTCCATCGCGATCATAGCATCGTTTGTGTGGTGGAAGACATTAGAGACGTAATGGCCATAGAACATACACAACAATATCGTGGTGTGTACCATATCCTAGGAGGAATCATAGACCCGATGAATGGTATAGGCCCTGGAGATCTTAAGATCAATTCGCTGCTTGCCAAGTTTGCGACCAATGAAATAAAAGAGGTTATCCTCGCGTTAAGCAGTTCCATGGAAGGTGACACAACAAGTTTCTATTTGTATAAGAAAATAGAGCCGCATCAAGTACCTGTTACAATCATCGCAAGGGGTATTGCCGTAGGCGACGAATTGGAATTTGTGGATGACGTAACCCTGGCTCGTTCCATCATTAACAGAACGCCTTATGAGAGCGTCCTGACAACCAAATAATTCTCATATCCTGCTCTCCAATCATATTTGGTAGCACCTGTTCAAATTATTAGATGAAGCTCTCAATAATAATTGTAAACTATAACGTTAAGAACTTCCTCGAGCAGTGCATCAATTCGGTTCTTATTGCAGGTGCCAGGATTGATTCATTCGAAATAATCGTTGTAGACAATAAATCGGTAGATGGGTCCGTGGCAATGGTCGCTGATAAATTCCCTCAAGTACAATTAATTGCCAATAAAGATAACGTCGGCTTTTCTGCAGCCAACAATCAGGGAATAAATGTGTCTGGCGGAGAATATGTTTTACTGCTCAACCCCGACACAATTGTAGAAGAAGATACATTGGACAAGTGTATAAAATTCATGGATAGGAATCCTGATGGCGGAGGGCTGGGGGTGAAGATGATAGATGGTAACGGGAATTTTTTACCCGAATCAAAACGCGGCCTCCCTACCCCATCCGTAGCTTTTTTTAAAATGATCGGCCTCTCATCATTATTCCCGAAATCCGGATTGTTCAACCAATATCACCTGGGTAACCTCGATAAAGATCAAGTGCACAAGGTGGATGTGCTATCCGGTGCATTTATGTTCTTGAGGAAATCCGCACTGGATAAGATTGGATTGTTGGATGAAGCCTTTTTCATGTATGGTGAAGATATTGATCTGTCCTATCGCATGACCAAAGGAGGATATTCGAATTACTATTTTCCTGAAACAAGAATCATTCATTATAAAGGAGAGAGCACTAAGAAGGGTAGTTTGAATTACGTGTTTATCTTTTACGATGCGATGCTCATTTTCGCACAGAAACATTTTACCCAGCAAAATGCCAAAGTATACTCCTGGCTGCTTAAAACTGCTATTTACTTAAGGGCCTCTCTGGCCGTGCTAACGACAGTATTTTCGGCTATTATCCTCCCTGTTATTGATTCTCTTGCCCTTTTTGGCGGATTGGTACTGATAACCAGAATCTGGGAGCAGCAGATTGTGTTTCCGGATGGAGGTTCGTACCCTGAAGAGTTTCTAATGCTCGTGGTGCCGACATATATTTTTATCTGGCTGCTTTCAATTTTTATCTCAGGAGGATACGATAAGCCAATGAAGTATTCGAAAATTCTGCAAGGAATTTTATTGGGATCGCTGGTAATACTTGTGGGCTATGCTCTTGTACCTGATGACTGGAGATTCTCCAGGGCGCTAATTCTTATCGGTGCAGTGTATACCTCTTTATCCATGGCAACGGTGAGGATTGTACTGCGGCTACTGAAACTGAAATTTATTATTGGTGAGACTGATAGAAGTAGAAAAATTTTGATTGTTGGCTCCGTAGACGAGTTTAACCGGGTAGCTTCACTCCTTGCTCAAACAGAAATCAATTACTCGATCATCGGGTATGTTTCTCCTGAAGCTGCAGAAGAGCGTGAAAATGCTGAGTTTTTGGGCATTATAGATCAGTTAGAAGAGATCGTACATGTTTACAAAGCCAACGAGGTTATCTTTTGTTCTAAAGATATTTCGGCTAACCAGATAATAGACCAGATGGCCAAGTTAGATGCGGGAATCGTTAACCACAAGATCGCCCCTCCTGAAAGTCTCCACATCATAGGTAGCAGCTATGTAAATTCTTCCGGCAGTTTGTATGTAATTGACGTGAACTCCATAACAAAACCGGGTAATTTGAGAAGCAAGCGAATATTTGATTTACTGGGCAGTATTGCGGCTATTCTCTTTTCACCGGTTCTCATCTTCGTGGTTTACAATCCAATTAAATTTTTTAAAAACATTTTAGCCGTTCTTGCAGGCAAGTTAACCTGGGTAGGTTATATCAACATCGGCTTTGTGAATAAACAAAATCTTCCCGCATTAAGGGCAGGAGTATTGAACCCGGCTGACAGATTTGAGTTAAATGAGATGGTAAATGAAAACCTCGAAAACATCAACTTGTTATACGCCAAAGACTACAGTATAATCAACGATTCTCTGATCGTGATTCGCGGGTTGCGGAATTTAGGGCGGTAAAGAAGTACGTATTGTTATAAGAAGTCATTTAGATTAGAGAGCTTTCATGAATTCCTCTGGAGTAACTTTGGCTTGCCGGAGTATGCTTCTCAAAGTACCAATAGCTAATTCTTTGTGATCAGGAACAACGCATCCAGTGGTTCCGTGAGAAGTTAATTTCTTGAGTATAACATGACTTCCGCGTTGTCGTACTTTTTTAAACCCGAGTTTTCCCAATGCCCGAACAGCGATTTTCCCGGAAACTCTCTTTAACTTAGGCATTAACCGCTACTTCGAACGATTTCATTATCGGCTTCTGTGCTTTAGGCGCAGGGAACTCTTCAAGATACAGTTCTGTAGCTTCTTTTAAATTGTCAATCGCTTCGCTTACAGAATATCCCTGGCTAACAGTACCTGTTTCAGGGCAGTCTGCCACATAAATATCATCCTCTTTGTGAATTATAGCTGTATAAGTCCGAGTGGCCATAAGTTAAAATTATTTTGATTTGATTTGCTGTTTGCAAATTTAACGTATTTTATTCCTATAATAATTCACACAGCATAGATTGCGGTACCTAAAGTGTTTACATGAGCAGGCTTGAGTTAAATGAGATGGTAAATGAAAACCTCGAAAATATCAACTTGTTATACGCCAAGGACTACAGCATAATCAACGATTCAGTGATCGTCCTTCGCGGGTTGCGGAATTTAGGGCGATGAAGAAGCACATATTGCTATTACAAGATCATTTTAAGATATGAGAATAGCAATAATTAGCCTAAAAATTTTAATTTTATCCCTGCAATCAACCCTGATCAATGGCTCAGACGGATGTAATATTGCCCAAGATGGGCGAAAGTGTTGCCGAAGCTACTATAACTAAGTGGCTAAAGGCGGTTGGGGATACCGTTGAAGCCGATGAATCAATTGTAGAAATTGCCACAGATAAAGTTGACTCAGAGATTCCCTCACCTGTCGGAGGAGTTATTGCAAAGATATTGTGTAAGGAAGGTGAAACCGTATTGGTGGGTACCGTAATTGCTATTATTGCTGATGCCGGCGAAACAGTATCAGAACCCGTTGCTGATACAACTTCAGAGGAAGTAACACTTAAAGAGGAGAAACAACCTGAAGCTTCAGTGGAATCTGAAGCACCGGAGAAGGAAGAAGAATCCACCGCAGTTACACCGGAGCCTGTTACTTCTCCTCCTGCACCAAAAGTACCAGAACCGGTATATGCATCCGGCACTGCTGCTTCACCACAGCCAGCCATCGCTGTAGGAGGCCAGCCCAGATACCACAAAGGACGATTTTATTCCCCGTTGGTGAGAAAAATAGCGAGGAACGAGGGAATCTCTATCGAAGACCTGGAGAAAATTGCTGGAAATGGGAAAAATGGGAGGGTCACTAAAAATGACATACTGTCTTACCTATCAAATAAGAACGGCAGTGCAACAGCGCCTGTTGAAACAGCAACCCGAGTAATTACAGAGGCCAAACCCGGGCAGCCTCCTACTCAGACACAGCAAACCTCAACAGCGACGCAATCTGTATCCGGTGTGGATGAAATTGTAGAGATGGACAGGATGAGGAAACTGATTGCAGATCACATGGTCAAGTCAGTGCAAACATCTGCACACGTAACATCGTTCACCGAAGCTGATGTCACGAGCATTGTCAATTGGAGAAACAAGATCAAAAAGGAATTTGAAGAACGTGAAGGAGAGAAAATAACGTATACGCCTATCTTCATTGAAGCTGTTTCACGAGCCATAAGAGATTTCCCCATGGTCAATGTTTCCGTGGATGGCCATAATATCATAATTAAGAAGGATATCAATATTGGCATGGCTGCGGCACTTCCCACGGGAAATCTAATAGTACCTGTGATCAGAAATGCAGATCGAATGAATCTATTTGGCCTTGTGAAAGTTGTAAATGATCTCGCCAATCGCGCTCGAAACAATAAATTGGTACCAGATGAAATTCAGGGTGGAACCTTCACTATGACCAACGTGGGTACTTTCGGTAATATTATGGGCACTCCTATCATCAACCAACCTGAGGTAGCTATATTGGCGACTGGGGCCATTCAGAAGAAGCCGGTTGTTATTGAAACAGAAGAAGGTGACACTATAGGAATCAGACATATGATGTTTTTATCGCTTTCATATGATCATCGTGTGGTTGACGGCGCATTGGGCGGAACGTTTTTGAAAAGAGTGGCAGACTATTTGGAAGCATTTGATACCAACAGGATTATTTAATTTATTCATAGCATGCAAAACATAAAGTTTATCATTCTGATTGTCGCACTTTTTAGCTTCGGGACCTCACTTGCCCAAATGGACAAGAAGACGCACAAGATTTTCAAGGAAAGATTTTTTGCTGCAGGAGAGTTTTGGCTATCTGATAATTACGCCAAAGCGTTGCCAATCTATGTTGAAATGGAGCGCATGGATCCCGATAATGCGCATATCAATTGGAAGATTGGAGTCTGCTATTTGAACTCTTCCTCGGAAAAATCAAAATCAATTCCTTATCTGGAAATTGCCACAAAATCAGTATCTGCAGATTACCAGGAAGACATGCCTGATGAGAAAAATGCGCCCCTCAACGTTTACAGGGACTTAGCTCATGCATATCATCTAAACTATCAGCTCGATACAGCAGTTGCGATGTTCAAAAAATTTAAATCTTTTGTCAGTGAAAAAGAACCGGGCATTCGTTCCGAGATTGACATGCAGATTAAGATGTGCCGGAAAGCGCAGGAACTGATGAAATCCCCGGTGAAGGCCATTATTACCAACTTGGGTAGTAATATAAATGGCCCCTATGCAGATTTTGGCCCGGTGATTTCTGCCGATGAATCTACTTTGATATTTACCTCCAGAAGAGAAGGAAGCACGGGATTGAAGATCGATGATAATGGAAAGTTTTTTGAGGACATATATGTGTCTAACAATGAAGCGGGTGAGTGGTCCACAGCCACACCCATCGACACAAATATCAACAGTGAAAACCACGAGGCCACCATTGGATTATCGGTTGATGGACAAGAGTTATTTATTTACAAAGATGACGATGGAAATGGAAATATTTATAGGAGTAAATTAAATGGTACGGTATGGTCCATTCCTGAATTACTGGGTTCTGACATCAACACCAAATCCTGGGAAACTCATGCGGTGGTAAACGCAGATGGAAATATAATTTATTTTGTGAGCGATCGGGATGGTGGCTTTGGAGGAAGAGACTTATACAGGGCCGTAAAGCTGCCAAACGGCGAGTGGAGCCTTGCTCAAAATATGGGTCCGCTGATTAACACGGCTTTTGATGAAGATGCGCCTTTTATCCATCCCGATGGAATTCAATTATTTTTCAGTTCAAACGGCCATGAGAGCATGGGAGGGTTTGATATATTTTCAACGGAGCTCGATGAGAACAACAACTGGGGCAAACCGGTGAATATAGGATATCCGATAAACACGACGGATGACGACATATTTTATATCACTTCTGTTGATGGAAAGCGGGCGTATTACTCTTCGGCTAAACCTGGTGGGTTTGGAGAAAAGGACATATATATGATTAATCTTCCAGAGGCTGAAGATAAGAACCTGACTGTTTTAACGGGTTATGTTGCAGATCAATATGGTCATGTGCCGGGGTACGCAGAAATTATTGTTACGAATAATGAGACCGGCGAATTGATCGGAATTTACAATCCCAATGTGAGCACAGGAAAATACCTGATAATTCTTCCCAATGATGGTAATTATAATATATCGTATGAATCTGATGGCCTTCTCTACCATTCAGAAAACTTGTATATACCGCCTAACTCTGCTTATTCTCAAATTAATAAGGCCATTCAATTAACAACAATAAGGGTGGGTGAGAAGATCATCCTGAACAATCTTTTCTTCGAATATGAAAAATCGATCATAAAGAAGGAATCTGGGCCTGAAATAGATAGAGTATTCAAGTTTCTCACCAACCAGCCTACACTTCAAATTGAAATATCAGGACACACGGATTCAAAAGGTGACGATGACTACAACATGAAATTATCGCAGGACCGGGCACAAGCTGTAGTGGATGCATTGATTGCAAAGGGAATTGATAAAACAAGAATGAGTGCGCAAGGGTACGGAGAAACTCAACCGATAGCGAACAATCTCGATAATGATGGTAAGGAAGATCCAAAAGGTATGGCCTTAAACAGAAGAGTTGAGTTGAAAATCCTCTCTTTAGGAGAATAACGATCGAAAGACATCAAATCATTTAATAATAGTATTTTAGTATAGTTTTAAGTTAAGTAATATTAAACAGTACACCGGATGAAAACGAAATCAATTTTGAATAACTGGATAAGAACCTTCTTTGTCATAAACCTGATCATATCCACAATTTGTAATCCTTTTTCTTCAATGGCGCAGGATAAAGAAGGAAAAAATAAAGAAGAAGGACCCAAAAGTTATCGCGAACTATTCGCAGAGGCTGCATATCATATCGAGTTTAAAAGCTTTAACCTCGCATTGCCCGTTTATTTGGAGATGGATTCTATGCAGCCGGAAAACGCAAATACATTGTATAAAATCGGTTACTGTTATGTGCAATCTGCTAATGAAAAATCAAGGGCCATCAAGTTCCTGGAGAGAGCCTTAAAAAGCGCAACTAAGAACTATGATGATCTGGCATATACTGAAAAAAATGCACCCCTCAGCACCTATTGGGAACTCGCGAAAGCATATCATCTTAACAACCAAATTGATACCGCAATAGGAACATACAAAAGGTATGGTGCACTCCTCAATAAGAAGCACTACATGCAGGAGGAAATTACCAGGAGGATAGAAATGTGCAATTTTGCCAAAAAACAGATTGCCAATCCGATCAATGTGGAGATAACCAACTTAGGAAAAGGCATTAATACGAAGGACGCAGATTTTGGCCCTATTCTCACGGCAGACGAATCCATGTTGATTTTTACCTCAAGAAGGGAAGTTAAAGGGGCAGGTGAAGCCAATGTGGAGTTGGACGGCACTTATTTTGAAGACATTTATGTTTCTTATAACGATTCCGGAACATGGAGAGCGCCTGAACCCATTGGATCGAGTATTAACCAAATTGGGGAACACGATGCAGCAATAGGCTTATCTGCCGATGGGCAACGTCTTTTTGTGTACAAGCCCGATGGCGGAGGAGATATTTATCAAAGTTATTTAATGGGCGACATATGGACTGTACCAGATCGCTTATCGGATAATATAAACTCAGACGCATGGGAAACCCACGCTACCATATCTTCTGACGGACAAACACTCTATTTTGTTAGTGACCGAAAGGTGAAGGGTGGAATCCAATTTGGAGGGAGGGACATCTACAAAAGCACGATGCTTCCCACCGGAGAATGGTCAGAGGCAGTGAATATGGGTGAGAATATTAATTCTCAATATGAGGAAGATGCTCCATTTATTCACCCCAATGGAAAAATTTTATACTTCAGTTCTAAGGGGCATCAGAGTATGGGAGGGTTTGACATCTTCTTTTCTGAATTACAGGATGATGGCACATGGTCACCAGCAAATAACCTGGGATACCCTATTAACACAACCAATGATGATATTTTTTACGTGGAGACTCCTGATGGCAAGAGAGCCTACTATTCATCCGTTAATGTAGAAAAAGGATACGGTGAAAAAGATATTTATATGATTGAGTTAACGGATAACAAAGAAATTCCTCTGACCATATTGAAAGGAACTATGGCCGTTTCAAATTTGGAGGGAATTCCGTTAGATGCTAAAATTGTTGTGACAGATAAAACTACAGGAAAGGAAACAATATACAAGCCCAATTCCGAAACGGGTAAATTCCTGGTTGTTCTGCCGGAAGGTGATAACTACGAAGTAGCTTATATGCTGGATGATTCTACAATTGCTGAAGAAAAATTGGAATTAGCGGATAATTCCAGTTACCAGGAAATTGAGAAGACGATCACATTGAAAGGGGAAATAGATACAAAAATATCCGAAGTTACCGAGACCGCTGAAGTCGTCGAGACTGTGGAAGCAGTTGAGGTTACTGAGACTCCTGAGGTTGTGGAAACCGTTGAAACAGTGGAGGTCACAGAAACTCCGGAGGTTGTGGAAGCAATTGTTGTAAAATCTTTTCAAGAGTTTTTTAATTATAACGTGAAGTCGATAAAGACGAGTAGCCGCTCATATAAAACACTCATTGGCGATCTTGCAAAACTGGCAAAGCAATCTGGAAGTTTAACATTAACCGTGGAAGCAAGTGCTTCAAAAGTACCAACAGAAAAATATGGAACGAACGAAAACCTGGCTCAAAAGAGAGGCGAAACAGCGAAGGCTACATTGCTCAGTTCTCTGAAAGCAAAGGGGGTAACTGTTTCTGTTGATGTCAATATCAATCCTGTTGTCCAAGGCCCAGATTTCAATGAGGATGCCATAGAAAACAAAGACAAATATGAGAGGTATCAGTATGTCAAAATTTCTGTGAAGTAAGATTGAAGATTGAAATACTCGATATTGAAAAAGGTTGGTACATACGCTTCGTCATTTGTTTTAGCCTTTCTGTTTTCAATTATACCCGTTAAATCGCAAGAATCTACGAAGAAAGAATCCAAGGCCGATAAGAGCTACAAAGAACTTTTTAACGGGGCCAGGGATCATTTGGAAGCTGAGAATTACCATCTAGCCCTTCCAGCCTACCTGCAATTAGATTCAATGGAACCGGATAATGCCAATATAGCGTACCGCATTGGTACGTGTTATTTAAATTCTGCAAACAATAAGGATAAGGCCATTCCACACTTAGAAAATGCAGTAAAGCAAATATCTAAAACCTATAATAATCGGGCCAGCACAGAGAAAAATGCACCACTTAAAGCTTATTATGCATTGGCTTCAGCATATCATTTAAACTATCAACTGGATACAGCTATTGCGACCTACAAGGCATATCAGGCCTTATTACAAAAAAAACATGACATGCTGGAGAGCACTTCCCGGCAAATAGAAATGTGTGAGTATGCCAAAATCCAAATTTCCTCTCCCATAAACGTAGAAATAAAAAACCTGGGTGAAAGCATCAATTCAAAGTATTCAGATTTCTGCCCGGTAATTAGCCATGATGAAACCATTTTAATTTTTACATCGAGAAGAGAAGGAGGCACAGGCGCTGAAATAGATTCTGATGGTGGGTTTTTCAAGGATATTTATATTTCATACCAGGATATGGGTTCATGGTCGCCGGCTGTCGGTATAGGCACAACGATTAATACTTCAAAAGACGATGAAGCTATCAGTTTGTCAGCGGATGGGCAACGCTTATTTATTTACAGAGAGGAAAAAGGTGATGAGAACATATACCAAAGTTTTTTGGTTGGTGACGAATGGACTTTACCTAGAAAACTATCCGATAATATCAATAGCAGTAGCTGGGAAACTCATGCTTCGATTTCTGCAGATGGAAATATCCTGTATTTTGTAAGTGACCGCCCGGGCGGATACGGAGGCAGAGACATTTACAAATGCAAAAAATTGCCCAATGGCGAATGGGCAAAAGCAGAAAATCTGGGTGATAAAATCAATACGGCAGCAGATGAGGGCACACCATACATACACCCGAATGGAACACTATTGTTCTTCAGTTCACGAGGTCATAAATCCATGGGTGGATTTGATATATTCTTCTCAGAGTTAATTGAAGACGGCACCTGGATTGATCCAATGAATATCGGATACCCAATAAACACCCCGCACGATGATACTTATTATGCACCAAGTACGGATGGGAAACGAGCTTATTATTCATCAGTTGATACTTCAGGATATGGCGATTACGATATTTACGTAGCTGTTTTTAAGGACTATGAGAAAATTGCGCTAACCGTTCTTAAGGGAGTGATGTTCGTTACTGATGAAGAAGGAATTCCCATTGACACGAAAATAATTGTAATGGACAATGCCACACCAGATGCTGCACCTCAAATATACAAACCCAATTCAATTACTGGAAAATACATTATTATTCTCTCTCCAGACAGGGATTATACAATATCCTATATGATGAATGATTCAACGGTACAGACGGAACATATATTTATACCAGAAGAATCGGCTTATCAGGAAATAGAGAAGTCAATTCGTTTAAAACCTGTTAAATTGCAGGACAACAAGATAAAAGAGTAGAAATAATAAAAAATACTTATAGCTGGCTTAAGAGCGCCAAATTGAGACAAAGAATATTCATGTTGATATGACCGGTATGGTTCCAGTTCCGGAATACGGCAATTACGCAGTGGTTAATCGTTTTAGCTACGAGAAGAATCAATACATTGGGATCCAGATGAAATGAGATAACTCCATAAAATCTTCGTTGCGTTTTAACTTTACAGCAATTTTTATTTGAATTTTGTATTTTTATCTGGAATAAGGATGCCTATCACCTTTATTCTAAGTAAGAATACGAACTATGAGATCAAAATGCATTCTGGGCTGGGATACCTCTATTGGTCTTAGGGGATTGGTTACACAAATACTTATTCCTAGCTTGATCATAGGATTAAATACATCTGTAGCGCAGCAGTTATCCAACGAACACGGCCTGTCTCCAAAGGAATTATTTAAGTCCCGAAATTATGTTACGGCGTTGCCAGAATATCTCAAAATGGTCGAAAAAGACCCTGAAAACATGGACTTCAAATATAAATTAGCCCAATGTTATCTGTACATCGACGATGATAAGTCAAGAGTAATACCACTTCTTGAGGAAGTCTGCTCCAAAGAGAAATATAAATTAGAAGCGCTATTTGACCTGGGTAGGGCGTATCATTTAAACTTGGAATTCGACAAGGCAATAAAAGCTTATACGGATTACAAGAGTCAATCAAATGATGCGGCAGCAGAAAAAACAGATCGTCAGATCGAGATGTGCTATAACGGAAAAGAACTTATCAAGTATCCACTAAATGTTACATTTGAAAATCTTGGTAAATATGTTAACTCCCCTTACCCTGATTTTTCCCCATTTACACCGGAAGATGAGGCCATTTTGATCTTTACCTCCAGGAGAAAGGGAAACAAAGGCGGGTTAATGGATTATGATGGATTTTACACCTCCGATATATACTTAGCGAATGTAAAAGCAGGAAACTTTAAAAGGGCGCAAAATATTAGTGTTATCAACACAGAATTAGATGAAGAAGCAGCTGGTATTTCTCCAAAAGGTGACAAAATACTCGTTTTTGTCGATGATATTTATCAAAATATTTACGGCAATATTTATATCTCTGAGAAAAGAGGAAAATCATTTCAGAAACTTACCTCAATTGGTGAGAATGTAAACGACAATAGCAGCATAGAAACTTCAGCCAGTATCACTTCAGATGATAAGATATTGTATTTCGCAAGTGATAAAAAGGGAGGTTTTGGGGGAACAGATATTTACATGTCAAAGAAATTACCTGATGGCAGCTGGGGGAAAGCGGTAAATCTAGGCCCAAAAATCAATACAAAATACAATGAAGACTATCCCAGCATTTCTAGTGATGGAATGACCATGTACCTGAGCTCTGAGGGTTTCACCAGCATGGGTGGATTTGATCTCTTCAAATCCACCTTTGACGAGGAAAACCAATCATGGTCGACTCCGACCAACATCGGCTATCCTGTAAACACACCTGATGACAACATGAATATTTCCTTCTCAGCTGCATGGGATTCAGATCAAGAAAAGGCGAGCAGCCGCTATGCATACATAGCCGCTTACAGGAAGGAAGGATTTGGAAATCTCGATATTTATCGGGTTACATTCAACAAAGTAGAACCAAAGCTAACGGCAATTACGGGCACGGTCACCACCAAAATTTTGATCGAAAGCAGTACTTACAAAACATTCCACGTTTACAGGAAAGGTGAAGTTGAGCTTACCATCCCAGACGAGTGCCATCCGTGGTTCGATAAAAACTGGAAGTTTGCCGAAACAAAAAAAGTGAAAGTTAAACCAGGATACACATATAAAACAGCTATCTATTTTGATAGCAACGGAAAACAAAAGGTGTTTTCATCTAAAAAATATCCAAAGAACAACAGTCTTTATGAATTTAAACAAGTGAAAAACTCCCTGGTAAAAATTCCCAATTATGTAGCGCCGGAAAAGAAATATAAATTCCAGCCGATTACCGACGCAATGCTTATTGTCACTGATAAAAACAACATGAATGAATACACGTACACTCCGTCCAGGTCCGGTAGATACGTAATAATTCTTCCGCCAGGATCCTATAACATATTTGTGGACGTGCCTGGCTTTAAACCTGTCTCTGAAGACTTCGAACTGCTTGGAAAAAGTTCATTTAGGGCAGAGATAACCAAAGACTACGTGTTCAGTCCGGACGAGTGAACAAACATACTTATTCGCATGATAGGTTTATTGGTATTAATTTTGCTTGTTATATGATAATCTAATTATCCATCGGGTTGAATTATCTAACCAAATACCAACTTATCTTCATGTGTTTTGCAACCTGCTATGCATTTGATTCGGAAGCACAGTTTATGGATGCAAAAGCGGCGAATGAACATTTCAAACACAAGAACTACCGCCATGCGATCCCTATTTATAGAAAGTTGCTTCAAAAGGAGAAATTTAATGTAGAGTTTAACCACAAGCTCGGAATATGTTACCTGAATTCGAATATCGATAAAACCAAGGCCATTCCATATTTAAAACGGGTAATAAAGCAACCGAAATTCGATTCAGAAGTATATTATGATCTGGCAAAGGCCTATCATTTCGCCCATAGCTTTAATGAGGCAATTGAATACTATAAAATATATGACTCTATTTCTGAAGGTAAAAACCACAATGAAGTATTGAGAAAGCTTGAAACATGTGCAACCGCTAAAATATTGATCAGAAATCCTATTGAAGTTACCTTTGAAAACCTCGGAGAATTGATAAACTCATCCAAGCCGGATTACTATCCTTTTGTCGCAAAAGACGAATCCTACATAGTATTTACTTCCAGAAGAACCGGGGCACTGGAGTTTGATGGTTTTTACCAATCCGATATATATTATTCTGAAAGTGTAAATGGTTCTTTCCAAAAAGCCAAACAGATAGGTCCTTTGGTAAACTCTGTATTTGATGATCAGGTTGTTGGTCTTTCGGATGATGCAAGGAAATTATTCATCTATTTCGATAACATCAAATCCTATGGTGATATTTATACATCTGTACGGCTTAACAAGAGATTTGGGAGATTGATAAAGATGGGATCGACAGTCAACGCTTCGAGCCTGGAAACCTCCGCATCAATTTCTGCTGACGGCAGCACATTGTTTTTTACAAGTAACAGGCCCGGTGGACAAGGTGGCCATGATCTTTACATGACACGAAAGCTACCCAATGGTGAATGGGCGCTACCTCAGAATTTAGGACCAGATATAAACACTCCATTCAACGAGGACTTCCCGACCTTATCCGGTGATGGGCAAACGCTTTATTTCTGTTCGGAAGGCCATAAAAGCATGGGAGGATACGACATCTTTACAAGTAGCTGGGATTATGAGAACAACAGTTGGTCTGCCCCTGAAAATATTGGCTACCCGATTAATACGGCATATGATAACATGAATATATCATTCTCTGAAGATGGATATCGAGCCTATATTTCTCAATGGCGACAAGACGGCTTTGGCGATTTGGACATATACAAGCTTATTTTTCCAAAGGAATTTGTGATAAGAATGCAGCTGCCAACCACTGATCCTGAAAATCCATTTATTCTCGACGCATATGTAACCATTGAAGGGGCTTTACTCGACCAACCGCTGAGTTTTACCGCCAATCGCAACACAGGTTTTTATACCATCGTTATCAATAATCCCGGTGCATACGAACTCATTATAGAAGCTGATGGTTATAAAATATATACCGAACACATCGACTTCTCCAACAGTGAGTATAGTGAACCGATGACATTCAAATTTGTCAAATTACAACCTGAATAGCATTTATTCTTCATGAACATTAAACTCACACGCGCACTGGCAATATTTGATCTCGAAACCACGGGAGTAAATGTTTCATCCGACAGGATCGTGCAAATAGCCATCTTGAAAGTCTATCCAGATGCAACGGAGGAAAAATACATGAGTTTAATAAATCCACAGGTGCCCATTCCAGCGGAAGCATCTGAAATTCATGGTATTTATGACAAAGACGTGGCGGACCAGCCCACATTTGCTGAGGTCGCTGGTGACATAACATTGTTTTTAGAAAATTGCGACCTGGCCGGGTTTAATTCAAACCGGTTTGACATTCCACTTTTAATGGAGGAATTTTTACGGAATGACTTGTATTTTGAGATGCATGGGCGGGAGTTGATCGACGTTCAGAATATTTTTCACAAGATGGAAAAGAGAACGCTTAAAGCGGCGTATAAATATTATACTGGTAATATTTTAGAGGGAGCACACGATGCAATGAACGACGTTGAAGCTACGTTTGAAGTGCTCAAGGCCCAGATAACTAAATATGTTGGGGCTAGCTATAATAGCGAAGAAGAAGATCAACCGACGCTATTGGAAAACGATGTAAATAGCCTGGCAGAATTTTCCACATTTAATAGGTTTGTTGATTATGCCGGACGGATTGTGTACAATGACGAAAACGTGGAGGTCTTTAATTTTGGTAAACACAAAGGACTTACCGTTAAAGAAGTACTGGCGAAGGACCCCTCCTATTTTAGCTGGATCATGAGAGGCGATTTTCCGCTATACACAAAGAAGATCTTGAAGGAGATCCGGTCGAAATTAACGCTATAACTATTTAACCGCTAAGGCGCAAGGTTTACGCAAAGTTCGCTAAGAAATGATTATTAACCCTTTGCGCTCCTTGCGCATCCGTTGCGAACATTGCGGTTACACTTGAAACAATACTTTTAAGACAGCCTACTATCCCAAAATCACTTTTTCTTATTATACTTGGTTATTTTTCATGAGAAACCACAAAATACTGTAACAAAATCCGCAATAGTAAAATGAAGATAATTTGCATCGGGCGAAACTACAGCGACCACGCGAAGGAGCTTAATAATCCCATTCCCGAAGAACCCGTCATCTTTTTAAAGCCCGACACGGCGTTGATTCACAAAAATGAACCTTTTTATATTCCAGATCATTCAAACGAAATTCATTACGAGGTTGAGTTGGTAATTAAGATTGTTCGAATAGGAAAGAACATCGCCGAAAATTTTGCCCATAAGTATTATGATGAAATCGGGATAGGTATAGATTTTACTGCTCGCGATGTGCAACGCGATCATAAGGCAAAGGGATTGCCTTGGGAGAAGGCAAAGGCCTTTGATGGTTCTGCTCCGTTGGGGGACTTTCTCAACAAAAATTCTTTTGATGACATCAACAATCTGGATTTTAGGCTTGAAAAAAACGGAGAGATCGTGCAGAGAGGTAATTCAAAAGATATGCTCTTCTCATTTGATCAAATCATAGCTCATGTTTCCAAATACTTCACCTTAAAAATTGGCGATCTCATTTACACCGGTACGCCAGCCGGCGTTGGAAAAGTCGAGAAGGACGATCAGCTTGAATGCTATATTCAAGACCAGAAATTACTGGAGTTCAGAGTAAAATAGGTATTAATGGCTTATATGGCTGTGAATGACTTACTCGATGATAGTTACCACTCTACTTTATCTTAAGGAGGTGACAAGTAGCTAATATACCCTATCCCTTAGTGCATCTGAGTGGCCTGCGTGCCTTAGTGGTGAGAAGTCTTCACCACTAAGACACTGAGAGCACTAAGGGCCACTAAGAAAAACAAAGACAATCAATGCTTAGAATGTCTTGTCTGTTATTGCTTGAATATCTTTCGTTTGAATGTACTGAACTGTGAGCTTACCTGTACGACGTACAAACCTTGCGCCAGGTTACCTAACTCAAGATTTATGATATTGTAATTCTCGCCCGTTAATGATATTTCCTGGCTGAATGCAAGCTTTCCGCTTAGATCAAACAGTTGAAGGACTACTGTTTCCGAAATTTCAGCATAAAAAACAAAACTCGAATTATCCGCCAATGGGTTGGAAAGAAGATCCATAAAACCTCGGGCGGTAAAATTGATCTTACAACCATATGCATCTACTACGGCATTATAAAGCGTGCCCGGACAGTAATCTGAGAGGTCTGGTATGCCGTCATTATCCGAATCGACATCCAAACCCTTCCCAGCCAGGATCAAGTTCGCCAGTGAAAAATTTGGTATTCCATATCCCAGTTCATAGTCGGGATTTGAATATTGACTCGAGCTCATTTCGATAGCGTTGAAGACCTCCATGCTGGTTGCCCCGGGATTGGCCTGCCACAGGCAAGCGGCCATACCTGATATGAGTGGAGCGGCAAATGAAGTTCCACCTCCAGATTGCAATCCACCTCCATCAGTGATCGTAATGGTGCCCGAGCCCATGGATACCACGTTTGGTTTCAATCTCCCGTCGGAAGTAGGCCCCACAGAGCTAAAGCTCGCATAGTTCTGATTCACATCAACCGCGCCAATTGACAAAACACTGTCTGCATCCGCAGGGGCGACAATATAATTCCAACTCGAGCTGCCTTTGTTCCCTGCAGCAGTAACCACTAACATTCCTTTGGATGCTGCTATGTCTGATCCAATCGAGATTCGCGTTGTGTTTCCATCCATATCGAGGTATGTATGATCTTGCGTAGGATCATTAAAAACCGTATAACCCAATGATGTGGTCAAAATATCGGCTCCGGCGCTATCGGCAAACTCTGCACCGGCAACCCAGTTGTCTTCTTCAATGGAGTATTCAGAACCTGTATCCTCCGTTCTCAACAACAGATAATTTGCCTTTGGGGCAGTTCCAACCATATATCCGGGGATATTTGCTGCGATTATTGAAAACACCCATAATCCATGCGGCCCATTGTCATAAACGCTGTCGTTACCTGATACAAAATCCCAGGTTTTGAGAATTTGATTGCCGGCCATTGTGCTGTCAAAGGCTTGATTTGTATTGGCATTTTTAAAACCAGCATCCAAAATGGCAATGGTCATGCCCTCTCCCCTAAAACCCTGTGAGTGCAAAATATCTCCCTTAAGCATCGCGATCTGATCATATGCATTACCGTAATCTATATACGCGGCAGCCGATAATGACATACTCTTGAAAGACATAGATTCCATTTCCCATTTGGATTCAAGAGGCTGAATTTTATGTGGGTCATTCACCAACCAGTTTTTATGCTTGCCCACGGTGTCGAGTTGCATAACAAATGGTAAGCTTATGATACTATCCAATTTTGAAGAATCAGAAGTATAAATGGTTATTGCATTGAACCACTTCGATTTGTTGATAAGTGTTACGCCAATATTTACAACGCCCGCTACGTAGTTGGGATCGACAGGAAGGTCATTGGTGATTATCGAAATTCCTTGATTCGTCCTTCGGTCAATTGCTTTTTGGGATAGGAAAGCTCCAGGATTGCCTATTGTATATGGGGTACTGTTCTTATCCGTAAACTGAACCCAATATCTGGAAGGTGCGGTTTGCGCCAGACATTCCACGTATGCCTGCAATGTAAAGAGGATGGTAATTACGAATAAACGGATGGCTCGCACAATCTGCTGCTTAGTTGCCGTAGGAATTAACCTGCATGGTGAGGTCATATCCATTCACCTCAGTACTGTCACTCCAAAGTGCCAGTATATTACCCTTGGTTAGATATACCGCTTTTTTATAGATCATCCCTACATCTTTTGCGTAGATCTCTACAAAATCATACTTTTCCAAACCGGTAATATCTTCAACTTTCTGCGTTACAGTTAAACAAGAATTAAAGGAAGATCCATTAATGGTTTTTGGCACCCCTGAATCTGTATATACATAATCCCATGACTCATTGACGTTACCACTGTTACCGTCCCAGATCTGTCCATCCCTCACAGGGAACACTAATCTTACATAGCGCACATTCTCCTCCACCTTCTCAAATCGCGTATCTAATTTATTAGCTGCCCAAACATCTTTTATTTTCCAGATTCCGGTGGTCGAATCCCTCCTATATCTCTCTATTCTCATAGTTTCCCTGTCCTGAGCATCTAAATAAGTGGATTCGACTACTTCTTTGATCTGGTACACATGCGTGTCGATTTTCGTGTTGAACTTATCAAATACAAGGGAATCCACGTCATATATAACCCAACCGCCAACAGTATTTGGGATATACGTGTATCCAACGTCCACCTCTGTAGGAGCGTCTTTTTTACACGCAGCCATAGATAAGATCAGAACCGCGCCGAAGAAATATGTTGTCGATGTATGGTTCATCTGAATAATTGCTGCACAATTATACGCCAATTGCCAATTAATGGTTCTTCTACATTCAAACGAATAAATGAAATGAAAATTGCGGTGTAGTTTACCGGATATTGACAATACAGCACTATTGAATAATACCACCCCCAATAAGGTCATCACCCTCATAAAATACAGCCGATTGACCCGGGGCAATAGCCCTTACTTTTTTATGAAAGGTAACTTTCACCTCATCGCCAGCTACCTGAGTAATGGTGCTATGTGTACCATTATCTTTATACCTGATTTTGGTAACAGCTTCCACTTCTCCTTCGAGAGAGGCGTATTTAATCAGATTGAGTCCTTTTACGCTCATCTCTTGTTTTTCAAGGTCTTTTTTATCACCGAGCACTACCGTATTGGTATCAGGTATAATTTCTGTTACATATAACGGGCTGCCCACCGCGAGTTCCAGGCCCTTTCTTTGACCAATGGTATAGAAGGGATATCCCCTATGTGTACCCAGCGTTTCACCCTTTGTAGTGACAAACTTTCCGTTGGCCACTTGTTCCTTTAATCCATTTACCCTTCTCTGAAGAAATCCTCGGTAGTCATTATCCGGAATAAAGCATATTTCATAACTCTCACTTTTCTTTGCCAACTCCTCAAAACCGGCATCAATGGCAATTTTTTTGATGTCTTTTTTCAAATAAGTCCCCAGCGGGTACTTGGTTCTCGCAAGATTTTCTTGTGAAACGCCCCATAGCACGTATGATTGGTCTTTGGTGTCGTCCAACCCCTTAGAGACCACATATCGGTTATTTTCCTCCCGTACCCTGGCGTAATGACCCGTAGCAATAAACTCACAATCTAACTGATCGGCTCTCTTAAGCAAGGCCTCCCATTTTATGTGTGTATTGCAGAGAACACATGGATTCGGTGTTCTTCCAGCCATGTATTCCGCGACGAAATTATCGATGATATGCTCACCAAATTCTTCTCTTATATCTATAATATAATGAGGGAAACCAAATTTGACCGCCATGTTTCGCGCATCGTTAATAGAATCCAGGCTACAGCATCCCGTTTCCTTTTTATTACCACCAACGGACGCATATTCCCATGTTTTCATAGTCATCCCTATTACTTCATAGCCTTCTTCATGAAGCATCATTGCAGCAATGGAACTGTCGATTCCACCGCTCATCGCAACTAATATTTTTCCTTTCGAACTCATCTGCTCTTCCTTAAATCTTCTTCTTTCTTTTTCAAATACTCATCATATTCTTCCTGGTTTTTCAGGCGGCCCATGTTGTAATCCAGGTTTATTTTGTGAGTACCATCTTCGTTGTTAAAGATCCATAACCCGTGTTTTACATTGTCTTTATACAAACCCTTATGTCCGACAGTTCCGTTCACGTTATAAAAAACCGTTTTCCCCTGTAATTGCCCATCCACATGCTTGCCAATAACTCTTGGTTTTCCACTTTCAAAATACTGGTTCCACGGCCCATGTTTTACACCATTTTTCCAATTGATCTTTTCATAGGGCTTGTTACCCTTAAAAAAGGAAACACTCAGTCCATTTTTAACCCCCATATCATAGTTTTCCTCAGCAACCTTTATTCCCTGCTCATTGTAAAAGATCCACATACTATCCTTCTTCTCTTCCCGATAGACGCCCTGGGCCCTTAATACACTGTCCTTATAAAAAATATGAGCTGCACAGGCCTTGTTGTTGTCAAAAAAGATAAAATTGGATTTAATATCTCCATTCTTATGGTATCGCTTCATCAATCTGGCGGGACGGTCATCGATAAAGTATCCCTCGTACATTAAAGTGCCATCGGGATATTTCTTTACCCAAAAACCTTGTTTCAGCCCTTTTTCATCCACGTAATTACTGTCATTCTCTGTCTGTGAGAAGCAGATACCGGTAGCCAAACAAATTACAACTATGGATAGATATATTAATTTCATTTTCTCTCCCTTAAAAATCCACACGAAATTACTAAAATGAACTTACAATGATGATGCCAGCCTGGCTGCGAGCCCTCGCCAAAGGCCTTGCCTACCGGACAGACAAGTTTGGCTGCTGGTGACCGACAAAGGAAAGCCTAGCTGACGGCAGAGGCAAACTCCTGAACGCCATTTACAAATGCCTCCCATGAGAACCGCTTTTTTTCTTCAATTGTATTGGAGGAAAATTCAGCTTCCCTGGAATTGCTGTAGAAATCGACAATTGCATCTGCTATTGCTGTTGCATCAATTTCAGTTACGTAACCAACCTTATCATGGGGAACAATTTCTGCCAGTCCGCCTGTATTGGTAACGAGCATCGGGCGCTCAAAATTATATGCGATTTGGGTAATCCCACTTTGTGTAGCGGTCTTATAAGGTTGTACAACCATATCTGCAGCACAGAAATAATATTTCACTTCTTCAGAAGGTATGTAATGAGATTTGACGATCAACTGATTTTCTAACTTGTGACGGCTGATTATTTCGTTGTAATAAGCCTGGTTTCCGTAGAATTCTCCTGCTATGATCAACACAATGTTCATTTCACGAATTCTTGCATCTGCCATTGCGTTCAGCAAAAGGTCCAATCCCTTATACTTTCTGATAAATCCAAAGAACAAAATGTACCTGGCATCATTTTTCAAATCAAGAAAAACTCTCGCTTCTGATTTTGACACCTTATCACCGAATATGTCATAGATAGGATGAGGCAAAAATTTATATTTCGCTGACTTCGTAAACACACCAAGATCATCTAGCACAGATTGCGACATGGCAATAAAAGCATCGCAGGAGTTAACAAAATAGCTTATGAGTGCTGAGTCTCCCATCTTGGTTTCGTGTGGTATTATATTATCGACAATTGCAATTACCACGGTATGTTTTCTGAGTTTTCTTGCAATCCATCCAAGGCAAGGAGCCATAAAGGGCATCCAAAACCGAACTATTACATAATCCGGATTTTGACTCTTGATGTAGGTTACGGCCTTCCTCCAGGATAAGGGATTCACCGAATTGATCAGCGGAGTTATCTTTATGTTTTTAGGGGGTTTGCCTGGATCTAACTGGGTTTTCCCCGGGAAAAAAATAGAGGGGTATTGTAGGGAAAATGAGACAATCTCCGAATCGATTCCTTCTGTTAAAAAGCTATCACAAAGTGATTCATTAAAATTGGCTATCCCCCCTCTAAGAGGATGCCCCGGACCAACAATGATGTTTTTCACGGAATACGAAATTATTCAGTGACAGAAATTGAACTCTTCCCTTTCAGTACTTTCTCTACCTGATATTTATTTCGATCATGAGAAGATCTTGCAATCATTTCCGCCAAGAAACCAGCCAGGAACATTTGTGTACCTATTATCATTACCACCAATGCAATGTAAAAAAGAGGATTATCTGCAATCAGCCTTGCCTTGGTATCATAATACAATTTATCAACGCCCAAATAAATTGCCATTACAAACCCCAACATAAACATGATAGTACCCAACAATCCGAATAAATGCATGGGCCGCTTTCCAAACCTAGTTACAAAAGAGATAGATAAGAGGTCTAAGAACCCATTGACGAATCGTTCAACCCCAAATTTTGTGACGCCGTATTTCCGCGCTTGATGATCCACTTCCTTCTCCCCTATCTTGATAAATCCTGCCCGTTTGGCTATTACAGGTATATAGCGATGCATCTCTCCGTATACCTCTATGTTTTTAACCAGTTCCTTCCTATAAGCTTTTAATCCGCAATTGAAATCTCTGAGCTGAATCCCGGTCATTTTTCTGGTAGTCCAGTTGAATAACTTGCTTGGAATGGTCTTCATAAATGGGTCTTTTCTCTTTCTCTTCCATCCTGAAACCAGATCGAGATTATCTTCGACAATCATTTTATACAAATCTGGAATTTCCTCCGGGCTATCCTGAAGATCTGCATCCATTGTGATAATCACATTTCCCTCTGCCATTTCAAACCCACTGTTCAATGCGGCAGATTTGCCATAATTCCTCCTGAACTTGATTCCCTTTACCTCAGGTATTTTCAAAGCAATTTCTTCTATCTTCTTCCATGATCCATCATTGCTCCCATCATCAATCATTATAATCTCATAGGAATATGAGTGCTCGGTCATAACGCGGTCTATCCAGGATGATAATTCATCCAGCGACTCTACTTCGTTATATAGCGGTATTACAACAGAAATATCCATAATCGACAGGCTAGATAACGCAAATAGACGAACATTTATTGGAAATTAGAATCAAAGGAATCATCTTGTTTTTTCAGGAATACGGCAATAACCAGCGAAAAGATAAATCCTATAACAGTATATACTATCACGCTCATTATCGACATCCAAAATGGGGTAACAAACATTCTCGTGTATTTCATACCTAATTCAATCTGTTCATCAGATTGACCTGCATCTATCATATCATTTTCAGCCTGCTCCAGAAGGACATCAACAAAGCTCTCATCAATTAAGAAAATAAAAAGATACAGGTAAAAAGCCATAATAATAGAGGCGAAAAATGATATCAATGTACCCGAACCAAGCGCTTGCCCATAGGACATTAATCCATTCTGCTCATTATCACGCTGGTTCTTAACCCCTATGTACACACCGACTGCCAGTACCAGATAACCCAAGTAGTTCTGAATCTCTGAAGTCGTTTCATTCATCATATAAAAGAGCAGCGAAATGATGATAAGTGCTATTCCTATAATAGCACCATAATTCATTGCATTTTTAATTTGTGGTTTGTTCTGAGTGCTCATATACGATCTGTTTAGTGTTCGGTAATTTCAAATTTTGCTAACGAAACAAATGTAAGAATTTAAGTATTATTTGATTCAACTAATGCTCATGACCCGGAATAGAAATAGTGATTATCTCGGTAAGGTTTTGTACATTTGTAACGGGTAAGTCTTATACGACCAGCTCCTGCTGAACTCCCCCAGGCCAGGAATGGAGCAAGGGTAGGTGGTTGTAGCGGTGCGATATAAGTAACTTACCCATTTTTATGAACAAATCAATAGTTAACCATTGATAATCAGCGTGTTAACTCTAAGTATTTCGTTGGCAATATTAGTCAAAAGCTCCATGACAATGAAATTGCATGCAAGTAATAAACAACCCTTTTAACCTTAAATACGACTTAATATTATGAAGTTTTTTATCGATACGGCTAATCTGGATGAAATAAGGGAAGCCCAGGCCCTTGGTGTATTAGATGGAGTAACAACCAATCCTTCGCTGATGGCCAAAGAAGGAATCTCTGGAGAAGAGAATGTAATTCAACATTATATCGACATATGCGAAATTGTGGATGGAGATGTAAGCGCCGAAGTAATTTCAACAGACTTTGATGGTATGGTGGAAGAAGGAAATAAGCTGGCATCGCTTCACAAACAAATAGTGGTTAAAATACCCATGATAAAAGATGGGATAAAGGCTTTGAAATATTTTTCGGATAAGGGGACCAAAACCAATTGCACGTTGGTATTTTCTGCGGGACAGGCACTTCTAGCTGCCAAAGCAGGCGCAAACTATGTTTCTCCTTTTATTGGAAGGTTGGACGATGCCACCACGGACGGTGCGGAACTGATTGCTCAGATCAGGCATATCTACGACAATTATGGTTACGAAACACAAATACTGGCAGCTTCCATAAGACACTCTATGCATATCATTAAATGTGCTGAGTTCGGTGCAGATGTGGCTACATGTCCCTTAAGTGCAATATTGGGTTTATTAAATCATCCACTTACAGATATAGGATTGGCGAAGTTTTTGGCTGATCATAAAAAAGCAAATACGGTAACAGCATAATTTTGGGGAATAGTCGGTAATAGAAAAATTAGATCAGGATAAATTCATTCACATCACCTAAATTAACATCATACCTTAAACTATGAGATTAAAAGATGTTATACTTTATAAGCAATTCATCATTATCAGAGGTTTACTTTTATTGTCATTCGCGCTTGTGTTTAGTCCTTCTAATGCACAACTCACTACCTGGCAATATGCCGTTCCAGTTGACATCACTGAAAATTCAGGGTCTAACTTAATCAATTGGCAGGTTCCTATTACTTTTGATACTCAAACTCCGATTGGCTCTGGTAAGATGAACACCAATGGCAGCGATATCCGATTTGCTGAGGACATTGCCGGGGTTTCGCTTCTGAATTACTGGGTCGAATCCGGGATCAATACAACAACTACGAAATTATGGGTGAGCATACCTTCAATAAGTGCGTCGTCTACCATAACCGTGTATTTATTTTATGGGGATTCTACAGCGCCATCGCTAAGTACGTTGAGCATCTTCAACGGGCCCCATTCAAGTACGGACAGTGTTACAGGAGGTAGTTCAGGTGGTGTAGCCAACTGTCAAAGGGGTTTTCGATTCACCGTTAACGAGGATGTGTTGATTGCCCATTTCGGAAAGAGTGATCCTGTTGGAAATGAAGCGAGATTTGTTACACTATTTGACTACAATACTCAAAACATTGTCGAACAGCACCAGGTATCTGCAGGTGTAATTGGAGTGTACAATTATGACACTTTAAATCAACCTTTTTGGGTTAGTCAGGGTGATGATTATGTGTTGGCGCTTCATAGCGTAACAACAGGTTACTACTTTGGAACCAGCACTCAAATCGGACAGCATTTTACATATACCGAAATGAAGTATTGCAATAGTTGCAATGAAAACACTTTCCCCACTTCTACCTTGGCCGGCTATCATTATGGTTATCCCGATCTGCTGTATTATACGAGAAACCAGGTCTCCACACAGCCTACAGCCGTAACTGGCGCAGAAGTAAGATTGAATGCGCTGGAGATTGCTGATGTGGCAATTTGCTCAGGAGATTCTGCTACGCTAAACCTTCTGGTCAATGATTCAACCGGGGGTTTAATACCTCCTTTCACATTTTTATGGACACCAAGTACAAACCTCAGCTGTACCACCTGTCAAAACCCTGTTGCCAGCCCAACCGTTACTACAACATACTCGGTTGTCGTCACAGATTCAGTTGGAGCAATTGATTCAGCGGAGGTGATCGTCACCGTATCATCAGCACTTCCTGTAGCTAGCGCTGGAAATGACACGACCATTTGTGAAGGGAACTCAGTTATGCTGAATGGTTCAGGAGGTGTGACTTATTTATGGTCTCCCTCTACTGGTTTAAATGATTCATCATTGGCTAATGCTATTGCGACGCCAATAGTAACAACCACGTATACCTTAACCGCAATAAATGGATGTGGATCAGATGTGGATGCCATGGTTCTTACCGTAAACCCATTGCCTGTAGTTGTGAGTTCGGATACTTCAATATGTCCGGGTGACGCAGTTCAGTTGCTGGCAACTGGTGGCGTGACCTACTTATGGAGTCCTGGAGCGTCACTTAGTGATTCAACAATTGCAAACCCAATTGCCAGTCCGATCACCACAACCATGTACACGATTAACGTAATATCAGGCGCTGGGTGTATGAGCGTGGATTCACTCACTGTTAGTGTTGATAGTGTTCAGGCAATTATTGCCACAACAAGCAAGGATACTATTTGTCCAAATGACAGCGTGCAATTGAATGTACTTGCATGTGCAACATATACAGATGATTTTGAGTCTGGCCCTGGAGTTTGGGTTTCTACGAGTCTGTGGCACATGGAAACAACTCTGTCTAATAGTCCTACTACAAGCTGGACATACAACACGGGAAGCCCCAATTATAATTATGATACCGGAACTAATTTGGGTTCATTAACCTCCGGAACAATAGATTTAACCGGATCTCAACCAACGGATACTACATGGTTTACTTTTATGGGCTATTATGAAACAGAAACCGTGGGTACCACCTGGGATCAAAGATGGATACAAATTTCTACGAATGGAGGGCCTTTTGTGAACTATATCCAATTATCTGGTGAAACCATGCTCAGTTGGCATCAGCATCAGTTTGACATCTCGTCCTATAATGGGAATAACATTCAGATACGATTTTTCTTTAGCACGATCGATGGGGTTCTTAATGATTATTGGGGCTGGTCAATTGATGATATAGAAGTTTCTTGTAATGGCATAGACACAAACCTCGCTTTTGTATGGACACCAACTACTGGGTTATCAAATCCAAATATTTTCAACCCCGTGGCAACTCCAACTGTTACAACCACCTACATTGTATCTGCATCAATCGGCAGTTGTTCGAGTACTGATACGGTAACTGTTTACGTAGATACAAACAATTCGGTGAGTATTGATCCGGTAACCAGCTTCTGTATTAATGATTCCGTGCAATTATCAGTGAGCGGCTCGTCTGGACAACCGGATACATCGACCTGGACCTATGCCTGGACACCCGGAAATACGCTGACGGATTCTTCTGCGGCTGCACCGATGGCTTTTCCAATCGTCAATACTACATATCAGGTAACCATCGACAATGTGTGTGGCACATTTACAGATACGATAACTGTTGTGGTGAACCCCGTTCCTATTGCAGACGCAGGGCTTGATACTGGCTTCTGTTATGGATTGGATGTTCAGCTTACAGCCACTGGTGGAGTGACCTACTTATGGTCGCCGCCAACGAGCCTGAGCTGTACAGCTTGTGATAAAACCACCGCAAATCCGACAATTAACATGATGTATTATGTGGAAGCATTTGATTCAATCGGATGCTCAAGCATGGACAGCGTTTTTGTAGAGGTGAACGGTGTACCAATCACAGCCACCGCTGATCCTATTGCTATATGCGGTTCCAATGACTCCACACAACTCGATTTAAACAATTGTTCCAACAACATCTTTTTTGATGATTTTGAATCAGGTAATTACAATCAGTGGAACACTGCAGGGTATATCTATAACGTTGTGAACACAACTTCAGCCAATGGTGTAAATAGCCTGGAACAAACGGGTTCAGGAGGCTTTTACGGAGGATTGAATTATACATTTACTCCAGACACTCCAGATTACATGAGTGTTTATATGAGTACCAGCCAGAATACAACTTTCAACAGCTATTTCTGTGTGGGCGATGTTAACATAACATCGAATTTTGGGATAATATTCCTGTATGCGATCAACGGTAATTATAGACTGTATGCCAATGGGTCCAATCAAGTACTAACTCCTTATGTAGTTGGTCAGTGGTACAAATTTGAGTTTATGAATATAAACTATGGTGCCAATACTTTCGATTATTATGTGGATGGTGTATTGATGGCAACTGCCTTTCCATTTCGCTCAACTACTACCAATGATGCTGCAGTAATTCATATATTCAACGTGAACAACTTCGCTGCCAATTATGACGACGTGCGCATAGGCAATGAGTGCTTACCTTTGGATACAACGGCATCTTATAGCTGGTCTCCGGCTCTGGGCCTATCTAATGCTGGAATATACAATCCCTGGGCAGGGCCAGACACGACAACTACTTATGTGGTGACCATGAATGATAATGGGTGTATGTCAACGGATACCATTACCATCTTTATTGACAGCACTTTTATCACGCCCTCTAACGATACAACTATTTGTATTGGTGACACTGCCCAATTGGATGTAAACTCCAACACACCTACTGCTGTTTACAGCTGGACACCTTTTGCGGGCCTAAGTGATCCTAACATTAAAAATCCACTGGCGTATCCAACTGTAACAACCAGCTATGCTATTAAGATTACAAATACCAATGGGTGTCAGATTACTGACACGGTGTTGGTTACAGTGAATGTTCCGCCCACGGCTGCCTTTACTTCTACCAGCACGGATCTGCTCTTGGTGGCCACCGATGCCTCGCTGGATGTAGACTCCTGGTTATGGGATTTCGGAGATGGTTTCTTATCTACATTGCAAAATCCTTCGCATACCTATGCATCTACCGGTACTTACTGGGTTTGCTTGGTTGCAACCAATGGTTGTAGCTCAGATACCTATTGTGATTCGGTTACCATTGTCATAACCGGGTGTGTCAATACCGTGGCGGCCTTTTCTACTATAGATGTGGCACTGACAGTTGTATTTAACGATGCTTCCTCGGATGCAGACAACTGGGCATGGGATTTTGGGGATGGTGGTACCTCTACCTCTCAGAACCCCGTTTACACCTATGCTGCTGATGGCATCTACAATGTATGTTTGATAACCACCAACAGTTGTAGCGCCGATACACTTTGTATGAATATTATGGTGAGCGCTTCAGGTGGTTGTCAGAACACAGTGGCTGGATTTACTTCCAATAGTGTAGGCCTGCAGACGGTATTTACTGATACTTCTTCTGATGCTACCACATGGTTCTGGGATTTTGGCGATACAATTACCTCCACTGCTCAAAACCCTGTGCACACCTATCTGGCGGATGGCACCTATTATGTGTGTTTAATAACTACCAATCCCTGTAGTTCAGACACCTTGTGTGATTCGGTTACCGTATTGGGTTCTAGCTGTCAGAATACTGTGGCAGCATTTAGTTTTGCCGATTCTGGTTTAACCGTTCAGTTCACCGACGCTTCTTCTGATGCTACATCGTGGTTATGGGATTTTGATGATGGAAATACTTCTAATACCATCAATCCTTCTTATACCTATGCAGCAGCAGGCACTTATAACGTGTGTTTGATAACTACCAATCCTTGTAGTGCGGATACCACATGTACTATGATAACGGTGATTCCTTGTGCTGCGCCTTCTTCTTCCTTTAGTACATCTATGTCAGACCTTACTGTGACCTTCTCTGATCAGTCCACCGGGGCGGACAGCTGGTCATGGGATTTTGGGGATCTGAATGCTTCCAACGCACAGAATCCAGTATATTCCTACAGCAGTGCCGGTTCTTATTACGTGTGCTTAACTGCCACCAACACTTGTGGTTCTGATGTGTTCTGTGACTCTATTACTGTTAGCAGTTGTCCGGCAACTATCGCGCTGTTCTCCTACAATACATCTACGCTGACTGTAACCTTTTCAGATGCCTCCCTCAACGCGGGTAGCTGGTCCTGGGATTTTGGAGATGGCTTCTTTGGATCTGCACAGAATCCGACCCATACTTATCTCACTCCGGGCACCTATACTGTGTGTTTAACAGCTTCAAGTGCTTGTAGCTCCGATTCTTCCTGTGTGCAGATTACTGTTAACGCTGTAGGTATTGATGACATCGATTTATCTAAAGCAGAAATATATCCAAATCCTACTGATGGTATTATCAATATAGATGTGCCCAATCCTGCCAATGAAAAAGTGTCTGTTACCATATATAACCTGGTGGGAGAAGTGATATACTTTACCAATGAGGCCAGACTGATTACAAATAATAAGCAAGCCAGCATGGCCAGCTACCGAATCAACCTGGACAACATCAGTAACGGTTCATACCTGATCAAAATCAAAGTAGGCGACAAAAATACCGTCGAAGAAATGATCTTTATGAAGTAATTTTTGTAAGTTTAAAAGAACTTCGAAAACACATTTCAATATGCTGTTAAAAATTCATCCGGAAGATCCCAATCCCCACGAGATTAATATCGTAATTGAACACCTCAAAGCTGGCCAGGTAATCATTTATCCTACGGATACAGTATATGCCCTGGCTTGCGATATGTTGAACAGAAAAGCAGTAGAGAGGCTATGTCAAATCAAAGGAGTCAAACTTGAACAGGCGAACTTCTCTCTTATATGTAACAGCTTGAGTCATTTATCAGATTTCACAAAGAATGTGAACACAGCAACCTACAAGCTGATGAAAAAGTCTTTACCAGGCCCCTTTACATTCATTCTCAATGCCAACAACAAAGTGCCGAAGATTTTTAAGAGTAACAAAAAGACCATTGGTATTCGAATACCAAAAAATAATATTGCTATTAATTTGGTGGAGCAACTTGGCAATCCGTTAATATCCACATCAATACATGATAAAGACGAGATATTAGAATACACTACAGACCCTGAATTGATTTATAACCGTTATAAAGATTTGGTTGAAGTTACCATTGATGGAGGCTATGGGAGCAATATTGCATCAACGATCATCGATTGCACCGGTGATGAACCTTTGATCATTCGAGAAGGAAAAGGAGTTCTTGTTTGACCTCCCGCTGACTTAGTTCAGCTCTTTAATTGGCTTCTTGCTTGTCTGATGCTTTGTTATGAAGAGTAAGCCCTCCTTTACCAATCTTTTTACGAATACTACCTTACCATTTTCATCCATGCAATCAGGTATTTCAGATACTGTGAAATTCTGATGCTGATCAATGAACTCCATTACGGGTTTGGTAAAAGCTGGAAATTCGATCTCCTGTCCGAACAGGTGAATAATCACCTTTTCATCATTTTCAGTTACCTTATATATTAGATTTGAGCGAACTGTTACCTCACTTTCCAATGAAATTTTAGGCAACAAATTGATTTGATTTAACTGACCTAACAGATTTGGCCCCTTGTCCGCCATCAGCTCATAAAAAAACCTGTCCAGGCCTTCTTCCGGCTTCCCATTTTTAGCCAATAAGGTCAGCAGTTTTTTGAAATGCGCAATGGCCTCATCATCTTTTTGATGCACTGCAAAACCTATGGGAATATATTTTCTGAATTCAACATCGTTTTTTGATATGTGAAGGATGGATTCAACCAAAAAATCAGTCCATGTATACCCCAATAAACCTGCCGTTACATGTAACGAAATTTCGTCATTGCTCTCCGCATCGTGCATAATTCCCCGAGGGATATAGAGCATGTCTCCTGCATTCAGTATAAATTCTTCCTGCACTTCTCCAGGTTCAACCTGATCGTCAAAACCTTGAGATTGCAGGGGTAGTTCAATCGGGTTATCGTAGATGCGCCATTTCTTAGATCCTTCGATCTGAAGTATAAAAACATCATGCGTATCGTAATGAGTTTTAAACCCTTGTGCATTTGCCGGTGTCAGGTATACGTTGGTCTGAAATTTATGCGAAAAATATTTGAACATATAGTCGACAAATGTGCCTAATGAGGACACATGATCGTGTAATCCGGACAGGACAATTGATGATCCCTCAGCAAATTGCTTTAATAATTTGGCGCTATTTATGGTTTCGCCATTGGAAGATGTAAATAGTTCTGAATTAATGGGCGTCTTGTGGTTTGAGTTAACCATACTTATTTTTGGATATGAAAGTTTCTGGGAATGCAAGACCTCATCCACCACTTCCAGGGAGAGCAGACTTTTATAGTAATCTGCGTCAGCTCTTTCAATTCTACATATTTTCTTTTCGTAGAATTTCGAATAAAACTCATCTTCACTAACCGGATCAATAATCCATTCAAATTGAAATTGATCCATCACTTTATGTTAGAAAAAGTTAGGTTAACTGATAAATACCAGAGGCCGTATGCTGGTTAAGGCTTTTTATATTAACCCCCGGCGGTCATCCGTATCGCAGGTATTTGAATCACCATAGGTTGTGGTGTCATAACTGTCCCAGGTGCCATCTGAGTAAGTGGATACATCGCTGTCATTACAATAAGTTTTCGAGTCGGCCTTTCTACAGGATGTCATAGTGGCTGCGGCAGTAATTCCAAGAGCAATGGCTACAGTTACAAACTTCCGATTTGATTTTCTATAGGAAACGCGAGGCCTGTTTGTGGTGACAATATCTTCATCTACCAATCTTGGTAGTTGCGTTGGTACTTTCTTATCCATGCAATGAGAGTTTAAGGCTGTTTGAAACCAAATTTAGGATAAATATATAAATTATAGAGAAAAATTCAATTATCGCAAGGTGGATTTCCAACCAATCATTAAAAATTGACTTTTAGTCCTAGCATGAAGGCCCTTGGCATTCCTGGCCTGAGACCGGCTGGCCGCCTGGCTACAACATACACTTGATCCGATATGTTCGTAGCATTTGCGAAAAGGGAAATATTATTGTGCAACATATAACTTGCGCTTGCATCAATAACAAAATATGAATCCGTTTTTTCGTTGGCAGGTATATCTCCTTGCCCCGGTGCTGTACGCATTTCGTCCATATATCTTCCGCTTAGGTTAATGTTGAATTTACGATGTCCCAATCCCAAGATAAAGGTGAACTGGTTATTTGCGAGATAGGGAAACTGGTCACCTGCTGTAACTTCTCCCCAGCCTCCAAAATCGCTGTCAAAATCGTTCTTAAACGTAGCATTTGTGTATGTATAAACCAATGAAAGCGGTAAACGGAAATCGCTTTGCTTCTGGGAGGATAGCAGATCGTAAGCAACTTGAAATTCGAGTCCTTTCGTCTGTACTTCTCCTCCATTAAATAGATCACCCGTACCCCCACCTCCTGCTGCAGCAAGATCAGTTCCCAAGAGGTTGCTATAATCATTAAAGAAAATCACTGCCTGGCCGGAAAGTGAATTTTTTGTGTATCTCACGCCCACTTCATAGTGGATGCTTTCTTCGGGCACAGTTTCATCCTTTGACCCTGGGGGTGCAAATCCTTTGTGAACACCCGCAAAAGTGCTTAAGTATCTGTTGAATTGGTAGTCAAGGGCGATTCCAGGAATAAAAACGTCTACGGTGTTACTTCTTTCTGCTAAGTTAGCACCCGTTCTGTCTGGGTCACTTTTGCCATAATCTTCTCTGTGCAAGGTTATGTTTTCATATCTAACACCAGGGGTAACTGTGAATTTCGCAATCTTAAGTTTGTACTGAAGATAGGTCGCTATCGCATCTGCAGTCTCAACTCTGTTACTTTCCGTTCCAGGTACACCTGACTTTGTTAATTCCATCACACCATTGTCCATGGCATACTCATCTACCCACTGAAACCTATCAATCTGATCCTGATGCATCCGGAAGCCTAAGTCAATCCTGTGAGAAACCTTATTGGTTTTGAAATTGAGCCCAAGAACTGTTTGAACACCTTGCGCATAGTACGAGCGATTGTTTGCTTTTACATGCAGGGCATCATCCAGTGTGCTGCTCATTCCAGTAAGTATGGCAAAAGCATCATTTGAAGAAAATGGATCGTCCAACAGTGCACCAATTTTAGTTTTGGTTCCAGTACTATCTTTGACTTTGTCGAGTTTGTACCAGTTTCTTTTAAAATCAGAGCGATATGCTGTGGTTGTTAGCTCGATCAATTTCCCAAATCGGGCCACATGCGTTAAAGAAAGCTGCGATTGCTCTGTATTCATTTGGTCTTTTTGCGAAGCAGAATACCGTCGATATGGGTCAGTATAGAAATCATCCTGCGTTAAACCGAGATAGGTCTCATTAGAAGTTTCAAGTGTTTGACCAATCTTAAAGGTGAGTGATTGATATATTTTTGCGCTGTCATTTGTGTTGATGCGAAGTTTTGCGATGTAATCCTGCTTGTCAAAGCCAGTGTTGCCACCTCCATCCAACTTTTTAAATCCATCAGAGCCGTATTGAAAGGTCTCCACCATGTATGCAAAATTCTTGTGAGCATTACCCACAAACGCATGTAAGTTCCTGCCTCCAAAACTCCCACCTAATAAGTTGATTCTTCCAGAAAATTCATTGGGGATCTGGGTAGATATCAGGTTGATCGCACCCCCTGTGGTATAAGGCCCATATTTAATTTGACTACTGCCTTTCAATATTTCTATTCCCTGCATTCTTCCTATGGTAGGGAAATAATAAGCCGAAGGTGCAGCGTAAGGCGCTGGCGCCATCAACACACCATCCTCCATAAGTGTTATCTTGGAACTTCGCTCTGCACCAGTACCTCTTAATCCTATATTAGGGCGAAGTCCGAAGCCATCTTCTTCCTGGAGGTTCACCCCTGGCACAGCGCGCAATGTCCGGTTAATGTCTGTATAACTGAATTGTTGAATTTCCTTGGGCGTTATGTAATGCACTGATCCCGGAATATCCTTGAGCCCAGTGATGCCACCCGTAATGATTGTTACCTCTGAAAGGGTTGAAATGGCTTCTACCAGTTCAAAATTTGATGTCACTGATTCGCCACTGCCAAGGGTCACCGCTTTTTTAATGGTGTGGTAACCGATTGCAGAAACCACCAGCGTATAATCGCCCTCAGGTACATTTTTTATTGTATAGTTACCGTTTCCATTTGTCGCAGCTCCGATTGTAGTCTTCTCCAAATAGACAGTAACGCCTGGCAACACACTTATACCATCAGTTTGCACGATGTTGCCGCTAATAGTCCCATTTTGCGCCCAAAGGTTGTTTGTGCTCACGAGCACTAAAAGCAACAACGTTAAATACAAATTTACCCTCCTCATAATCTTTATGTTTTATTTTTATAATTGCAGAGCAAAAGTAGCTATGGGAGTGTCGCGTATCAATACCTAAAATGTGGTATTTTAATCTGGATCGTCTGATGTGATCTTACTACCAGCATAGTCTTGATTGTCGTACACCGGCGTTACAGGTTTTATTATGACAACGAAGGGATGATCTGACAATTTATGGCAATTATTACAGTTGCTAACCAGATTTGTATATGATTCCGTGACCTCTTCCAAATTGCGTTTTTCAACCGTATGTTTGTACTTTCCCAATGGATTCAGCCCAAACTTAACCATCAGTCCGCTAATATCAATATTGTCTTCTATTACTCCGCTTGTGCTAAGTACTTCCATAGTTTCCTCCATCTCTTCAATGTAAAATTCGATAAGCGGCCAGTTGGAATGCAGTTGAGCAAACCACATCTTATTCATGTATCGCTGCAGCTTGGTCATAATATCAGCGACCTCAATTGCCTCTTCCGGCTCATCTATTATCCCATAAACCACTCGCCTAAGCTGCTGATTCTTAGATTCCAATGATCTAATTCTTAAGTAGTTGTAACCAATGGCAGCAATCAAAGCAAGTAGGACAATCGCCGAAATCACTTTGTTCATAACATTGAAAAAATCAATTAGGCCTTAACCGATTTAAGCTTTTGCTGATTTTCGTAATTCTTCCACCAGCCAAATGTAAGAGCAAGAAAAGTGAGGTAACTCATTACCTCAATAAGGGAAGGATTACCATTGTAACCAAACAAGCTCTTCATGAAACTTCCAATGAATCCTTTCTCATGCAGTGGATGAGCTGTACTCTCCGGATTGATATCCCATACGTGTTCAAGGAATATAGGCAGCACGCCTGCTTCTTGAAGTTCATGTGTTCCATGTGCCAGCAGTCCCGCTGCAAAGAGGATTAGCAATGTACTGGTAACGTTAAAAAATTTCTTGATATCGAACCTTACCATTCCCTGAAACATGGCATATCCAAGGACTACTGCAACAAAAACTCCCAGCAATGAGAACCAAAGAACTTGAATTTCATAAGCAACTATGATGCTTCTCAGGAACAACACGGTTTCAACACCTTCCCTCAATACCGCAATGAATATTAGGAAGAATAAACCTAGCTTATATCCATTGTCCAAATCTTTCGATATCTTATTTTCTATGTCAGATACCTTGTGTTTGTGCTTGATACACCACAGGATCATAAATGACAGAAAGATTACACTTAAGTACATCATACAACCTTCATACAGCTCTTCCGTTTTACCAGTGAATCCATCTCCGATGGAACTCAGGATATAAGCGAGCAATATGCTCACCAGAACCGCCGCCGCGATGCCCGCATACACCACAATATTGTATCGACTTTGATTGGTTCTGTTCAGAAAACTCAGAACAATTCCCGCTATCAGTGCGACTTCAAAAGTCTCTCGAAATGTGATAATAAACTCCTGCATTAGAGTATGCGCTTATTGTATTGCATTTCCAAAATTACAGCAGCTAAGCCTAGGCGGCAATACCTAAAAGAGGGTATTTTACAAATTACCCTGATCAAAGAGGAATTTGCCAGGATCAATCAAGTTCTCTCTTACAGCGTATAATACGATTCCGGCAGTATTGTTAATACCCAACTTATTCATGATGTTTTTGCGATGGGTCATTACCGTATGGGCACTGATAAACAATACATCGGCTACCTCCTTGTTCGTATTGCCCTCGGCAATTAATTTAATGATATCCAACTCCCGCCTCGATATTCTTATAGGATCACATGAAATTTCGGCTGCCAACTCATGTAAATCACCAGATTCACGCGAAACCATCATTTCGTCTACGATTTTTCCACAGAAGAACTTCTCATCATTTGCTGTTGCATAAATTGCATCAGATATTTCCTCTTTACTGCATTCCAGCAATACATGGCTGGTAACGCCAGCGTCTATTGCAGCGGTGATATCTTTCTTGGTAAAATCATGGGTAACGGCCAGAATTTTTGTCTTGGGTAAGAAATTCATGATGAGGCCGATATCTTCAAAATCAAAGAAGGGGCTGGAATAATTGAGCATCAGAATATCCGGCTGGAGTTGGCCAATTCTAGCAGTTAAGGCTTTAGAATTGTCAGCTTCCCCAACGAGTTTAACACCCTTACAGGCTTTAATAAGAGATATTATCCCCTCCCTGCATAAGTAGCTACTATCTGCAACAAAAACTTCGATCATGGCTTCTATCTGATTTGTGATAGCAAATTTAAGAAAAATCCCTATTCAGAGGAGTTATAGAGCCGTGGAAATAGCTACGGGCTATCATTCTCTGAAAAACATGCTTCAAAAGTAACCGGATACAGAGAGAAATTGGAAAAGAATTCATAACTTTATATATATAATCGTAACCGATAAAGAAATATTATGAAAGCAAAAAGTCTTCTCATCCAATTTTTAGCGGCTCTGGCTTTTTTGAGCTTCAGCACAATTTTTTCAACAGCCAATGCACAATGTACACCTGACACTACTTGCACAACTGATATTTGCCCTGATGTGGGTGCTGGATTACCTGATGGAACAGTCGGGGTAAGTTATTCGGAGACAATCACTGTCGTAATTCCCCTTGACTCATCAGGTTTTACCGTTGATTCAGTAACACTTGGAAGTATTACTGGATTACCTCCGGGACTTACTTATACATGCACACCTCCAAGCTGCACGTGGCCGGGAAATAGTTTCGGATGCTTTGTTATTTCGGGCACACCAACTGATACAAGCACTTATAATCTTGTACTTAATTTTATATTTTATCTGAACGGACTTCCCCCACAACCTGGTCCGATCAGCTACAATTCCATTACTATTAATGGTGGAATGTCATGCACACCTGACACTACTTGCGCAACTGATATTTGTCCTGACGTGGGTGCTGGCTTACCTGATGGAACTGTCGGGGTCGGTTACTCAGAGACAATAACTGTTGTTATTCCCCTTGACTCATCAGGTTTTACCATTGATTCAGTAACGCTTGGAAGTATTACCGGATTACCTCCGGGACTTACTTATACATGCACGCCTCCAAGCTGCACGTGGCCGGGAAATAGTTTCGGATGTTTTGTGATTTCTGGTACTCCGACCGATACTGGCGTTTATAATCTTATACTCAATTTTACATTTTATCTGAATGGGCTTCCCCCACAACCTGGTCCAATCGCCTACAATTCGATTACGATTAATGGTGTTGGTGGTGGTTGTAGCGTTGTGTCTTCATTTACATCGAGTACGACCTCGGTTTGCGAAGGAGGAACGATTAATTTTACGAACACAAGTTCAGGAGCTACAAGCTACAACTGGTTGGAAGATGGCAATAGCTTTGCAACTACAACAGATGGCTCCAGAACATTTGGTACAGCAGGCACTTTTACGATCAGTTTGGTTGCAGACAGCTCTTCTTGTAGTGATACATCGAGCGTTGTGATCACTGTGCATGCCTTACCGGGCATACCCACCATAACAGCGGGAGACCCCACCACTTTCTGCCAGGGTGATAGTGTAACCTTGACTTCGAGCGCTGCCACTGCTTATTCCTGGTCTTCAGGGCAATCATCACAGAGTATTACCGTAAGTACGAGCGGGTCATATACTGTTACAATTACTGACCCAAATGGCTGCAGCGCAACCTCTTCTGCAACAACGGTAACTGTGAACTCCTTACCCGGCATACCGACTATCACAGCGGGCGGGCCCACCACATTCTGCCAGGGCGACAGCGTTACATTAACGTCGAGTGCAGCGGCCAGCTATTCTTGGTCAACAGGTCCAACTACTCAAAGCATCAATGTGAACAGCAGCGGTTCCCATACAGTAACTGTTACTGACGGAAATGGTTGCAGTAGAACTTCAACGCCAATATCAGTAACGGTGAATACCAACCCAATACCGACCATTACAGCGGGCGGGCCCACCACTTTCTGCCAGGGTGATAACGTCAACTTAACATCTAGCGCTGCGGTTAGCTATTTATGGTCGACCAGTGCAACTACTCAAGGTATCACAGTAATTACAAGTGGTTCTTATACCGTTACGGTAACTGATACAAACGGATGCAGTGGTAGCTCTTCAGCAACGTCAGTAACTGTTGGTGCCCCACCTACAATTGATTTGGTAACTTCAACTGATGCTTCCGCCTGCGGAGTGAATGATGGAACCATTACCATCACAGCCAGTGGAGGCACATCGCCATTACAATACTCCACCAATGGCGGTTCTACTTTTTCTGGTTCCGGTAACTTTTCAAGCTTGGGAACGGGTAATTATGATATTGCAATAACTGATTCTGTTGGCTGCATCGTGATGGGAAATATGATCACGATCACTGCCCCTGGAGCGCCAACCGCTACTGCGGGTGTGGATGATGTGATTTGTGAAGGAAGCTCATATACCTTGTCGGGCACAATGGGCGGAACGGCATCGATCATTACATGGTCTACATCTGGTACCGGAACCTTTGATAACCAAAGTTTACTGGCTGCTACCTACACGCCTTCAGCAGGCGATATAGGCGCAGGGACCGTAACTTTAACAATAACCAGCGATGATCCGGATGGAGGAGGGCCCTGTCAGGAAGCGATAGACAATATGGTATTAACGATTGATCAGGCCGCTACGGTAAGTGCAGGCGCTGATGCCAGCATCTGCGGAAGTGGTACCTACACTCTGTCAAATGCATCCATAAGTGGTGTGTCCGGTTTGACATGGTCATCATCAGGTACAGGTACTTTTAATAACACCGGAACACTAGCTGCAACATATACTGCATCCGGAGCTGACATAACAGCAGGCACTGTTACCCTCACCATCACTACCAACGATCCTTCAGGGCCTTGCCAAGCAGTTCAGGATGATATGATCCTGACAATCAGCCAGATTGCTATAACGAATGCGGGTACGGATGCCAGTATTTGTGAGGACGACACCTATACTTTATCGGGAACCATGGGTGGAAGTACATCGAGCATCAGTTGGACAACATCCGGAAACGGCACTTTTGACGACGCCACCATGTTAACAGCTACCTACACACCCTCTTCGGCAGATATTAGCGCAGGCAGTGTAACACTGACTATCACCACAGATGATCCGTCGGGTCCTTGCACAGCCGCCTCGGATGCAATGGTGCTAACCATCAATCCCAATCCCGCCAAACCTCCAATTAATCAGCTTCTGAATGATCTTTCAACTGATCTTGCAAGCAGCTACCAATGGTTCTTAAACGGTACTTCCATAGCTGGTGCCACTGCTCAATTCTACACGGCAACCCAGACGGGTTTTTATACGGTAACAGTTACAAATAGCAATGGTTGTTCAGCGACTTCTGATGCTACGAGTATAACCGTTGGAATGATGGATAATATTGCAGAACAGTACGTTAAGATTTACCCTAATCCTAACACAGGCGTATTTACTGTAGAAATCCAGGTAGGCGAAGTTCAGGACATTGAGCTAAAGATCGTTAACTTAGTTGGCCAGGTAGTTTTTGAAGATTTATTAAAACAATATACTGGGATTTACAGCAAAGTAATTGACCTCACAGGATTTGCAAAAGGAGTCTATGAATTGCAGATTCGAACAATAACAGGAACACTAAGCAAAAGCATTATAATCAAATAATACCTCAAATTATGCAAGCAAAAAGAATCATGACCAAAACTTTCCAAGTACTCACTATTTTCTGTTTAAGCGTATTTTCCTCAATGGTTAATGCACAGGCATGTAATGATGATCAATGTGGGGCAACTGTCTTAACAGTTGGCTCAACATGCAGCATGGTGAGTTCTACTACTGTAGGTACAACTGGCAGTTGTGGTGTAGATGCCCCTAGCTGGATGATAAACTCCTTCTCTGGAAATGATGTATGGTTTAAATTCATCGTGCCTGCTTCAGGGCATTTTAAGATAGACCTCAATTTCACGGATGCCAATGTGGATGCTGCAATAGCGGTATATTCAGGTACAAGTTGCAGCGCCATAACTGAGTTTGGAGGTTATGATGTCACTACATCCAGCATAACTTTCACATATCAATATCAATGCCGCACATCAGGTGAGGAAATATGGATAAGGGTATTCGATCAGAATTGGGTCAATACACCCAGTGCTTTGAATATTTGTGTCTATGATGATACGCCCCAAACATGCCCTATTAGTTTGTTTTCCGCACAAACAACTTCCGGTTGCGTACCTTTAACTGTTAGTTTCATAGACAGCAGCACCTCTAATCCTACCTCCTGGGATTGGGATATAGATGATAATGGTAGTACTGATTATACCGTCCAAAACCCGACTCATACATACACTACGGCCGGTACGTACAGCGTCGAATTAACAGTTACTAATTCAGTCAGCAGTTCATCAACTGTAATGACCAACTATATAACCGTGTTCGGGTTGCCTACGGTAATTGCAGGTGGTACTTCCAATATTTGCACAGGAGCTACTGCTACACTAACCGCCAGCGGAGCAGTCAATTATAGCTGGGACAATGGCGCAGGAACCGGATCTTCGGTGAGTGTGTCTCCAACGACTAGCACTACTTACACGGTTACAGGTACTGATGGAAATGGGTGTCAGAATACGGATCAGGTTAGTGTAACGGTTAATTCACTACCAACAGCCACTGTAACAACTATCGATGCCTCCTGTGGCAATGCCGATGGTTCAGCAACAGTCACGGCAAGTAGCGGGACAAGCCCTTATACTTACTCATGGTCTAGCGGAAGTACAGGAACCGCAGAGAGCAATCTGGTGGCTGGCGTCTATCCGGTAACTATTACAGATGCCAATGGCTGTAATGTTACTGAAGATGTTACCATTAATGAAATTGGTGCTCCGATTATAAGTATTTCAACAAGCACGAATGCAAGTTGCGTGGGTTGTTGTGATGGCTCGGCCACTGTTTCAGCGACAGGCGGCACTATGCCGTACACATATCTATGGGATGACATATCTGGTCAAACTACGGCCACTGCGACGGGCTTGTGCACAGGGACCTATAATGTTACAGTTACGGGTGCTGATAATTGTGGTGCCGTGGTTTCAGTGACGATAACGGACATAGTAGGGATAAACATTACGGGTTTGGATAGGAGGATCAAGATATATCCTAATCCCAATACAGGGGAGTTTGTTATAGAGGTAAATTCTGTTGATAAACTAGAAAATCCACGATTGAGAATTGCAAACACAATCGGGCAAGTCATATATGAAGAAGCACTTGAACAGAATTCCAGCTCCCCGACTTTCTGGCAAATTGATTTGAGGAGTTATCCCACTGGTATGTATAGTTTGCATTTATATTCTGATCATCAGGTGATCACTAGAAAGGTTCTGATTATTGATGAGTAGTACCTGCAGACTTAGCAGGATTATCCAATCATATATTCAATTCCATCTTCGGCCAGCGCAACGTTATCAAAGATAACTTTCGCTTCGCTTAAAAACAGATCCATTTCCTTATAACGCGCCGAGAAGTGTCCCAGCAAAAGCTGGCCAACGGCAGCCTTTTTTGCAATTTCAGCCGCCTGTGCTGCTGTAGAGTGGAATGTCTCTTTCGCCCTTTCCTTTTTATCTTCCAAAAATGTAGCTTCGTGATATAGAAGATCAACACCTGATATCATCTCTAAAATGCTCTCCAAATAAGCAGTGTCTGAGCAATACGCATAAGAACGAATAGTGAGAGGGTCACTTGTGATCTCCTCATTTTTGATCAATTTGCCACCTTGAGTTAGAAAATCCTCCCCCATCTTAATTCCTGGCCTGTCCTTGATGGGTATGCTGTATTTTTCAATCGCCGATTTTAAGATATTCCTCGGCTTTTCTACTTCACGGATCAAAAACCCACAACAGGGAATACTGTGCTTCAACTTTATTGATTCAACACGGAAATGCTTGTTTTCTACCAGCACCACTCCTGATTCGTTTTTGAGAAAGTGATAGTTGAGTTCGAAACTCAATCTCGCCTGTGATACTTCCAACTGAACCTCAATGGCCTTTTTCAGTCCTTCATGTGCGAAAATATGGACCGGCTTTTGTCTGCCCAGCAAGTGCATCGATGACAACAATCCAATGAGTCCATAAAAGTGATCCCCGTGCAGGTGACTGATAAAAATATGATCGATGCGCTGTATGCTTATTTTATTTCTGCGGAGCTGAATTTGGGTTCCCTCGCCACAATCGATTAGGAGATATTGGTTTGCAATTTTGACAAGCTGTCCCGAGAGATTTCTATTGGCTGTGGGAAGGGCTGCGCTGGAACCCAGTACGGTTACGGAGAATACATCCATGGGCTAGAGAAAGGTTGTGTTCAAAGTCTCATGTTGGAAGTTCAACAATGACGATAACGATGACAATGACACGATTGACCTTGCTTCTTTTGTCATAGTTATAGTCATGGTCATAGTGATCGTAAATAATTTACCGTTATCTGTAATTTCATGCGCGACGCATAGCTAATAGGTAGCCGGTTCGATTGTGTATTTAAGTACAAACCTGTTTTTCTGCTTGCCGGATTCGAAAGGGCAGATCTCCTTATGTTTCAGGCCATCAGATTTCACAGAATAACTCTGACCATCTCCAATATCGGTGGCGCTATGCATTGCATGCACCTCTCCAATATGATCATCGAGGCATCCTTTAAGTTTTAGGGGAGATATTACGTCCAGGTTATCCATCATCCACTTTCTCGTTTCAGCATTGCAAGGAGAATATTGGTCCATGAGCCTTCCAAAAATATCATTAACGCCGTCTGCCTCCCAGCCGCCTAAGTGAACACGAAATTGCTTACCGGCTGGCAGGTAAACGGTGAATTCTTGATTTATTTTAATTTTTCGCTTCCAGGTTTTGCCGATTCCATCATCCAAAATATCTTCGGAATCTGCAAAATCATTGAGGAATAGCCAGTCACCACCTACCTCAAGAAATATTCGATACTCCGCTTTGCTTATAAATTCCTTTCGGTGTTTAAACCGCATCGACTCAATGGTAACCTTATACTTGTTCATCACAACAGTAGACGCCAACCCGTCTCCTTCATCCCAATAAACATAAATGGTTCTTGCAAACACTTCCGTATCAGGGAGATTTTTCCATGGTATACTGATTTCAACAAAGGCATCGTTGGGATTTATATCACCTACCGGATAACTCACAATAGCCACCGTTCCCGAATAGGTGTCTCCCTTTCTAGTGTCAATGCGATACATGAGTTTAGAATTACTCGAAGGCCGTGGCAGGATTTGCTTTACACGGAACTTGTAGTCCTTATTGCTCATCTTTACCTTATGCACAAATTCAGGAACATCGGTTCTGTTGTTGTTCATCGCTCCTCCATCACCACTGGCAAATACATCTATCCTGGTTGCATAGCCCCATTTCCTGGCTTTCAGCTTCATAAATACCGGTATATTTCTCCGGACAGCTATTAATCGTGCAGGATGGATTTCCGTTCTGGCAGGAGGATGCCCCCTATCCCACAGCCACAATCCCTCAACATGCACCCAGTCTCCCAATGTTGGCCAATTCCAGATAACGTCTTTTCGTTCATGTCCGCTTGAATAAAAGCCGCAAGACTTGCCCTGCTTGTTGAGTTCAGCACACACATTTCCTTCGTTATTCGCTGCAAGGCCTGTTTCCCACTCCACATGTACATATTCCTTGAGTATAGTATCTGATTTGACCACTCCTCTTTCCTCACTCCTGGTAACCTGTAAGGCCAATAGATTGGTATACCGATTATCAGGAGTTATATCGGGTTTTACATTAAAAGTCAGATCGTGGGTATAGTGGTGATATGGAAAATCGCTCGGGCTAACGTGAGTGTCAATATGTTTGCTGTTTGGTTGGGGAATAACAGTGCCCTCAAGCACCGCTATGTGATCATAATTCTCAACTGGAAGCCAGGCTGGCAAAAGCACCCCGAGGTCCACCTTCTTTTTAAACATGAGTATCCTGATGGTATCTGGACAAGGTGAGAATCCTGCCTCGGCTTCTGTGCTCAATCGAGGGCCCCTAACAACTTCCCCAACTTGTTGTGCATTAGCGTGCGTCATCAATATCAAAGTGACAATAGACCAATATGCGAAAGCCGTAATAAATTTCATTCCAAAAAAAACGCCCAGAAACAATTCGTTGCCGGGCGGATATTTATTTACAAAGATTGATTTAGCGGTGGAAATGTGCTCCCATCAGATAGTTATTGTGAAATTATCATTCTCTTTGTCACCCGAGAATCCCCCTGTTTAATACTATACATGTATATTCCAGGGGCTATCCCCGGCAAAGCAACTTCAAAAGCATTCATTCCCTTCTTTGCTGAGATCTCCCTCGAATACACCAACTCACCCATTCCATTATATATCGTAAATTCAATTATACCAGCATCCTTAGAAGTAAAGAATATTTCTGTTTTTTCAACAAAGGGATTCGGGTGATTTTCGAGCAGATTCCATTTGCTATCATTATTTTCCAGAACACCAGGAATTACAATTGCAGATGATACCGTGATAGTTACTATTGCATTATCACATAAGATGGGTACTCCATCATCACATACCTGATATATAAATGTATCAATACCTTTAAAACCAATATTCGGCGCATATTGAACACTATCATCATTCAATACAGTCGCATTACCATTAGCAGGGCCGCTAATAACAGTCGTTGTCAGTGAATCATTATTGGGATCAAAATCATTGGCTTGAACGTCTATAACAACAGTAATTGCTGAATCTGTCGTAACATTATCATCAACAGCTATGGGCTTATCATTTGGCGAAACTACAGAAGACACCGTTATTGTAACCATCGCTGTATCACATAATATGGGAGTTCCATCATCACATACTTCATAATACAGTGTATCCATACCCGTAAAACCAATGTTCGGTGTGTATTGAATGCTATCGTTATTCCATAGCGTTACACTACCATTCGAAGGACCCGTAACAATAACCGTTGTTAAAGAATCATTATTGGGATCAAAATCATTGGCCTGAACATCAATAATGATGGTTACCGCTGAATCCGTGGTCGCATTATCGTCGACAGCTACAGGTGCACTGTTTACCGGAGAAACCAAGATAGTAACCATTGCAGTATCACACAATACAGGCATTCCGATATCACATACTTCATAAAAAATCGTGTCCATCCCTAAAAAGCCCGCTCCTGGTGTGTATTGAATACTGTCACCATTTAAGAGAATTGCAGTTCCATTGCCCGGCCCTGAAATAATTGTTGTGGTTAAGTTTGGATTATTAGGATCAAAATCATTGGCTTGCACGTCTATAACAACGGAAACTGCTGAATCTGTTTCAGCATTATCGTCCACTGCAGTTGGTGCAGCATTTACAAAGTTTATTGTTAATGTGTCAGAGCTGGACACACAACCAAAGGCATTTGTTGAGGTTAAAAAATAAGTGCCGCCTTGAGTTAAATAAAGCACCTGCCCGGTTTCACCAGCAATTGTATCAGTATCAACGTGCCACTGCAAGTTGGGACTCGTTGAGAATGACTGAAGTTTGCCTCCATTCTGAAAGAAAGTTGGAACATTAGGATTGCTTACAATAAAAACCGATTGAGTGTCAGAAATGGCTACACAACCTGCAGCGCTGGTTACTTCCACCCAGTAATTACCCGCCTGTGTTGCAAGATAAGAGGAGTCCGTCTCTCCCAATAGTAAAGTGGTGTCCTCGTACCACTGGTAGAACTGTCCGCCACCCGATGTCAAAAGCACCGTATTCCCCTGGCAAACAGAATCATTGGGGACAACTGTCATTGGCGGTAGTACTGGTGAGGCATAGACATGCACCGTGTCCACATCCGTATAACTTGTATCCAATTGTACGATAACGGTGGCAAATGCATCAATCTCAGAAGTTGTTAATGTGTAAATCCCCGCACCTGGAAAATTTACAAAATCAATGCCCAAATAATCCCACGCACTAATTAAATCCTCATCCCAAAATTCAAGTGAAAAATCGTTGCCAATAATTACCTGGCCTAAGTTCGACCACGATGGAGTTTTACTGTCATCAACTGTAGTCGATTGGAAGGCGCTTGAACTGTCGTTAAAATTGAAATAAATGTCGGGGTTGTTAAAGCAGAACGGTTCTTCTATATCTCCAGACCACCCGCAACCGGTTGCAGTAGCTGAGACATCTGTTAAAACATATTCATAGATATTCATGGTCATGGAAACCACATAATACCCAGGTGCAACATAAGTATGGTCCGGAAACTCTTGCGTAGTTGTAGGTGAACCATCGCCAAAATCCCATAAATAAGTAATCAATGGATCTCCCCCGCTCTGCAGAATGGGTGCAAACGACGTTGTAATAGAATCACACCCCTGTGAATTGTTCATGGTAAATACGCTGTTGCCAGAGCCGCTCGGTAAAATTTCCAAGGGCACATCAAAGGTCGGATATTGTATATAAGGATTGCCTCCTACGTCTACATAAGCCTTTACGCTCACAGTTACGATATAATTCCCCGGCATGAGCGGCGTTCCGCATATTCTGGCACATCCCCTCTCTGAAGCCGGTGGATTTTGAGGTGGATAGAAACTCGTTGTATCATTACCCGTCCAATCATATGAAGTCCATGACATGCCCGCAGGCAAACCCGTTAGGCCAATGATGTCAATTTGGTTGAGCGTTACAGTTGCTGAAATCGGATCGGTAATGTCAAAGTTTACCGGGATATAAAATGTAACGTCGGTCTCATAGTATTGTTGAGCAGTATCCGTGGGCAAGGTATCCGGGCAGAGTATTGGTTCAGCAGGTGAAATCGTACAGCCTAGATCTATTACACATGCGGTGCAATTCTGCGAATAGGAGGACCCAGCTCCCATTAGTGAGATTATCACCAATGGAGCTAAGTATCTCGCAATCTTGATCATGATATTATTTACTCGAAATCCGATTATTACTTCTGAGAGATGATCATCCTACCCGTAGCAGAAGCTCTTTCATCTTTCAAACTGTAAATGTAGATTCCCGGTGCAAGTCCTTCAGAAGAGAACTGAAATTTGTTCAGCCCATCAAATGCATTCACCCTTTCGCTGTAAACCACTTTTCCAATTAGGTTGTACACCACGAAATCAACAGAACCAGCACCTTGAAGACTAAATTGAATCTCAGTCTCATTTGTAAATGGATTTGGAATATTCAGCAAACCGCTAAACCCTGCCACGCTGATCTCCTGGATACCAACTCCTGGTTCTGTTATCACTACAGTAATAGTTTTCGTACAACCACCGGCGTCTGTAACCGTGAGTACGTAGGTTCCAGCAGTAAGTGTGCCGATGTCTTCCGTAGTTTCTCCATTGTCCCAGCTGTAGGTAAAAGGAGCAGTACCTGCAGTTACCGTTGCATCAATAGAGCCATCATTGCCCCCTATAGTCGAAACGTGAACTACAGCGGTATCAATTGCAAGCGTATTTCCCGGAGCAGTGAGGGTAGCGCTCAAGGTTTCTGTATTGCAACTATCAGTAACTGTTACCGTGTAAGTGCCCTCGGCCAAATTTGAAATATCCTCTGTTGTACTTGTGGCTGGATCATTCCATGCATAAGTATACGGAGGCACCCCACCAGATACAGTTATGTCAATGACACCGTCACTGGAAGTACATCCGGTTGGGTTTGTTAGGTTAGTAGTGTTGACTATTAGGGCTGGAGGTGGAGCAGCACTTATAGTCATGCTCAAGGTTCTCGTAAAACAACTATCCATAACAGTCACCATGTAGGTGCCCCCGGCCAAATTTAAAATATCCTCTGTTGTACTAGCGCCTTGATCATTCCACAAATACTCATATGTACCTGCACCTGTACCTCCAGTCACCGATAAATCAATAGCTCCATCGTTAGAAGAACAGCTGGAAGGGTCTGTCGTAGCAGCACTTAACATTAACCGCTCTACCACATTAATATAGTAGTAATCTATTGTATCATCCTGACACCCTTTGATCAAGTTTGAAATCTTAGCTGTAACACAGGACCTTGTAATAATTTCCAATGGATAAAGGCCTGTAGTAGTTGGAGTACCAATAACCGCCAGGCAACCGGTTGTACCACCGAGCCAGCCACAAGAAGCAGGAGAACATCCGGCAAGTACAATTCCGTTAGGAAGACCCGAGACACTTATCAGTTCTATTGAATCTATCCAGAAATCCAATGGACCAGTACCAATATCAGCAACTGTATCCACTGGTATAACAACCGTAATAATCTCTGTGTAGAGAGAGTCTACCACCGCACAATTAAGATTGGTTGCTGAATCCGGGTAAATGCCGGGTTGAGTATATTGAGGGTCTGGAGAACATTGCCCATTGGCTAGTTGCACACCCGATAATGTAAGGACTGTAAATAATAGTAATAATCTTTTCATACTTGTTCTATTTAAATGTTGTTTATGGGAATGCAAAAGTACTAATTTTTAATATAAACACGGATTGGGTTAAAAAAATATGCGATTTGAGATATTATCATAAATTTGCACCATAGTATTGGTATTTTTCAGATCAAAAATCAACAATATGAAGATAAGAAATATGTTAATTATTGCCGTAATATTTCGGCTCTTAACTGGAAATTCTGCTTTTGCCCAAGACGCCACAATTGAGGGTACAATTACCAGCGCTGAGAGCGGAGAACCGCTCATTGGCGCGAATATTATCATCGACGATACAACAGGTACTGCTTCAGATCTGGATGGAAAATTTACCATTAAGGTCAGTCCGGGGTTTCATAAAATATTGGCCAAGTTTCTGGGATGTAAGGCCTTTACGAGAATCGTTGAAATTAAAGAGGGAGAAACACTCAATCTGGCCATGATATTAAAGGAGGAGATGGCTGAATTGGGAACCGTTGTAATATCTGCTGGTAAGTTTGAACAAAAAATTGAAGATGTAACAGTTTCAATGGCCGTTATCAGTCCACAGTTGGTTGAAGATAAAGCGACTACCAATATGGAGACAGCTATCAATCAGGTACCCGGAGTTCAGATCATAGATTCAGAGCCTCAGATCAGAAGTGGGAGCGGCTACAGCTTTGGTGCGGGAAGCCGGGTGATGATCATGGTGGATGACCTTCCGGTGCTATCCGGTGATGCGGGCAGGCCCAGCTGGAGTTTTTTACCTGTTGAGAACCTGGAGCAAATTGAAATAATTAAAGGAGCTGCTTCAGTGCTATACGGCTCCGCAGCATTAAATGGTGTTATTAACATTCGAACTGCTTATCCTAAAGATAAACCTGAGACCAAGATTAACATCATGGCTGGCATTTACGATAATCCTTCGAGAAAGCACGCCATTATTTGGGGAGATAAAAACCCAATCTACTCTGGTGTAAATTTCTTTCATTCCAGAAAAATCAAGAACCTGGATTTAGTGATAGGGGGCAATATATACGCGGATCAAGGCCATGTGGGCCCCGCTCCGGAGACAATTGACACTAACCTAATAAATCTAAGTGGTGATATTTATAAAAGACAACAAAATATCGGGGAATTTGAAAATCGCGCCAGGCTCAATGCCAATCTACGATATAGGCCTGCCAAATTTAAGGAGCTTAATTACGGTATCAACTTCAATGTAATGTACTCCAGAACGGCAGGAGCCCTGCTAATGCTGGATACTGATACCGGAATGTATCGATCGTATCCGGGTGCTATCACGAGAACGTTGAAAACCGTGTTTACTATAGATCCCTTTTTAAATTATTATGGCGCAAAGGGAGGACGACACAGCCTCAGGACCAGGGTTTATTACGTGAATAACAACAATAACAACAACCAGGCAAATAAATCCACCATGTGGTATGGGGAATATCAGTTTCAAAAGAAATTTGAAAAAATCAAAGACTTCACCGCCACCACCGGTGTAATGAATACCTACTCTACTTCTACATCACAATTATATGAGCGTGTTGTGTACAATACCAATGATGCGGGAGATACAACGAGCACTGATACCACCAATAAAAGTACCGGAGTGAATACCGCAATTTATTTGCAGTTGGATAAGAAATTCTGGGATCGAGTTACCCTTTCCGGTGGTGCGCGATGGGAAAGTTTTGCCGTTAACAAGGTAGATAGAGATGCTGCAGCCGTATTCAGAGCTGGTTTGAGCGCTAGGATACTCAAAGCAACTTATATAAGAGCCTCATTTGGGCAGGGTTTCCGTGCACCTACGATAGCAGAAAAATATATTCAGACAAGCGTTGGGCCCATGAAAATATTTCCGAATCCCGACATAAAATCTGAAAAGAGTTGGAATGCAGAAATCGGAATTAAGCAGATCGTTAAAATTGGTAATTTCTATGCAGATCTCGATGTTGCTGCGTTTCAACAAGAAATAACCAACAGCATAGAGTTTACTTTTGGGCGTTGGGGAAACGCTTGCAATGGTTGTTTTGATGATTTAGGTTTCAAATCGATCAATGTTGGAAAGGCTAGAATATTAGGTGTCGACGCTTCAATCACGGGTAAAGGAAACATAGGAGACGTATCTTTAAGTATAATGGGTGGTTATACTTATACAATGCCTGTTGCTTTAACGCCTGACGACACCATACTTTATCAGGAAAATGGTGACCCAGTTACCTATAAGAATTCAAGTTCGGATACGAAGGATAATATTTTGAAATATAGATATCAGCATCTGGTAAAAGGAGATATTAATATTGGTTATAAGAAATTCGCAGTTGGATTGAGCTTTAGATATAACAGTTTCATGAAGAATGTAGACCTCATATTTGAAGATCTGGATTCAGCGGGGATATTGCCAACTGGTATTAAAAAATACCGAAGAAAAAAGAAACAGGAGGGCGATTATGTCTTTGATTTTAGGATATCTTATCAAATGTCAGAAATGACGAAAGTGGCACTCATCATCAACAATCTGCTGAACAGGGAGTACATGATACGCCCCTTGCAGATTGAGGCCCCAAGAACATTTGGATTACAGTTTACAATAAAACTCTAACGATTTCCCCTCTCCTTTCTATGTATCAAATCGGAACTGCATCTGCCGATATCACGTCCTTTTTCAAAGGTGTGGGGATGATGGGATATGGTCAATACCATCAGAAAGTACAAGAAAAAGAAACAGACTTGTTCGCACGTACTTTTGTTTTTAGAGATCCAGAATCAGGTAAGAAAGTTGCATTTGTAAATGCGGAAATTGCTTTTATAACACTGTCTGTCAAGAGTGAAGTGGTCAAACGATTACATGAAAAACACGGAGCCTTAGATTACACCGACGCGAATGTAATGCTCACTGCACAACACACCCACAGCGCTCCAGGTGGATATTCATACTATGCCTTCTTTAACTTTAGCATTCCTGGCTTTGTACCGGAGGTGTTTAATACCATTGTGGATGGCATTGTAAAGTCTATTGTTGAGGCGGACAGTAATCTTGCGGATGCCAATATATCAATAGGTAAAGGCACATTCCCACCTGAGCAAGAAGTGGCATTCAACCGTTCATTGCCTGCGTATAACGCGAACCCAGGGGTGGACCAGTATACCGAAAAGGACTGTCATCTTGCACTGGACCGGGAGATGACACTATTGAGAATCGATAAAACTGATGGAGAGGCACTTGGAGCACTCAATTGGTTTGGAGTTCATACCACCACTGTGGGAAACGATCGCTTCAAGATCTGCTCTGACAACAAGGGATATGCGTCTCAGTTTTTTGAGGACAGCATTGACAGTCCAAATTTTCAGGCGGTGTTTGCCCAGTCTCCATGCGCCGACATCATGCCCAATTTCATCTGGGAAGGCAAAAGAAAGAAGATGCGTGGCAAATTCGAAGATGATTATGAAAGTGCGCGGTACAATGGGAATTTGCAATATGAAAAGGCAAAGGAAATCTATGAGGGATTATCCAATGCGACTCCATTAGCCACAGGTGGAATAGATTATGGATTGATGTATGTGGATTTATCCGATGTACTGGTGGATGATCAGTTCATTCCGAATGCCAATGATAAGAAGGGAAAAGAAGTGAAGACGGGCCATGCCTGCATGGGTGTTGCCTTTTTTCAAGGAACGGTCGACGGTAGAGGCATTCCAGCCAGTCTGGGGAAGGTAGTATCACTACTGACGAACGCTGTAAGACTCTCACACCGAATGAAAAGCAGGAATTCCTCAGATCAAAAGTGGAAGGAAATAGAGCAAATGTATGAAACCCAAGGAGTGAAAGACATACTGGTTGAAACAGGTGCAGAGAAAATATTAGGTGTTAAAAATCTGAATAAATTGGGCCCGATCAGCGTAGTTGATCCGAGTTTCAAGGTACTAAAGCAGCATTACAATAAAGGCGCCATTTCAGGAAAACCATGGACCCCGCAAATCCTGCCACTGCAAATCTTCATCATCGGTGAAATTGCCATTGTGGGAATTCCGGCAGAAATAAGTTACATCGGAGGCAAAAGATTGAAAAAGACGATTTCCGAAGTGTTGGCAAACCGCGGTGTCACTGAGGTGATCATCTCTCCGTATGCCAATGCCTATTCAGGTTATATAACTACCTATGAAGAATACCAGCTTCAGTGTTACGAGGGAGGCCACACTGTTTTCGGACAGTGGACACACGCTGCTTACCAGACAAAATTTCAACTTCTGGCCAAGGAAATGCTCAAACCAGCTGGTGAAAGAGAACTGGATACGTCCACAAAACCACTGGAATTCTCCAAGGATGAGCTGGCTCAAAGAAGCTTCCCTACCCCTCTCAATTAATACACTTTTCCACAGATGAGCATCGCACCTCTAGTTTCCATTCACGGCGGACATAGTGGAGAGTTTTGCTGTCACGCAGAAGATTCCCTGCGAGAAGTTGTTGAGGAGTACATAAATCAAGGATTTCTATGGGTGGGAATTACGGAACACATTCCTCCTCCATCAGATGGTTTTGTTTATAGAATTGAAGAGAAGGGAGGATTTAACGCCACCAAATTATTCGATAGATTTTCGGCATATATGGAAACCGTCAAAGGTCTTCAAAAACAATATGCATCCGATCTTGAGATACTTATAGGATTTGAAACCGAAGCATACTCCGGTTATGTTGAACACAATCAACAGTTAATAAATGAGTTCAGGCCAGATTATATTGTTGGCTCGGTGCACCACGTAAATGACCTGGACTTCGACTCAAATGAAGAAGAATATGACAAGGCAAAACAAAAGGCCGGGGGCTTGATCGAGTTGTATTCTCAGTATTATGATCTGCAATATGAACTCATTGAGAATCTGAAGCCAGCGGTAATCGGCCACTTTGATCTTATTAGATTATTCGACCCGAATTATAAAGAGACTATTCAGCATCCGGACATAGCCGAAAGAATAGATAGAAACTTAACTTTGATTGCAGAATTAAACTTAATCATCGAATTCAATTTGAAGGCCTGGCAAAAAGGAGCGGATGAACCCTATGTTTCTGAATCAATTCTCGAAAGAGCCATTGAAATGGGAATTAGCATTGTGCCCGGCGATGACTCGCACGGAGTCAAAACAGTGGGAATGAATCTTAAGAAGGGAATCGAAATATTAAAGAACCTGGGTGTAGATACGAACTGGAAAAAACCAACACTCATTGATTATGCGAGCCTAGCTTAAAAGGCATGACAAACGAAAACAAAAAATATATCCTCGCTATTGATTTGGGTACTTCAGGGCCAAAGGTCGCTTTGGTCAGCACGGATTGCGAGGTAGTGGCATCAGATTTTGAGCCTACTACCCTCAATCTGTTCGATAATGGCGGAGCGGAGCAAGATCCGGCAGAGTGGTGGTCATCTATCATGACTGCAGCCAAAAGATTACTGGATGGTGGCCATGCACCGAAAGAAGACGTAATTGCCGTCAGCTGTACTTCACAGTGGTCTGGTACCGTACCCGTGGACAAAGAAGGAAATCACCTCTGTAATGCGATTATCTGGATGGACTCCAGGGGTGCGAAATATATGCCCAAGATCAACGGTGGGCTCTTCGAAATTGAAGGATATGGAATTGCTAAACTGATGAAATGGATGAGGCTCACAGGTGGTGCGCCCAGTCATACGGGTAAGGATCCAATTTCTCACATCCTCTTTATCCGTGATCAGATGCCAGAAGTGTACGAGAAAACATACATGTTCCTGGAACCGAAAGACTACCTCAATCTACGATTGACTGGAGAGTTTGTCTCAACCCAAGACACCATGACGCTACATTGGGTAACAGACAACAGGGACATCAACAATATAAAGTACGACAAAGGCCTGTTGAAGCTATCCACACTTGACGGAAGTAAATTGCCGCCAATGATACTGACCACAGATGTGGTAGGCAACTTAAGAAAGGAAATCGCCAACGAGTTGGGCTTGAGCGAAGATGTGAAAGTAGTTGGTGGCACGCCTGACGTGCAATCCGCCGCAATTGGATCTGGTGCGATACGAGACTATGAACCCAACCTGTGTTTGGGAACATCTTCATTCTTAACATGTCATGTTCCATTTAAGAAAACAGATATCTTCCACAATATGGCTTCGCTGCCATCTGGTATTCCAGGTAGGTACTTCATCGCCAATGAACAGGAAACTTCAGCGGTTTGTCTCTCTTTTCTTAAAGATAATTTGTTTTATGCCGACGACGAATTGGAAATTAAAGCGGGGGACAAAGACGTCTTGTCTATAATGTGCACTATGGCGGGACGAATTCCTGCAGGTAGTGACAAGCTAATATTTACGCCCTGGCTTTACGGTGAACGAACACCGGTCGACAACCATTCTATCAGAGGGGGTTTTTACAATCTCACACTGAAAACAACTCGTGCACACATGATTCGCTCGGTGATGGAGGGGGTTGCATATAATTCACGCTGGTTGTTGAAATATGTGGAGATATTTGCAAAAAGAAAATTTGAATCAATAAATATTATTGGCGGTGGAGCCCAGTCAGATGTATGGTGCCAAATCATTGCGGATGTGATGGACAGAACAATCAATCAGGTAAATGAACCAAGGCATGCAAATGCGAGAGGTGCAGCGGCACTGGCAATAGTAGCACTGGGATATGGAACATTTGAGGAAATCGCCACAAAAACAAAGATTGATAAAGTCTACAAACCGAATCCGGATAACCGGGAAATATATGATGAGCTGTTTAAAGAGTATTTAAACATTTACAAGAAGAACGAAGGTATTTACGCAAGACTGAATAGAAAAAAATAGGTGAACGAATTAATGGTCAACGAATTGCGAATTTATACGAATATGCGAATTGGTGGTACAATGTTTCGACATGCACCTATTCGTAAATTCGTACTCCGACGTGTGCGCACGGAGGAGATTCGTAATTCGTAGACCTAGGAGTTGTAATTTATAGAATAAAGTACCTATTATGGATATGGACTACATCGTCAATAAATTGGGCATGCTCCCCCCGAGCGTGGTCAGGGTTATTGAAAAATACATCAACAAGATTCCATCTGTTCGGAAGGAAATTGATCGGCAGACGGATGAGATTATGAAGGGCATCGCTGAGGGCCTTCGCCCGTACCGTGAGGATTTCAGCACTTTTACGGAGATCCCAGCCGAAGGGAAATCAAGGGAAGAAGTACTTAAAGAGATGGAGGGTATGGCGAGCCAGGAACAAGGAAAGTGGAAAGAGGGGCTTGTTTCTGGTACTGTTTATCACGGAGATGAGGAGCACATCGCGTTTCTGAACAAGGTGTATGCGATGAATTCACAAACCAACCCACTTCACTCCGACGTATTTCCAAGCATTTCCAAATTCGAAGCTGAGATCATCTCAATGACTGCTAATATGTTGGGAGCGAAGAAGGCAAACTCAGAAATTTGCGGATCTGTTTCCTCAGGTGGCACAGAAAGTATTTTATTGGCCATGAAAACCTATCGCGATCAGGCCAAAGCAGAAAAGGGTATTAGCAATCCTGAGATCGTGGTACCGGTAACGGCGCATGCTGCTTTTAACAAAGCCTCCGAGTACTTCAACATCAAATTGAGAGCAATTCCAATAGATGAAAATTACCAGGTTAATCTTAAAAAACTGAAACGTGCTATTAATTCAAATACAATCGCAATTGTGGGCTCTGCCCCTACTTTCCCTCATGGTGTTGTTGATCCGATTCCTGAGTTGTCTGAAATTGCGCTTAAATACAAAGTGGGATTGCACGTGGATGCCTGTCTTGGCGGATTTATTCTGCCCTGGATAAAGAAGCTTGATTTTGATGTACCCGATTTTGATTTCAGTTTGCCCGGAGTTACTTCCATGAGTGCCGATACGCACAAATACGGATTTGCGGCCAAGGGAACTTCGGTTGTTCTATACCGGACCCTGGAAATGAGGAGGTATCAGTACTTCACGATTACAGACTGGCCCGGTGGATTGTATTTTTCGCCAACCTTCGCGGGAAGCAGGCCAGGAGCATTGAGTGCCGCTTGTTGGGCCACACTAATTACTATGGGTGAAAAAGGCTACATGGAAATTGCCAAAAGTATTATGGTAGCTGCAGATAAGATCAAGAAGGGCATTGATGAAATTCCAGAATTGAAAATACTGGGAAAGCCCTATTGGAACATCTCCTTTGCCTGCGAAGAATATGATATATATCAGATAATGGATGCACTAACCGCGAAAGGCTGGACATTGAATGGTTTGCACAAGCCATCCTGCGTTCATATTTGCCTTACAAAGCGGCATACCCAGGAAGGAGTTGCGGAGAAGTTTGTGACGGATTTGAAAGAGGCCGTTGAATTTGTGAAAGCCAACCCCAATACTGAAGGCGGGCTGGCTCCGGTTTATGGATTGGCCGCTACCTTACCCCTGCGGGGAACCATTAGCCAGATGTTGAAGAAGTACATGGATACGATTTATAAGGTTTAGTATCACCTCAATCCAGGAAATTAGCTATCGCGAATTTCAAATCCGTGCTAGCTAGGCGCAAATCATTGTATTGTAACCTGCATGTGCCATCTACACCTTATAACATATCAAAAAAATTCGAAAGAGTCACTATTTTTGTTTTGTCAAACTTCTTGATTATTAGCAAGTCCTTGTCTCCCGTTACCAGATAATCTGCCTTTCCATCTTTGGACAATTCAAGCCAAAAATTGTCCTTTGCGTCCCGGCATATTTACTTTAGAATTGACCTTTATTATACTCCCGTACTGATCCATGTACTCGAAAATCTCTACGATGTCAGAATGCGTAAAGTATTTTTCAAATTTTGATTTCGTTGTAATGTCTAAAAACTCGGAGAGTGATTCTTCACTGAATAAAAGTCTTATTTGCCCAAGTCTTATAGCTTCGTCAAATTTGGAGAGAGTCTTAGAAATCAAAAAGCTGATCCAGAGATTGGTGTCGAGAATGACCTTCAAGTTATTACTTGCCATACCTTTTCTGGCGAACGGTTTCCACTTCCTTGGCAATTTCTTTTAATGAGGGGACCTTGTCTGACTTGCTCCTAAGTCGTTGAAGAAGTTTAGTAAAGTCATTAGAAGAAGTCTTCGCAGTTCGAATGCTAATGAGTTTAAGGTCAGCCAGGTTTTCCAGCAGATTTTTAGCCTTCGGATCAAGTATATCAATCTTTAAAGTTTCCATCTCTACATCTTTTTTCTAAAGATACGCATTTCGCGGCCTTTGGTTTCAGTAACGGGTCTTTCACCGCTCTTTGGATTATCTGAAACCATACCACTCAGAGGTATTGCTACCCAGATGCTCAAGAAGTATATGGATACGATTTATAAGGTGTAGCGCTATTGTTGGCGCTAACGGCCTGTATTTGAAATCCGGACGAGCTGAGGATGTTCCGCCTCTCCTAACGTCTAATAGCAGTTTTCCTCTCCAGCATACTTACTATTTGGGCCTTACGATCTCCTTCCAGGTCATATTTATTTGCATCAATTAATTCCTGATAAGGTATATCTAAGTACTTGTGTAGGTTGGCAATCATCTTAATTGATAGCGGCCTCCTACCAGACAATATTTCAGATATTCGACTCTCCGTTCCAAAAATCGGAGTCAGATCTTTTTGTCTTAGGCCCAAATTTGAAAGTTGTCTCCTGATATTTTCATCTGGCCGATTGTCTCTGAAGTCCAAGAATCGATAATCCCCATGTTCAAGTAATATGTTAACAATTCCTACTAGATTATTGATTTCCCGATCGTCACTGTATCGGAATAATCTAAGAGCCTCATATGCTCTGTTTCGGCTCTTTCGATTGTCAATTGGCCTAATTAAAAAATCTCCCAATTTCATGGTTACGATATAGTTGATTTATGATAAAAGTAACCCAAAACGGGTAAGAAAATGGAAAGAATTGTTAACAACTCCAAAAACAGTGTAAGAACAAGGGCTGTTCCCGATGTATCTTTGAAGTAGGAAAGGTCGGTTTACGTTCCGCCAATCCTAGACATGTCGGAGTCACACGTTAGTCAAACTGTTTCGCAAGCAGATCAGGTGTCCAAAACCTGGAAAAGATTAGCGTGGAACTCTTCTGATTTACAAATGTAAAAATATTGTTCAGACCACCTATAAAAAACATCTTGCAACTAACGGGAGTCTGTGCATTAACTACCATTTCGAGTCATTTTTGATTTGTAAGTGTCTGATTATCAACACTAACTTTTTTCGTTTTGTTGGTTAATGCACAGTCTGACGGTTTGTCTATGAAGCGTTGGGCTTTTAAAAGCACTTCATTTTCAACTTAACTACTTAGTGCTCAATGATTAATACACGTTGTTATACACGGTGTTTTACTCGTCTTCCTCTTTTGGAAATATTGCTAAATGTTTAGCTAACAGAATATTTTTTGTTGGTAATTCTATTCTACTGAACAACTTACAATACGTAGTTTCCAAGTCGAATTTCTGTTCATTTGATTTTATAGATTGTAATAATTCGGATTCGACTCTTCTCGGCCATTTGGCTGTTAATTTCCCATGCGATTTCAGAAAATAGGTCAGCCAGATTAAGTCATAAACATTAGAATTTTCCCTTTTCAGTTTCCTTTCTGTCAGTTCGTTTAAGGAAATGAAAATTCTATTTATGACCTCCGTTTCTTTTTTATAAGTAGAAATTAAGAGTTCCGTTACAGCTAATATTTGAGGTAACGATTTTGACCTTTTTTCTTTAAGCATTAGAAGTAAACTGAACACTTTATAAATTTGCTTGCTTGAGAGTTTTAATTTAAGATTGTATTTTTTAGAGATTAATTCACTCAAAAATTTATCAATTACTCCAGTATTTGGATAATTTTTATCGATAAATAACACTTTTCTAAAAGTGTTCTCAAACAACTTATATTTGATTGGATATCCATATTTTAAAGAATATAGGTGGTATTCACTTGTCCATTCCCGAAAAAGTCCTTCTGGTAATTTAGAAACTGTTGATTTTTCTTCGCTAATTGATAGGTTAAAGCTTTTTAGGTTTCTTTGTACAATATTTAAAATTTCGTGTGCGTCTGATTCTGTCTGACAAAGAAATCGGTAGTCATCTTTGAAACGGACTCCAATAAAATCAATACTTTCTTTTTTTAATTCTTTGGATATATCTGTGTCAATTACCGAAAGCATAACTTCTGTGACCAAATCCGAGATAGCTGGTCCAATTGCAATTCCGTTAGTACATCCATCATTGGCATTTTGAAATAATTTGTCAAGTTTGTTCCCCAATAAATTGAATTTATATCTGTCTTTTCTTGCATCTTCCTTACCATTTATAGCCCAAGCAATGCTATGAGTATAGATTGACGGATAGAAATTTTTAATGTCAGACTTTACGACTAATTTGTATTTATGACCTTCCGATACAATGTCGCTTTCTGACATCTCAATAAATTCATATATCATTCTCCCTGAACGTAATGTTCCTAAAGTCCCAACACTTTCTTTGTTTAGTGGAATTGGAAAAGAATATGAATAAATATTGTTTTTGGAATTGAAAAGAAGTGCTTTAACATCATTCCAATTATCTAAAATATGCCAAACTAAATCGTGATATATCTTATGGTTTATTATTCCAAATGCCCTTTCGGTTAGTTGCGATTTTGGAAAGGTAATTTCACAAATTTCTGATAGAGGTATTTTCTTGGAAAAATCGAAATACGGATTCTTTTTGTAAGTGAACTTAAGAACCTTAAAGCAAGGTGGAAGCACATATTGTTCCGGATAAAAACCTTGTGTCAATAGCCAATTTGCTATTTTTCTTTCCGGCAATGCAGATATAAGTTTTTTAGTTTCCTTTATGTGTTTTTGCGGTAGATTCATTTACATTGTGTACAACGACCCGGCTTTGAGGAGTACCGCCATACTTTTATAATACCAGCGACTACGGACACGCACATTACAAGTTACGAAAATCGTACTCATGCACCATTACACCAAAGGCATTGTTAGCGAAAGTTACTTCCTGCTCCGTTCGACCTTGTAAATAGAGTTTGAATTATAAACTCTGCCTTGAAAATCACCGAGAGTATCATACCAGTCGGAGTATTCGAGTTCGTAGTCCGTATACTTATCCGTAGTCATTAAGCTTCCATTGGAATAATATTCGTTAACTGTTTCATATATATAATGCTCATCGCCTTCTTCTTTAAATTCCACGTAAATGTCCGTTATGATTTCATAGTTTAGAACGCCCACATCGGAAAAGAATTTTTTAATGTGATTGAAATGATTATTTGAGCCATTCTCGTTTTCGCGGGCTTCTTGGATTAGTCGCCCATCTTGGTTATATTCTTGATATAGCTTAAAGTAATCTTCAAAAGTCTTGTCATAATTAACTCGAATATAGATTTTCCCATCCGGGAAGAAGATTTTCCATTCCCCCACCTTTTCGTTTTCACCCAGGAGAGTTCCGGTCACTGCGACCTTGCCATTATTGTAACTTAGCTCAATAACCTTCGAGCTTTCCTCGACGCTTGCTGATTTACAACCTACGAAGATGCCAAGTACTATTATTATTGCCAATTTGTCCATATTGTTAGTCGTTTTCATAAATCCAATAATCAACACCCCCGTGATGGCTACAAGCGCCTCGCCCAGTAGCACTGCTTTTCCATCCATCTTCACAAACAGCACCGACGCGCTCTCCTCTACAACCTCCTAGAAGTATGCCGATAGTAGCGAGTGCAATCAATGTTTTTTTCATAGAGTTCTATTTTTTGTGTCAGGCATTCATTAGTCAGAGTTTTATGCTTTAATTTTCGCTAACTTGTTATAAGAGTTATAAAGATACGGAATCCCGCCTTCACTACCGTTACGGACGGGTAAAAACAGGGTCCTATTCGGGATAAGCGCATAAATGATATACGTTATCCCTTAAGAGCTACGCATTCCCTGTTCGGCGTAGCTTATTGCTACGACTTATTATCGAGGTAGCTAAAATTCAATAGGGTAATGCTCATCTTCATGATGTTCAATAAGCATGGCCAATAATTCTGCCTTATCAGCTTCCTTCGTTCCTTTTTTGGCGTCAAATACCAGATTAAAATCCACAAGAGCTTTTTGGTAGTCTTTGTCAGTTTTTATCAATCTGATTTCCATAATTACCCACTAATCCTCAATTCTAGATTTTTATCCAAGGCATTCAGGTATCTCAGTATTGTTTTCAAGGTAACGTTTGATGGAGAATTTTCCAGGCGAGAAATATTGGGCTTATGGATGCCCAACTCCTTTGCCAATTCCTCCTGGGTATAACCGGCTTCTACTCGTGCGGATTTCAATAATTCTCCAATTCGATGTTCATCCTGCAGTAGCATGAATTCTTTCAAGAATTCCTTGTTCTTTAATTTGTTATTTAGATGCTTTCTGAAGCTTTTGGTTTTCCATTTGGGTTGTACTGCCATGATATAATTCTTATTAATTATTTCCTAAAAATTCAAACTCATAAGAACGTCAAGCCAATTCTCTTTCCAAGGCCGGTTTCAAAAATTCTAATCAGTGTAGATATCTGAATGTTTCCCTTGCCATTTTCCAACCTGGATATATAGCTTTTTTTAGTATTTACTTTGTCAGCCAGCTCTTGCTGGGTCATTTTGGCTTCCTTTCTTGCATCTTTGAGCATTTCGCTGATAATAAACATCTGAGCTTTTTCTTCAAACTCATTTCTTTTTTTAGAGCCAACCTTCCCATATTTTTTATCTAAAAGCTCATCAAATGTTTTTACGTTTTTCATCTTATCGATTTTTTCAGATTTAAATATTCCTTCTTTAACCTTTCCGCTAAATCAATTTCCTTCTTAGGTATCTTTTGAGATTTTTTCTGAAATGCGTTAAGCAGTATCACAAGCCTATTTTTATAAAAAAAGCAAAAGATGCGAAAGATATTGGATTGATATTCAACTCGTATTTCATAAATTCCATCCGTTCCAGTCAAATGCTTTAAGAATTTTTCAGGTACCCGATCAACTTGTTTAATTAATGCCAATACATATTCAATCTTGGCTTGCACCTTTTTTGGTTGCTTCACATAAAAATCTATGAAATAGCTTTTGTGAAATTCAACCTTACGCACCATTTAACAAAGTTAACTTATATGATAACAAATTCCAAGCTGTTTTATTGCCTTTCAGAGTTCTTGTTAAACCCATTAATTCTATATTTACACCCCTAACAATTAAAAATTATTGATATGAAAAACTTGTCCTACTTAATAACTGGAATTTTTATGCTCACTTCCTTATACAGTTATTCCCAAATTGAAACTCCAATGCCAAGCCCTTTGGCGACACTCCAACAGAAAGTCGGATTGACCGATGTTGAAATAACCTACTCAAGGCCGGGAAAGAAGGACCGGGTGATCTTTGGTGAGCTGGTTCCATTTAATGAAATGTGGAGAACAGGTGCGAATGCTTCAACAAAGCTCAAATTCAGTGAAGATGTGACTTTTGGAGGCGAAGAAGTTCCAGCAGGTGAGTATGCCTTGTATTTCATTCCCGCAAAGGGAGACTCCGATTGGACCGTTATTGTGAACAAAAACATTGAGAACTGGGGGATTGGCGACTATAAGGAAGAAGAGGACCTGGTTAGATTTAAAATAAAACCAAAAAAGATGTGCATTACAGCCGAGACAATGACGTTTGAGTTTTCAACTTTCACTTCCACTGGTGCCAACCTCGCCTTCTATTGGGAGAATACAATGCTCACCATTCCTATCAGGGTAAATACAGATGAAACGGTTATGGCCGCAATCGACAGGGTTATGGGGGAGCCAAGCGCTGGAGATTATCGCAAAGCTGCCGTATACTACCAGGAAAATGACAAGGACATGGAAAAGGCTCTGGAATGGATAACCAAAGCTGTTGAGATGAAACCAAAGGCATTTTGGTACTTGTATAACAAAGCCGATATTTTGAATGATCTCGGGAAAAAGAAGGAAGCCAAAGCTGCTGCAACCCAATCAATGGAAATGGCGAAAGCTCGTGAAGAGGGAGACTATGGCTACATAAAGAGAAACGAGAAGCTGTTGGAGAAAATAAAAAAGGGTTAAATATTTGAAGCGGGCACTTCGGCTCCGCTCAGTGTCCTTTTATACCAACCATACGACTCTCTGCGGCTCTCTTCGGCTCCGCTCAGAGGACGCCGATCCGTGTCCTTTTATACCAACCCTACGGCACCCTGAGCGGAGCCGAAGGACGCCTAATCTGACTATTTCTTGGTAACGAGTTGGAGCAGATAGCCGAAGGCCACTACCAGTACGCAACCTACCACGTTGTACCAGAGATAACCCATTTCAAACCAACCCGTGGCGGTTCCATTAGAGTTGATATAGTGTATGTAAATAACGCATGCCTCAGCTATGAGGGAAGCATAGAATACCGCATTACCACCGATATATTTTACGTAAAAGGCAACGACAAAAATTCCCAGAATCGTTCCGTAGAATAGCGACCCCAACAAGTTTACGGCTTGAATGAGGTTTTCAAAAAGCGAGGCATAGGTCGCAAATATGATGGCTAGAATTCCCCACAGTAACGTAAACCACTTGGATGAGTTCAAGTAGTGTTTGTCCGAACCCGTTTTAAACAAGGACCTTTTGTACAGGTCAATTGTAGAGGTAGATGCCAGCGCATTTAATTCTGATGCAGTTGAGGACATGGCCGCTGAAAACATCACTGCAAACAGCAATCCTATCAGGCCTATTGGTAAATGATCCATCACAAAAGTCATGAAGATGTAGTCCTTGTCATTGGTTTCTGCATTCGGATTGGATTTTTTAACCAGTGCCTTTACTTCATCCCTGATTTCAATTGATCTTTTTTCCAATTCTAATGCTTTGGCGGTGATACTCTCTACAGCTGCTTCATCATCTTGATTAAATGCTTCTACCAAATTGTTCAGTTCTTGCCTTTTCTCATTGAAGACCACCTCATAATCCTGCTCCATCACCTTCAATTCTTCGGCATAAACAGTATGCTCAAGCTTTTCCTTTTCTACCTTATTGAAAAATACCGGAGGCATCACAAACTGATAGAAAACAAATACCATCACGCCAATGAAGAGAATGACAAACTGCATGGGTATTTTCAGCAACCCGTTCATGATCAGGCCCAGCCTGCTCTCTCGGACTGATCTACCAGATAAATAGCGCTGAACCTGCGATTGATCTGTACCGAAGTAAGACATAAACAAAAAGAGCGACGCCGTTATGCCGGACCAGAAATTATATCGATCGCTCAGTTCAAAATCAAAATTCACTACGTTGAGTCGCCCCATCTTCCCGGCGACGTGCAACGCATCCACAAAGCCAATATTTTCCGGAAGCATTGAAATTACCATGATGCCTGCGATGATCATACCACCCATCATCACCAGCATTTGCTGTTTTTGCGTTTGCGTTACAGCTTTCGTTCCACCAGATACAGTATAGATGATCACAAGGAAGCCTATAACAATACAGGTAAGCGTAAGGTCCTTATCCAGCAGGGTAGATAATATGATGGCAGGTGCATAAATGGTTATTCCGGCAGCCAATCCCCGCTGTATCAGAAACAATATGGCCGCAAGGGTCCTGGTCTTTAGGTCAAAGCGATTTTCAAGAAATTCATAAGCGGTATAGACCTTCAGCTTGTAATAGATCGGAACAAATGTCACCGAAAGGATGATCATGGCAATGGGTAAGCCAAAATAGAACTGGATAAAGCCCATACCATCCGTGTATGCTTGTCCGGGAGTGGAGAGGAATGTAATGGCGCTCGCCTGCGTTGCCATGATGGAGATTCCTATTCCCCACCACTTTGCTTCGTTACCACCTTTCAGAAAATTCTCAAGGTCTTTACTGCCTCTTGTCTTCCAAACACCATATGCAACAATGAAGGTAAGTGTACCAATCAATACTACCCAGTCGATGTAGCTCATGAAAAATGGGTTGTAAAGATGTAAAAGAGGAAAATTAACCCAACAAGACTACCGACTAACAGGAGGTACCAGCCATTCCAGGATTTGAACAACGGCGGCGCATCATCCTGAAGACCTTGCTTTTCATTACTCGTTTCCATAGGAAATAATATTGGCCAACAAGCGGTATGCACCAGGCACTCCAGCGGGCAATTCCCTAAAAAACGAGATCCCTGTGTAGATATAATGGCCTTCTCCGTATTCTGCGACCAATAATGAACCGTCCTTCCTCTCCTCACCTTTATCATTCCACCCGAGGACTGCATCATACTTTTCGTCCCATTCATCCGGGAAATACAATCCCCGCTCTTGTACCCAGCCATCAAAATCTGCTTTGGTAATCTTATTGGGGGAATTTAGGATCTTATGGAAGGGTATGACAAACATTACCTCCGCATCCTCCTCAGTAACGCGGTCGCGAGATATTTTTATAGGATAGGGAGAGAAATTATCGGTTTTAAGACGGTGTTTGGTGTTGTACTGAAGGATGAGCGTACCTCCAGCTTTGGCATAGTCGAGCAGTACGGGCATGATAAAGTCAATTCGCTCATTGGTGTTCAACGCTCGAATGCCCAGTATTATCGAGTTGTATTTCTTTAAATTCTCTGGTTCAAGATTGCTTTCCTGAAGAATATCCACTTCGTATCCAATTATTTCAAGGCTTTGTGGTATCACGTCTCCAGCGCCTTCGATGTATCCTACCAGCTTTCCTTTTCTCTGGAGGTCGATGTGGACGAGCTTGGCCTCAGATTTTGGAAAATACAACTGCGTGGGAATATGATCATGCTCTATGGTCGATAGGGCCATATTGTATTTCATGTCTTCCGAAACAACCTGGGCAGTAATTACACCATCTTCAGCCTTTGCTGTCGGTTTCAAGCTTGCTGTTATTTTCTGTTCATCTCCTTTATTTTCCAATTTGATATCCCATTCGCTCTTGTTGAGCTGCCATCCTTTAGGCGCCTTTATCCGGACTTTCCCGGAAAAGTTATCTACACCTGATTTGACAAGCAAGTCGATTACTTTGTTGTTGTTATCTGCAAAAATCAAAATGGACTCAGAAAAATTTACAAATACCGGAGGAGTAATCACAAAGGGCCTGTACTGCTCTCCTTTTACCGGGTCGTTCCATTTATAGATCAGTGGGATGCTGTAAACTATTTTGTGTCCTTCGACATCAACTGTTATATCAAACACAATAGCCGGATCATTCTCGGGTGTGCCAATTAACTCTTGATTACTTACGTCATATGTACCCAAAGTACCCGCCTTCTCCAGCCAATATGGCTGGGAATATTGTGCTGATGATGGTAACACATAAGAGTCCTTCAGTTCAATCTTTAAATTGTTACGCATCAATGTACCGACAGACAAATTTGAACTCAACATCTTACAAGATATTCCTGAGATTGTAATTTTTGAATCTGATCGATTGACCAGTTCAAATTCCACATGAACAGAATCACCGGGTGTAGCTGAGAAATCATTGCACTTCGCCTCGAGGTACAGACCTGCACAAAACTTGATGATGTTATCTACCTCCGCAAGCTTTGTTTTCCTCCAATATTCATCTGCAAGTTTTCCCAGGCTGAGGCGTATGGCTAATAACGCCTTGATGCTCTTACTGGGATCAGCAACATCATATGTTTCAATAATAGCTTTAACCGATTTTTGAATATTAGTACCACCCTCTACTCTATCCCACGTTGTTGAGTACCCTTCGAACAATGACTCTTTTGCTTGCGTACCTCCCAAATGCTCAAAAAACTCTTCATGTTCTCCCCTCTTTCCTGTTGAACCGAACCCCTGGCTCTTGTGCATGGTACGGCTCAGGGAGGCAAGCTCATTGCAAGACAAACCGAGCTCTTCCACATAGCTTCCTATGTCATGTGCTACAACACCCTCATCATCTGCCGAAATGTCTTTATTCCACCATCTTCCGGTATTTACTACTATGCGTTGTGCTTTCCAGGTGCTCACCCATTTTAGTTGTTCAGGAAAGGCAGTTTTATTTGCGGCTTTATCGAAGGCTTCCACCGCCAACTCCGCGGATGCTACATGATGGCCATGTCCACCATATCCACCAACCGGAAAACGGCTGACGATTACGTCGGGCCGGAATTTCCGGATTACCCATACAATGTCAGAAAGTACTTTTTCCCGGTTCCAAATTTCCTGTGTTTCAGAACTGGTTTTTGAATAGCCAAAATCAATTGCCCGTGTAAAGAATTGTTTGCCGCCATCTATTCGCCTTGCCGCAAGCAATTCCTGGGTTCTGATAATGCCCAACTCTTCCATGATCTCAGGACCTACCAAATTTTGACCACCATCGCCGCGGGTAAGAGAGAGGTATGCAGTATTGTAGAGCATTTCATTGGCACAGTAGCTGATAAACCGCGTATTTTCATCATCGGGATGAGCAGCTATGTACAACACATTTCCCAAGACATTGAGTTTTTTAATGCTCAGGAATATTTCTGAAGAGGAAAGTTGCCTGGGTTTTTGCGAATAAGCAACGTCAAACGAGATCAGGAGGATGAGAATAAGCAGCTTTTGCATTTCAATAATTCCCTTTCAAGAGGATATAAATTAAGCTACTGTTCGCTAAAGGCCCAAAGATTCAAAAGCGAATTCAAGTCGCATATATAGTTTTTTGCTTTTAAACTCAGAACAAGTGAACATTTGAATGACGAATTATGAAGTGATTCTACTCTGTGTCAAAATAAATTTCTTCATTCGATTGTTCCAGCGTTCTTCTGTTCTATTGTTCTTAAAATACTAATATCCGATTCCCAGCTTCTTGTAAATGAAGTGCATAAGCCATGCAGGGCCTATCATCAAGAATTGAATATCTTCGAATAAGGATGGTTTTTTGCCTTCCACTTTATGTCCCCAGAACTGGCCAATCCAAGCTACGGTGAATATGATAAGACTAGTAGCCCACAGTGGAAGTGGTATCGCTGTTTCCATGACCCCGCAGAGCCATAAACAGAACACACCCCATAACAACATGCCAATTGACAATCGAAATGAGAGCGACATGTAATAGATAAATACCAATGCCAGCACCATCATTGCCCAGTTAATGGGCAGGCCAATCAAATCCAGCTTTATAAAAGGAAAAGGAATGGACCAAATAAGTCCAACGATACTGATGAATATGGCGGGGACACAGATCCAATGAACCGCTTTGTTGGTTGGGTTTTGGTGACTTTCACCATATGCATCTAACCATTCTTGGATATTTCTCATAAGTTTAGGGTTGTAGATTTGATTAACAAATATATGAATATATAACGCGTTGCTTAAAAGTCGTAATCCTTGTAGTCTTCGGTAAACTCTTCTTCTAAAATTGTTGTGTTCACCCTTAAATTATGAAATTCATAAATCTCGAACAAACCCTTATCATCGTACATCTCCTGCCTGATAGGTAAAAAATACTGCTTATCAATATACAAAATAGTGCGCTTGGCATACAGGATAGGAATTTGAATTTCCTGTCCCGCTTTAACATCGTCATAATCGTCGACTTTGTCATTGGCATGCAAGATCATATACTCACTAACCATTTGTTTTTTGCCTATATCGTTCAGATCTTCTCCTTGAAGCACAGTATAAGGAACATACTTCCATTCGTCATAATCAATTACGATTTTATAGCATTTTCTACCGCTCCAAACCAAGTCCCCCTCATATTTGAAATATTTCTCAAAGTCCACTCCTGCCTTCACAAGGGCACCCCGGATGATCTTTGCAAAGAAGGTAAAACCTGATTCAAAAACAGTGTGATGCTGATCTCTTCGTAACAACGAACCATAAGGGTCGAGATTTATATTGAAAAAAGGGAAGGAATTTGGATTAACTAGGCACTTTCCGTTGTTCTTACCTGTCACCCAAAGCACCTCTGCCCCGTCATTGGGTTTGTGATTTTTTATATATAATTTATAGGGTGAAACATTCAATTTAACGCTCTGCGAAGCTTCCGTCATTTTGCCACTTTTCCGTTCTTTTTGTACCAGATCATAACGGAATGTTTTACCCTGATCAATCTTATAGAGCATTTTGTCGACAATTTGCTTACAACTCATTGTCGATTGACCGTAAGCACTTGTTGTTGATATTGACAGAATCAACAGGATACTGAATAGGTTATTTCTTATCATTTTAAAAAATCAGTTTACATTCAACCGCATAGTGATCTGAAAGATCACTATTTTTTTTACTCCATTGTTCCTGGAATATTTTCACTCTCCGGGATAATTGAACATTGGGGTTTCCCCTTTTATTAATAAGTATATAATCAATCACCTTTTTGTCCTGCGAACCTCCCATATCATTGAGGATTCCGTTATAGGTAAATTGCTGCTCCCCTTCCAGTTTTCCATCTTCAGCACCTAAGATAACGAGCATTTTTGAATAATCTTCAGTTTTTGATTTGGCCGTGTTCAAATCACCCAAAACTATCTGGGGGACCTTATCTTCCTTATACTGTTCAATCAGCTGGTCTTTCATTTCCTGAAACTGCGTATTTCTTGTTTGTTGATACTTCTCTCCTTCTTTGGCCTGTACGTGGGTGGCAAATATCTGAACTTTCTGACCATCTTTCACCACCTCTACAAAAGATGCTCCTTTATTCGCCCTGCAATCTGCAAGAGGTATCCTGCATTTTGTAAATTTAACATTATCGGTTCTCTCCGGCTTTAGCTTGCTAATTATCCAAACTCCACTGTTAAACTTCAAGAATCCACCCTTACCAGGTTCCAATTGATAGGGAAAGCTTTCATTCAGCCCTTTCCAAAGCAATTTTCTTGCCTTTTTGTGAAAAGCTTCCTGAAAAACGATAATATCATAGCTCGAATCCTTTAATTGGTTCACAATCAGCGGCGCCCGTTTCATTTGCCCTTTATAAAAGACAATTGCGGGAAGTAACTGAACATTCCACGAAAGAATTTGGAGGGTACCGGTTTGACCGTTTGAAGAGATTTGAGAAACACAGAGAAGCACTGTTAAAACAACATTCACGTAAGTGAATTTGAAGCGCATCTTACTTAAAATATTCTGGGAAAAACGGATAGAAATTATTCCTTGCCGCTATTGATATCCTTTTCCAAGTCGCCCATATAGACAAGTTGAATTGCCTCTTCAACCGTAGGGGCAATAGTAAGAACGGTATCCAGCTGAGAAATGGAAATGAGTTTTTGCACTGATTCCTGCAATCCAGAGAGCACAAAAGTTCCAGAATTCTCATTACATATTCTGTTGCCTATCAACACCGCGCTCAATCCAGAGGAATCACAATATCTGCATTCCTCCAGGTTCATGATAATGTTCTTCTCTCCTCCACTATTAATAAGTACCAACTCAGATTTCAAAGCTGGCGAAACACGGCTATCAAGTTTCTCAACATGTACAGTCACCAATGTATAGCGATCTTGTTTATCGACTGTAAAATTCTCCATGACCAAGGTCTTTATTGAAATTTCCAATTATTTGGTTAGCAAATGTACGAAAATATACTCTGCCCTCTATTCAGTAATTTATTCCTCTATGCACTCTTCTCAATCTTACCTGCTAACAAATAAAGTATAGCCATTCTTATCGCTACTCCATTTTCCACCTGATTGAGAATAATAGATTGATCCGAATCCGCTACATCGCTGGTAATTTCAACACCCCTGTTTATCGGTCCTGGGTGCATTATGGTGATTTTCTTACTCAGTGAGTCTAATATCTCCTTATTCAAGCCAAACATCATGGTATATTCCCTCAGGGACGGGAAATACTTGATTTCTTGCCTCTCAAGCTGTATTCGCAGCATATTGGCTACATCGCACCATTCCAGCGCCTCTTTCAGGTTATGCCCAACATTAACGCCCAATGAGCCAATGTGTCTGGGCATTAAGGTAGTAGGGCCACATACCATAACTTCTGCTCCAAGCTTTTGAAGGCAGAATATGTTGGAAAGCGCTACTCTGGAGTGTAGAATATCTCCAACGATGACGACTTTCTTTCCTTTTACATCACCCAACTTTTCTCTGATAGAATAGGCATCCAGCAGAGCTTGTGTAGGATGCTCATGCGCTCCATCTCCGGCATTGATGATGTTCACGTCAATATGCTTAGAGAGGTAAACACAAGCACCTGGATTTGGATGACGCATTACTACCATGTCCACTTTCATGGCCAATATATTATTTACCGTATCAACCAGGGTTTCACCCTTTTTCAGGGCAGATGTGGAAGCTGAAAAATTAACAACATCTGCACTCAATCGTTTTTCAGCTAACTCAAATGATATTCGGGTTCTGGTAGAATTCTCGAAGAAGAGGTTGGCAACAGTGATATCTCTCAAAGAGGGTACCTTTTTTATAGGCCTGTTAAGCACCTCCTTAAAATTATCCGCTGTGGTGAATATCAGGTTAATGTCATCTGTGGTAATGTTCTTGATTCCCAGCAGATGTTTGGTGCTTAGGTGTTTTTTTAGAGCTATTCTATCTTCCATTTACATTACTCTTATTCCGTTTCTAAATAAACCTGGTCCTTGCCATCAATTTCTTCCCACTCTACCCGCACTTTCTGTGTTTCTACCGTATCAACTGTTTTGCCCACATAGTTAGGCTCAATGGGTAATTGTCTGGAAAAACGTCGATCTATTAATACAAGTAATTCAACTGACCTGGGGCGTCCATAAGCCAATATTTCATCCAATCCTGCACGCACTGTTCTTCCCGTATAGAGCACATCATCTATCAGTATCACGGTTTTATCTTCAACAATAAAATTCATACTGGTAGTCTGGGGCACAATCGGGTTTTCTCTCCTCCTGAAATCATCTCTATAGAAGGTGACATCAATATTGCCATGAAGAATTTCTTTTGAGCCTAAAATCTCGTGCAGTTTGCTTCCAATCCTCTCCGCCAGATTCGCTCCCCGCGGTTGTAAACCTATTAGGGCAGTATTAGAAAAATCGTTGTGATTTTCTATCAACTCGTAGCACAGCCGGTTAATGGTGAGCTCAAAACTTTTCTCGTTTAATATGCTACGCCGATTCATCTGATTATTACGTTGTGAATACAGTAAGTAATCACGGTAAAATTGTTCAAAATATTACTTTTAAAAAAGCTTGTGTCAAAAAAAAGTCCCGGTGTAACGGGACTTTTTAAAATGAGTTTTTTGTTCATTTTACTTGTTGTCTTTATCCGAATCGGTTTCATTTGATTCAATATCCGTTGGATCTTCCTCTTTACTCTCGTCTTCAACCACTTCTTCAGCTCCATCAGATTCGTTAGCATCAGCTTCATCTTTAGCTGGTTCTTCACTCACCTCTTCCTCTACCGCAGCCTCATCAGTGGGTTGCTCTTCTTTAACCTGCTCCTTTTTTTCCTTTTCTTCAACCGGTGCTTCTTCCGACTTCGTTTCCTCGGAAGCTTCATCCTTCGCTTCTGCTTCAGACTTTGCTGAAGCTTCTGACTTCGCTGAAGCTACGTCAGACACGTCGTCTGACTTGTCGGATGACTCGTCATCGGACGCCTCAGCTGGCTGCTCTTTAACCTCTTCTGCTACGCTAGTTGGCGGATCCTCTGCTGCCTTCTCCTCAGTACTTGCGGTCGTACCACTTTCCATTTCACTTTTCAATGAAGACAGTGCATCAAGGTCACCTAAGGTTGTTTTTTCCAAACTATCTCTGACTTCCTTTACTGCCTTTCGGATTGACTTTCCTTTGCTCCTTTTATCTGGTTTTCTATCCTGTCTCCCACCCGATGATCCGGAATAAGTGTCCATATGGGAAAGCAAAATCCTTTTCCCGTCCTTTGAGAATTCAAGCACCTTAAAGTCTAATGATTCCTCTAACGCGACTTTGGATCCATCTTCTTTGGTCAAATGTCTTGAAGGAACAAATCCCTCAACGCCGTATGGAAGTGTCACTATTCCACCTTTATCAACGATAGAAGTAAGCGTGCCTTTATGAACTGAATCAACTGTAAATACCGTTTCAAAAACCTCCCAAGGATTTTCTTCTAACTGCTTATGGCCCAGGCTCACTTTTCTATCTGCCGTGTCTAGCTCCAGAATTACAATTTCTATATTATCACCCAAATTTGCGAATTCAGAAGGATGCTTGATCTTCTTAGACCATGAGAGGTCTGAGATGTGAATAAGTCCGTCAACTCCCTCTTCCAATTCAACAAATATTCCATAATTGGTGAAATTTCTGATCAGACCAGTATGTTTGGATCCAACAGGATATTTTTTCTCTACACCTTTCCAGGGATCTGCCACCAATTGTTTCAATCCGAATGACATCTTTCTCTCTTCTCTATCTATGGTCAGCATCTCTGCCTCTAACTCATCGCCAACTTTGAGGAAGTCCTGAGCACTTCTCAAGTGCTGCGACCATGACATTTCTGACACGTGTATTAATCCTTCTATTCCAGGTGCAATCTCAACAAAAGCTCCATAGTCAGCAACTACGACTACCTTTCCTTTAATTCTCACTCCAGGTTTAAGGTTTTTATCCAATGAATCCCATGGATGATCCTTGAGTTGCTTGAGTCCAAGTTGTATTCTTGTCTTGTTCTCATCAAAATCGAGGATTACAACATTTAACTTTTCGTCGAGGCTCACAATCTCTTCTGGATGAGAAATCCTTCCCCAAGATAGGTCTGTGATATGTACCAGTCCATCAACTCCACCAAGGTCCATGAATACACCGTAAGATGTGATGTTCTTGACCATTCCCTCGAGTACCTGGCCTTTCTCCAATTTGGCGATAATGCCTTTTCTCTGCTCCTTAAGCTCAGATTCGATGAGTGCTTTGTGAGAAACTACCACATTCTTAAATTCCTTGTTGATCTTAACAACCCTGAACTCCATTGTTTTTCCGACATACATGTCGTAATCTCTAACAGGTTTCACGTCAATTTGTGAACCGGGAAGGAATGCCTCAATACCAAATACATCCACGATCAGTCCACCTTTTGTTCTGCACTTTACAAAACCAGTAATTACTTCATCCGTATTTAATGCTGCATTTACTTTATCCCATGCCATTAATGCTCTTGCCTGCTTATGCGACAGTATGAGCTGGCCATTCTTGTCTTCCTGTATTTCAATGTATACGTCTACCTCATCTCCTACCTTAAGATCGGAGTTGTACCTAAATTCCGAGATGGATATGACACTTTCAGACTTAAAGCCAATATTTATAATTACCTCACGTTGATTCATGGAAACGATTGTTCCCGCAACAACTTCACCTTCAGTTATAGATTTGAGAGAATCGCCATAGAGCTTTTCCAATTTCTCGCGATCTCCTTTTGAGTACTCGTCAAGCTCAGAGTCAACTTGGGTCCAATCAAAATCCTTTAATGGTTCATCCTCGATCTTTCGCGCTTTTACCTTTGCAGTTGGTTTGGTCGCTGCTGGTTGATCTTGATCACTTTTACTTTTAGATTTCTCTTTTACCTCTGGTTTAGATTCCTCATCTTTCGCAATGGGTTCAGATGACTCGTCTTCTTTGGGTTCTTCCTTTGCCGAGGCTTCCTCCTCCGCTACCGCTTCTACGGACACGTCGGATGATGACTCGTCTTCTTTCTTTGACTCTGCCCCGGTGGCAACTTCCTCAACAGTTTCTTCTTCACCGGATTCTTCTGTAGCTTCGGTAGTTTCCTCTTTGGATGATTCTACAACTTCCGCAGACTCTTCCGCAACTTCTTCTACTGTTTCTTTTGTTGATTCTTTCCCTTCCTCTTTAACCTCATCTTTAGATTCGGCGTTATCGGTATCCTCCTGGCCATCTGTTTTGGTGGCTGTTTCATCTACGTTGTTTTCAACTTTTTCAGACTTCGCTGAAGCTTCGTCAGACACGTCGGATGACGCGTCGTCTGACATGTCTGTGGTATCAGCAGTTTCTGTACTTTCTTGATCTTGTTTTGCTACTGCTTGTGTTTCAGAATCCAGAACAGCCTCCTCCGTGCCGTCGGCAAGCCTTTGGCTGTCAATGGGAGTTTCTTGTTTCTCTGTAGTCATCTTATGTTGCGCCCTGACGCGTTTGTATTCCGCTATATTTACCCGGTGTACAACGGAAGAAGTTAGTTCAGAGTCGTGTACAGTTACCGGTTAACTGGCTAAGACCCCTAATTTAATTTCGGCGTGCAAAGGTATTACTTATCTCTGGAATTACAAGATAAAACATGAAGATATTTTAGGCTAATGAGCTGGCTATCTAGCAGCGATTTGAGGAAGCTATTTATGTATTGCCTGCAACTTTCTAACGATATGGCTGAATAGATTCCCCAGCGGTTTTTCTACCATCATTTGTATCATGGGATTCAGGTCAGCTTCAAGAATCATCTGGGTTTCGCATGTACTATCTCCCTGGTCTTTGATGATACAGTTAAGGTCAAATCTAAACGGCGATTTATCAGTGGATACAATTTTTACCTCCGTACTCGCAATTTTCTCAGAGATCTTCATCCCTATTTTTGCCATACCTTGAATTGTAAATAAGCACTCATCCTCGGTGGACTCCCAGCCGCTTACCTGGTCGGGCATCAGCCGCTCAAAATTATTAAAGTCGCAGAGAAACGTGAAGATATCTTCTGCTTTTGCGTTGACAATTGCCTTGTCACTTTCAATTATAGTCATGTCTAAAATATTCTTTGATTAAAATTTGAATTTAGGAACTGGCGACCATTGATTTGGGATCACTCCTCCATTTTTCGAGCATTTCAAGATCGCCCTCATTTATATAGTTCATTTGCAGCGCTTCATTCACTAGAGTGTCATAGTTTGTGAGCGTATACAACTTACATCCCTGAGACTTGAAATTAAGAGTCGCCTCATGGAAATCATATGTAAATATAGCTACCATGCCCATCACCACAATATCCTCTTCTCTCAATGTGTCCACAACTGCGAGGCTGCTGCCACCTGTCGATATAAGGTCTTCTATCACTACTACGCTTTGATCATCATTCAACTCTCCTTCAATAGCATTCTTCATACCGTGCTCCTTCACTTTGGCCCTAACGTAGGCAAAAGGCAAATCAAGCTTGGCCGCTACCAAAGCACCAATAGCAATCCCTCCCGTTGCTACGCCTACAATGGCATCAACACCAGTAAATTGTCTGGAAATAACACCCGTAATTTCTTCGACAACGGACGTTCGAATTGACGGTGCCGAGAGAATTTTCCTATTATCGCAGTAAATGGGTGATAAAATTCCAGAAGACCAGGTAAATGGATCAGAAGGTTGGAGTTTAACTGCTTTTATATCCAGCAAATATTTTGCTACTTTTGAAGCCACATCTTTACTTACTATCATTCGGTAAATGTATAAAATTTTCATCAAGGATAAGCCCCTGATTTTATCAGATAACAAGGAAGAATACAAGGAGGTTGAATCAAGTATTTTCTTGAGCTCTGATACCAAAGAAGAGTTACTTTTTGGCATTGATGCTCTACAAAATCAGGAAAAGGTGGAGAGTCTTTTTGTGTACAGTGAAAACTTGCAATTGTTATGGGAGAAATTCCGGGAAGACTATAACTTCATAGAATGTGCAGGTGGAATTGTTAAGAACAATCATGGAGAAACGTTGCTCATTTTCCGAAATGAAATATGGGACCTTCCAAAAGGCAAAATTGAATCAGGTGAGGATGTCGAAGCTGCTGCGCTTCGAGAAGTTCAAGAGGAATGCGGACTGAATGATCTTGAGATTACAGGTTCAGCGGGTGAGACTTTTCATACTTATTCGGAAGGTGAGACTAATTTTCTAAAGAGAACAAGTTGGTTTAACATGGAATACACTGGGGATGATGAACCTATACCTCAAACATCTGAAGGTATAAGCAAAATCCAATGGTTCTCTGATGAGGAAATGGATAAACCCTCAGAGCACATGTACAGTTCATTGAAGGATTTGTTAGATAATATTAGTTGAGCAAGGTCACTGATCAGGATCAATCAATCCCGATTTCTTCTCTCCAGGATTTAATATATCATAGAACACTTTTTCAATATTCTGGCTCGGCCGGGCCGCTGGGGATGCTACAAATTTACCAAGTGGATCAATTAGAAAGTATGTGGGTATTGCCTTAATACTGTAATCCTTTTTGAGTTTTTTATCGCCTCCACCGAAGAGAAATATTGCTTTATGCCCTTCGGAATCGTTGAGATACTCATTCTTTTCGAGATATTTTGTCATAGTGGCAAATTGACGGTCCATTGAAATACTGACAAACTCAATCTTATCACCGTATTTTTCAATTAGTGAAGGAGTCAGTTTCATTTCTATGATGCAAGGCACACACCAGGTAGCCCAAAAATCTAGGTATACATACTTGCCACGTAAATCGCCAAGGGAAACTTGCATACCATCATGTGCTTCTAATGAGAAGCTCGGCGCCAAAGATCCCACACTTAATCGGGTAAGCGCTGATTTCACATTGGCCGCAATTAATTTGTGATAAGGGATGTTCGTTTTACGAATAACGGTATCGAGCATATCGAGTACCATTGCCTTTTTATACGCTGGGTTCCGGTACAAGTCAAAAAGCCCTTTGATCAAAATCAGTTCTCTTAACGTATCATTTTTGAGACTCGGGTCTTTTGCCAGTGCGTCCATCAATCCAGTGTAATTTTTGCGCACATTGATGTCGTCCTTTACATTTTCTCCGTGCGTTGACATAGAAAGCAGAAAGAGTTTGTTGGGAAAATATTGAGTGATAAAATTCATGTATTCCGGATGCCTGGCTCTTACAATTTGATTTGTTATGTACCTATCCTCGAAAAGGTTCTTTTTGTTTTTATAGATCATCTGATGTAACAGCGCAACCTTATAGGTAACATAAGTATTTACAAAATCCCGGCCAGGTAAAGTATAACGACGGCTCAAACTCGTGAATGCACTATCTACGAGTGATTTTTTTCTTCCCCGGACCAGGTAAGAATAGTATTTGGCTGTGAGCTTTTCATATTCGGAATTGAAGCGTTTTATTTTTTCGTTTACATCATCAGCTTCTGCGTCTTTGATTACAAGTCCGGCGCCTTGAGTTTCACCAACCGGTATGTTTAGCTCGATGCTCAACTGCTTTCCCTGCTCGAGATATATTACAAATTCCTTCCCCCGAACTTTCAGGAAAGCTTGTATAGTCCCTTGTACGTTAATTTTTATTGTGAATTGCCCGCTTTGATCAGCGGTAACACTGGCAAGCTCCTCTTCTTGAAAAGAAACATAATCACGATAACGGGAAAGGATTATCTCCTCGTTTTTATAATCCTCGGTGGTACCTGTTATCACAACCTCACCTGCAGATGCACCTGCAGATGCAGATGCAATCTGGCCTGATAAGATGAAAAAAACAAATACGAGGATTTTTCCCAGGTTAAATGAGAGAGATTGAATCCGGTACAAACTGTGATGCATCGCCGCCATTTCTTATTATATCCCTGACAATTGTTGAATTAATCGCTGACAATTCAGGTGTTGAGAGCATGAAAACCGTATCTATATCTGGAGCCAGCGATTTGTTCATTTGTGCAATGCTTCTTTCAAATTCAAAGTCCGCTGATGATCTCAATCCGCGAAGCACAAACTGTGCCTTTTGCTGTTTGCAAAAGTCCATGGTAAGGCCCTCATACTTCTCCACCCTTACTTTATCTTCCCCTTCAAATACCTTACCAATCCACTGCTCACGTTGCTCAAGCGAATAGAAATACTGTTTTTCAGAGTTCACTCCAATTGCCACTATTACTTCATCGAACAACGGAAGTGCCCTCCTAACAATAGACTCATGCCCTTTGGTTATAGGGTCGAAAGATCCAGGAAAAACAGCTATTGTTTTCATCCCTTAAAAATACTAAAATTCACCTCACCGATATTTCGCTTCTGGTAGAATCCCTTTTCATTTTCAAAATTCATGCTTGAGCCATGCTCCACAATTAACAGGCCATCTTCTTTTAATAGTTCGTTTTCCATAATTATAACTGGAACTTCCTGAATCTTTTCCATAGTATAAGGCGGATCAGCAAATATTAAATCAAATTTTTGCTGGCAATTCTCAATAAATTTGAATACGTCAGAACGAATTATTTTGGCATCAGCTATTCCAAGCTTATCCATTGTGCCCTTTATAAAAGCAATGCATTTGGGATCCCGCTCTACGACTGTAATGCGAGGTACGCCCCTGGAAAGGAATTCGTAGCTAATATTTCCTGTACCCGCAAAGAGGTCCAGAACCTCCACTTCGCCGAATTCAATATGGTTATTTAATATATTAAAGAGGCTCTCTTTTGCGCGATCAGTTGTTGGCCTGACCGGAATATTAGAGGGCGGACTAAATACCCTGCCCTTGAATTCTCCGCTTATTATACGCACAGATACTGGGAAAAGAGATTGTAATAATAATGAGCTGGCAGATCTTCAAATTGATAACTGTATTCAAAATTATCTGGCCTTTTAGAGATGGTTATGTTCCTGATATAGGTGTACAGCATTGAATAATAATCCGAGTGTTTATTGAGTTGCCCGAATACCACTGTCTCTATCTGCTCCGGATTAAGTGACAACTGTTCACAAGCGAACAGTATATAATAAACAAAGTCCTCCACACTTTGGTAAAAGAAAGAATTGTAAAGCTTCAATTGATTTTCATTGATAACTAAAATTTCAAATGAATCTTTATGAAAATGGACCAGCAGTATTTTCTTATGTTGATTTTTATAGCGAAGCAGCGCCGACTGAATTAATATGCTGGAATGATGTTTGATCACAACATTCTTATGTGCACTTCGCAGTGTGTTTTTAACCTCCTCAGGAAAGTAATATAGGTTGACGCTTTTCAATTCGTTCAATGTATCCATTGCGAATTCAAGATGACTTCCATTGGCTCGAGCAGAATCTATTGTCACTTTGCTCTCTTCCAGGTTCAGCCGAAGATATTCACGGGCCTTTCCCTGGTCAAAAATTGCGGTGGGAACCAATGTCGCCTGGTTATTTATGTACGCTGCGCTAACCGATTTGTATTTACTCTTCAGAATTGCTCTGTCAGCAAAAGCACTTCTAGCTTCCTCTTCCGGAAAAGTTGATCCAAAAGGATTATTCAGACCAATATTTTCAATTGTGAGATACTTATTTCTTTCAATATCAAGAACGCTGTAGGTTATTCCGGTGTTGCTCAACTGAATGGATAAGTGATAACTCTCAGATTTAGAAATATCGAAAGATTTATCTTCTAAACTAAAATTGTCGAGAAATGCGGTGCCAGGGGAAGGTGCATTATCGTAAATTGACTTACCATACTCCTGCAAAGATTGTGGAATAGACATTATTCTCCCCAGTTTCCACTTGTGGAAGGATCATCCATTGAGCCTACTTGTAGTCCTTCGCCTAAATCAATTGCCTCGTTGGATGTGTCGAGCCCTCTGTATACATGTTCAAAAGCCGCGAATACAGCGAACACGCTCACCCTGACTTTTCCCTTTTCAACAAAGCCAGCGTTAAAATCAAACTTAACCCCATTGCCGAATGGAATGTAAGCCAAAGAATCAATATAAAATGCCTTGAGATGATCTTTCAGATATCTCGGAGAAAAAATTGAATCTTTTATAGAAATATAAGAAGTATCCCTGGTTACCAGGCCTAGTTGGACAGCTTGTGCTTCTGACATTGTATCAGGTACCATACCAAGTGCCTTTATCATAGGAAATGAATCGTTCTTAACAAAATATAGCAACTGCTCAAAGTCTTCAGCGTACCTGCCATTCACTGATTTAAATGCCATCTGAGCTGTGCGAATATCTTTCAGGTTTTGAATGACTGCACTCCGCCTCGCGTATGTTTGCTCCTCAAATTCTATCTTACCCGCAATACTTTGATAAACTAAAAATGACAGAATGCCCACAACAACCCATAGGCCTATCTTGATTCCAATTTGCATAGTTTTGTTAATTAACTACCTTAATTTTAAGGGAAACAAAACTACAATTTTTTTTGTTTTTCCCCCTGTTGCATGAATAAACTGAAAAACGCATGGTTCTGAGGTGGATATGCAGAATGTTCATTTGGCTTACCGGTTGGAAAATTGACGGAAACATACCGCCACATATTAAAAAATGTGTGATCATTGGTGCTCCTCACACCAGCTCTTGGGATTTTCCATATGGCATGGCTACGTTGAAAATACTAAAGATCGATATCAAATATTTATACAAGAAAGAGCTTCATGTATTTCCGGTCAAATTCATTTTTGACGCAAGTGGTGGTATTCCTATAGATCGCAGTGTAAAGGGAGACTGGGTGAATAAAATTATCGAACAATTTAACTCTAGTGACGAGTTCTTTTTTGCACTTGCTCCTGAAGCCACAAGGAGTGATGCTACAAGGTGGAAGGGTGGATTTTACTACATAGCAGTCGGTGCAAAAGTGCCTATTCTGATGGCCTATTTGGATTATAAAACCAAAACTGCCGGGTTCGGCCCTTTGCTTTATCCAACCGGAGATATTGATGTGGATTTCAAAGAGATTAAATCGTTTTACAGCTCAATAATTGGTAAAAACGACGAGCAATTTAACAGGGACGCTATAAGGGCGACTTCGAACCTTATAATATTCGGTTCCCTATTCTATTTCTGATCACAACTGGCGTGTACAACAATTTATAACTAATTGAGTTTATACCAGGTAACAGCGTACCGTCGCCAAAGTGGCTATGGTACATCGGCGACAAACCACGCAATGAATTCTACACTTTCAGGGATATTTGTTTATCTATTCTTGTTCTTGATGTGTTTGACATCCACCGCTCAAATAGGTGGCAACAACACGTATGAATCCTTGAATCTCGTTACATCAGCACGCATAGCTGCCCTGGGAGGAAATGCAATATCAATTAGAGATGATGATGTGGACTTAGCATGGCAAAACCCATCTTTGCTTAGTCCTTCAATGGACAATCACTTTGTAATGAGTTTTGTAGACTATATCGCGGATATTAAGTACACTTCATTCGTCTATTCCAAAACTTATGATAAAATTGGGAGCTTCTCAGCCGGGTTTAACTATCTGCATTACGGTACATTCCAGGAAGCTGATGCCACAGGACTAATTACCCGGGAGTTTACCGCCCAGGACTTTATAATAAATATCGGTTGGGGAAGAGAGGTGGTGCCCTCTTTTAAATTTGCCACTGATAAGGAGTTAGATCTCGATTCGACATTTTTTATTGGAGCGAACTTAAAGTTTATTAATTCAACTTATCATTTTGACTATCATTCGATGGGCATTGCACTGGATCTGGCGGCAACTTATTATAATGAAGAGCGCAATCTGGCAATTGCTGTACTCGTAAAGAATATAGGATATCAGCTTAAACCCTACGTCAAAAAAAACAGGGAGCCTCTGCCTTTTGAGTGGCAGCTTGGCATATCTCATAAACTAAAGCATGCCCCATTCAGGCTCATGGCAAATTTTACTGACCTCCAGAAATGGGATTTAACCTATGAAGATCCAGCTGCTACCGGCTCCTTGTTAGAACCTGAAGAAACGGACACCACTGCATGGCAAAAATTTGGAAGTGCATTAAAAGGAGGTACTGATAAATTCATGCGCCATATGATAGTGGGTGTCGAGCTAATTCTCAGTAGATCTTTCATCATCCGATTTGGATATAACTACAGAAGAAGAAAGGAAATGTTAATTGTTGGCAAGAAAGGTTTTAGCGGATTTTCTTTTGGCCTGGGAATCAAGATTAAAAAATTCCACATAAGCTATGCACGAGCCGGGTATCATATAGCGGGTGGCTCCAACCATTTTACAATCAGAACGGACCTTTCAGCATTTTATACCAAAAAGAACAAGGATATCTATCCATTCATTATGGAGTAAGTAAATGGCTGACAGAAAAATTACTATCGCTATAGACGGATATTCATCCTGTGGAAAAAGCACGTTGGCAAAATCCCTTGCCACCAATCTGGATTACACTTACGTCGATACGGGCGCTATGTACAGGGCGGTAACCTTGTATTGTATAAGACACAATTTCGTGAATAATGACAGTACAGACGTGTCAGAAATTATTGACAAACTGAATGACATTAACCTTTCATTTATTCACGATCCAAAGACCAATACCTCCCCAATCTTTCTAAATGGTGAAAATGTGGAATCTCAAATCAGGGAGATGGATGTTTCTAATCATGTTTCAAAGATCAGTACTATAAAAGAAGTGCGAAAGAAAATGGTGCAAATCCAACAGGAAATGGGAAAAGAGAAGGGCATGGTCATGGAAGGCCGTGATATAGGAACGATTGTATTTCCAGATGCAGAATTAAAACTCTTTATGACTGCCGATATGGAAACGCGAGTAAAGAGGCGTTACAAAGAGATGCAGGAAAAAGAGATAGATGTCTCACTGGATGAAGTCCGGGAAAATGTTAATTCCAGGGATTATGAAGATACACATCGCAAAGAAAGCCCATTGGTTCAAGCGGATGATGCTATAGTACTTGACAATACCAACCTCAATTTAGAGCAACAACTCCAAAAAGCACTTGAATTGGTTGAGGAAACGATCAGGCAGTTGGATTAGCCTCTTAGCTCCGCCAACACGTCTTCCATCGATTTCACATCACTATAAAATGAGAGCAAAGTTTGCAGTACTTCTTCCACTGTTGCATCCGGGCAGGATGCACCGCTGGTAAGAATAATATCAACTTTATCCTTTTTAGGAAGGAAGTCCTTAGAGGTTACCATGCTGTTATTGTGGTGATCATAATGTCGGATAATGTTTCGCGCTAAAATCTCATTTGCAGTCGAAATGTAATAGGTAGGAAGTTTTTCTTCACATAATTCTACGATATGCGATGTATTTGAGCTATTGTATCCTCCTACCACAATAGCGAAATCAGCGCTGCTATTCAAAAGGCTGTATGTTGCCTGCTGATTGTCATTGGTTGCGTAGCAAAGTGTGTCTCTTGTGTCGGCAAAATGTTCCGTCAGATCCTCCTCACCAAATTTTTTCTGCATTGCTTCTTTTATACAGTTAGCAATCTCGGTGGTTTCAGTTGCGAGCATAGTCGTTTGATTTACAACTCCAACTTTGTTCAGGTGCGTGTCAGGATCAAAACCCTCAGAGAACTTTCCTTCAAACAATGTCATGAACTCCTCCTTCTCCATATTACCTGCAATATAGTCCACCAGATATTTTGTTTCAGCCATATCTTTTACAATTATCGAAGGCGTATTTTTTTTGCTATGCGAGAAAGTGGCGCGGGTTTCTTCGTGATTGTGTTTTCCATGAATAATGACAGAGTAGCTCTCTTCGCCCAGCTGTTCCGTGCGGTTCCAAACGCGTTCTACAAAAGGGCAGGTTGTGTTGTACCTGTGCACTTCAATACCAATATCTTTCAGTTTCTGCTCCGTTTCTATTGTGGTACCAAAAGCCGGAATAATAACTATATCGGTGGCTTTTAGCTCTTCCCATTCCACGAACTTGTTTCCCTCGGTGTCCATAATAAAGCGAATCCCATGCTCCTGCAGATCGCGATTTACATTGGGGTTATGAATCATTTGGCTCAGCAGATAAATTTGCTTGCCCGGATTTTCTTCAAGCGCTCTATACGATATCTCAATGGCATTTTCTACTCCATAACAAAAGCCAAAGTGCCTTGCCAGGTAAATACGTATAGGCCCGAAATCCAGAACCGAAGGCGAAAAATCTTTCTTCCTTGGATCCTTTTCTCTACGATACTTCTTTAACCTGGAGATAACTGAACTTTTATAATATTCCGGGATATTGAATTTCTTCATCGTGTTAATAATCAGCTGAGATACTGTAGTTCGTCATGATTACAAATAATTGAGCTACCATCAACATTTTCCAGTACCAACTCCCCAAATTTACTCACTCCTTTCAACTTGGCCGCAATACTCTCGTCTTTGATCCGATATTTTTTCAATTGGTTGAGCCCATACATGGATTCATTATAATGTTGATTTAGCAACTTATGACTAATACCGTGTAATTGCGCATACCTGCTTTCCACACAGGAGCACAAATCAACTCTCAACTTATCCAGATCAAATGAACGTTTCAATTCGTTTTTAATTGAAGTCGGGTTAGCGATATTATCCGGGAAAACTTCCTGGTTCACATTCAAACCAATTCCAATGATGCAGGAGGTGATCTTATCGGCGCGTACATTGTTCTCAATTAAGATACCACAAATCTTGTTATCTCCAACGTAAATATCATTGGGCCATTTTATTCTCAGCTGATCTGACAAATTGGCATCAAAAATCGATTTCAGGTAATCCATCACCCCGAGGCTTGTTACCTTAGTCATAAGAAATTGATCTTCTACTTTCAGATTTACCGGATATAATATCACGCTCATGGTAAGATTTAAGCCTCTCTCAGAGGACCATGTTTTTGAACGTTGCCCTTTCCCCTTAGCTTGAAAATCTGCTAAAACCACCGTTCCATCGGCAATATTGGCACTATTTATCAGCAATTCACGGGCATAATCATTAGTTGAATCAATGGCATCCAATTTGATCATAGTATTACCCAATAACGGAGTGTTCATGATAAATAATGCTAAAATGCGTACTTTTGTAGCCGTAATATCTTGTGAATGGTAAATAACCCTGTTGCCAAGGCCCGGTCCTCCTTAAAAGGTCTGGATTCCACAAAGTTAGCAGATATAATCATTCAAAGTATTCAGGAGAAAAAAGGCCACGAGATTGTTAAAATGGACCTTCGTAATGTGAGTGGAGCAATTTGCGATTATTTTATCATTTGTCATGGAAATTCGCACATACAAGTTGATGCCATAGCAAGTTTTGTAGAAGAAGAAATTAAAAAGCAAACATCGCTTATTGCGAAGCCGAAGGAAGGGTATGAAAATAAACAGTGGATACTGTTAGATTACTTTGATGTGGTAGTACATGTATTTTTGCCAGAATTTAGAGAGTTTTATGATCTTGAAGGTCTATGGGCAGATGCCAAAACTTCAAATATCAAAGATCCAGTATCTCCTTTAAAACAAGTGAAAGCGTGAAAGACAATAAAGAGGAAAAGAAGGATAAAAAAGAGAACGACGGAGGCTCTTTGTTTCCGGGTGGCAAAAAATTCAAGTTCAATTTTAACTTTTATTGGATTTACGGATTGATCGCTGTTGTTATTTTCGGACTCCAGATACTAAGCTGGGGTGCTGGAGTTACACAAACCACCTGGGCGGAATTTGAACGCGATATGCTCAGTGCCGGTGATGTTGAGCGAATTGTGATAGTCAACAAGGATATAGTTGAAATATACATCATCCGGGACCGACTTACAGCTGAAAAATATAAAAAGATCCGAAATCAAACTTTCGGTAATGCCCTCAATCCTGGCCCGCACTATGTATTTGAAATTTCTTCTGTGGATTACTTTCTCAACTATCAACTTAAGGAAGCTCAGGAAAAATACGGTGATTCGCACAGAAAAATCCACGCCGAAAGTGAATCCAGAAAAAACTGGGGAGGTGAGATTCTGGGATGGCTGTTCCCCATATTACTAATGGTCGGATTGTGGGTATTCATTATGCGAAGGATGAGCAGCGCAGGAGGAGGTGCCGCAGGCGGAATATTTAACATTGGAAAATCGAAAGCCGAATTATTTGACGCCAACAGCAACGTCAAAATATCATTTAAAGATGTTGCAGGACTGGAAGAAGCTAAAGAGGAGATAATAGAAGTAGTTGAATTTTTACAAAACCCGACTAAATTTACAAAGTTGGGGGCTAAGATCCCAAAAGGCGTACTGCTTGTGGGACCTCCTGGCACTGGAAAAACTCTTCTGGCAAAGGCAGTAGCAGGTGAAGCCAAGGTGCCGTTTTTCTCCCTTTCGGGCTCTGATTTTGTGGAGATGTTTGTAGGGGTCGGTGCTGCAAGAGTACGAGATCTATTTAGCCAGGCTAAAGCCAAAGCTCCATGCATAGTTTTTATTGATGAAATCGATGCAATTGGCCGCTCGAGAGGAAAAGGCCAGTTTTCTGGAGCTAATGATGAGAGAGAGAATACTTTGAATTCATTGCTATCGGAAATGGATGGCTTCAACACCAACTCAGGGGTAATTATCCTTGCTGCTACTAACAGACCTGAAATTCTCGATTCAGCTTTGATGCGGCCCGGTAGATTTGACCGGCAAATTGGTATAGACAAACCCGACCTTGTGGGAAGAGAGGGAATCTTCGATGTTCATTTGAAACCCCTGAAATTAAAGAAAGAGGTTAGTTCCGCAATGTTGGCTGCACAAACCCCGGGTTTTGCCGGTGCAGATATAGCCAATGTTTGTAATGAGTCTGCACTGATTGCTGCGCGGCACAATAAAAAGGCCGTAGACATGAAAGACTTCGAAGCGGCGATTGACCGCGTGATTGGAGGCCTGGAAAGAAAATCAAAGATAATCTCTCCTGAAGAGAAAGAAATTGTCGCCTATCATGAAGCTGGCCATGCCGTTGCAGGATGGTACCTGGAACACGCTGATCCACTTGTAAAAGTGACCATCGTACCCAGAGGACTTGCCGCATTGGGTTATGCGCAATATTTGCCAAAAGAGCAGTATTTATACAGAACAGAAAAGTTGTTGGATGAGATCTGTATGTCACTTGGCGGAAGGGCAGCTGAGGATATCGTTTTTGGCAAAATATCTACAGGTGCACTCAGTGATCTGGAAAAAATAACAAAAGTTGCTTATAACATGATTACCATCTATGGTATGAATGATAAAATCGGTAATATTTCTTTTTATGATCCTCAGCAATCAGAATTTACATTTTCAAAACCCTACTCGGAAGCTACCGCTCAAACAATCGATATCGAGGTTAGGAAGCTAATTGATTCTGCTTATGTAAGAACCAAGAAACTTCTGAACGGAAAAAGAAAAGAATTGGAAATTATTGCCAAAGAGTTACTGCGCAAAGAGGTGATATTTGAATCTGATATAACAAGGTTAATTGGGAAAAGCCCCTTCGCAAGTAAAAAAATTATTCTAAGTACAAAATCCATTGCAAAGAAAGCCGCCAAAAGCAGCAATGGTGTAAGCAGAAAAACAGCTAAGAAGACCAAAGCTTCCGCCAAAGGCGGATTCCTGCCTACCGGACATGCAGGCGCCTCGGGCGGAAAAAAGTTGGAGAAGGATTCGTAAGCGATCAACCACCACCGTCTCCCGATAGCTATCGGGAGAAGTTGGTTTGCCAAAAGCCACAAGACAAATTTATGCGCCTCAGGTGTAGGCTACTTTTCGGACAAATCAGCACTCGCTGCTGGCTGCTGGCAACTGGCGACACCAGAGCGGCCAGCGACCAGAAGCCAGGAGCGGTTTACTCTGGAACCGGCATAGCCGAAAGAACATAAATATCTATTGGAGGTAATTTCCAAGTTATATTAATCCCAATAAACGTTAATTTTGGTTTATGCAAGCAACCTCCAAAGAGAGAATCCTAAAAAAAGTGCGTAAGGCGCTTATTCAACAACAGCCCCAAAAGTACTCCGGATTAAATTTTAAGAAAAATGTTTATTCAACGTCCACCGATACCGGTAAGGGGTTGGATATAACATTTGCCGAGGAACTCACCAATATATCTGGCAAATTCGTTTTCTGTGAAGATGAAACCCAGGCTGTTACGGCACTCACTTCGATGAGGGCGGACAACAATTGGAGCAATGTCTTTTGTTTTCAGCAAGAAATCAAGGATATTCTAACAAAGGGCGGTTTTGGATTTAAAGATGATATCAAAACTATTGATAGCATGGACGTCGGAATTACAAGCTGTGAATATTTGATTGCCAGAACAGGCAGTGTGATGATCTCATCCATTCAGGCAACGGGTAGAAGAATGTCGGTTTATCCGCCGATTCATGTAGTATTTGCCTATACTTCGCAATTGGTGATGTATCTCAAAGAAGCATTGGACGGAATGAGAACTCGATACAGTGATGGCCTGCCGTCAATGATCACTACTATCACAGGACCTAGCAGAACTGCTGATATTGAAAAAACATTGATACTTGGCGCCCATGGCCCTAAAGAGTTGTATGTTTTCATGATTGACGACAATCACAAATCTCAGTAGGGCGGTGGAAAAGGGTTGGGTCAGCATTTATTCATCCACAGAACTACATCAGATTGATATGATCAAAGGTTTGCTTTTTGACAATGATATCAATGCGGTTGAAATCAATAAAAAAGATTCCTCATATTTGTTCGGAGAAGTTGAATTATGTGTGAGAAGGGAATCCGTTGCTACCGCAATATACCTGATCGAAAAAGCTAACTCATGAGCGATATCCGACAACGTTTTATAACAGGTGTGCTTTTTACGCTTATTCTTTTAGCATGTATTTATTTTGGGAAACACTCCTTTACCCTGCTGTTTTTGATAATTACAGCGTTAGGCCTAAGAGAGTTCTATAAGCTGGTAAGAAGCGGTGGATTTGATATTCCTACCAATACCGGAGTCGTGGTGGGTTCTCTGTTCTATTTAATCCTCACTCTTTATCTGCACAAGATGCTGGTGCAAATATGGATAATCCTGATTGTGCCATTGATCTTTTTCGTCTTTATTGCAGAGCTCTATAGAAAATCAGAGACACCGATAATCAATATTGCCATTGTACTGGCTGGTATACTGTATTTTGCTTTTCCGATGGTCTTACTGAGCTACCTGGCTTATCCACCTGCCGGATATGAGGGTTACGAATTGTTTCATTATAATCCCAATGTAATTATTGGATTTTTTCTATTGTTATGGACCAGTGATTCTTTTGCATACGTGTTCGGTGTTAAGTTTGGCAAACACAGGCTCTTTGAGAGAATCTCACCCAAAAAATCATGGGAAGGAAGCATTGGTGGTGCGGCCTTTTGTTATTTATGTGCATACTTGTTGTCACTGTACTTTGTAGAATTATCTCTCATGCAATGGATAATAGTGGCATCCATAATCATAGTCTTTGGCACATTGGGCGATTTGGTCCAATCCATGTTTAAGAGAAGTATGAACGTGAAGGATACCGGTACAATCTTACCTGGCCATGGCGGAATACTAGATCGTTTTGATGGTGTGTTGTTGTCAGTTCCATTTGTGATGATATATTTGCAGTTTTTAAAATAATTTCCCCCATGGCAATTCACAAGGAAGGATATGTTATCCTACTGATTACAGTGATAATCTTAGGCCTTATCAATTTTGCGGTTCAGCACTTCTTTCCGGAAAACAAGCTGTCTCACAACATATCTTATCTGACAACCGGCATCCTCTTTCTGTTGATTCTGCAGTTCTTTCGGAGTCCGACAAGAGAAATTACTCCAGATAGCAATCTAATTTATGCCCCTGCCGACGGCAAAATCGTCATTATTGAAGAGGTGGAAGAACCTGAGTATTTCAAAGGAACCCGAAAGCAGGTTTCAATATTTATGTCTCCCCTTAATGCGCATGTGAACTGGTTCCCCATCGGAGGAGTTGTCAAATACTTCAAATATCACCCCGGTAAATATCTCGTCGCCTGGCATCCGAAATCATCAACGCTTAATGAGAGGACAACTTTTGTAATCGAAGACGAAAATAATCGTGAAGTAATGGTGAGGCAAATAGCAGGCGCGGTTGCCAGAAGAATTGTTTATTACGCGGAAGAAGGAGACACGGTTATTCAAGGCAACCAGCTTGGGTTTATAAAATTTGGCTCACGTGTAGATCTTTATCTACCTGTGGACGTCAAAATTCTGGTTGATGTGGATCAGGCAGTAAGAGGATGCCGCACAGTAGTGGCCGAATTTTAATCCACCTTCGTGCCTCGCACTTCGGTGGACGAGAAGGGAGGACTCAAGCCCATTAGCATATTAAGAAACAAGAGTTGTGAATTTAATGTGAGGCTCATCTCATTAATAACCGGCATAATATTTGCTATCTTTGATCGTTATAGACTTGTAAATAAACCTTAATTAAACTTCCAAATCATGAAAAATTTATTGTTGGCATTTGCCCTCTTCGCATTCATCGGAACTGCATATGCTTCACCAGCTGAGAAAATCAGCACAAAAGCAGGAATTACCTGTGGTGACTGCAAAGGCGGTCATAAATGCGATGAGAATTGCAAAAAGGACTGTACCAAAGCCAAGAAGTGCACGAAAAAGCAAAAGGCTTGTTGCAAAAAAGGCTCATCTACAGCATCAGCTAAAGATGGTAAGTCTTGCTCTTATGCAAAGAAAAGATGCTGCAAAAAAGGTGGTTCTACTGCAAAAGCAGCAGTGAAAGCCGATGACACAAAAGAGAAAAAGTAAAATTTTCTAGTCCTGTTAAACTCCGTGCTTACACATAAGTGCGGGGTTTTTTTGTGCCTAGTTCTTAAGGGCAGGCAGGTGAGAATCTGCGCTTATCCTGTAATTATCACCCCTAATTCGGTATATTTATTACGCTTTACAGTAAGTTGCCAGCAATGCCTTAGAAAAATTTGAATACATCTGACCTGATAAAAATGGACTATAATTACGATCAAACTTTCCCTTATGAGTCTCTATTACATGAAGTAAGAGACCTAATCATTCCATCGGTAATGGAAAAGATTGACGGAGAAAATATTACAAGAACGGGGTTATCTAAACAAGATTTGGCGGAAATAACATACACGCAAATCATGGCTCTTGGATACAATAATCAGAATATAAATTCAACGCTAGCCGATTTAATGCCGACAAGAAATTCAAATATCTATCCAGGTCCAGAAGAAACCGATTCAGTTAATATGGCATTGCATTTAGTTACGATTTGTAAAGACTTTGCTCAACAATTAAGAGCGTTCCAATGTTTTAATCAAATGACTCAAGAGCAAAAACCACATGATGAAATAATTCGCAATGTCAAAATGCTAATGTTGTCATTCACGTAACGTAAATAAAATGAACCGTTCCGTTATTCTATTACTCTTGTTAGCTGCAAATAACATTCTCAATGCTCAGATAACCGTTGGAAATCTGAATAAAGAGAAGATCGAAAAAACTGTATTAAAACCTGCTCCTTACGATAGTTTGAAAAGATACTCAGAACAAGGACAGTTGATTGATTACTATCAATATGTGGGACTCAAATTTTATATCCCGCCAATATCCAACCCGACACGTGGTGATCAGGGGTCGGGGCAGTTTGGCTTTTTGTTTACAGACTCTCTTCAGATCATCAAGGCAGAGAAAGTATTAAAAAGGTCTTTCAATAGTAGTGAATTGACTCAGCCTCATTATGACAAATTAGCTACCATTATTTACAAACCTCACCATTATTATTCCGCAACAAAGGGAAACGATAAGATAGGTGTTAGTTCAGATGCTAAAGAAGTAGGTGGTAACTATTATACCGTGATAGACGTGATTTATGAAAAGCAGTTGGATAGCATCTGGCAACAAATGCATGATCAATACTATGAATTTAAAAGGCGGGGTGAGGGTGACATGTTCATCCAGAATTACCGAGATGCTTTGGGATTATCATGGAAAAGAGTACAAGTAATATTCCTCCTTAAGAATGATAAAAATGAAGACTTTCTTTATTGCTCCCGACTGGAAAGAATGACACTAGTTCCATATTTCGTTAAGCAGAAGCAAATTTATGAAGGGAAGCGAATAATCTGTATGGAACCGCCATTTTACACAAAATATCATCGGGACATTTTAACTGGGAATAAATTAACAATTGAGAAAGGGAGCTTATGGACTTGCACTGAAGTTACCTTATTGAAGAGAGGACAAGTAGAAAACAATTCTAGTGAAAATCATGTATTGTATCATCTGCTTAAAAATGAAGTAGGGCAAATAATTGCGATGGAAGTTATGGAGGATAAAAGCAATTATCACACATTTATTCTATATGATCTGTACTTAGAACGCGAACGTCATAAAAAGCTAGAACAAGCTACTGTAGAAGCAAAAAGGATCAGAGAAGAGCAGTTAAAAAAGGAAGAGGAAAGAGTAGCACAGGCTAAACACAGAACTGCATGTATTAATAAATTTGGTCAAGCCAACGGTGAATTAATCGCGTCAGGAAAAGTGAAGATTGGAATGACAAAAGAAATGTGTAGAATGGCCTGGAACATTCCATTTTGGACTGACAAGACTACAACTAAATATGGGACTTCTGAACATTGGTATTACGGGTTTGGCTACAGTTTGCATTTTGTCAACGGATCTTTAAAACGAATTGACGAATAGGCACATGCTGGCAACAATGGGTATAGCTCATAGGGCAGACGAGTAAATATTATCTTTGCGTTCCTAAACAGCTCTGGTTTTGGCGGACAAATCCGTTTCCATTAATCCCTACGCGCCATACCCGGACCGTTATCCCCAGTTCGGTATGATAAAGGGACATGCTTTACAAAGTTAAAGGGACATAGTTTACACTTTTAAGACTAGTAATTTGTAAAAAAAAACAAATTATCATGCCTTGGAAAGTAACAACAACTATGGAACAAAAAGTA